>NZ_NKHK02000010.1 GCF_002224245.2 Moraxella sp. VT-16-12
GAGTGGTGGGTATTATACCTGATAAAATAGGATTGTAAAGGGGGTTTTGGAGATATTTTGTAAGTGGTTGGTTTTTAGAGGGAAATTACCACGTTATCTCCATTATGTCAAAAAACCCCAACTTAGCACATAATTACTGTATTATACAATCCAATATAAGCTTCTTTTTTATGAATACCTGTATACTCTAAGCTAGCATCTTCATAGCGTTTAAACTTATATACTGCATCATTCATCACGCCTTCATCAAAGACATTTAGCGACACAAGCAAAGAAAAATCTGCTTGCGATAGTCCTGTTACCTTGGTAAATAGCTCAGGTTCCAACTCTTGAATAACATCTTTTAGGCTGTGTTCACGATAATCGCTTAGATACATAAAAACCGGAATGCGTGTGGCAAATTTGATGAGCTTTTCTTGGATTTGTTTACGCAAGGATTTTTCTTTCTTTTCTTCTTCACTCTTATCTATTAAATATTTTTGACGATAAATACTTGGCATAAGTTGATAACAAGCATTAGAATGTCCATGAAAAAATCGTGATTTCTCCTTATTACACTCCCCCAACTCTGATAAAGCGTTGACAAAATCTGAAATACTCTCAATTCTAATTATTTCACTCATCATCATTCTCCAATGCTAATTTATCTTGTTTTGATTTTTTGGTGTGTGATTTTTTGGATTTATCGCTGTCGCCATCCATTGGGCGTATCATAGTTTCAATAAATTCAATCTCATCTTTGGTTAAGCCATATTTTTGATACAATTTTTCATCTGTCCAAGATTGGGTAAAGTCTTGCATAGGTACAAATTGATAAGCTCCCCTTGTAGCATGCTGTGTATTTTTCTTTAAGGTTAGCATAAAATGTAAAAATTTAGTGTTGATATAGCCCATCACATTATTACAAATTTCTTCATTTTCAAAAGGTCCAATGACCAAATAAGTTTCTGTACAAGCTGTATTTATCCCCGCATAAATTGGATTAACCCTATCTGTTTTTCCATCTCCTGTTCCTATGGCATAAGGTACAATCACCTTATGTCTTAAAATCCATTCTGTTTTTTTAAGGATATCTGCTCTACTAATGTAGCCTATTCCGCCATTTTGATAAAGCATAACATTATCTGATTTATTTTTATAAGGCTTGCTATTGCCTTTAAAGTAAGTTCTTAAACCAAACGGCTTTGCACCACTAATAATCTCATTAAAACTTGGTTCATTAAATTTCCTAACTTTATTCAAAATCTTAATAGCTTGGTTATAGCGAATTAGAACATTTAAACCTTGCTCTTTTAATGGTCTTTTTAGTTGTGAAACACAGTTTCCATTTTCATAAGTAAATACCTCACAATCATCATTATGTTTGGCATCCCATAAAAAATAATTTACCCCGCCTTTAATTTCTACATTATCAAAACAATCTTTGGAATTAGGAAAATCGTGAATTTGAGCAATACGTTTATCATTTAGCATATTATCCCGAAATTTATCAAGCCCTTTACCACCAGTAAACCATCGGCTTGGCGTAATCATAATCAGATAATTGGGGTTTAATTTTTTGGCTTGTTCTATAAACAAATGATAAATGGGTTTGGCACTTGCCCCTGCCCCACCGTCATCTAATTGATAAGGCGGATTACCAATAATGACATCAAATTTCACTTTTTCTAACTCCGTAAATATCTTGTCTTTATTGGTATGGATAAAGGCGTAGGCATGATTTTCTAAGCCATCTCTATAACCAAAAACCTCTTGGCTAGCACCGCATTCTGTGCATTTGCCGTCTTTAAATTGATGATGAACTTGTCCAAAAATGATATTTCCCATCTCATTATCAAATTCATCACAGATAGAAAACGGCGAATTAGCAACTTTGGCACAATAGACACTACGGCGAGACAATAAAGCGGTGAGCTGCGTGATGGCAATGCCAAACACTTGATTTTTTAGAATGTGATTAATGCGAGTTTGTTTATCAGGGATTTGATTTTCTAAGCCTTTATCCAATCGTTTGACAATTTCACGCAAGAATACACCTGATTTTGACACAGGATCCAAGAATGTCGCCTTTGGATTTGACCAAATATCATTTGGCAATAAATCCAGCATTAAATTGGCAAGTTTTGGCGAGGTAAATACTTCATCGTTGGATAGACTGGATAAACAGTCCAATACATCAGGATTATAACTCTGCTCAAATAGCGATAATTGACCTTGATTTAATTTATCTAAGTCTTTGGTGATATTACTATTTATCTGAAATTTGGCGCTGTCCATTTATTGCTCGCTTAATTTTAGATAATGAATGGGTGGGTAATCTTGGATATTTTTTGGAATAAATCCTTGGTTGTCGCTTAATTGATTGTCGGTTTTTTCTACCAAATTCTCATAAATATAATCACGCCTTTGAATGAGTGTGTCGCTGATAAATTTCCATTCACTAAATAGAATTGGTTTGTCATTTAAATCTTTTAGGGTTAAGGCATTGCCATTGACGATATTTTTTGATAACAAAAATTGAGCGGTTTTTATTACCAATGGGTTAATTTGCTTAAAATAACTTTGATAATGCGCTTGAAATAAATCTAACAATCGACTGCGACATTCAGCACAATTATCCGCCAACAGCTCAATGCCATAAATACTAGAAATGGCGTGAATGGCATTTTTTTCGTAATAAAATTGGGCATATTTGGGGGATTTTTGGCTTTTATTGATTTGAGATTTCGCTAAGGCGGTTGTAAGTTTTCGGCTTAAAATTTCCACCAAAAAATTGCCATTGCCACAAGCAGGTTCCAAAAAGGTACTGGCAATTTGTTCAGATTGAAATTTAACCAAATCTAGCATGGCATTGACTTCACGCTCAGCAGTAAATACCTCGCCATGCTCAGCAATGCGTTTTTTAGATTTAGTTTGTTTTGTGGTGGTTTTTTGCAGGGGTTGGGTAGTGTCAGTCATTTTTACCACCCTTAGAATAAATTTTGGACAACAAAAAAAGCCCATACACAGACGGACTTTTATTAAAGAAACATGAAGCTAAACCATTAACATACTGATTTTTAATGGCATTTAAGGATAAATTTGGCTGAACGCTGAAATTATAAAGTACATATTAAAAAATGCAAGCCTTTTATTATAAAAATATGATTATCATTTGATGATTTATTTTAGCAGATGTCTTAAAAAAACGCTATAATACACAAGATTTTTGCATAGGGCACACATATGAACATCACCGTCATCAACCACCCCTTAGTTCGCCACAAACTCTCACTCATGCGTGAAAAAGATTGTAGCACTTATAAATTTCGCACACTCACCAAAGAGCTTGGGCGACTCATGGCGTATGAAGCCAGTCGTGATTTTGAGATTGAAACCTTTAAAATGGCTGGCTGGTGCGGACAGATTGATGGTGAGCAGATTAAGGGTAAAACAGTTACCCTAGTGCCAATTTTGCGTGCAGGGCTTGGCATGCTTGATGGCGTGCTTGACCTGCTACCAACCGCCAAAATTTCTGTGGTGGGCTTACAGCGAGATGAGACCACACTTGAACCTGTGCCATTTTTTGAAAAGTTCGTCAAAGACATTGATAAACGTCCTGCCCTTATCCTAGACCCAATGCTAGCCACAGGTGGTAGCATGGTCGCCACCATTGACATGCTCAAAAAACATGGTTGTCAAAACATCAAAGCTCTTGTGCTGGTTGCTGCCCCAGAAGGTGTCAAGCTGGTCAATGATGCCCACCCTGATGTACATATTTTTACCGCTGCTTTGGATAGCTATCTTAATGAGCAAGGCTATATCATTCCTGGGCTTGGCGATGCTGGTGATAAGATTTTTGGCACCAAACAGCTCTAAACATACCTTATCTATCTTACAAGCCCATCTTTAAATTCACTACTGACCGCTTGTGGGTGCACCGCTTGCGGTATCGGTAGTAGAAGCTGCCTCAGCCGCTTCTGATTCTGCTTCCAAGACCACAGGTTCAGCATTCATCACGCCAGTTGGCTCGGCTGGCTCAGCAGACATAGGCACCTCGGGTTCAGGCTGTGCTTGGGTTTTGACATCTTGGGTGTTTTTGTTGTCGCAAGCTGACAAACCAAGTGCTGCCAAAATAATGGCTGTTGTTATGATTTTGTAGTTCATAAATTACCTTAAAAAAATTATTAGAGCTTGCCGTGGCACTGCTTATATTTTAGACCGCTGCCACAAGGACATGGGGCATTACGACTGATATTGGCAGGAATGACCAAATCTTCATCATTTGTAGTGGCGGTTTGATTGCCTGATGGACTTGCTCCCAAACTGATACTCATTGCCACTGATGGCGTGTGAGCTGCTGGCTTTTGGCTTATGGCTTGGTCATCAAGCTCGCCTTCAAGCCCCATCTGATGATGTTCAAAACGCATTTGCATCTGCTCAGCTTGTAATCGGCGTTCTTCTGCCAAAGCTGCCATCTCTTCTGGGGTCGGGATATGCACGCGTGCCAAATCCTGCACCACGTCTGACTTAATCGCCCCAAGCATGGCACGAAACAGCTCAAAAGATTCGCGTTTGTATTCTTGTTCGGGATTTTTTTGGGCATAACTACGCAAATGAATACCTTTACGCAACTGGTCCATTTGCGTCAAATGCTCTTTCCAGTGGCGGTCAAGATTACGAAGCATAAAATCACGCTCCAAGCGAGCAGCGTTTTGCTCGCCCATTTGTGTGCGTTTATTGTCATAATGAGCGATGGCGGTGTCCACAATTTTTTTACGCAGTCCATCTTCGTCCAAACGGCGGTCAGCATCTAGCCAGTCATTGATGGGCATATAAAAACGAAACGCTTCTTCAATCTCATCTTCTAAGCCATCAATATTCCATTGGTCATCCACCGAACCTGGTGGCACAAATTGGTCAATCAAGGCATTGTACACTTCATGGTGCATGGCTTTAATGTCGTCTTGTAAATCTGCTTGACCAAGCAAATCATCACGCTGAGCATAAATGACTTTACGCTGTTCGTTGGCGACATCGTCATATTTAAGCAGCTGTTTACGGGCATCAAAATCTCGTGCTTCTACTTTGCCTTGGGCGTTTTCAATGGATTTGGAGACCATTTTATGTTCAATGGCTTCATCTTCTTTAAGACCCATGGTACGCATCATCGCCACCACACGGTCGCCTGCAAAAATACGCATCAAATCATCTTCTAGCGACAAGAAAAAGCGTGAATAACCTGGGTCGCCTTGTCGCCCTGCTCGCCCACGTAGCTGGTTGTCAATACGGCGTGATTCATGACGCTCTGAGCCAATGATGTGCAGACCACCTGCTTGTTTGACTTGTTCGTTTTTGATGAGCCAATCTGCTTCTAGTGCCTTTTTTTGTTCGTCCGTAAGCTCATCTAAATTAGGGACTTGGGCTTGCCAGTTACCCCCCAAAATAATATCCGTACCACGTCCTGCCATGTTGGTGGCAATCGTTACCGCTTTGGGGCGACCTGCCTGAGCGATGATTTCTGCTTCTCGTTCGTGCTGTTTGGCGTTTAGGACATTGTGGGCGATGTTTTCTTGGTCAAGCAAATAAGACAGCTCCTCACTGGCTTCAATGGTCGCCGTTCCCACCAGCACAGGTGCTCCTTTGGCGGTGATTTCACGAATCTCACGGATAATGCCTTGGTATTTGCCTAATTTGGTCAAAAAAATCTGGTCGTTTAAATCAGTACGAGCAATCGGACGGTGTGTTGGAATAATCACCACATCAAGGTCGTAGGTGGACTTAAACTCTGCCGCTTCGGTGTCAGCAGTACCAGTCATGCCAGAGAGTTTGTCATATAAACGAAAATAGTTTTGGAAAGTGGTGGTCGCCATCGTTTGGTTTTCAGCTTGGATTTCCACGCCTTCTTTGGCTTCTACCGCTTGGTGCAAGCCATCACTCCAACGCCGACCTGGCATGGTACGCCCTGTGTTTTCATCAACAATCACCACCTCGCCCTCAGAGACGATGTAATGAATGTTTTTGACAAAAATATGATGGGCTCGGATGGCTGCTTGTACATGAGCCAATAAAGGCAACCGAGCAGGGCTGTACAAACTTTCTTTTTCGCCCAGCTCGCCCACTTCTATCAAAAACTTTTCTATTTTTTCATAGCCTTTTTCGCTGATTTCAATGGCTCGGTTTTTTTCGTCAATCCAAAAATCACCTTCTTTGTTTTCTTTGTTAAGCTCCTCATCTTTTGAGCGTATCAAGCGGGGAATGATGGTGTTAATCAAGGCGTATAAATGTGCCGAATCCTCCGCTGCCCCAGAGATGATAAGCGGCGTGCGAGCCTCATCAATCAAAATACTGTCAATCTCATCAATAATACAGTAGTTGAGCGGACGCTGTTTTTTTTCATCCATGCTAAACACCATATTATCACGCAGATAATCAAAGCCATACTCGTTGTTGGTGCCATAAGTGATGTCGGCACGATAAGCGTCAAACTTTTCATAAGATGGCTGCTGACTATAAATCACCCCAACCGTCAGCCCCAAAAAGCTAAACAAAGGACGGTTTAACTCAGCATCACGGGTAGCCAAGTAGTCATTGACCGTAACCACATGAACGCCTTTGCCACTGATGGCATTAAGATAAATGGCAAGGGTCGCCATCAAAGTTTTACCCTCACCCGTTTTCATCTCGGCGATTTTGCCCTCGTGGAGTGTGATACCACCGATAAGCTGCACGTCATAATGACGCATGCCATTGACACGCTTGGACGCTTCACGACACACCGCAAAGGTCTCAGGCAGCAGTTTGTCTAGGCTTTCGCCTGCTTGGTAGCGGTTTTTAAATTCGGTGGTTTTTTGGTGCAATTCATCATCGGTCAGTGCCGAAATGGTGGGTTCGTAGGCATTGATTTTGTCTACGATTTTTCTCATGCGTTTTAATTCACGCTCATTTTTGGTGCCAATAACGCCACCGATGATTTTTGCTAACATAATATATCCACCATCAATTATCAGCACGCCCAATGCTAGGCATGCTGTGTGCCAACCAAATCAGCCGGCAATCATTAAACTTGCATTTATATGGTTATTCTCAAAAAAATAACAAGGGTTTATGTGCCTGACAGCTCGCCAAAGACTTCATCTGCTGCCAAAAGCGTCTTTTGAATGTCTTCATCAGAATGCATGATGGACATAAATGCCGCCTCAAACGCAGAAGGCGCCAAATAAATGCCACGGTCAAGCATGCCATGAAAAAATTTGGCAAATTTTTGGCTGTCAGCTTGGCTAACTTCACCAAAATTTTGGGGCAAAGTTTTGGCAAAAAACAGCCCAAACATACCGCCAAGATGACAGGTTGCAAAATCTACACCATGTTTGTCAGCCAATGCTTGCAAGCCTTGTACCAGTTTGGCGGTTTTGGCACTTAGTGCCTCATAAAAGCCCTCTACCGTCAGCTCATCAAACATCGCCTTACCTGCTCGCATTGCCAAGGGGTTACCTGAGAGTGTGCCCGCTTGATAAACGCCACCAAGCGGTGCGATGCATTCCATAATCTCACGCTTACCCCCAAACGCCCCAACAGGCAAGCCTGCACCGATGATTTTACCAAAGGTAGTCAAATCTGGCGTGATGTTAAAATAAGCCTGAGCCCCACCAAGTCCCACCCGAAAACCTGTCATCACTTCATCAAAAATCAGCACCGCACCATTGTCTGTGCATAACTGACGGAGTGTGTCATGAAAATGCTGGCTAGGAATAATCATATTCATATTGCCTGCGATTGGCTCAACAATCACGCAAGCAATTTCACTGCCAAATTTTTCAAACGCCGCCTGTAAAGCTGACACATCATTATAAGGCAAGGTCAGCGTGTGTTTGGCAAAATCGGCTGGCACACCTTGACTGGTTGGCTCACCAATGTCTAGCATGCCTGAGCCTGCTTTGACCAACAAACTGTCCGAATGCCCATGATAACAGCCTTCAAATTTAACAATCTTATCACGTCCTGTATAGCCACGAGCCAGACGAATGGCACTCATGGTCGCCTCTGTGCCAGAGCTGGTCATACGCAAAAGCTCCACACTTGGCACAATGTCAGCGATGATGTCTGCCATCGTCGTCTCACTGGGTGTGGGAGCTCCAAAGGACAATCCATCATCGGCAGCAGCTTTGACCGCCGCAATGACTTTTGGGTGAGTATGCCCCAAAATCATCGGACCCCACGAACCAACATAATCAATATACGCACGCCCTGTCGTGTCATACATCTTTGAGCCAGCAGCACGGCTGATAAATACAGGCGTACCACCCACACCAGCAAAAGCACGCACTGGTGAATTTACCCCACCTGCAATATGGCGTTTGGCTTTTTCAAAAAGAACTTGGTCAGCAGTCAAAGTCATGATTGATTCCTAGTATAAAAATAACTATTTTAGCATTTTTCATCTTGGGCTACCATGCATTAAATCAGGACAGATTAATTTTTAGCAAAAATCGCTCTCATCGCACCTTTTCACACCAAAAAACTGTCAATCACTCAACGGACAAAACAAAATTGATACAATTTCAACAATCGCACATCAAAGACATCAACAAATGTTTAAAGGTATAATGATAAAAATTAATTTTAACCCCAAAACACCCCCTTTTATCCTAAATTACCCACAAATCACACGCTTTAAAAAAAATTCGGCACAAAACTTGCTTTATCCAGTATGATTGACAGATGGACTTTGTGCCCAACCCATCAATCATGGAGGTCAGAAACATTGTCCATCTGACTGGCTATCTGACCAAATAGGTTTTTACACTAACACAAAAAGGTGAATTATGCGTACCGATATGTTCCAACAAATCCTAGAAGACCTAAACAGCTCATCTGCTGACGTTGAAGCTTCTGCCCTTATCTCAACAGACGGTTTGATGATTGCTTCTGCCTTGCCTACTGGTATTGACGAAGACCGTGTGGGTGCGATGAGTGCCGCCCTATTATCTTTGGGGGACCGTGCTGGTAGCGAGCTTGGTCGTGGTAGCACTGACCGTGTTTTGGTACAAGGTGAAAAAGGCTATGTCATCATGACATCGGCAGGCTCTGAGGCGGTATTGACTGTACTTGCCAAATCTAACGCCAAACTAGGTCTGATTTTCCTAGACATCAAACGTGCTTCTGAGGCATTGTCTAAACTGCTTTAATCTTGGTTGCCAAAATCATCTTAGTTGGTGGTTTTGGCATCATCAGACCTAACATTTACAAGAATAGGAAATTCGTTCATGACACAATTATCCGACATGCAAAAACCCAGTGGCGATAGCGTTGAACACCAACTGAGCTATCATGATGGCACAACACGCACCGTCTATGATACTGGCGTTGAACACCCTTATCCAGATGGCAAACTCATCGTATCTAGCACCGACCTAAACGGCATTTTGACACACGTTAATGATGCTTTTGTTGCCAGAGCTTTTGGGCAAACCCCATCACATTTTACGCCACCCTGATATGCCAAGCGAAGCCTTTGCTGACCTTTGGGCAACTGTCAAAGCTGGCAACAAATGGCATGGTTATGTCAAAAACTTGTGCAAAGATGGTGGACACTACTGGGTCTATGCCACCGTTGTGCCAAATATCCGCCGTGGAGAAGTTGTGGGCTACACTTCGGTTCGTCGCAAACCATCACGTAGTAAAATTGAAGAAGCCAGCAAACAATATGCTGCCCTAAAAGGAGCAAACTAATCATGTCTCATCGTTTTGTCATCGCCCCTGATTTTCCACCAAATCTATTTAGTGGTTGGTACACCCTAAACACCCTACTACAAAAACGCTCAAATTTAGCAGTTCACCTAGAAACCCCCGCTTCATCTCAGGAACAAACCAAAATGATTGATGGTGGCGACATCGCTTTGGTTTATGCCAACCCTTTTGATGCTGCCAAACTGATTCGTGAAAAAGGCTACAAAGCCATTGCTCGTCCTGTGGGCAAATCTGATGAAATGGTCATCGTATCATCGTCCAAAGGCGACATTAAAACCCTAGATGACCTAAAAGCTGGGGCAACCATTGCCATGGCAGATAACCGTGATGTCAAACTGATTGGTTTGCGTCTGCTAGAAGCGGTTGATTTGACCGAAAATGATGTCAAATTTGAGATTACTGAAACTTATCAGGCTGCCGCCAAATTGGTTGCCCAAGGTCAAGCAGATGCTGCGTTTTTTATTGCTGAGATTTATCACTCACTGTCTAATCTGACCAAAATGCAGCTTAATGTCCTGATTGAAAGCGACCTTGCTGACATCACTCATGTACTACTTGCCAAAGATGATTTGAGCGATGCCAACACCATTTGTGATGTGCTGTTGTCATTAAAAAATGATGCCGATGGTCAAGCGGTACTAAGTGAACTTGGTATGCCAAATGGTTTTGAAGCAGTCAGCGAAGAAGAAGCTGAGTTTATGATTGACCTGATGGAAACTTTGCTAGACTAAGTACACATTGACACATTTTGTCAGTTTGGTATATGTCTATTCATCAAAACACAGTGGATAGACGTTGTGTGTTGAGCTTTGAATTTGCACCCAAAGAACAATTTAACAAGATATGGGAATTTTGGGGCGAAACTTTTTATTTGCAAACACTGCCAATTGCAAATCACGCCATAAAGCTCAACACACGCCAATCCGCATACAAACACCATATTTTATGTCAAACGCCATTTTGATAAAAATATCTTATTAAATTTCAATGAGTTAATTTTGGGTAACTGATAAAATCTTGACATGGCTTTTGTTTCATTAAACAAAACCATCACGCCCAATCACCACGGTCAAACAAGCACATCTGGTTTATCACCACATCAAGGAACACCATGTCTGAGTTACAGCGAACACCCACTATGGTGCGTGAACAGTACCGCCGTATGTCTCGGCGTATCTTAGGCTCGCCCACTATCATCACTTATCACAAAGAACGCATTCGCACGGCAATGAATTTTTTTGAAAGCGAGCCACTACAAGGAGCGTTGGCGGATTATTTTTTTGGTTGTTGGTACGACGCTCCCTATCAAGGGCAACAAATCCTAGATGAAGCCAAAGAGCGACTGTCTGCACCAATTTATCAAGCATTTTTAAACTGCGTTCACAAACAAGATTATGTTTGGGACATCAGCCCCTTAGCAACTCGTTGGAGCGTTTTGGTAACACCATCTTTGGACGTACCTGCCCACAAATTACGCACCAGTAGCGACCATGCGTGGCACATGGCAGACAGCATCATCGCCAACTTACTTAAAACCAAAACTGAAAACAGCTCCTTATTGACCCAAATGGAAGATGATTTTTTGGAGCATTGTATCGCTTGTGCTGACCGCATGGCATTTATGGTGGTGTGGTTTCGCTTAAATAAAGAAGGTTGGGTTTTTGATGAACGTTGGACACAGTGTCGTAAACTTTTAGAAAGCCTTTGATGGGCAAATCCAAACCACCCAAACAACCATTTAGGTCATCTGGTCAATACAGCAAATTTATCAGCAGTTCATGGCAAATAAATGACCCAATATCATCAAATTAAACAAAAAATTTTAGCACAAAATGCACAATTTGAATGTTTGGGCAAATGGCAAAAGTGATGACTGTTCTAGGAAAAATCAGCAGATAAGATTAAAATACACGCACTCTGCCACAACCCAATTTATCATCACCTAACTTTGTGATGACATGATTTGATATCTCTTGACTGTTTATCATAACTCAATGATTGACGCTGTTTAGTCGTCATGATGATGGAGACTTTTTTAAATGAAACTTTTATTTGTTGGTTTTTCAGAACAAAACGCCAATTTGTTAAGCTTTTTGATTGAGCAACATTTTACAAACATTCAATGTGTTTATATCGAACGTGATTTGACTTCCGATTTGCGTTTTGCCCTGCCAAATATTCCAAGCCAACACCAAGACGCACAAGGGTTGATTATCAATCTGGGAGGCATTGGCATGCTGTCCTATCAACACCAACACAAAGCAGCCCTACTCAATTTTACCCAAAACCGCCCCACCCTGCTGACAACACGCACACCAATTGATGTGTGGCAAGAAGCTTTGACAGAATTTGGTCATTATATATACATTCAGTCTCCGTACAGCAAAGACACCATCTTACCCGTGTTGCAACAACTGATAGATAAAGGCGAGCTGTTTAGCCCCCTAGCAGACACGATACAACACTCAAACGACGAGATTTTAGATGACATTTCGGTCGCTACTACCCCAGCACCTATCCCAACCCCCAAACCCAAAGAGACAGACCGTAAACAACCCTTGTCAGATAATACTTTATTACAAAAACCCAACAATAAAGAACAAAGTATCTTAGATGCTGTTTTGGGTGAACATTTTAAAGACATTTATTATTTACCCATGGTCAGACAACTGTGCCAACTTTTTTGGCAAGATGAACCATTTTTGCTAAAAACCAGTCGTTATGAAGCACTGATTGACCCCACTCGCAACTTGTTAATCAGCACCAATGTGGCTCGTATTATTGACTACTTGACCATTGCCAAAAGTCATGATGAATTTGCCAATTCTATCACCGTTGAACCGCTAGATACTGCCACTTATCAAGAACACACAGACAGACTGCAAGAGCATGATGCCAAAAAATACGCCCTAAATACACTCATTTGGCAAATGTATCAAGCAATTTTACCCGAAGAAATTAACACTACGGCACATAACTTGCAAATAAAATTAAAGTTTATGCCAAACCTTAACGACATTGAGGATTTGCCAAGTTACACCCAAGCAGTCATGGCATCGTGTTTGTCCACTCCCAAGACACTAAGCGACATATATACCTTATTTAGTGAAGCTCATACAGGCAAACTCAACCGCTTATGCTTGCTTGCCATCATCTCAAAAACGGTGGATTTAGACAGCTTACAGCTTGTCAGCCCCCAACACGTAAGCGGCTTTATCCCAGAAACAGCCCCAAAGAAAAATGATGGTGTGGCAAAAGCAACCAAAACAGGCTTTTTTAAGCGACTGCTCAGAAAGTTGGCTTTTTAGAGAAATTGAACAATTTTTGTCAGGTATTTGGCACAATTTAGTAATCATCATCTCGTACATTCACATCAATTGGAGTCATTATGTTAGACCAAGAAATCGGTGCAGGCACCTATAAAATCATCATCGCAGGCCCTGTGGGTGCAGGTAAAACCGAAGCCATTCGCTCTTTATCTGATAAAGGCGTGGTTACCACCGAAGAGATTGCGTCTGATGGTGTCGCCAAAATGAAAAAAACCACCACCGTGGCGATGGATTATGGAGTGATGATTTTAGAAAGTGGCGAGCAGGTGCGACTGTATGGCACACCCGGGCAACGCCGTTTTGATTTTATGTGGGATATTTTAAGCGAAAATGCTTTGGGGCTTTTGCTGTTATTAAACGCCGAAGAGTCCGACCCTGTGGGCGACCTTGCTTATTATTTAGAAAGCTTTCAGCCACTCATCAAAGGCAGTGCTTTGGTGGTTGGAGTAACACATTGTGAAAATGCACCTTGGGATTTACATCAACGCCTGTCCGACTATCTGGTCAATCATAATGTCGCTGCCAATGTTAGCTTGGTGGACGCTCGCAAACGTGAACAAATGCAAAACTTAGTGCGTTCTTTGGTATATATGATTTCTGCTTAACTATTTTGGTCTCATCATGCACGCACATTTTACTGACGACTCGTACATCATTTTAACGCCTGCAGGGGTTTTTGAAGCCTTTACAGGCACCAAACCCAATGAACAACAGCAAGCCCTACAAGAGATTATCTCAGCCAAAAGCTGTCCACAGGTGTCCACTTGGGCAAATAAATACTATCGTGAATGGCTAGAAGACTTCTCTGGTAATGGTTGGATTGAGTTTTTGGACAACTCTTTATCTGCACCAAACCTGCCTTTGGATAAATTTTTGCCCTACGTGGTTGCCAGTTTGTCGGGTACACGTCGTGCCGCCATTGGTTCAAACGAAGGATTTTGTTTGGCTCGTGTTGGCTACACCCAAGAAGAAGCAGACACACTAAGTGTGGCGGCGGCAGACTTTTTTGATTTTTTAAATCGCCAGCAGCAACGTGGCTGGATTATTAAAGACCAAGCTGTCTCATTTTTTGAGCAGGTGGACTTGCTGATGCCAAAGACCAGTTTTGTGTTTTTGTGGATTGATGGTTCAGGCTATGTGTTAATCCTAGATGGCGAACCTTTGACCAATAACCGTGCTTTTGTGGAACTGATTTGGGCAATTAAAACATCTGGTTTGCGTTTTGAGACCAGCGAAGAATAAAAACAAACCCAATAAATGTGCGTTGAGCCAATCATAAGTTTAGCACTCAGCCACATTGGCAGTCATTGATTATCTCATTTGGTTTTTATTTTGTTTAAAGCAAAACCAACTGCCAATGCCAGTTTTATGTTTAACAAATCATAAGACCCAACGCCAACTCAACGCACACCCAAAAACGCCAATAGCTCACCATTTTGAAAATCCCCTTCAAACAACACACCATCAGCACGATAAATGGCAGGTGTTGCTATCAGTGCAAGAGCTTGGGCCATCTTTTGGTTTTTTGTCAAAGCATTTGTTTGAGTTTGGCAGGTGTTTTTTGGGTGAACCCCCGTCATTGCCAATGATAACAGTTTGGCACGCTTGGTATTATCCGCCTCACACCAAATCTGTCGCATGGGCTCATGTGCTTCATCATACACAGGATAACCGATGACTTTCACGGTAATGCCCTGAGCATTTAAACGACTGATTTGTTTATGAAACAAACGACAATAAGGACATTGGGTGTCTGTGGCGACGTATATCACCGCTTTTTGAGGGTTGGCAGGGTAAATGGTCAGCGTTTTTTCATCAAGTGATGATAAAACATGGCGGTTCTTTGTCCATTCAAAATCCGTATCCAAACCTGCAAACTGCCCATTTTCAATGACAGAAATCTCGCCATTGATAAAATAACGACCATCGCCACTAACCAAAAATGGCACACCACCCACTCCTGATACACCCCATAACAGATCCTTGATGTTAGTATAAAAAAAGGCAGTATCTGCATTTAGGTTTTTAAGCGATGTCATATTGGCAAGCAGTGCTTGATGATACTCATCTGATACAGGCTTACCTGCTTTATCAGTTGATGTTATTAATGATGAACTGATGGCAACTTTTGGGCTAGGATTAGGCTCAGGCGTTCCTTGTAGCACATAACGCCCATCTTGACTGATAAATAATGGCTCTGCTTCATCCAAATGCACTTGCCAAAGCCCTTCTATCATAGATGAGCGGATGTCTTTAATGGGCATGGTTAGCCCTGCATTTACCAATATCTCTTTAATATTTGATGTTGCACCAGCACTAACAGATAGTGCCAATCCCAAACACAATAGCCACTTTTTCATGGGGTTTTTGCCTTATTGGATTTTGATTTTTTAAGTTTTGAAAAAATACTTTCGTGTTGATATTTGGGAATTTTTAGGGTTAAAGAGTTTGATAATATGTCATGCACCGCCAAACCTTTCACATTCACCCAACAAAATAGATAGTTAAACAAAAACCCAACAAAGGCACTTACCAATAATGATAAACGTGAGCCGTACAAAGCACCACCAACAATCGCACAAAGAATCGGTAATAGACAGGCACTAAAAATCCGCCGACAACTTTGTCCCCAAGTTAATAATTTGCCATCTATCGCAACTGTTTTTAGTCGCCATGTCTGCATGCCCAGCGTTTGACCAGATTTTCGCCAAAATAACCCATAAAATCCCACTAAGGTCAAAATAAAAGCTGGTGTCATGATGCCATTTTGGTACCAAATGGGCAGTTTTTGAGCTTGCTCAGACGTTGTTCCCACATCCATAAACATCAGTGTACCAATGACTGCCAATAATGTTCCCACCAAAAATAAACTTGCCAAAATCAACATGCCATCATAAACAATGGCAAACAGACGCACCATTGGACGAGCAATAACAGCACTTTCTTCGGGGGGAGATGTGGGAGCTTGATTTGACATGATGATGTTGGTTTTATCATAAAAGCGGGTATTTTAGCACAAAACACCTGTGAACAAAAAGACAAGTTGATTGACATAAAATAAAAAAACCAAAACATAACGTTTTGGTTTTTCTTTAAAATGGCACACCCGGAGAGATTCGAACTCCCGACCCCTTAGTTCGTAGCCAAGTGCTCTATCCAACTGAGCTACGGGTGCGTATGGTCGGCTATTATAGCAGATAATTTATCTATGTCAAGCCTTTTTTAAATTTAATGGCGGTGAAGGAGGGATTCGAACCCTCGATACAGTTTCCCGTATGCGTCCTTAGCAGGGACGTGGTTTCAGCCACTCACCCACTTCACCGAGTCAGTAAATCTACTGTGGGCGGTATTATAGCAAATAATCCACAAAATGCAAGTACTTTTTAAAAAAATCTTGGCGATTATCTAAAAAAATTGCTATGATAAGGTTTTTTATTTAAGGAGTATTTATGCGTCCTGTGGTACTGTGTTTTTCAGGGCTTGACCCATCAGGGGGAGCAGGCTTGCAAGCGGACATTGAGTCCATTGGTCAGGCAGGTGCTCACGCAGCCGTGGCGTGTACTGCCATCACCATACAAAACTCACAGCAAGTGATGGGTTTTGAGTCTGTATCGGCGGAGTTATTAATCGCTCAGGCAATGGCGGTACTTGATGATTTGCCCATTAAAGCTGTCAAATCAGGCATGCTTGGCACGACCGACAACATTCATGCCATAGCCACACTTTTTAAGAATAACCACATCAAACAAGGCACGCCTTTTGTGCTTGACCCTGTATTAGTGGCAAATAGTGGGGGCAGTTTGGGTGATAAAGAGACACTGGTCAAAGCCTTTGTAGAACTTTTGCCTTTTGCTACACTCATCACACCAAACACACATGAGCTTAGAGCCTTATCAGGCGAGACGGATTTGCACGCTGGGGCAAAAAAACTGTGTCAAAATGGGGTAAATGCTGTACTGGTCAAAACTTCTCATGACTATGAAACAGGTGATATTGAGCAGTTTTTATACATCAATGGTGAAATTGCTCACACCAGCATTGTTCCACGCTTGAACGGTGAGTTTCATGGGTCGGGCTGTTCTTTGGCAAGCCACATCGCAGGTAAGCTGGCATTAGGTATGGACTTGGTGCAAGCCATTAAAGATGCGGACACTTGGATAGCCCAAGCACTACAGCACGCTGACAGACCCCATATTGATGACCCCAAGGCACAGCTAATTCCTAACCGATTTTTCCACCTAGCCTAATAAAAAACCGCCAATGAATGCTTGGCGGTTTTTTTCATCACTCCCACTCAATCGTGGCAGGCGGCTTACTTGACACATCATAAACCACACGTGATACGTCTTTAATTTCGTTCATGATACGTGTTGAAATTTTATCCACCAATTCATAAGGCAAATAAGCAAAACGAGCCGTCATAAAATCCACCGTCTCCACCGCTCTGAGCGAAATCACCCACGCATAACGCCGTGCATCACCCACCACGCCAACCGATTTGACAGGGCAAAACACCGCAAAGGCTTGGGCGGTTTTATCATACCAACCGCTTGCACGTAACTCCTGCATAAAAATGTCGTCCGCCACTCTTAAAATGTCAGCATATTCTTTTCTAATCTCGCCCAAAATCCGCACGCCTAAACCCGGTCCTGGGAACGGATGGCGGTAAATCATCTCATGGGGCAAACCAAGTGCCACACCCAATTTACGCACTTCATCTTTAAACAAATCACGCAACGGCTCAACCAACTCAAAATGCAAATCATCAGGCAAGCCACCGACATTATGGTGCGATTTAATCACATGGGCTTTGCCATTTTTGGTTTTGGCCGACTCAATCACATCAGGATAAATCGTACCTTGTGCCAAAAATTTTACGCCATCTAGTTTGCGAGCTTCTTCGCTAAATACTTCAATGAACTTATATCCAATGATTTTACGCTTAGCTTCTGGGTCAGTAACGCCTGCCAATGCACTCAAAAAGTCATTTTCAGCATCAGCACGAATGACATGAATGCCCATATTTTTGGCAAACATTTGCATGACCTGCTCACCTTCATTTAGACGTAACAAACCATTATCCACAAAAACACACGTCAGTTGGTCGCCAATGGCTTTATGTAAAAGAGCTGCCACCACCGAGCTGTCCACACCCCCTGACAGACCAAGCAACACTTTTTCATCACCGATTTGTTTACGCAACTGAGCAACACGCATCTCAATGATGTTTTCGCTATTCCACAAACTATCACAACCACAAATGCCATGCACAAAATTAGAAATGAGCTGCACGCCTTTGGCGGTATGGGTAACTTCTGGATGAAATTGCACGCCATAAAAACCACGAGTTTCATCACTGGCGGACGCAAACGCACAGCTTGGCGTGCTTGATGTTGCACCAAACCCTTCTGGCAGATTTGCCACCTTATCACCATGACTCATCCACACATTTAACACATCACAAACAGACTCATCATCAGCATTGTCTTTTAAATTGCCAATCAATCTATCTCGATGGTTGATTTGCACTTGTGCATGACCAAACTCATGCACCTTACCTGCCACCACCGAACCGCCAAGCTGAGCCGACATGGTTTGAAAGCCATAGCAAATACCCAAAACAGGTACGCCCAGCTCAAAAACAATCTGGGGAGCTTTGGGGGAGTTCTCCAAATACACGCTCTCAGGGCCTCCTGACAGGATAATGCCCTTAGGGTTAAAGGCTTTGATGGCGTTGCTGTCCATGTCAAAAGGGTGCATTTCAGAGTACACGCCTGCTTCACGCACACGCCGAGCGATGAGCTGACTGTACTGCGAACCAAAATCCAAGATAAGAATGCGGTCGGTGGTGATTTGAGATAAGGCGGTCATAGTATTCCTTGGAATAAACATAAAGTAAATAAAATAGTTGGGTATTATAGCATTTTTGGGTGGATTTTGGGTAAAATACACCAAACCATAAAGCCAAAACCACGCTTGACACCATCATACAAGATGGCACAAAAATTGCACAAACCTCATCATAGCCAAACTCTTCTCATTTGCCCAAGAATGATGTATGATTTTGGATAATCTTAACTCCTAGGAGAACTCATGAGCAGTCTTACTTCCGACCAAGTCGCCCTACAACTTGATGCCCTAGATGGCTGGAACTTAGAAGGCAACAGCATCAGCAAAACCTTTGTGTTTACAGATTTTGCCTCCGCCATCGCATTTATGACCAAAGTGGCGTTTTATTGTGTGGAGCTAGAACACTATCCCAACTGGTCAAATCACCAAAACATCGTCAGTGTCAAGATTGGCGAATTTGACCAATCGGCAGTACAAGGGCGAGACATTCAGCTTGCCAAACGCATGGAAGGGTGCTATACCGCCTAAACCAACATGGGGACAGTTATGATAAAATAAGCAAAAATTTTATCCTAACACATCATGTCTGCACTCTTAACTTGCTTATCTCATCTGTCTGACCACTCACGATTATTTTTGGCGTGCAGTGGCGGACGGGATTCTTTGTCTTTGGCGTGGGCGTGCCACCTGCTTTATCAAGATGGCAAACTGACCACCAAACCCATCTTGTTACACGTTCACCACGGCATGCAAGACGCCAATGATGACTGGGCAAAATTGGTCAAATCTTGGGCTGATAAACATGATTTTATTTGTCATGTTCTACCAATTTGCCTAAACAAAAAAAGCGAAACCACCGCCCGCCACGCTCGCTATCAAGCAATGGCAGACATCATGAGTGATGGCGATGTCCTGCTTTTGGCTCATCATCAAGGCGACCAAGCCGAAACTGTACTCATGCGACTTATCAATGGCACAGGCATTCATGGCTTATCAGGCATCAGAGCATGGCAAACCAAAACCTTAGATGACAAAACCATACATCTACACCGTCCGTGGCTGTCAGTCAGTCGTCAAGACATCAGCGATTTTGCTCATACCCACGCCCTGCCCTATGTGGATGACCCCACCAACACCACCACAGACAACGCTCGCAGTTTTATCCGCAATGACATTTTGCCACGCCTTGCCAACTTAAATCCCCAAGTCATCGCCAACATCGCTCGCAGTGCCACACTCATCACTCAAAGCACGGACATTTTACGCCCCATCATCAGCTCATCATTGGGTAAATGTCTGTGCCACAACCAAAGCGATACCCCCTACCAAAGCGTATTAGACATCAACGCCTTAACAACCTTTGACGACTCTCATCAATCTGCCATCTTGCACGCTTGGCTAAGCACTAACGAAACCACGCCACCACCTAGCCAAATCATCAAAGACATCTTGACACTTGTTCACCGTAGCAACCCTGACCAGCGCACCAAGCTGTTTTGGCAAGGCTCTTATGGTTATGTCATCTGTCGCTATCGCCATCATCTGTATCGCTTTTGGGATAAAGCATGGGATTATCTAAATGGGCAAAGTACAGACAACGCCATCGCACTTGCCCTACCACCTGACCATACAGCCCGCCTGCTTGACCGCACCGATAAAATCAGCATCACCATTCATGGCAAACTACGCCACTTACATGGTAAAAAACTCTATCAAACCTTAGGGATTGCTCCATTTTTTAGAGAACATTTATACCTTATCACTGATAAAAAACACTCATGGCTCATCGCCCCTTATCAATCATGGCAACTGTCAGGCACACCTTGTCATATCATCGGCATGCGTTGGCAAAGAAAGATAATTTTGCCATGATGGGGGCGATGGTGTACAATGGCAATTTAAAAAGACCAACCACATACATTAGATGATTATGGATAATTTCAACCCACTTGCCTTATACCACAAAAACATTGTCTTTATCGGTGGGGGCAACATGGCAAGTGCTATTATTGATGGCTTGTTATCTGCCAATCAACAGCACCAACTTGGTTTAAGCTTGGGTGTGTCCGATAAAAATCCCCCCAAACTTGCCAGCTTTGCACAAAAAGGCATATCAACCGCCACACCTGATGACGTACATACACTCACCAAAAATGCCGATGTCATCGTCTTGGCGGTCAAACCACAAGTCATACAAGAAGTCGCCCCCACGCTTTGTGATTTGGTGCAGGACAAACTCATCTTATCTGTCATGGCAGGTATCGCCACCGAACGTTTATCGCTGTGGCTTGGCACATCTCGGATTGTCAGATGTATGCCAAATCTGCCTGCATCTATCGGACGTGGGGCAACAGGACTGTTTGCTCCCCCAAACATCAGTCAAGCTGACAAAGATACTGCTTTTGCCATCATGAGTTGTGTGGGCCTTACAGCGTGGATTGCCAGCGAAGAGCATTTACACGCCATTACTGCCGTGGCAGGCTCATCTCCTGCTTACTTTTTTTATGCCCTAGAAGCGATGATAGACCAAGCGGTAAAAATGGGGCTAGACCGCACCACCGCCAAACAAATGGCATGTATGAGCCTAATTGGAGCAGGTGAACTTGCCTTATCTAGCGATGACATTGGCAAACTTCGTACCCAAGTAACTTCCAAAGGTGGCACCACCCAAGAAGCCCTAAACACCCTACAACAGCACGATTTTCAGCACGCCCTAAGCAACGCCATGATGGCGTGTGCCAAACGAAGCGATGAACTTGGCAAGTTATTTTGACATTAACATTTAAACATTGAATCTTATCAAACACCATGAATGACCCATTGACCATTATTTTTAATATTGTTGTAAATTTTGCCTTGCTTGTGATTTTTTTGCGGTTTATGTTTCAATTTGCCGAAATTGACAAAAACCACCCCTATGCCAAAGCCACCTATAATATCTCGGCGGTGGTGTCGGTTTTTGGGCGGATATTTCCTGATTTGGACAAAGGACGCATCAGTCTGTCGGCGGTGGTGCTGATGTTGCTTTTGACTTATATTAAGATTGCAGGTATGGCAAGCATTCTGGGCAAACCCTTAGATGCTTTAACCTTGTTTTTTGCAGGGACACTTGGGGGAATACTAAGTTTTGTAAGTATGCTCAAATACATCGTGCTAGGCTCGGTGATTTTTAGCTGGGTGATACTGCTTGCCAATAAAATGCACCCTGTGATGGATTTGGTCATGCAAATGGCAGAACCCATCATCGCCCCATTTCGCCGCATTACCCCAAATTTGGGTATGTTTGACTTTTCTACTTTGGTGGCAATTATGGCGTTGGCTTTGATCGAGCTGTCTATTGAGATTATTGGTGCAAATATCTTGGAGCGGTTAAGCTAGTATCAAGCTGTACATTTATTCTTGGAATTTACCCAGTTTTTTAAGTCGGCTCATGATACCGCCATGATTGCGTCCATGCTTTGCCATCAGCTCATCAATACTAGCACCATTATCAAAGGCATGGATAAGTCTCAACTCTTCTTCTGCACTCCATTTTGCTCCGCTATTAGGGTAAAGCTGTTTATCGGGGCTGACATACGGCACGTCAATACTCACACGCACCTCATCACCCATATTATCGCTTTGATGGATACGCAAAGTCTCAAACTTCACCTGTCCGCGTGTGATGACTTCTTTTAGCACCTGTTGGCGTTTGTTGAGTTTGGCTTGACCTGTTTTTACTTCCAAAAACACCACACTGACCTCATCAAGACTTGCTTGCCCATCCACACAATCATGCAAACGATGAAACACCACATAATCTATCGGCTCACCCATAAAGCGACAATCAGCAGGGCTATACTCAAAGCCTGCCATAAACGGCACAAACTTTTCAGAAATCTGCCCCTTAATTACATGACGCTGGGCGTTATTGGAGCGGGTTTGAGCGTCTTTTATCGCTTTATCTAGCGATAATTTAAACGCCGTCTCTTGCTCCATCAGACGCTGATTTAGCTCACTGATAGTGTGTTGTTTTTGCTCCAAAAGGTGCTGATGCTCGGTCAAAGTCGCCAGTTGTTTTGTGCCAAATTCTTCCTTTAATGCGGTGATTTGCTGTTGCAGTGCCTTTATTTCGTCTAAATGCTCAGCTTGTTTGGCAGTCATTTGGTTGTGATGATGTTGAATCTCAGCTTGGTGCTGCTGTTCACGTTGATTTACGCTCTCATGGTGGCTTTGTTGTAGTGTGGTCAGTTCATGACGAAGGTGGGTAAGCTCTTGGGCGTATGCATGACGCTCCTTGGTGTGCTGACGATGTAAATACCACAAAATCAGTAAAAACACCGCCCCAATGACCACCAGTCCTATGATTATCTCAGACATTCTCTTCCCTTGTGTTACTCATCTCTTGTTTTGACATCAATCAGCTCAATCTCAAAGATTAAATCACTATTGGGCAAAATTTTACCCACCGCTCGCTCACCATATGCCAAAAACGCAGGTACATAAAGCCGTCTTTTACCGCCAACTTGCATGGGTGGAAAATTTGGCAAATCCAATTCAATTCCCCATTTATCAAGCAGTTTTACCCCAGTTTCACTGCCAAGTACGCCCAAATCCCAACCCTTAATTACTCGCCCTGTGCCAATCACGCATTCAAAAACTTGTCCACGGCGGTGTGAGCTGTCAAATTCTGCACCATCAGTGAGCGTGCCTGTGTAGTGAGCGGTGATTAATGAGCCACGCTCGGCTGCTTTGCCTGTACCAACCACCAAATCAATGATTTGAAAATCTGTCATATTATCTCCTTGATTAGTTTAAACCTAGGCACACTTTGCCCATCAAACTGCACCATTTCACAAAACATCGCCACAGGTCGCACCCACACTCCATACTCGCCATATAAGGCACGATAGACGACCACCCACTCGCCCGTCTCACTGTGGCACGCAGTGTACAGAACCTGATACAGATTGCCTTTATAATGGCGATAAATGCCTGTGGTTATTTTATTCATCAATCTCTCACTTAATCATGGACGTTGTGGGTAAAGTTTAAACAGCACATCTAGCGACACCTGCACCACTACCCCCACCCCAAAAGCAAACAGCAAAGTCGCCAAGCCCACCACACCACCAAGTAGCCAACCTATCAGGCACACCAAGCCTTCCAAAAAGGTGCGAATGATGCCCACTTTTAGACCTGTCAGCTGCGTCAAGCCCACCATCAAGCCATCTCGTGGACCTGCACCCATGTGCGATGTCAAATATAAAGCAGACGCCACACCCACAATCACCACACCAAGCACAGCAAAGATGATTTGCCATACCAAAGCATCCATCACAGGCAGCCACCCATCAAACAGCCCCAAGCTTATGGCGATGATACAGATATTTAACACCGTTCCCAAGCCAAACTTTTGGTTGAGTGGCAACCACAATGCCAACACACCACAACTGACGATAAAGGTCAAAAGCCCAATATTTAAGCCTGTTTGCACGGCAAGTCCCTGAGCAAATACTGTCCACGGTGCCGAGCCAAGTTGTGATTTGAGTAGCAAGGCTTCACCAAAACCAAACAAAACAAGCGACACACACAACATAGCAAGGGGTTTAAACTTTAATGCCCAATGCGATGTATTGCTCCATGGGGTGATGGGTAAGACACGTTTACTCATAAGATTACTTCTATTTAGTCATACAAAACTGATACACTTGACATCAGATGATTATAGATTTTTTGCTTTGAATGTGCCTATAATCATCTTAACAACAGCCAAAATAATCAAACAAATGTGATTAAGGTGTGTTATGAAAAAGCTCCTAACAATTTTTACCTTGGTAATGGGCATTCAATGTGCCAATGCCCAAGATGTTGCCCATCTTGGTGAGCCTGCGGTTTTGACAGGAAAAATCATGATGATAAAAAGTCTGATTGATGAACCTCCTTATAATGAAAGTAATTATCCTGCCATCACACTGGATAAAACGCTAACTGTTACAGGTTATGATGATTTTGATGAGTACAAGCATATCAATACCAAGCTCATTCAGTTGGCTGATAATAATTCAGGCATTCAATACAGCAGGTCAAATGGTAAACGTATTCGTGTAAAATGCAGTGAACTTTTTGGCGAGCATAGTGCTTGGCACAACACCAAAGTGCTGTGCTTGGTAGATAATGCCAAAATCATTCGTTGATTATGCCACCGTTATCCGAGCATACGCCTTTTTCCCTGCTTGGATAACCACTGTTTGTCCAAATTCTAAGGCAAAGCCACTATCCACCACTTGTCCATCCACTTTGACCGCCCCACGAGATAGCATATCTTTGGCTTGGGCAGAATTTTTGGCAAGGTTTGCCCCATTTAAAATTTGCGTAATAAACAGCTTATCCGCCCCATTTAAAGGCAATGACACTTCTGGCAAATCCACAGGCAACTCACCATCCGCCAAGCGATTACCTGCTGATTTGTGGGCATTTTCGGCAGATTCTTTATCATGAAAACGCTCAATGAGTTCTAGGGCTAAGATACGCTTAATCTCTTGGGGGTTGCGTCCGTTTGCCATCTCATCTAACAAAACATTGATTTGGCTCATCGGCTTAAAGCTAAGTAACTCAAAGTAACGAGCAATGAGCGTGTCAGGCATGGACAAGATTTTTTGGTACATCACACCGGCAGGGTCGCTGATGCCAATATAGTTGCCTAGCGATTTACTCATTTTTTGTACACCGTCCAAACCTTCCAAAATCGGCATGGTGATACACACTTGGGCTTCTTGGTTGTATCGCCCTTGTAGCGTTCGCCCCATCAAAATATTAAAGGTTTGGTCAGTACCACCAAGCTCCACATCCGCCTGCATGGCAATGCTGTCATAGCCTTGGACAAGTGGATACAAAAACTCATGAATGGCAATGGGTGTTTGGCTATCATAGCGTTTGGCAAAATCATCACGTTCAAGCATACGAGAGACAGTTACCTGACTGGCTAGGGCAATCATATCGCCTGCACTCATTTTACCAAACCAATCTGAGTTAAACATGATGGTGGTTTTGTCTTTATCCAAAATCTTAAACACTTGCTTGGCATAAGTTTGGGCATTGCGTTTGACATCTTCTTCGGACAGGGGCGGACGTGTGGTGTTTTTGCCTGTTGGGTCGCCAATACGGGCGGTATAATCACCAATCAAAAACAGCACCTCATGCCCCAAATCCTGAAAATGACGCAGTTTATTTAAAACCACTGTATGCCCAAAATGTAAATCAGGGGCGGTAGGGTCCATGCCAAGTTTGATACGCAAAGGGCGGTTTTGTTTGAGTTTAGTGATTAAATCTTCCTCAGAATAAATGGCTGAAACGCCACGCTTAATCAAAGCAAGTTGCTCTTCAATGGGTAAAAAATCTGACATAACACACCTTTTATATGCTGATAAAACCACTTAGTATAACAAATTTTTAGATACGAAAAAACCGCCCCATCAAGAGCGGTTTTTAAACAAGTAGCTATTATCTTTTGCCAGTATGACAATCTTTGTACAAGATTTCACTAGATGGGCTAAATATCATAAAATTGGTTTTACGATAGTTACGGCTGTTTAGCTCTGTGTGTGCGGTCAATGAAAAGTTATTTTCATCACCAAACACTGTGTTGTTATCGCCAGAACGATTTAGGTTAATGGGCATAAAGCGTGATTTGCCATTTAGGGTTGCTTGGGCATAAGTTGGCAAACCTTGCTTGTTAAAGCCATAGGTAACTTTAATTTTTTTGCCTGATTGGCAAGTATAGTTGGCTGCTTTTTTGCTGACGGTTTGAGCATGCACAGTAGCTGCATCTTCTTGTGCTGCCACATTTGCATTGGCATTCATGCCAACCATTGCCAAACCCAAAGCGGTCATATAAATCAGTGATTTTTTCATAGTAGTCTTTTCCACTAAAAGTTAATAACAACACAAGTTATTGACTGCCTAACTTGCCATGCCGTATATCATAGAGATTTTAATGTAAATTATCTGTGCTGCTTGTGTATGATATTGTTACAAATTATTATGCCCACTTCCCAAAACCAGAACAACTTTGCAATCGTTACCAAAAATGTAATCCATGTAACACAATCTGCTCTTATCTATCTATTTTACTTGGAGTATAATGTATGCTTTATATAAGGAACAACAATGACACAATTAACACAAGCACCAACAGATTACTTTGGTGAGCTATCAAATGACTCAGAGTATTATATTGGCATGATGAGCGGCACCAGTCTTGATGCCCTAGATGCGGTGTTGTGTCAGTTTGATGAACACGGCAAACCAACCATCATCGCCACACACAGCACGCCTTTTGCTGATGAGCTTCGTCAGATATTGCTCGCGCTTTGTACACCAAACGTCGTGCAGAAACTGACACAAGAAGAATTTAGTAAGTTTAGTGAGCTAGATTTTTGGGGGCTAGCAAGTCGGCTCTATGGCGAGCTGGCAAGCGATGTGGTGCTTGAACTGCTAAACAAAACAAAGCTAACTGCTGATGACATTACCGCCATTGGCTGCCATGGACAAACGGTACGTCATCGCCCAAATTGGCGGTTTAGCTTACAGCTGATTGACCCCAATATCATCGCTGAGCGAACAGGCATTGCCGTGGTAAGTGATTTTCGCCGTCGTGATATGGCGGTTGGTGGTCAAGGAGCTCCCTTAGTGCCTGCATTTCATCAAGCGATATTTGGGCGTGGCGTGGTTGTTTTAAATTTGGGTGGTATTGCCAACATCACCGTTTTAGATGACAAAGCAGACCAAGTCATCGGCTATGACACAGGCGTTGCCAACTTATTGATGGACGGCTGGGCAAATCGTCATTTGGGCATGCCATTTGACAAAAATGGCGACTGGGCAAAATCTGGTACTGTTAATCAAACCTTGCTTGATGCACTGATGACTCACCCATTTTTGGCAAAATCCGCTCCCAAATCCACAGGGCGAGAAGAATTTAATTTGACATGGCTTGATGAGATCTTGACAGATTTTACAATCACCGCCCAAGACGTACAAGCAACCTTATGTGAGTTTACCGCCTTATCAGCCAGCCAACAAATCCAAAAATTTAGCCATATCAAAAAGCTGTATGTCTGCGGTGGTGGTGCATACAACCAACATCTGCTTGAACGTTTGGGGCATTACTTACCAACATTTGACATTCAAACAACCGACACCCAAGGCATTAGCCCTACATGGGTAGAAGCACTTGCCTTTGCGTGGCTGGCTCGCCAAAGTATGCTCATGCAAACAGGCAACCTACCTGCGGTAACGGGTGCACAAAAAGGCGTGGTGCTTGGGGTGGTGTGCTTTGGTTAATTTAAGTCATTGATTTTTAAAATAATCATCAAAAAGATAAAAAATTTTAAAATTTTTTTGAAAAAAGTGCTTGACTTAACGTTAAAATTCTATATAATACGCACTCATAAAGCAGTGCTGATTAGCGGGAATAGCTCAGTTGGTAGAGCACAACCTTGCCAAGGTTGGGGTCGCGAGTTCGAATCTCGTTTCCCGCTCCAGATTTTAAAAAGCTCAAATTGAAAGATTTGGGCTTTTTTGTTGTTTAAAATCAAGGGTTTGTGTGGCTGCTTATCTTTATTGTTGTGTGATCACTTTTCTTTACTTGGTCACCACTGATTTTGATGGTGACCAAAAGGTGTCCACTTTGGTGACCAAAGGTGCTTTGTGGTGCACTGTGCAAATTACCAATTTGACCCCGGCTCGTTTTTGTACCATTTTTTGTAATCTTAAGTACAAATAATCAATTTGCCAGCAATAAGCATTTTGCAAATCCTAAAGTACTTATGGTTGGCACTTGCAATCCTATTTGGTTAAATCTGAATTTGGCACATACTCAAAAATCTCTCCAACCTGCACATCTAGTGCTTCACAAATTTTATCAATCGTCTCAAAATCAATCCGTGTTGTTTGATCATTGTAAATCTTATGCACTGTGGATTTGCTAATCCCTGTCATGCGAATCAGATCTGCAACTTTCAATCGCCTTTGTGCCAATAATACCGGCAAATTGCTTTTAATCATAAAAAACTCCAATTTTTTCTAAAAAAGTACTTGCATCAAATAATATAATACGCTAATATACTTCTATAGAAGTATTAAATAATTCAAAAGAAGTATTTATAATTTCGATATTTATATTTTCGACTTCAAATGGAGAATATTATGACACAAACCTATCTCACCACTCAAGAGCTTTCGCAGATGATTAAATATGATGAGCGTACTATTCGCAATCAGTTGAAGGATTCTGTATTGATTGAAGGCATTCATTACTTCAGACCATTTGGTGGTCGCAAGATCTTGTATATTTGGGAACAAATTGAAAAAGACATGCGTACCAGCATTATGGGTAGTATTAATGGTATGGCACTACAATAGGAGAATAATATGGCAACAATTACTAAGCGATATAACAAACTGATCGTCGATTTTCGTTATATGGGCAAACGCTGCCGAGAAACAACCAATCTTACTGACACACCAGCAAATCGTAAAAAGCTTGCTAAGGTGCTTGAGAAGATGGAAGCGGAGATTTTATTGGGCAGTTTTCGTTATGAGCAGTATTTCCCAAAGAGTGATAAAGCTGCCTATTTTGATGCACTCAATGATCGACGATTGAGCTTACAAAGTGATACGCCGTTATTTAAAGAGTTTGTAGAACTTTGGTTTGAAGAAAGGCAGATTGAATGGCGTAAAACTTATCAGGAGAAAATTACGATTATCTTAAACAAGTATTTATTGCCTAAGTTTGCAAATCGGGCTTTATTTATGATTGAAAAGTCGGATGTCTTGGCATTTCGTAGTTCCCTCGCCAAAGTGACCTACAACAATACCAAAAACACCCTGTCTGCAGCCAGAATCAACGCGATTATGACCACATTGACTATGATACTAAAAGAAGCGTCAAAACGCTATAACTTTGACAATCCTTGTGAAGATATTAAGCAATTAAAGACGCCAAAATCACAGATTGAGCCGTTTAGCATTGATGAAGTGTGGCAATTCATCCATGGTGTGCGAGATGATTATAAAAACTACTATATCGTACGATTCTTTACAGGTATGCGTACCAGCGAAATTGATGGATTAACTTGGGAGCATGTGGATTTTGAACGCAAAGAAATCCGTGTCAGACAAGCCTTAGTTAATGGTGTGATGAGTGAGCCTAAGACAATAGAATCCAATCGTGAGATTATCATGTCACCTTTTGTCTATGAAGCGCTAAAAGCACAGTATCAGGTCACCTATGGCAAATCCAAGTTTGTCTTTTGTGCGCACACTGGAGAGCCACTCGATTATCACAATGTCAATCATCGTATTTGGCACCCAACCCTAAAAAATCTTGGATTAAAGCCAAGAAGTGCCTATCAAACCAGGCATACGGCTGCGACATTGTGGCTATCGGCAGGAGAAGCACCTGAATGGATTGCACGGCAAATGGGTCATGTTAATACCATGATGCTATTTAAAGTATATAGCCGTTATGTACCGAACGCCACCCGCCGTGATGGCAGTGCTTTTGAGGCCATGCTTTTTAACACCCAATCTGAATATGATCATCAAACTCACTTTTAAGGAAAACAAAATGCAAACAGTATTCGCTTGTGATAGCCAAGACTTATCTTCAATGAGTGATATGCAACTGGCAAATAGACTGACCAAAGAATTAATTGTCGATTTAAACATTCAAGAAGGGCATGGATTATGTTACTTTTTAAACGTAAGTCCTTGCTATTATAACTATCTGGCAGTTTGGAGATGGGTGATGGCATGGGTGGAGAGCGATAATGCTCAAGCATTCAGTGCTGGCAGCTATGACGATGTGTATGATGAGATACGTGCTGATTTTATTAAACAATTCCCAGCAGGGTCACTTTAAGACCTATCATTGATGGCTTTAGTTAAAACAAATACCGTTTGCAAAGATGCAAGCGGTATTTTTATAAAGAGGACTTTACAAAGCCTATTAAATACAGTAAAATCTTGAAATGTTACTTTTTCAGGATGCGACATGAGTAATTATGGCGGCAAGCGTCCAAACAGTGGGCGCAAGCCACACCCAATGGGTGAAACTGTGGTCAAGCGTGTACCCAAAGGATTGATACCGATTGTCGATACGCTCATAAAAACCCACCAAAAACCGTTTAATGGCGTCATCAAAACCCTTGCTTGCATGCCTTTGGATGCTCAGCATATCGATCCTAAAGCGGATGTGATCCAAATACCCCTTACCTTAGAGTACATTCCGGCAGGTTTTGCTTCACCGGCTGAAGGCTATGCTGAAGATTATATTGATCTTAATGAGTACTTAGTACGCAATCGTTCAGCAACCATTATCGTGCGCTGTGGTGGCGACTCCATGCTTGATGCTGGCATTGTCAAAGGCGATCTGCTGGTGATTGATCGCAGTGTGACCCCCAGTCACCGTGATATCGTCATGGCAGACTTAGGTGCCCAATATACCATCAAGCGATTACATTTTTTAAAGCAAGGTGGAGTGAAGTTGCATTCAGAAAATAGCAGCAGCCAAGCAAACTATCCAAATTACACCTTTGGCGAGGGGGATGAGCTTGCCATTGTAGGTGTGGTGATGCATGTTTTAAAAGACATGAGAGTCAAGCACTGATGTATGCGTTGATTGATGGCAATAGCTTTTATTGCTCTTGTGAGCGTGCATTCAAGCCCATGCTTAAAAACAAAGCTGTTGTGGTGTTATCTAATAACGACGGCTGTGTGGTGGCACGCACCGCAGAAGCTAAAGCCCTTGGCATTAAGATGGGTGTGCCATATTTTCAAATCAAAGAGTTGGTGCATCGTGGCAAGTCATCGCCTTTTCAAGTAATTATGAGCTGTATGGCGACATCTCAAAGCGCATGATGACAACTATCAAAAGCTTGGTGTCTGCCACTGAGATTTACTCCATTGATAAATGTTTTGCCGATTTAATAGGCATCAGCCAAGCCAAGTTACACACTTTGGGCAAAGAGATTAAAAACTGGGTTTGGCAATGGGTAGGCATTCCAACCTGTGTTGGCATCGCACCAACCAAAACATTGGCAAAGTTTTGTAATCATTTGGCCAAAAAACATCCGCAATTTGCTGGAGTGATGGTTTGGACGGATTGGTCAAAGGACGTTCAAACCAGGGCGTTAGCCAGTGAGCCAGTGTCGCAAATATGGGGCATTGGTCAGCAAACCGCCAAAAAATTACAAGCCTTAGGAGTGATCACGGCGTTAGACTTTGCCAATCTTGACCTGCAGACACTCAAACATCATTTTAATGTCGTCACTCAAAGAACATGGCAAGAAATCAATAGCAAGCCTTGTGCAGCTCTTGAGATTGAAGAAGCCAAAAAGCACATCATCAGAAGCCGAAGCTTTACCAAAACCATCACGGATTTGATTCCCTTGCAAGTCGCCATCAGCCATCATATCAGTGCTGGCGCCAAAAAGCTGCGTGAGCAAAACACCAAAGCCCATCTACTGAGTGTATTCATTAAAACCAGCCCCTTTGATCAAAACCGTCACTATAACGGCTTTAAATGTGTGACCCTTTCACAGGGCAGCTGTGATGATTTGGTGCTCAACAAACTGGCGCAGCATCTACTCAAACAGATTTATCAGCCAGGATTTGGATATAAAAATGTGGCATCGAGCTTGGTGGCATTGAGCCGATCAGCCGCCATCAGTTTGATCTGTTTGGTGCATCAGATGACCATAACCCCCAACTGATGCAAGCGCTAGACTGCATCAACCACACTTACGGCAAAGGCACACTCAAACTTGCGACCGAAACCCTGCCTGATGACTGGCAGATGAGCCGCACAATGATGAGTCAGCGATTTACCACCAGATTGGATGAGGCGCTCACGGTGATTTGAGCGATAAATATTGATGGTGAATAAAATCTTTACCAAAAGCTGATCACCTGGCAGATATACGGTAATTTTGTATAATAATTGTCCAAATACCATGCAATGGGATATTAAACAATTACGTGATGAGCAAACTTTGCTACAGCCAATTCATGAAAAGTATCTATCCGATGCAAATTTATTTAGATGGTTTTCCAACCAAATGACGGATAGTGAAAATCGTAAATACACAGGAAAGCTTATCAAAGAAGAGCAAACCCAATCTGGTGGAATAGATATATTGGATAAAAGTTCAGGAATTAGATATGGTTGCAAACTTCTAGGCTATACCTAGGCTATACTGAACAACAGGGGTGCAAGCCATGAGAAGAAAAAATTATTTTTACATTCTTTTGGGGATTATAGCAGGGTTTTCGATTTGTTACTCAATTTGTATTATTCCATTTTTTTACTTAATGTATCCAAAATTTTTTGATAATTTTGGTACGGAATTTATTTTAAATTTAAAAGGATTGATGGCTTTTCTAATTATAATGCCGATATTTTCATTTCCAATTTTTATTTTGCTTGCACTAGTCAGATTGGCAATAAATAATAAAATAAGTTATCTTATTAATTTTATATTATTTGAGATTTATGGTTATTTTTTATTCGGTTATCCAGATGCCAATTACTTCAATGAATCATTATTATATGTATTACAGACACAGTATTTTATATGGGACTATACTAGATTAGCAATAATGCTATACTAGTTTTATGAAGATAACCCGTTGTAAATTAAGTAAAAAAGTTCAAGTTAAACTGCTTGAATTCTTTGTGCTTGAAGTCACCGCAAGATCAGCTGCTGATTTGTTAGAGATACATCATAATTTAGCCGCTTTGTTTTATCATAAAATTCGCTTGGTGATTGAGTATCACTGAAACCTTGAAGCCTGTGAATTATTTGATGGTGAAGTAGAATGAGACGAAAGCTATTTCGGTGGCATTCGTAAAGGCAAGCGTGGGCGTGGCGCTGCTGGCAAAGTTGCTGTATTTGGTCTTTTAAAACGCAATGGTAAGGTTTATACTGCTTGCGTTAAAGATACCAAAGCTAAGACATTACTACCTATTATTGCCAGTAAAATCAAACCTGATAGCGTGGTTTATACAGATAGCTATCGAAGTTATCATGCTTTAGATGTGAGTGATTTTAAACACTTTAGAATTAATCATTCCAAATAGAATTAATCATTCCAAAGAATTTGCAAACAATCATAATCACATTAATGGCATTGAAAACTTTTGATCGCAATCCAAGCGCATTCTAAGAAAATATAACGGTATTGACAAAAAGCATTTCCATTTATTTATCAAAGAATGCGAGTTTAGATTTAACTATGGCACACCATCCAATCCATTAAGATTGTTAAGAAAATGGTGTGGGATTTAGGGGTTTATCTAGTACAGTCCCTAATTTTTTATCAGTTATTTACCAATATTCTAATAAGTTATATTTATTAAATATAATATTAAATCAAATTGTCTAAATGTATGTCATCAACTTTAGTGTACTATCCAATTCATTAACGGGTTTTTAAAGCAAATTATTCAAATTGTTTTTTTGCAATCTAACATCATGTCTGTAGTTCGCTACACAAAATAATCCCTCTAAAATATATTATGAAATCATTTGTCTAAAACTCACAACAATATCATTTACCCAAAAGTTGTATTGACCTAACACGATAATCTGGGCAAACTGTATTTCTTGATAATTCGATACATATCCTATGATGAATACCGATACCAAACCCCACCCCAAAACCGTATTATGTGATGCAGAACTGATGCGTTATAGTCGTCAAATTTTATTAGACGGATGGGATATTGAAGCACAACTTAAAATTAAGCAATCATCCGTTTCACTAATTGGAATGGGCGGTCTAGGTTGTATGGTTGCTCCGATTTTAGTGAGGGCGGGTGTGGGTGAAGTGCATTTATTTGATTTTGATACGATAGATGACAGTAATTTACAAAGACAGCTGTTGTACACTCAAGCAGATATTGGGTTACCAAAAGCACAAATAGCCAAACAAGCACTTATAGAACAGAACTCTTGGGCTGCAGTCCATAGTCATAATATTGCGCTCAATGATGGTACTATAAAAGAAAACTTAATATCTATTAAATCAGACTTATGGATTGATTGCAGTGATAATTTCGATATTCGCCAAACGCTTAACCGCCATTCGATCATAACCAGTACAGCTCTACTTTCATTGTCCGCCATTGGCGAAACTGGGCAAGTTGCACTTTTTGAGCCAAGAAAAACAGGCTGCTATGCATGTTTATTTGGCACTTCAATGAGCGCAGCCCAAAACTGTGCAAATTCTAGTATCTTAGCAAGCACGGTGGCGGTGATCGGTGCACTCGGTGCTGACATCGCCTTACATTTTCTCGGTAAAGATCAAAATACCTTAAAAGATACGCTGATGGTATGGCAAGGTTCTCGTGCCAATTTTCAAAAAATGAAGTTTACCAAAAACCCCTCCTGCCCTATTTGTCAAAAATCTATCGCGCTATAATAATTTAATATGAAGAAATAATAAAAAACGGCTTTTATCAATAAGCCGTTTTTTATTTAATACTAACAAGGATATGGGGCATTTCTGCGTGAATAATACCACCATGTCAAAGCGATACATATAATATAAAATGCAATTAGTACAAGGAAGGTGCCATTTACCCCCAGACCTGAACCGAACATTTTTGGGATAAAAAAACCACCATATGCCGCAAATCCCGCCGAAAAACCTACAACTGCGGCGGATTCTTTGCGTGCTTGTGTAATAGCATCGGAGGAATGTAAACGCTCATGCAGGGTTCGAAAGATCACAGGAATCATACGAAACGTTGAGCCGTTACCAATCCCAGTGGTGATAAATAGCAACATAAACCCAGCAAAATAGCCTGTAAAATTACCATTTTTAAGGAAAAACATAACTGCGATGACAGCAATTGTCATAATAATGTAATTCCAGAATGTGACGCGCGCACCGCCAACCTTATCAGACAACCAACCACCTACAGGACGAAATAGAGCGCCAACCAAAGGGCCTAGAAAGGCAACTTTTAGGGGATCGATCTCAGGAAACGACTGCTTAATAACCATAGGGAACGCCGCACTAAAGCCGATAAAAGATCCAAAAGTTGCCAAGTAAAGAATGCACATGATCCAATTATGTTGTCTTCGAAAAATGATCGACTGTTCTTTAAATGACGCTTTGGCGTTGCTTAAATCATTCATGCCAAACCATGCAAGTACAGTCATAATAGCAATTGGAATAACCCAAACAAAAGCGGCATTTTGTAAATATAAAACTTTACCAGATTCAGTAACCTGGCCATCTCCCGCCAATGCACCAAATAAAGAAAATCCAATAACCACAGGCACAACAAACTGCAGTACAGATACCCCTAAATTGCCCAAACCTGCGTTTAAGCCTAACGCCATACCTTGTTTAGATTTAGGGTAAAAAAATGAGATATTAGACATACTAGATGAAAAATTGGCACCGCCGAAACCGCATAATAGCGCGATGATTGCAAATGTGGTGAAAGAAGTTTCAGGGTTTTGTATAGCCAAACCCAACCAAATTGTAGGTATAAGCAAAGATGCTGTTGACAGTGTCGTCCAGCGGCGACCGCCAAAAACAGGTACTAAAAACGCATAAAATAAACGCATGGTTGCCCCAGATAAGGCAGGTAGTGCCAAAAGCCAAGACAGCTGCGCTTTATCAAATTGAAATCCAACTTCAGGCATACGAACTACAATCACGCTCCAGATAACCCAGACCGAAAATGCAAGCAATAGTGCAGGAATTGAGATAAAAAGATTTCGAGTAGCGACACGGCTGCCGCCATTTTGCCAAAATGTTTCATCTTCAGGACGCCAGTCATTGATACAACGACCACCTTTGAGTTGATTATTCATTTAGGTCTCCAAAATATTAGCTATAATTTTAGGGTTTTTGATTGATGGTCTTGTTCCATTTTTGGCTTGACCTCTGATAAATAAATCCAAATCAAACTCACCCACACCACACCAAACATGATCATAAATGCCGATGAACGAATGCCTGTGATATCTACAGCGGCACCAAACATAATCGGTAGAATAAAGCCACCAAGACCCCCTGCCAAGCCCACAACACCTGATACTGCACCCATATTATCCTTGTATTCATCAGACAAATATTTAAATACCGATGCCTTACCAATAGCAAAGGCAATACCTAGCAAGAAAATCAATACAGTAAAGACGGTGGCATTTAAGCCAATATAAAAGCTTTTTTCCCCCTCAACTGTCTGAACGGTCAAGAATGTTTGAGGATAGGATAAGGCAAATAGCAGCAAAAACGATGACCAAAGTACCCACCAAGTGACTGTGTGTGCCGAATACTTATCTGACAGCCACCCACCCAGTGCACGCAATACCCCACCAGGCAAACTAAAACACGCTGCCAAAAATGCTGCTGTTTGTAGGCTAAAACCATATTCTCCGACATAATACTTGGTCATCCAAAGCGCCAGTGCCACATAGCCGCCAAAAACGATCGAATAGTATTGGCTATAACGCCAAACATTTTTATCCTTTAAAACAGCCAGTTGACTGGCAAGAGTGGCATTACTGGCAGTACGATGTGTTTTATTATCATAACTAAAAAACCAAAAACCAATGGCAGTAATCAGCATAATACCTGCATAAACTTTAGGTAAAAAACGCCAGCCTTCTGCAGCACTGACCGCTGTGGAAGCCCCTACAGCAATAATGGCAGGGCCAATCATCTTGGTAATCGCTGAACCTGCATTACCTGCGCCAAATACACCCATGGCAAAGCCTTGCTTGTCTGTCTCAAACCACTTGGCTACATAGGCGATACCTACTGAAAAGGATCCACCTGCCAAACCAACAAACAAGCCTAATAACAAAAATTGCCAATATTGATCAGCATACCCCATTAAAAAGATAGGTAATACTGTCGCTAACATTAAGACGAAAAATACAATGCGCCCGCCATACTTATCCGTCATGATACCCAGCGGTAAACGAACCAGTGAACCTGTCAAAACAGGCGTGGCGGCAAGTAGTCCAAATTGAGTTTCATTTAAATCAAGTGCCTGCTGAATAGGAATGCCCAAAACAGCAAACATCATCCAAATCATAAAACATACCGTAAATGCGACGGTCGATGAGATGAGTACAATGGTAGATTTTGTTGTCATGATAGGCTCTTTTTACAAGATGCTAAAAACAGCTTTTATTTGGATCTCAAAATCTCTCCAAATAAATCAGCTTTAGAAAAGTACACAAGCTATAATAAATTGAAATTTTTTTGAATTAGTTGATTTAAATCAATCATAAATCGATACTCTTATGTCTAAAATATGGATTACTACTACTTAAGAAGTAGTCGTTCTTCATAAGGATTAGCGTATAATTGCCTGATTTTTCAAGAACTTGTTTTTAAACATCTGATTATAATCAATCATTTTTTACTCAAACAGCAGATCTTGGCTTTTTGGGGGTATGTATGTTAAATAACCGACTTAGTGGCTTTTTGCCCAGATCGCTTTCAGTGCGTGCTTGGCTAGCAGTTGGCGTTATTGTATTTTTTGCTACAGTCACAGCTAGCACTTCAGCAATATTAGCCTGGGTATCAAAATCTGATGCTCAAGCGCTCAACTCTGTCGGATCAATTCGGATGGCAACTTATCGCATTAATTATTTATTAACAACCAATACCACTTTACCAATTGATGATCATTTAAAACTTGATCCAACCTTATCGATCAATCAGCAATTGATTGATGATATGCAAGCACGTTTGAATGTTCTGTATGCATATCAGAATATGCCTGGCAATAAGGACACCGAGATAGATAGCCAAACTAAAACAATTCAACACCATTGGTTAAAGATGCTAAAACCTGCTCTAGTTAATAATGATAATGCTGCGGTATTAATGGCATCTGGTAAATACATTAAAGAAGTTAACGAGCTAACTAAAAAAATTCAGGTTCGCAGTGAAACCCGTCAGCACTGGCAACAAGTATTACAAATGTCTGCGCTTGGTATCATCTTATTAACCCTATTATTAGGTATGTACGAGCTTCGGCGTAATGTACTAAGACCCATTCACTCTCTCATAGACAGTACGCAGCATTTCAGACGCGGTCATCATGTGCCTGCACTGGTAACTGGCTATCAAGAATTTCAAACTCTTAGCAACTCATTCAATGATATGGCAGATACCATTAGCGAACATCAAGCCAGGCTCAATCAAGAAGTGTTAAACAAAACTCGCCATCTTACTCAAGCCAACCAATTGCTTAAATTATTGTATGATTTTTCTAATCAGCTCAATCAAGAGCCCGTTACATTATCTAAGCTACATCATTTACTTGAGAATTTTTCAAAAATAAATCCAAGTTTTGGGTTTACATTATGCTTGCATGATCACCTAAAATTAAGTGAATCTAGCACTTCAGGACCTCTCTTGAAAAATGACACTGTACTTGTGTCATCTAAAGATAGCATTAGTATTCACAGTCACTCTGTTGAAGAATTGCAAACAGGCAAAACCGATCTTTTGTCGAGTAAAATTTGTTCTACAGGCAACTGCGATCAATGCGCTCTTAAAGCCAGATCTACGACAAGAATTTATCCAATCAGCACCCAAAACAGCTACTGGGGCGAGCTGATGGTTCATCAGCAGTCTGAAGAAGATGATGTCACCATTACCAAAGAACTTGTACAAACGTTGGCAAGTTTAGTAAGCCTAGTATTCACCATCCAAAAGCAACGTCAGCAAGAGCATCAATTAATACTTTTAGAAGAGCGGAACACCATTGCCCGCGAACTACATGACTCATTGGCACAGTCATTGTCATATCTAAAAATTCAGCTTTCTATGCTAGGTACGCACGCGCGCCAACTTTCTGACGCAGCTCAACAAAACCAAAATGATACGCTCATGGATCATACTGAAGCCATGCTTCAAGTTTTAGGGCAAGCACGTTCAGGGCTTGATGCTGCCTACATTCAGCTGCGCGAGTTACTCGTGACCTTTCGCTTAAAAATAGAATCGGGCAGTTTTGATAATGCCATCGAACAAGCTTGTGATGAATTTTCTGCGAAAGGCGGTTTTAATATTACATTAGATAATCGGATTTTAAGCCAAAATCTAAGCGCTAATGAGCAAATTGACTTATTACAAATTATTCGTGAAGCATTATCCAATATTCAGCGCCATGCATACGCCAAAGAGGTAACTGTCAGCCTTTATCAAAAAACACATTTAGACACTGAACAGCGTATTTATCTGGAAATTGGTGATGACGGCGTGGGTTTACCAAAGCATATTGATGGACAACAGCATCATGGATTAAAAATTATGCAAGAGCGCACGCACAGTTTGGGTGGCGAGTTTGATATCAGTCAAAACACCCCGAAGGGCACTTTGGTGCGTATTTGGTTTTTACCTAAATTTTATGAGAACTAGGAATAACATGGTTTTAAAGATTTTTACCGCAGCCAATCCTGCACACCTTCTTCTTGTCGATGATCATCCGATGCTACGTCGTGGTTTGGCAGATTTATTAAGTCTAGAAAAGGATGTTCAAGTCATTGCTGAAGCCAACCATGGGATGGAAGCTCTGGATATTCTAAATCAAGAAATTGTAGATCTTGTGATTTTAGATCACACCATGCCTATCTTAAATGGCATTGAAACGCTCAAAAAAATACGGGAGTTGGGTATTCAAACCAAAGTTCTATTATTTACCGTATCAGACAATAGCAAAGATGTTCAAGATGCGCTTCATTTAGGCGTTGATGGCTATCTACTCAAGGATATGGAGCCAGAGCAAATCATTACTGATATACGTAAGATTTTGCGCGGTGAATTAGTCATCAGTCCAAGTCTTGCACCGATTTTAGCACAAGCTATGCGCAAACCTGTTAAAACTGACAGCAGTCACGAGCTGACAGAGCGCGAGATCCAAGTTGCTAAAATGATTGCTCAAGGGATGAGTAATAAGATGATTGGTAACAAGCTTGGTATTGCTGAATCCACAGTTAAAGTTCATGTCAAACACATTCTTGGTAAGATTGGCCTGCGTACGCGCGTTGAGATTGCCGTTTGGGCGGTTGGTCATTATCAGTGATAAGCGAAATAATCAAGCATTGTAGTGACACATACATCCAAAGTAGTAGAGAATGTCAAAAAATTTTAACCATGTGGCTATAGGGAGCTTGGGTATTTTTTGTTATAGTTGTAATACATTCATCACCGAGGCAACGCCCATAAGTTATTGTCATGAAAAACTCTTTATTATTCCAACCGGCGCAGCCAGCCCACCAAGCGACGGATTGTTTTGACACGGTATTTTATGGCAATGAGTTTACCCTAGCAACATCCAACTCAACAGAAAAATTGACTGATAACTTTCAGCGTAAACTAACCTATCTTAGACTTTCCATCACTGATTTTTGTAATTTTCGTTGTAATTATTGTCTACCTAATGGCTATCAAGGCAAACGTCCTAATAACGAGCTGACACAACAAGAAATTGCTACTTTATTGGCAGGATTTGCTGCTCTTGGCACCACCAAAGTTCGTCTGACAGGGGGTGAGCCATCTATACGCCATGATTTGCCTGACTTGATCAGACTCATCAAAAATACAGAGGGTATCAAGACCGCGTGTATCAGCTCCAATGGCTATAAATTAGGCAAACATCTATCCGCTTGGCATGATGCAGGCTTGGATAAATTAAATCTAAGTATTGACAGTTTTAACCCCACAACATTTCATAAAATTACAGGATATGATGGCTTGCCTGCTCTACTTCGTGATATTGATAAACTCTTATACTCAACTAGCATCACCCTAAAACTCAACGGTATTTTGATGGCACATACCGCCTATGACAATCTTATGGCAGCACTGGACTTTGTCAAAGATCGCCCCATTACTTACCGTTTCATTGAATTTATGCAAACATCAGATAATAGCCAACTGTTTTTTGCCGAACATACTAGCAGTCAGTATATCAAAACCTATTTAATCAAGCACGGTTGGAGAGCTCAAATGCGTGCAACGGATGGTGGACCTGCAACTGAATACAGCCACCCTGATTATGTCGGTAAAATTGGTCTGATTGAACCTTATTCACCCAAATTTTGTGATCATTGCAATCGCCTGCGTGTTAGTAGTCAAGGTCAAGTGCATCTTTGCTTGTTTGATAGCCAAAATTACGACATTCGTCCTTATCTGACACAAGGTGACACCCAAGGGCTCATTCAAGCTTTACAAGCCTTAATGCCTATCAAACCTGAACATCATCACCTGCACTCTGCCGACAGCGGCATGATGCATAATTTATCCTTGGTAGGCGGCTAAAGTGTGATTGATCGGTTATTTCACTGATTGCTGAAACCATCAGTACATAATGAGGCAGGAAATGAATACTCTACCTAAATTTATTGGCACTCTGACCACCGTACGTACAGGTAAAATTGAGCCGTTTGTGCGTGGCGTGAGTGCTATTAATAAAATTCCCATTGATGGCAGCATGAAAGTTGATTTACTGGGTCTAGATGCAGACGAACAAGCTGAGCATAAATTTCACGGTGGACCACTCAAAGCAGTGCATCAAATGCCAATCACTACCTATGATGTCATCAATCAGGCGTTTGGTTTGAACGTCCCTGTTGGCTCACTCGGAGAAAATTTAACCTTCATTACCGATAAGATACCGATGGACGAACGCTCGGTATGCATTGGCGATATCTATCAATTCGGTGATGCAGATGATTGCGTACAGCTTCAGCTGGTGCAGCCTCGCCGTCCTTGTTATAAGATCAATGATCGATTAAACACTCCAAACATATCTTCTTTTGTTAGTCATCAAGGCATTGCTGGGTGGTATTATCAAGTGGTCAAAACAGGCATCATTAAGCCTGACTTATCCGTCTACCTCATCGAACGCCCTTTTGAATACGCCACTTTGCACACTCTTTGGCAAATAGTGAATCAAAAAAGCAAAATCGATGCCGCTACTGCCAATCAGTGGCTGAACATTGATTGCCTTGAGAGCAGCTGGAAACAAAAAATTTTTAATAAAACCCTAAGACCTTAACTTTGATTTGATACTTTAATTAACCCACAGGACATCTTATGTGTAACTTATGTAATGACCCTAATCATCAACCACAAGCCAAAAAATCCGATAAACCATTTACTCCCTTAAACATCGCTGTACTAACGGTATCTGATACGCGCACACTGGACGAAGATGCTTCAGGAAAATTCTTGGTAGATAGCCTAGTGGAGGCAGGTCATGTATTGGTTGACCGCAAGCTGACCAAAGATGATATTTATCAAATCCGTGCAGTGATTAGTGCATGGATCGCTGATGAACGCATTCATGCCGTTATTACCACAGGGGGTACAGGTTTTTATCATCGTGATAACATGCCAGAAGCAGTCGGCGTGCTATTTGATAAAGAAGTGCAAGGCTTTGGTGAAATGTTTAGATACTTATCTCATAGCGAAATCGGAATGTCAACCCTACAATCTAGAGCAGTGGCAGGCATGGCAAACAACACAGTAATTTTTTGCTTACCAGGATCAACAGGAGCATGTCGAACAGGCTGGGAGGGTATTATCAAACAGCAGCTGGATAACCGAACTCGTCCTTGTAACTTTGTACCACATTTAATGCGTCAAAATCCATCGCATGGCTAATAGTGGCAGATTTGGATTCTCGGTTTAATGGTAACTATAATATGATGCTTAACATCGGAATTAAGCCATGAATTTATGCGCTGTCTTAATTTTAGCAGGGGGAGAGTCAACTCGAATGGGACAACCCAAAGCACAGCTTGCCCTACCTAACAAAAGTACGGTACTTGATTTTCATATCGCTTGTGCCAAAAAATTAAACTTACCCATTTTTTTGGCAGATAATGGTAAAAATTGTGTGCATGATCCACTCATTACGCCACTTAAAGATTATTTGCCTTGCAATGATTCAGGGAAAGGTGCAGGTCCTTTATCCGGCATCGCTGCTGGCTTACAGGCGGTAGAAAGCAAAGGTTATATTTTGACTGTTAGCTGCGATCATTTGCTAGCCATTGATAAAATTGCTGATATATTAAAGTTTACCAGTGCTCAAGTTGGCTATCTATACGCAAAAAAAGACTGTCCCTTATTAGGGGTTTACCACACCAGTATTCTACCAATATTACTTGATTTTCTGGCTCAGGGTGGTCGCTCAGTCATGCAATTTTTAGACCTTGTTGACCGCCAAACTTTTGATCTTAATGATGATTTACACTCTTTGACCAACTTTAATACACCTAGTGAATTTGCCTTAGCTTTGGAAAATTTTTATGACTGATTTAGATCACCGCACCCTAACTCATCTAGACGCCAATGGTGATATTAGCATGGTTGATGTTTCAACCAAAATAGCAACCCAGCGCAGTGCCACCGCAAGCGCTCAGGTAATTTTTCCTTCAAACATCTATTTAGCCATCAAAAACACTGATGGCATGACAAAAAAAGGGTCAATTACCCAAACAGCTCACATTGCAGGCATTATGGGCGCCAAGAAGACCAGCGATTTAATCCCTTTATGCCATCAGTTACCCCTTGATAGTGTCAAGCTAAGCTTTGAATATAATGATGCAAAATGTGCCATCGTTGTGACAGCAGCTGTCAAGGTTACTCACAAAACTGGTGTAGAAATGGAAGCCTTAACAGCAGTATCAGTAGCTTGTCTGACCATCTATGACATGACCAAAGCAATGAGCCAAGACATTATCATTACCGATGTTTGTCTATTAAATAAAACTGGAGGGAAATCTGATTATGCCAAATAACTTAACTGTTACTGTATTATATTTTGCCAGTCTTGCCGAACAGGCAGGTATAGATGAAGAAATTTTAACGACCTCGCATCACTGCCTTAATAAGATTTATTCTGATTTATCAAGTAAATACGATTTTAAATTAACACAAGATGAATTGGCGGTTGCTGTCAATCATCAGATTGCCAGTTGGCAGACTAAAGTTAGCAATGGTGATATCATTGCCTTCATTCCACCTGTCGCTGGAGGCTAATATGGCTCAAAAACTACATCAAAGCTCATCAAAAATCACCTTAAGCCATGAGGCTGCCTATCATGCAGCAATCACTGATGGATTCGCCCTATTGGACATCGCTATCGATGACAAGAAACTAAAAAAAGGTCTGCTTGATGACCGCTGTGGAGCTTTAGTGACCTTTGAAGGTTGGGTGAGAAACCATAACAACAGCCGCCCGGTAGAGAAGCTCACCTATTATGGTTATGAGGCATTGGCACTTAATCAAGGAAAGCTATTGATCAGTGAAGCCTGTCAACGTTTTAAAATTGAAAATGCCATCGCCATGCATCGCATCGGTGATCTGAACATAGGCGATATGGCGGTGTGGATAGGCGTTAGCGCTCATCATCGCTATCCTGCCTTCGAAGCTTGTCAGTGGTTGCTCGACGCCATCAAGGCACAGATTCCTATCTGGAAACAGGAGTTTTATACGGATAGTCAGGAAAGCTTATGGCTTTCTAATAACGGTTAGGTCAAAAAATTATGCAAAAATTCTTTTTTAGCATATTAATATTGTTAGTTTTATCAAGTTTAGGTGCATGCAGTCAGGATCCTTCAACCAAAGCGCAGACTGTGACCGTTTATGCTGCGGTCAGCCTATCAAATGCCCTAGATGAGATTAATGCATTATATCAGCAACAGTATGATACTGTCGTACATACCTCGTACGCCTCTTCAGGTACACTTGCTAAACAAATACAAAGTCGTGCGCCTGCTGAAGTATTTTTATCGGCAGATACCACTTGGATGGATAATCTGGCAAACAAAAATTATTTGGTCGAGGGTAGCCAAAAAAATTTATTGACCAATCGTTTGGTACTTATTACTCCAAAAGATAAGCCAGTTCCACTGAATGTTGCAGAAAATGGATTGTTTGACCCTCATCTTTTTCAAGGCAAACTTTGTATCGGCAATCCCCAAAGCGTGCCTGTTGGCAAATACGCCAAAGAAGCTTTTACCTATTTGGGTATATGGGATGGTCTTTTAGATAAATTGGTGGAAACCCAAGATGTACGCTCTGCTTTAAACTTTGTTCATAGAGGTGAGTGTCAGCTTGGTGTGGTCTATCTAAGTGATGCCACCATAGCAAACACTGTTCAGATTGTCGCCATATTTCCCAAAGATAGTCATCGTCCAATTACCTATCCCTTAGCGATGATTAAAAATGATCATCAGAATAATCTCAATATCAAGTCATATTATGATTTTATTCAGAGTGCTGACGCAATAACCATTTATAAAAAATACGGTTTTGAAGTATTGCCATGATTAGCCTAACCCACGATGAGTGGCAAGTTGTTTATCTATCCTGTAAAATCGCTTTATTTAGCTTAAGCATTACTTTGGTACCTGCAATAGGAGTGGGATACTGGTTAGCTCGCAAGCAATTTTGGGGAAAATCTTTAGTAGAAACTTTAGTGTTTTTGCCATTGGTACTCCCCCCTGTCGTACCAGGCTATTTGTTACTTATCAGTTTTGGTAATCAAGGTGTTATCGGTCGTCATTTATCTGCTTTAGGGTTTGAGGTTGCCTTTAACTGGAAAGGTGCGGTTCTAGCAAGCAGCGTTATGGGCTTTCCGCTCATGGTGCAGTCAGTGCGTTTAGCGATCGAGCTGGTGGACAGACGGCTTGAGATCGCCGCCATGACCTTGGGTGCAAGTCGACTTAAGATATTTTTTGGGATTACTTTACCTTTATCAAAAAATGGTATTTTGATCGGTGCAATGCTTGCTTTTTGTCGTAGCTTAGGAGAGTTTGGCGCGACCATTACTTTTGTAGGAAATATTGCAGGACAAACTCGCACCTTACCTTTGGCCATTTATAGCCTATTACAACAACCAAACAGCGATGATAAGATAATGCGCTTAATGATAATTAGTATCAGCGTAGCATTTATAGCAATGTGGACTGCTCAATGGTATAATCGAACTCAAAGAAACAGGCTGATCCAATGAGTATGTTTGAATGTGATTTCCATCTGACTTTGGGAAAGTTTAATCTTGATGTCAATTTATACTCAAATGCACAAGTGGTGGGTTTGTTTGGAGCATCAGGCTCAGGTAAAAGCAGCATACTTCATGCTGTTGCAGGCATTCAAACCCCCCAAGTAGGCAAAATCATCATCAACAAACAAACTTGGTTTGATAGCAATACCCATATTAATTTTAGCATTCAAAATCGCCGTGTTGGAATGGTTTTTCAAGACGCTCAACTTTTTCCGCACAAAACTGTCATAGAAAATTTAACCTATGGTTATCAAAATATTCATCCAAATGAAAGACGGTTTCATCCTGATGAGATTATTGAGCTACTTAAAGTTGGTCATTTAATCCACCGTCTGCCAAACAAACTGTCTGGTGGTGAAAAGCAGCGAGTAGCTTTGGGGCGTGCTTTGTTATACTCCCCTAAACTGCTACTTTTGGATGAACCTTTATCGGCACTTGATAGCATGCACAAACAAGAAATTTTGCCGTTTTTTCAAGAAATTATCGCCAGCACTCACATTCCTATGATTTATGTCAGCCACGACAAGGACGAAATCAAACAACTCACCGATGAGATTTATCACCTTTAGCATACACCAAAACCATAAAAACACCCAAAAGCCAAGCTTAGCTATTGGGTGTTTTGGGCTTATCCAAGTTTATTTAGGCTTTTCTTTAACCTTATCCAAATGTCCAATCAAATGGTTCAATCACCACTTCACTACCGACCGCCACACCTGTGTTATTCTCATCAAGAACGATTAGGCAGTTGGCATACGCTAGCTGTTTGATACGGTGCGAGTCTTGGGCGACAGCAGGCGTTACCACCAGCTCGCCATCGGCTTTTTGTTCAAAAAACCCCCGCTGATATTCTTTTCTACCTGCATTTTTGTGAATGGTGTGCGTGGTTTTGGCGTTTAGGCGTAGCGTGGTCGGTACATCCGCCCCCACCATCTGCCATAGGGCAGGACGGACAAAGTTAAGACAGCCCACCACCGTGGACAAAGGATTACCTGGTAGCCCAAAATACAGCACCACTTGCCCATCAGTACGTTTAAATTCCCCAAAAACAAAGGGTTTACCAGGTTTCATGGCGACTTTGTAATGATTAATTTTGCCAAGCTTATCAACAGCTTGTGTCAAAAAATCATAATCGCCCACCGACACGCCTGCACTAGAGATGATGACATCGCACTCATCAATCGCCCGTTTGATACCATCAGTCGTCGCCTGTAAGTCATCTTTGATAATACCATAATCATGCAGTACAATGGGCAATCTTGCCAATAATGCCTTGAGCGTAGGGGTATTAGAATTATAAATTTGAGCCAAATGTGCCAAAGGCTCACCTATCGCCACCAACTCATCGCCTGTGGCAATCAGCCCCACCACCAGTGGCTTGAATACCTTGATTTGCTCCACGCCCATGCTCGCAAGCAAGCTAATATCGCTAGGGGTTAGGCGTTTGTTGGGGCTAAGCAGTAATTCATCTTGCTGGATTTCTTCGCCTTGATGACGGATATTTGCCCCAATTTTGGCAGGTTTGGTCAAAGTAATGTGATAAGCTTGGTGCTTATCTAGCGTGCGCTTGATAGTCTCAAAATCGGTATTTTCTTGCATAACCACCGTATCACAGCCATCTGGCACGACCGCCCCCGTAAAAATCCGCACCCCCTGATTGGGCAAAATCTGCCCAACAAAAGGCACGCCTGCACACGACTCCCCGATAATCTCTAGGCGAGCATTATTATCAAGACGGCTCCTCACCCCAAAGGCAAAACCGTCCATCGCCGATAGGTTTTGGCGGGGGACATCAAAACTTGCTACCACCTGACTAGCCAAGACATGACCCACCGCCTTATCAAGGCCTATACTGATCACTGTACGAGTAGCCATAGGGTTGTCATGATTGACATAGTCTTGGATACGTTTGGCTATTTGGTTTTTTAGTTCATCTACCCCAATCATACTACCCCCGATAGACATTTTCTTCATTCATTTGTAATTGGATGCCGACAATATCGGCTTTTTGGCTTAATTCAAACAAATAATCACACAAGCCATGATGAAAAGATTGTTGCTTGAGCTGGTTTTCTATCATCGGCAAGGCCTCATCAAGGCTAAGCTGTTTGCCATCTTGCTTGGATAGCACTTCTACGATATGCACGCCATAGCGAGTTTCTATGGGGTTGACGCCCACGCCGACATCAAGAGCAAAGACCACTTTTTCAAATTCAGGTACGGTTTGCCCTTTGTACAAAATTCCCAACTCACCGCCATTGTCTTTGGATGGGCAAGATGAATATTGGCGAGCCAATTCAATAAAATCAGCATCACGGTTAGTGCTATTTTGTAGCTTAGCGATCAGTTGACTGGCTTGTTTTTTGAGTTCTAGACGCTCATCGCCTTCTTCTGGCGGTACTGCCATCAAAATATGACGTACTGACATGACAGGCGTACTGACAAATTTGGTCAAATTGTTGTGATAATACTGCTCACAGGCGGATTGTTGAGGGGTTTTGACATCCACTTGCCATTGTAATAGCTTGGCGATTGCTTTTTCTTCATCGTCCGCCCATGCCTGTTTACCAAGATTGGGGTGAGCCAACACCGCCTGATGTAACAGCTCACGCACCACCAAGGCTTGAGCCGCCAAATACAAAGCCTCTTCTTGGCTATCGGTAGGGTGATATTGGGCTTCGCTGGCGATGGCTTTTGGGTCGATGGCGACCCCATTGATACTGATATTGGGCAGACTTTGGCGACTAGATGCAATCAAATTACTGTGATTGCTATTTTCTTCCGCCAAGGCTTTTTTGATAAATTCAGCGTCCGATGACGGCTTGGTCAAATCATCGCTAGTAGGCATGATACGAATACCATCATCATCTTCAATCAATCCAAGCGGTGTAAATTCTTGAATTTCTTGAGTAATTTTATCATGACCATCTGCTTTGGCAGGCTCACCGCTACAAGTACAATGACCACCGCCACAGCCATGTGACGCTTCTTTTGGCGATGGCGTTTGGCTTGAATTAGGATTAAAGGTGCTGACAGTCATAAGATCACCTTGACACAAATTTTAAAATTTAAGTTCGAAACAAGACAGCAATGTATTGCTTTAAAATCAGATAGCAATATTATCAAGGATAACTTTTATCTTTGCCATACTTCTTTGGGCGGATAAGCGACCAAAATCCGCTCAAATCAATGCGTATAAAAAACCACAAAGGCTTGGCTGGGGTCATCTTTGTGGCAAAACTCGTTAAGTTATTGTTTTATTTATTGTTATTATTGTGATATTTTTTGGCGGACGATTTGATAATTACGACCTAGATACCAGATTGGAGCAGAAATGATATGCACCAAGCGAGTAAATGGGAAAATCAAAATAATCGTAATCCCCAAGGCGATATGTAGCTGATAAATTAAGCTAATATCTTGCATATTTGCCAATGCCTGCATGGGGCGAAACACCGTGATGTTTTGAGCCCAGCTTGACAAGGCTACCATCACCGAGCCGTCCATGTGCTTGGTAGAAGCAAAAATCGTCCCCAAGCCCAAATTTAGCTGAATAAATAAAATCACCAGCACCAGCTTATCAGCAAAACTTGACGTATGCGACACTCGTGGGTCGGTAAAACGGCGAACCAACAGCATGGCAAGCCCAATCCAGCACACCACCCCCATCACGCCACCAGCGACCATCGCCAGTAGTTGTTTTTGAGATGAGCTAATAAAATGCTCATAGACAGCGTGTGGTGTTAACATACCGACCAAATGCCCGCACAAAATCCCAATGATACCAATATGAAACATATTGCTAGCGATTCTCATGCCCTTGTCATTGAGCATTTGGCTTGAGCCTGTTTTCCATGAATATTGAGACAAATCAAATCTTGCCCATGTGCCAATCAAGCACACCGCCAAAGCAAGATAAGGATAAATCCCAAAAACAAACACTTGCAACCAATTTAGATGAGCAAGGTTGTCAAAGCTTGTGGTTATAGCGGTTGAAATCATGCGAACACCCCCTTAGAGCTTGCACTTGTATTTTGTTTGTCAAATCCAACCCAATGCACAGGAATTTGGGCATTTTGATTGGCTTGTCTTGCCAATGTTTCGGCGATACGTTGGTCGGTTTGGCTAGATGGGCAACGGTCTTCTTGTTTGGCAGACAAAAAGTCCACCACTTCTTCTTCCCATTCTTTATCCATCGCTTCAGGCGTACTGTCATCCACAGGCTTGCCTAGCTTGGCAAGCTCATCATCAATCACGCTCAGTGGCTTGCCTGCCACTTGTAGCAAGGCTTTGAACAAACAGACATAACTGCTGTTTTTGTCCACAAGTCTTGCAGATAGCAAGGTCAAAATATGGCTGACATCGGCAATGTGCATACGAATGTCCATATCATCATCAGTCTGGGTCGCTTGATACGCCAAAAATTCTAGATACATCGGCAGATAATCAGGCAATTCTTTGACACCAATTTCAAAGCCCGCCTGCTCGTATTGACCCATCAAGTCCACCATCGCCTGCCCACGGTCACGACTCTCGCCATGCACGTGTTCAAATAGCCATAGCGACAAGCTACGTCCCCGCTCAAACAAGCCATCATAACGTGATTGGGCTTCAATCTCACCTAGGCTTACCAATTCATCAATAAAATCAGCAATTTCTTGGCGGACAGGCGGACTAATCAGCACAGAGCTAGCCACGATTTGTTTGCATTGCTCTAAGGTATCATCAACGAACAACTCATCGCTTGGGTAGTCGAGCAATAGGCTAATGACCTTCAAAAGACGAAAATCCATCTAGTTCTCCCAAGTTTGTACCGTTGCAATCATCTCACGGCGATTGGCTCTGGTTTGACCAAACATATTGGTATCACTGCCACCGCCACAGCCCGAGCCAAAGCTAAAGCCACAGCCATTTTTCTCGGCAAAGACATCGCTTAGTGCTTCTTCACGGTGAGCTGTCGGAATGACAAATCTATCTTCATAATTGGCGATCGCCAAATAGCGATACATTTCATCTACTTGCAATTTGGTCAAGCCCACCGCATCAAGCACTACCTTAGCATCTTGTTTTTCAACCAGTTCAAGGCGCTTATAGCTACGCATGGCAAGCAGACGCTTTAGGGCAAGGCGGACAGGCTCTTCATCGCCAGCAGTCAGCATATTGGCAAGGTATTTTAGCGGAATACGCAGGCTATCCACATCAGGAATTAGCCCGTCCATACCCACTTGCCCCGCCTCAGCAGCATTTTGGATGGGTGATAGTGGTGGCACATACCACACCATCGGCAAAGTGCGATACTCTGGGTGCAATGGCAAGGCAAGTTTCCAGTCCATCGCCAATTTGTACACAGGGGATTTTTGAGCCGCTTCAATCACACTCATCGGCACGCCATCTTTGAGAGCCTGCTCGATAACTTTGGGGTCATTAGGGTCTAAGAATACATCAAGCTGTGCTTGATATAAGTCTTTTTCGTTGGGGGTGCTGGCTGCATCTTTGATTTTGTCAGCATCATAAAGCAGTACGCCAAGATAGCGGATACGCCCCACACACGTCTCAGAACAGATGGTCGGCTGACCGCTTTCAATACGTGGATAACAAAAGATACATTTTTCGGATTTGCCTGATTTCCAGTTGTAGTAGATTTTTTTGTAAGGACAACCAGAAATACACATCCGCCATCCACGGCATTTTTCTTGGTCAATCAAGACAATACCATCTTCTTCACGCTTATAAATCGCCCCAGATGGGCACGATGCCACACACGTTGGGTTTAAGCAATGCTCGCACAGTCTTGGCAGATACATCATAAAGGTGTTTTCGTATTGACCATAAATGTCGGCTTGGACATTGTCAAAATTTTTGTCAATACGGCGTTTTTCAAATTCAGAGCCTAAAATCTCCTCCCAGTTTGGACCCCATTCAATTTTTTGCATTCTTTTGCCCGTTATTAAAGAACGAGGGCGTGCTATCGGCTGATGCTCACTAATTGGGGCGGTGTGTAGATGCTGATAATCAAAATCAAACGGCTCATAATAATCATCTAGCGTTGGCAAATCAGGGTTAGCAAAGATATTCGCCAAAATACGAAATTTGCCCCCAATTCTAGGATTGATAGAGCCGTCGGCATTTCTTATCCAGCCACCCTTCCATTTTTCTTGATTTTCCCATTCTTTGGGAAAACCGATACCAGGTTTGGACTCTACATTATTAAACCATGCGTATTCCATGCCTTCACGACTGGTCCACACATTTTTACAAGTAACAGAACAAGTATGGCAACCAATACATTTGTCAAGGTTTAGCACCATGCCCACTTGAGAACGAATTTTCATATTAATTTTCCTCAACCTAGCAAAAGCTGGGTAAAATGTGTCATTGAGTATAGTACCTGCTTTGGCAGAATTTCTTTATTCTGCCAAAGAGCGTGCGCATCAGTCTAAAGTGGTAGGTAATTGCTGTGGCAGGCTGTCGTCTGGCTTGCCTTCTAGCCAGTCAATATTTGCCATTTTACGCACCACAACAAACTCATCTCGGTTGCACCCCACTGTGCCATAATAGTTAAATCCATAACTTTGTTGTGCATAACCGCCAATCATGTGAGTTGGTTTTAAGATTGCTCGAGTGACTGAGTTATGAATACCGCCACGCGTACCTGAATTTTCAGAACCTGGGATATTGACTAGCTTTTCTTGAGCGTGGTACATCATGGTCATGCCTTCTTTGACACGCTGCGAGACAACCGCTCGGGCAGTAATAGCACCGTTATGGTTGAACACTTCAATCCAGTCGTTATCCACAATGCCTGCTTTTTTGGCATCGATCTCACTCATCCATACAATAGGGCCGCCACGGCTTAGCGTCAGCATAAGCAAGTTTTCAGAATAAGTAGAATGAATGCCCCACTTTTGGTGTGGTGTTAAGAAGTTTAGCACCACTTCTTTGTTGCCATTGGGCTTATAGCGTTTGAGCTCATCGGTGGTACGTGTATCAATCGGTGGGCGGTATTGTTGCATTTGCTCACCGAAAGCTTGCATCCATGGATGGTCTTGATAAAACTGCTGACGACCTGTAATGGTACGCCAAGGAATTAGCTCATGCACGTTGGTATAGCCTGCGTTATAGCTGACTTTTTCAGACTCAAGACCTGACCAAGTAGGGCTTGAAATAATCTTTCTAGGCTGAGCGACAATATCACGGAAACGGATTTTTTCATGCTCGCTAGATTTGGCAAGGTGAGTATGGTCTCGTCCTGTGGTTTTTGATAAGTCCGCCCATGCTTTGACCGCTACGTGTCCGTTGGTTTCAGGAGCCAGCATCAAAATTGTCTCGGCAGCATCAACCGCCGACTCAATGCGTGGACGCCCTTTACTAATGGCATCATCGGTAACGGTATAATTCAAATCCGCCAAGTGGCGCACCTCTTCATTGGTATCCCAAGTGATACCTTTTGAGCCATTACCCAGTTTATCCATCAACACCCCAAGAGATGTGTATTTAGCATAGGTATTAGGATAATCACGCTCTACTACCTTGATGTGCGGGCAGTTAATCCCTGGAATTGGGCGTTCACCTGCAGTTTTCCAATCCGTACCACCAAAAGGCTGAGCAAGTTCAGCAGGACTGTCGTGCTGCATTGGCAAAGTGACAATATCGGTCTCGACACCTAAATGACCATGCGTTAGTTCGGAAAACTTTTTGGCGATGCCTTTATAAATTTCCCAATCAGTCTTGGATTCCCAAGCAGGATCGGTCGCCGCCGTCAAAGGGTGAATGAACGGATGCATATCCGAAGTATTCATATCGTCTTTTTCATACCAAGTGGCGGTTGGCAAGACAATATCTGAATACAAGCAGGTGGACGACATACGAAAATCTAGCGTCGTTACCAAATCAAGCTTGCCTGTTGGGGCATTTTCTAGCCACTCTACTTCGGTTGGGCGAATGCCGTCATGTACCGTTTCTTCACCTAGGATGCCGTGCTTTGTCCCTAGCAGATAATGAAGCATATATTCATGCCCTTTACCTGATGAGCCTAGCAAGTTTGACCGCCAAATGAACAAATTACGCGGGAAGTTGGCGGGATTGTCTGGACTTTCGGCAGCAAAGCGGATTTGACCATTTGCCAAATTATCCACGACATAATTTTCGGCATCACCTGAGGCTTTGGCAGCCTTGCCGATGTGTAGCGGATTTTGATTAAGCTGGGGAGCAGACGGCAACCACCCCGCACGCTCAGCACGTACGTTGTAGTCTAGCATATGCTCGGGGAATTTGGATTTATCAGCGTGTGGCGATAAAATCTCGTGGGCTGAGACTTTTTCGTGTCGCCATTGGCTTGAATGATTATAAAAGAAACTTGTGCCATTCATGTGGCGTGGTGGTCTGTGCCAGTCTAGAGCAAACGCTAGCGGAGCCCAGCCTGTCTGCGGACGCAGTTTTTCTTGACCGACATAATGAGCCCAACCACCGCCAGATTGACCAATACAGCCACACAGAATTAGCATATTGATGACACCACGGTAATTCATGTCCATGTGATACCAGTGGTTCATCCCCGCCCCGATGATAATCATGGACTTACCATGAGTTTTGTGGGCATTTTCGGCAAATTCACGGGCGATTTGAATGACCTTCTCACGGCTAACCCCTGTAATGGCTTCTTGCCAAGCAGGTGTACCAGCTACTGTTGCATCATTATAATCATCAGTAACGTGCTGACCACCGACGCCATTATCTACACCCAGATTGGCAAGCATCAAATCAAATACTGTCACCACTTTGGCAGTAGTACCATCAGCCAAGGTTAGGCTACGACAAGGAATGGTTTTGTATTGAATATCATCGCCTTTGGCAGACGTAAAGTACGGATGCTCACCACCACCAAAGTAATCAAGCCCTACTTCTACTGTCTCGCCAGAGCCTTTTTGAGATAGTTGTAGTTTGACTTCACTGTTATGTGTACCTTCTTTAGTTTCCAAATTCCAGCGACCTTTTTCGCCCCAACGATAACCGATAGAGCCAATCGGTGAGACTAGCTCGCCTGTTTCATTGACGGCAATGGTTTTCCACTCAGGGTTATTGTCCTGACCTAGATGACCTACCAAATCAGACGCACGCAAAAAACGCCCAGCACGAGCTGACTTACCTTCGTCTTCAATCATCACAAGCATAGGCAAATCAGTATAACGGCGAGCATAATCAAGGAAATAATCGCTAGGTTGTTTTAAATAAAACTCTTTGATAATCACATGGCAAAACGCCTGAGCAAGAGCAGCGTCCGTCCCTTGTTTTGGATTTAGCCACAAATCGCACAGCTTGGCAATCTCAGCATAGTCAGGGGTGATGGCAACAGTCTTTGTGCCTTTGTAGCGTACTTCGGTAAAAAAGTGAGCATCAGGGGTACGAGTTTGTGGCACATTTGAACCCCATGCGATGATATAGTCAGAATTATACCAATCCGCCGCTTCAGGTACGTCCGTTTGCTCTCCCCAAATCATAGGGCTAGCTGGTGGCAAATCGCAATACCAATCATAAAATGACAAACACACGCCACCAATCAAGGATAAATAGCGACTGCCCGCTGCATAACTTACCATACTCATGGCAGGGATAGGCGAAAAGCCGATAATACGGTCAGGCCCAAAGGTTTTGGCGGTATAGACGTTGGCAGCAGCGATGATTTCGTTAACTTCATTCCAACTTGAACGCACAAAGCCACCCAAGCCACGCTTGGACTTGTACTGCGCAGTCTTATTAGGATCGCTGACAATGCTACCCCACGCTTCAACTGGGTCTGTATATTTAGTACGCGCTTCTCGCCAAAGCTTCAGTAAAGGTTTACGCACTTTTGGGTATTTGAGACGATTGGCAGAGTACATATACCAACTATAACTGGCACCACGTGGACAGCCGCGCGGTTCGTGATTAGGCAAATCTGGGCGAGTGCGAGGATAATCGGTTTGCTGAGTTTCCCAAGTCACTAAGCCATTTTTAACATAGATTTTCCATGAGCATGAGCCAGTACAGTTGACACCATGAGTTGAGCGGACAACTTTGTCATATTGCCAGCGATTACGATAAAAATTCTCCCAGTCACGGTTTTCATCACGGACTTCACCATGTCCATCGGCATATTCACCCGTTTTTTTCTTAAAGAAACGAAATTGGTCGAGTAAGTGGCTCATTTTGCTTTCCTCGTTGTTGTAAAAAGAGCTTAGCTGGCTAGCGACAATCGAAACACCAAGCTAACATTGATTATAAAAATTTATTGGTTACCTAACTATTGCCTAAATGGCTATCATTAGATACTTCTTTGGGCGTAGTTGAATGACTGCTTTAATTTTATTAATGCGAATAGATAAATGCCGATGCCAGCTGTTGTGCATTACTAATACTCACGTCCAAGTCCTCAATCAGCCCACTATTCATGTCATAAATCCAGCCATGTACCGAAAGTTGTCTGCCTTGATACCAAGCATTTTGCACTATGGTAGTATGGCAAATATTAGTGACCTGACGCTTAACATTGATTTGGCATAATAAATCAAGCTCCTCTTCATCAGTTAAACCCTCAAAAGCCTCACGATATTGGTAACGCATTCCTTTCAACGGTCTAAGCCAGTTATCTATCAGACCATATTCTTGCTGACTAAGCGCCGCTTTAACGCCGCCGCAACCATAGTGACCACATACGATAATATGCTCAACCCTAAGTACATCTACCGCAAACTGTAACACCGATAACAAATTCATATCAGTTGAAACTACCATATTTGCGACATTGCGGTGCACAAAAAGCTCTCCTGGCATGACGCCTACCACTTCATTGGCGGGCACACGACTATCAGAGCAGCCGATCCATAAATATTTGGGTGACTGCGCCTTTGAGAGTCTTGGAAAATAGTCAGGATCACGCGCTGTCAGTGACTGCGCCCAATATTGGTTGTTATTTAACAAATCACTTAATGTTACATGCATACACACTCCCAGAGTTGATTTGGTTTTAGCATAAATCAGTTATCAATACCTGGCTATGCTCTAAATGGTTAAGGCACTACCCTAAAGTAGTAAGCTTGGCTGGCTGCTTTCTACCTAAGCATACTATGACTAATATCTGTAAATATTTACAATACTTCAATATAAATTACCCACTCTTTAGCCATGAAAAAACTCTATAATGAAAAAAAGGTTGTTTATCTTCAGAGCTTGAGCTGCCACCCTATTTTTGCAACAACCAATAAGAAACTTTCAATTTCGGCAGCAACGATTCACTACTACCCCAAAGGCAGTTTGATTTATTTGCAATATGCTAAAGTGCGTTATTTATATTTTTTATTAGAAGGTGCAATCCATTGCTATCGTCAGCAGCCCAATGGTCAAGAAAGCCTAATAAACAGATTTGATACAAATAAAACTCATATCCACCAGGTGCAGATGATCAATGACAGCCTGCCTAATTTAAAAGTAGATGAGCATGATGAAAAACAAGATGAGATGCTTGCGCATAATCAATATAACTTGTTTGGAAAAAATAGCTGCCATCAGTTAACCGCTAAAGCTTCACAAAATAGCTATGTTGCCATTTTACCCATTCATGAGATAAAGAAAACATTCAACAACTCATCTTTAGCTACGATATTTACTTGGTATGCAGAGCAGATGTATGAGCAAATCTCGACACAGTTTTTATTGTATGATTTATTAAGCCTGAAAACTGCACAAGCGAAAGTAGCTTATTATCTATTATGCCATGCTGACAATAACAGCAAAATAGAGATATCCATGAGTCAAAAAAATCTTGCAAGCCTACTAAGTATCCGTGCTGAAACACTCAGCCGAACTTTGCGATCTTTGATAAATCAGCAAATTATTAGCGTAAATGGTGCACAATACACTATTTTAAAATCCGAACACCTAGAACAGATGGTGGAACAATGACCACACAAACGCTATTTCATTTTTGATGAGATGATATTTTAAAAAATAGTGATTTAATCAGCAGATTACTTTTTCGACAATCGTAATAACAATTCAAAGATTCGCCATGCTCATGAACATCCAAAACACTGCCAAACGCCCAACATCGCCCCACCCCATTTTAAATTTGGGTTTTCGCATATT
>NZ_NKHK02000011.1 GCF_002224245.2 Moraxella sp. VT-16-12
GTCTGTCGTCCAGCGAATGAGTGCGTATTATACGCTGATTTTTTATGGTGTCAAGCATTATTTTAAAAAATTTCAAATAACCTTGAAACACTTCCCATTGTACAATATTTTAAAGTAAAGTCAAGAGATTTCTTTAAAATTATATGAGAATTGGTGGCGATGAAGAGACTTGAACTCTTGACCTTACGATTATGAGTCGTACGCTCTAACCAGCTGAGCTACATCGCCATTTAGGGTGCGTATTATACCCCAGCATTTATATTGTGTCAATACAATTTTTTAAAAATTTTAATCTTCTTGACACATAGAAGATAATTTTTTAGCAACTATTTGATAAATCATGATTTTTTATTGAGAAATTAAAATACAAAATTATTCAATTTCCCCCTTAACTTTCAGGGCTTGGCTATGTTATTATGGTGTGATTATACCATATATACTATCGGAGTTTACAATGACCGAAGATGTGATTCACCGAATTTTAGTGGTTGATGATGATGCTCGTCTTAGAGCGTTGTTACAGCGTTTTTTAGAAGATGATGGCTTTGTTGTGCGAGTGGCTCATGACGGCAAACAAATGGACAAACTCATGCAACGTGAAGCGTTTTCACTGATTGTGTTAGATTTGATGTTGCCTGATGAAGATGGCATTGCTATTTGTAAACGTTTACGTGCCGATAATTCAGACATACCCATCATCATGCTAACAGCCAAAGGCTCTGACACTGACCGCATTGCAGGGCTTGATGCAGGAGCAGACGACTATTTACCAAAACCATTTAATCCCAAAGAGTTATTAGCTCGCATTAAAGCAGTACTTCGTCGCCAAAACAGAGAGCTACCCGGAGCACCTACACATCAAGTGGAAGTGGTCAAATTTGGCTCATGGACATTGGACTTATCCACACGTACATTGACTCGTAATGGCAATGTCGTTACATTGACCACAGGAGAGTTTTCTGTATTAAAAGCCTTAGTGCAACACCCCAGAGAGCCTTTAACGCGTGATAAGCTCATGAATCTTGCCCGTGGGCGTGAGTGGGGAGCGATGGAACGTTCTATTGATGTACAAGTGTCTCGCCTTCGCCGTCTGATAGAAGACAACCCTTCTCAGGCTCGCTATATTCAAACCGTTTGGGGCATGGGTTATGTGTTTGTCCCAGATGGGGCAGAAGACCAAATCAACTAATCATATTACCCCATGTTAATCATGGGGTTTTTATAAAACTTATAACGACAAAATCGCCACTTCTTTGATATAACTGTCAAAATCCGCTTCGCTCTCATCAAGCAGCTCATCATCACCTAGATGCTTGGCATACGCTATCCACAGTAGCAGCTGATAGATGCTGTTATATTCACTTGCCTTAAACTGCTTAACAAACTGCTTGATGGTTTGCTCATCATTTAAGGTCAAACGATGTTGCCACGTTTGGACTTTGCTACGCTGGGCAGGGTCAAACAACAGCTCAAATAAGGCATGAGTTAAGGCGTGGCGATTTTCTTCAACAATCAATTTACCAATACGTTTGATTTGGCGGTTTTTGGCAGCAGCGACACTGATTTGGGTCAAATGCTGCAACTCATCCAAAAAATATTCACTCACTGGCAAATCCGCCATCTGTTTTTTAGAAAGTTTTGCCAAAGGCATGGCAAGTGCTTGTAGTCTTTCGTGAGCTTTTTTTGTTTCGGTGCGAGACACTCGCATGTCCATTTTTGACCAATCAATCATAAAAACTCCTTAATATTTAATTTGTGGTGAATGCCAAGTGCCAACAAACCACACTTCACCACCTGTTTATAGACATTGTCCAATTTTATCTCCTGTTTTTACAGAATAAATGTCGCAATCATTGGCAAACTGCAACTTGCCTTGATACTGTGTCTTGATGGCGTTTTGGGTGTGGTGGTGGTCTTGGCTGCGTTTCATAAAATGCGACAACACCAAGCTGTTTGTTCCTAAATTGGCAATTCGTCCAATCTCTGATGGCGTCATGTGTAGGTGTGTTGCAACATTATCATGACTGTGCTCAGGTACAGCATTGTGAGCGATAAAGATATTACTGCCCTTAACAAGAGCATCCAATGTATGCCCTTGATTGCTGGTATCACCAGAGACCACCACGGAGCAACCATTTTTTTCAATACGCCACGCCAAAGATGGTAGCAGTCCATGACTGATGGGCATTGCTTTAACAGTAAAGCCATTGATTTGCTTGCTAAATATCTGGGGGTGCTTCAAATCAGCATTGACATCTATGGGACGAATGGCGAAATTGGCATCACCACTTAAAAAGTCAGACAAGTAGGGATAAGCACCTGTTTGACCAAATTGTCGCTCAATAAAAACAGATGTGCTGGGAATGATGTGATTGCCTGTTGGTCCATAAATGGGCAAATCTTGGCTACGGCTAGAAAAAAAGCTCGCCTTAATCAAAGCAGGCAAATCATTGCTGTGGTCCACATGATAATGGCTAAATAAAAGTGCGTACAAATCTTCAATACGACCGCCCGCACGCTCAAAATTTAGTGATGTCCCTGCCCCAAAATCAATCAAAAACCGTGCCTTGCCCTGCTCTTGTATTAAATAGCCTGTGGAAGCACGCCCATCATCTAGCTCAGGTCCACCCGAACCAAGCACAACCACCGTCAAGTCATCATCTTGGCATTGAGCATGGATTTGGGCAGCGTGTGCCGACAATCCCAATAAAAACATTGCTCCCATTGACAATGCCACTGATGTTTTTTTGATAAAATGCACCAACATAACACAACCTTTTTTGATGATTAAACGTTTCAGCTTAGACACTTTAATATCAAAAAACCTTACATTTATGATTATTGGTGATTACCAATATCTTTTTTCACGATGTTTGACCACCACAGGCATATTTTTTGGCAAGTTGCCACTTAATAGCTTGCCCACTTTTTCGCTGACATAGACTGAGCGGTGTTTGCCCCCTGTGCAACCGATAGCAATGGTAACCAAATAGCGGTTGTTATTTAAAAACTGTGGCAGCCATTTTATTAAAAATTCAGCGATGTCTTTTGCCATATCGTCCACTTCTGGATAATCAGCAAAAAAGCATTTGACTTCATCATCTTGCCCTGTTTTGGGGCGTAGGTTTTCTTGCCAATGTGGATTGGGCAAAATCCGCACATCAAACACAAAATCTGCATCTATGGGTGAGCCATGTTTAAACCCAAAAGACAAAACATTAACTGTAACAACATTATCCACGCCCAAATGCTGTCTGACTTGCTCTTTAAGTTCGTGGATATTCAGCGTACTGGTGTCTATTTTAATATCAGCACAACTGGCAATCGGTTTTAACAGCTCAATCTCACGAGCCAACGCATTGGGCAGGTTATTGGCGGCAGGCAAAAGTGGGTGTACTCGGCGAGTCGCCCCAAAACGTGCCACCAGCACCCCTTCTTGGGCGGTAACATATAAGATTTTGACGGCATTGCCATATTTATCCATCAAGTCTTTATGCACCATGCCAAAACCTGACAAATCCGCCTTGGGCGTACGCACATCAATGCCCAGTGCCACTTTTTTGGTGTCATCACCAACCAAATTATCCACCGCATCTGCCACCAAAGACAAAGGCAGATTGTCAATCACATAATAGCCAAAATCTTCTAAAATATTTAGCACAGATGTTTTACCTGAGCCTGAACGCCCCGAGACAATGATAATGGAGGTGTCTTGTTGCATCATATCCCCTGTTTGTTGATGTAACCAAATTTTGATTATGTTTATGCTTGGCAAATCCGCCATCTTGATTTGCCTAGTGAGTATCGTAGCAGATGATTCTTGCTTGTTTATTGCTACTGCCACTTAATTTCTAGGTTGTCTAGCAGTCGTGCCTTGCCCAAATACGCTGCCACCAACAGCACCAAGTGCTTGTCATTGGCTTTTGGCGTGTGCAGTTTGTCGTTATATACCGCCAAATAATCCACCACAAAGCCTGTTTGATTGATTAAATCAGTATATTTTTGCACCAGTGCGGATATGCCATCTGTGCCAAACTGCTTTAATTCATCTGCCATCTGTACCAATAAACGCTGTAAGTTTGGGGCAATCGCTCGCTCACTGGCGGTCAAATAACCATTGCGAGATGACAACGCCAACCCATCATCAGCACGCACAATCTCACCACCAATGATGTCAATGCCAAAATTTAGCTCATCATTGAGCTGTCTGATAATGGCAAGCTGTTGATAATCTTTTTTGCCAAAAACGGCAACGTCAGGGCGTACGATATTAAAGAGCTTAGAGACCACCAAACCCACGCCATCAAAGTGCGTGGGGCGAGACTTACCACACAAAATCTTGGTAATTTCACCTGATAATACTTGCACACTAGGCGGATAGCTTGGGTACATTTCATCCACACTGGGGGCAAATACATAATCCACGCCTGCCGTGTCTAGCTTGGCAACATCGGCATCAAGCGTGCGTGGATAGCTGTCAAAATCTTCACCCACGCCAAACTGCGTAGGATTGACAAAAATACTCACCACCACAATGTCGGCATGAGCTTTAGCGATGTTCACCAAGGATAAATGCCCATCATGCAAATTACCCATGGTTGGCACAAAACCGATGTTTTGTCCGTCTTGGCGGTGGGTGTTTAGGGCGGTTTGTAGCTCGCTGATGTGATTAAAAATTTTCATAAATGCCAATCCAAATGGCGTATTGTACCACAAAATCCAAGTAAAACCGTGGGATTTGACCCAAAACAAAGAATGTTTATTTTTGTAAAAACAACCACTTATCCCAAACAACTGCTTGATTGATAACTACTTTTATTTTATGATAGAAATTCTTATGATGGTCAAAACAAGGAGCAGCGATGAAAGAATTGAAATTTGGCTTATCAGCCATGGTACTGGCGATGACGGGCATGATGGCAACGACCACGCCTGCGAGTGCTTTTGACTATGGTTATAGAGCAGACAATTATTTTTATACTTGGCACATTGATAATGCCATTATGCAAAACTCTTGGTTCAACGATGACAGCTACAAAAAAACCTACAAAAAGGCAAAATCTAGCAAAAAATCCACCACCAAAAAGACCACCAGCTCATCTGGTAAATCTAGCAAAGCCAGCTCTGGCAAATCTAGCACGAGCAAAGGAAGTACAAGCCAAAGTACCGCCACACCCAAAACACCTGATTATAGCAATGCTCACCGTTATAGCCACTCAAACAGCGTCAGCAGTCAGCTTAATAGCCAAATGATAGACACGCTACGCCAAGATTTACAAAACAAAGGACGGCTCACCAGTCAAGCAACAGCCGACCTAGACCGCTTATCCAAGTCCAACCTGATTGGTCAAGTGAAAACCGCTTTAAAATCAGATGGCTACGACCCAAATAGCATTGCCACAGCGATGGCGTACTGGGTGGTGATAAACTATGGCATTGCCACACGCTCTGACCTTGCCAGTCTTAAAGGACATGGCATGGTAGAACAGCTTAAAGACGCCCTAAGTGATGAAAGTATCGCCAACATGAGTGCCAGCGATAAGCAGACCATGGCAGAGACGCTCTATTGGCTGGGTAGCCTACAAATGGCGATGTATATGGAAGCAGTCAATCAAAACAACCAAACCGCCATCAACCAACGTATCCAAGACGCCAAATCCGCCCTAAGCAACATAGGACTGTCCACAAGCGACATCAAACATGGTAGTCGGGGGCTAGAATTGGGTTAAAACCAAAAGGCTGACCACACCCCAAGCAACTTAGGGTGATGGGTTTATTAAGTGGCGTGGAGCTGCTCGGCAAGTAGCTCCTTGGCTTTATTAACTTCTGCCCAAAAGCCCACGCCCACCAATACACTCACAAATACTAATATACCAATAGGCATAACAAGTAACATCTTATCATCGGCAGGGGTTATCACCCCTTCAAAGAGTATTGACAAACCCACCAACACAAATAGTCCCAGCACCAACCATACACTCCAATGCAGTCTCATCACAACATCTACCTGTGAACCTGTGGGCGTACGCTGTATCGTGCCTATCACTACTGGCAAAAAGCTGTTGCGGTAGCTGATGTGCCGATATATTTTAAAGCGATGATGATTTGCTGTACCATACCAAGTGCCACCATCATCACGCTGACCCAACCATTTTCCGAGTACACCAAACGACATTCTAAACATATCACCAATGGTCGGTCGTGGCGAGCGAATGTTGTCGCTTAATGCTTGGGCGACTTCGTGTGGAGTTAAAGGGCTGTTAAGTTGGTAGCGGTGATAAGGCATGGTATTTTATCCTAAAAACTATGTGCCACCGTTGGAAACGCCTTATCCTTAACAGCTTGATGAAAGTTTTTAAATGCCCCAACAATATCGCCTGTTTCATTGCTAGCATCACTTAAAAAATCCTTGACAAATTTGGCAGGTTTACGGGTATAGACACCGAGCATATCGTGCATGACCAACACTTGACCATCCGTATCCACGCCTGCCCCAATACCAATGACAGGCACATCAAAACGCTCTGTTACTTGTTTTGCCAAAGCACTTGGCACACATTCTAGCAAAATCATGCTCGCCCCTGCCCCCACCAAAATCTCGCAATCGCTAAGCAGTTTGGCAGTTTGGCTCTCGGTTTTGCCTTGTACTTTATAGCCACCAAAAACGTTCACTGACTGGGGCGTTAATCCCAAATGCACGCAAGTTGGTACACCGTTATTTGCCAAAGTTTGAACAATTTGGGCAAGCTCGCTACCGCCTTCTAATTTGACCATATTTGCCCCTGCCTGCATGACCGCACGGCTACTGCTAATGGCATCTGCCAAGGTGGCATAGCTCATAAAGGGCAAATCGGTCATAATCAACGCATGGCCGTTACCACGAGCGACATTGGCAGTGTGATAGACCATATCTGCAACTGTTACAGGCAAAGTGGAGCTTTGTCCTTGCACCACCATACCAAGGCTGTCCCCCACCAAAATGGTGTCAATCTCGGCAACGTCCATCAGATGAGCAAAACTTGCGTCATAGCAAGTCAAACATGAAAACTTTTCGCCAGTTTTTTTGTATTTGTTTAGGGTGGATAAGGTGATGGGGGTTTTGGGTTTTTGGGCTAAGTCAGTCATAATGCACTCAAATAAAAGCTAAACTGGCTATTAAATGCTGTCTTTTGTGCGTTTATCAAGCCTGACTGGTGAAACTAGCTTAGATTTGCCCTATGATAGATGAATGTTTTAAACTGTCTTGTTTTTATACCAATCAACGATAAACCATCTGTCAGCACACAGATGGCACTCTTATAATCGTTTTAGTCCTGTGTGGTCATTTGCCACCACCACATCTGCCAATCTTTGCTCGCCTACGCACAAATTAGTATCAAACTCCAACAAGGGAATGAGCACAAAATTACGCTCAAACAGCCCCTTGTGTGGCACAATCAAACGCTCGCTGTCTATCTTCTCATCGCCATAGAGCAAAATGTCCACATCAAGGCTACGCTCGCCCCAATGACGCAGTCGCACTCGTCCTGCACGGTTTTCTAAGGCTTGGCAAACATCAAGCAGTTCAAGGGGGGCAAGGGCAGTTTTAGCAGAGAGTACCGCATTGACAAAATCAGGCTGGTCAGTTACCCCAAAGGGCTTGGATGTATATAACGATGACAATTTGACTTCACAAAAATGCTCATCAGCCTGCAAAGCATCATACACCGCCATGATATGACTACTTGGGTCGCCCAGCTCATTAGCAATATTGCCACCTAGCCCCAGATAAATTTGCACAAACTTAGTCATGATTTGCCCTTGGTTTGGCGTTGGATTTTTTGCGTTTTTTAGGCTTGCTCACTTTATCTTTTGGTTTATTTGTCTTGCTTTTATCGGCTTTACTCTTTTTGTCTTTTTTGGGCTTATCCGACTTTTGGTCAGATTTGACAGATTTTTGCTTTTTTGGTTTGGCGGTTTTGTCCGCTTTATCATCCAAGACATCACCCATCAAATCTTGCTCTTGACGTTCTTTTAAAGACAGGGTTGATGATGGCTCACGCTTGCGATAGCGTTGGCTTGGGATATATGGCTCATCGTTGGCAAGCAGTTTTAAAAAATCACTTTCGCTATATGTTATCTGCTCAAAAATTGGCATTTGAACCGCACTGTCTGCAATGGGAGCAGCCTTTGCTGGCTCTTTAATTTTAGGCTTATCATCAAGCACCACATCAGCCAAATCAGAGCCACGCTGACGGCGACGTCTTGGCACGCCTTTATCATGACCAAGATTTTGCACCATCACCGCCTTGTCATGACTGCTTGCACTTTGGTAATCCTGCCACCATACCCCCATGTTGTTGGTTGGCTCAGACAACAAACACTCATCAAAACACTCACGCATCAGCAAAAAGTCAAGTGCGGGGCGAAACTTAACGTGTGTGGCAAGATTGGCGATTTCTCGGGGGCGTGGATTGACCAGTTTGGGTTGCAACAGCCAAATACTTGTGATGAAATCTTCAGCAAATCTGGGAATGGTGGTTTTAAATTTTTGAGCATCAAATACCTTACGACTAGCTTTGATTTGAGCATCATGAAATGGCACGCCTTGTTTTTTAAATTTAGCCAATGCGTGTAAATAATTTTCCCAAAGCAAAACGGCATAAACAAAAGCAGGGTTTGTGCCCAAATCTTGTGCCACTCGCTTATCGGTGTTGGTTGCCACAGCCATCATCAAAGCGGTAGGAACACTTGGGGCATGATTCATCAAGCTGCCCATCGCCCCATAATCAAAAAGCAAGGGCAACAGTGGTGCTAAATAGCCACCATTAAACATTTTTTGGGTTTCGTCATACAGCCTGTGGGTGGACACTTGTTCAAGTAGCGACCAATTATCTTGGCAAAACTGCTTTGCCAGTGCTTTATCAAATTCAAAGCCCAATTTTGCTTTAAATCGCAACGCCCGCAACAGTCGCACAGGGTCTTCTTCAATCCGCACTTTGGCATCACCCAGTAGCCTAAGCGTCTTGGTTTTGATGTCGTCTATCGCCCCACAAAAGTCCAACACCTCACCTTTGATGGGATTATAGTACAACGCATTGATACTAAAATCTCTGCGAGCAAAGTCCTGCTCTATCGTCCCCCAAACATTATCACGGGTAATCATGCCCTCTTCGGTGGTGTGAGTGTCGTCCTTGGGCGGGGCTCTAAACGTCGCCACCTCTATCATTTCACGCCCTGAATAGACATGAGCCAGCTGAAAACGTCTGCCAATAATCCGACACCGCCCCCCAAAAATCGCCTTTATCTCATGGGGGCGAGCATTGGTTACGGCATCAAAATCCTTGGGGGCAAGCCCAAGCAAACTATCACGCACCCCACCACCAACAATATACGCCTCAAATCCTGCACGTTGTAATACCCCCACCACATCCACAATGCTATGCGGTAAAGTGCGTCTGTCAAGCCCCAACGATTTTGCCAAATAACGCTGGGCATTGGGTTTTTTTGATTTTTTTTCTGGCTTGCTTGGCTTATTTGTTGGCTTGGTTGCCATGCCATACGCTCCTGATTGTTTTTGTTAATTTTTAATATAAACTGTCTATTTTACCGCTTATCCAACAAAAAAGCTAATAAACAACAAGCCGATGGCGATTTTTTTCTAAGGTTTTTTGTCCAATGCCTTTGACTTTTGTCAAATCGTCCACACTCTCAAAACGCCCAAACATCTCACGATAATCCACAATCGCCTGAGCGGTTTTTACTCCCACGCCCTGCAAGGTGGCAAGCTCACCAACGCTGGCAGTATTGATGTTGATACGCTCGCTGTCTGTTTTGGCTTGGGTTTGTTTGGCAATGAGTGCCTGATAAGCAAGGCGTGGGTCGCTATAACACTGGTTGGCGTGAGTGCTGATGGCAACCATCAGACCAAATACCCAGATGATGGCTTTATTTTTCATTTGTCTTTGCCATTTCCCAATAGCTGTCCATCTGTGCTAAGCTAGTGTCCGTAAAATCCTTACCTTGTTCCAAAAGTTTTTGTTCTACAAAGGCAAAACGTCGTCTAAATTTACTGATTGCTCCTTGTAATGCCAGCTCGCTATCCACACCCACATGACGAGCAAGATTCGTCAATACAAACAGCACATCACCAAGCTCGTCGGCGATTTTGGCTTGCTGCTCTTGGTTTAATGCCCCGCTTTGATAGGCAAAATCCCCTGTGGGCAGCTCGGCAGTCAGCTCGCCTAGCTCTTCGTGGAGCTTATCAAGCACGCCTTGCAAACTGCCCCAATCAAAGCCGACTTTGGCAGCGTGTTTTTGTAAGTTTTGAGCTTGGTTTAGAGCGGTGCCTGCTTTGACATCAGACAACAGCTGCTTGGGTCTGCCTGCGTTTTCTAGTGCTTTAATCTCATCCCAACGGCGTTTCACGTCTGCGTCCGTTGTCAGGTTTTCTTTGTCAAAGACATGGGGGTGTCGTCTGATGAGTTTTTCTTGCAAAGCATGAATCACATCACTAATGGTAAAGCGGCCTTGCTCACCATACAACTGAGCATGAAAGATGACTTGAAGTAGCACATCGCCCAGCTCGCCTTTAATGTCGTCTGTGGCAAGTGGCGTGCCATCATCGGCTTGTATCGCACCGATGAGCTCAAAGACTTCTTCAATGGCGTATTTTTGTAAAGAGTGGTTGGTTTGTTTGGCATCCCAAGGACAGTCGGTACGAAGGCGTGCCATCAAGGCGACAAGGTCAGAAAATTGGTCGGTGGGTGTCATAAGATTTACACAAAATAAAATCCATTATAACAAATAATGGGTTTTATATCATAAATTATCAACAGTGATAGGCTGTTTGTGCATTACCGTTCCAAAAAACCCATCCCCGTTTGTTGGTAAGCAAAACCAACAGCAAAAGGGACTAGGAAGGTAAATTTGCTTGTTTTTATAAAACTTTTGGCTTATAATTGTTTTACATTAAAATTACATAAGGTGTGCATATGGCAACAAATTTTAATTTAAGGCTGGATGATAATTTAAAAGCTCAATCATTTGGTGTGATTGAAAGTTTTGGCATGACTCCAAGCCAATTCATGCGATTGGTATTAAAGCAAGTTGCAGATACTGGCAGTTTGCCCCTATCGTTTGAAAAACGCCAAGAACCTAAGCCAAGCCAAAAACTACTAAGAGCAATGGCGGAGCTTGAAAACGATGATGTACCAAGCTATGCAAGCATTGACGAGCTATTAAGGGCTTGTGATGAAAGAGTTTAAGCCAAGCAGTGATTTTTTCAAAGGCTTGAAAAAGCATGGTATTTCTAAGCCCTTGCTTGATGTTTTGGGATATTTGATTGACGGCAAGCCACTACCCCAAAAATACCTAGACCATCCACTCAAAGGCAACATGAAAGACTACCGAGAGTGCCACATCAAGCCTGATTTGCTCCTTGTGTATAAATTGGATGGCAACAAAATTAAACTGGTTGCCCTAGATACTCATAGCGAGCTTTTTGACTAGTTAAGAGTCATTATAATGTAAATGTATTGTAATGCTTTTTTGTTTCTGTCTTTTGAAAATTTGCGGTTTTGATGTGGCTTTTGGCATGAAAAGTCCTGCTTTACTGATTGGGTCAGTGTTGTTCAGTGTGGTCGTAAAGCAGTTTTCCTAAGCCCTATGGTAAGGATTAGGGTGTTTTCAGTAGAGGAGTGAGCAAAAGCAATACAGTCAAAAAGTGCCAATTAAAACTTGATTTTGCAAATAATTAACCGTTCAAAACCTATTATTTCCGCAGGATTATTGCATTCATTGTGCAAAAAAGCGTTATTACACCACTGGAATGAGTGGTTATGGTGCAGTTTTGATTGTGCATTGGATCATTGTAAGACAACGCCAGAATATTTTCCGTTCACAGAGCAGAAGTATAACAGAGAAAAGGCTATGAAAACAGCAAGAACCATCAGAAATAATCCAGAATTTGGTAGGATTGATTTTTCAAACCCAAATCTGTGCCTAAAATCCTTGCATTGGCACGCCTAAAAGCCAAGCGTAGAGTCCAAAAAGGGCAGTTAGAACAGATTACCCCAATCTCAATCAAAGTTGAATGAATGGCGACTAAGAATAAATAATATTAAGTTTTAAATATCGCTCTAAGGGCTTTATGAGTCCATAGAGCGATTTTTTAGGTATTTACTGGGGCGTATTGATTAATTTATACACGATTAACAATAGAAATAATAGAAAATAATTGTAAACTTGTATCTAATGGTTATAATAGCTTTTTATTTAAGATTATGGTTATTGATTATTATTTATTCATATGTACATATCATAACTGTATCATAGATTTTATATTGTTGGGATAATTAAATGGAACAAGCACCATTAAAAACAGAAGAAGAAATACGTGATTATTATAGTTACTCTGTTTTTATCAGAGTGATTGCAGGCTTATCCATAGTTTGGTTTGGTATCCTATCTCCTTTGAGTGAATTGGGCGGGCGTGGCATTGCAGAACTAGATCGGGTGCAATACAGCGAAGGCATTCTTAATGTGTCTTATCAAAAAGTATTAAAAGGCTCTGATTATAACGTACTTTTACTTAAAGAACAAAACAGCAATCAATGGACAGAATATTATTGTGGTTATAGTGCCAGACACTTTGCTCGGGCAAACTGGTGTTTTACTGATGAACAAATAGAACCTTATAAAAACAAACACGCCAAAATTGGTTGGTATTATCAAGACAGATTTTTATGGCTAAAAAACCCACATCCACAACTGGTTTCTTTACAGGTGGATGGTAAGGAAATACGTAGTTATGAACAAACTAAAAATCTATCAGAACGCTATAAAAAATCAGGTGTTTATTTGGAAATTGGCCTTAGTATATTTGTCTTTATAGGATTTGGCTTCATGTATCTTATTGGTGAATTATTGGGACGACATTGTAAAAAAATGCTAAAAGAAAGAGAGGTTGTGTTGTGACAAAATATTCTATTGGTAATGTGGTTATTGGTGGGAACACTTTAAAAAATGCCCCTGGCAATAATGGGGGCACCATTGATCAAGTATCACAAGCAGGTCAAGGTTTGGCGACAGCTTTTCATGGCACAATAGAGCTGATGGCAAAAACCATTGAAAATCATGAAAGAGAGAACTTTAATAAAAAGATGGGAAATAATTTTGCTGGTGCCAGCAAAATATTAAATAAAATAGGAGTAGTTGGAGCTCCCTAAAAACAAATGATGCTCACCCACAAAGAATCAGTTACCGCATACAATAAAACCCAAGCAAAAACTTGGGTTTGTCTATTAAAAATTACTGTGCCAAATCGGCAAACAATGCCGTGGACAAATACCGCTCACCTGATGACGGGATAATCACTGTAATCAGTTTGCCTGCGTTTTCTGGGCGTTTGGCAACTTGTAGTGCTGACCAAACGGCAGCCCCTGCACTAATCCCCACCAAAATCCCTTCTTGGCTTGCCATCGCACGAGCAGTCGCAAAGGCATCTTCGGTGGTTACGGTGATGACTTCATCATAAATTTGTGTGTTCAAAATGCTTGGCACAAACCCGGGGGCAAGCCCTTGTAATTTATGAGCGCCTTTTTGACCACCGCTAAATACTGGCGAATCGGCAGGCTCTACGGCGATGATTTTTATGCTGTCCTTTTTGGCTTTTAACACTTCGCCCACGCCAGTAATCGTGCCACCTGTGCCAATGCCTGCCACCACAATATCCACCTGTCCATCGGTATCACGCCAAATCTCTTGGGCGGTGGTTTCACGGTGGATTTTGGGATTGGCAAGGTTGTCAAACTGACGTGGCATAAAATAACCATCTTGTTTTGCCAGCTCTTCGGCTTTGGCAATCGCCCCACCCATACCATCTGCCGCTGGCGTTAGCACCAGCTCTGCTCCATAAGCGCGCAGTAAGGCTCTACGCTCAAGGCTCATGCTCTCAGGCATGGTAATCACCAAGCGATAACCACGAGCCGCACACACCATCGCAAGTCCGATGCCTGTGTTGCCTGATGTGGCTTCAACAATGGTGCTGTTTTGGTCAATCAAGCCCGCTTTTTGTGCTTCGTTTATCATAGACAGAGCAATACGGTCTTTGACGGAGCTGGCGGGGTTAAAATATTCCAATTTGGCAAGCACCCGAGCAGGCAAACCTTTGCTTAGGTTTTGTAGCTCAACCAAAGGGGTGTTACCAATCAGGTCAGTGATACTATTTGCGACATTCATAACTGTTCCTTAACATACCTACAATAAACGGATAAATTTTCACTCATCACTCAGTGCTTTTGATTAGCATAGCAAATTTTGCCATGATTTTATAGGACAATTTTATAAGATAACTTGGCAAAAAACTTAGTCAAAAACCCCAAGAGTTTATGCCGATTTTGCATTTACCAAATGCTACACCAAAGCAATTGTGAACCCCCAAAAATCTTGTTATACTTAAATATATCCATCCGTTGAGAATTGCGATGTCAAAGTTTGTCCTTTCTTTGATGTTTGTTTTGTGTGCCAGTTTTGCCAGTCATGCTTTTGCCAGTTCAGACTTAAAATCTGATGAGCCAGCCGAAACGCTTGCACAGATAAAAATCCCCAATGATAAAATGTACCTTGCTTTTATACAAAAACAAGATGATGGCTGGTTTATAGAATCTAGCATGGTGGTATTTCATGGCAACATGACCCTAAATGGCAATTTGACCTTACATTGGAATGACAGCGATGAGCTGAATTTGATGTTTACGCCCTTTCATAGCCACCGTGATTTGCCTTATATTGATGACAGCTACGACATGGATGACATTGACATCACGCTCAATCAAGTGTATTTAGACCAGCCTAGAAAATACGATGAAAATACTGGCGAGCTGCTTTCAGTACACCAGCCATTGCCTAATAATATTGATTTGGTCAAAAAGGCTTTTTTACATCTGCCCCCATGGTTTTGGCAAGAACGCACAGGGGCAATCAGTCGCCCTGCCAAAGTAACACTCAACGCCTTTGGCATACAAACGGTATGCGGCATACGTATGTATTATGCCACTGCCATAAACATTGAACCACTCAACAACAAACACCAAGAGCCCAGCGAAGAGATGTGTTAGTGGCGATTTAACATTTAACCCTTATGTTTATTCTATCTGATTTGATATTGATAACCCATCATTTTTAGGAAAACCATGAACACTTTTGACCCCATCACCATCTCTTGTTTTAAAGCCTATGACGTGCGTGGCGAGCTTGGCGTAAACTTAGACGAAACCATCGCCTATCGTATTGGACGTGCTTTTGGGCAGATACTGCTTGGTCAGACTAGCCACCCCAAACCCACCATCGTCATCGGTAGCGACATTCGCCCATCTAGCCACACACTCAAACTTGCCACCATAGACGGCATCACAGATGCTGGCGTGGACGTGCTTGACCTTGGCATGACAGGCACCGAAGAGGTGTATTTTGCCACAAGTTTTTATGATGCCATCGGTGGTATTGAAGTTACTGCCAGCCACAACCCCATCAATTACAACGGGCTAAAACTGGTGCGTGAAAACTCTCGCCCCATCTCAGCAGACACAGGGCTTGGCGACATCAAAGAGTTGGCACAAAGTGGCAAATTTAGCCCAGCCACCAAAGGTATAGTAACGCCAAATACTGACAAAACCGCTTATATTGATAAACTGATGAGCTTTGTGGATACCAGCAAATTCACGCCCAAAAAAATCGTCATCAACTCAGGCAACGGCTCGGCAGGCCCTGTGGTGGACGAGCTAGAAACACGCTTGGGAGCAAACATAGAGCTCATCAAAATCCATCACCAGCCAGACGGCTCATTCCCCAATGGCATTCCTAACCCCATGATTATCGTCAACCAAAAATCCACATCAGACGCCGTCGTGGCTCACAAGGCAGATTTTGGCGTGGCGTTTGATGGCGATTTTGACCGCTGTTTTTTGTTTGATGAAGCAGGTAATTTTATTGAAGGCAGTTATATTGTTGGCATGCTTGCCCAAGCCTTTTTACAAAAGCACCAAGGCGAGTCCATCGTCTATGACCCACGTGTGATTTACAACACCCAAGATGTCATCGCCAAAAGCCAAGGCGTCGCCCAAATCAGCAAATCAGGACATTCTTTTATCAAACAAGTCATGAGACAAACTGGGGCGATTTATGGCGGCGAAATGTCCGCTCATCATTATTTTCGTGAGTTTTTTTATTGTGATAGTGGCATGATACCGTGGCTGTTGGTGATTGAGCTTTTATCAATAACAGGCAAAACACTCTCCGAGCTGGTTAATACTTATATTGCCAATTTTCCAAGCTCGGGTGAGCTAAACTTTACCCTAGGTGATGTCAATGCCCAGCAAATTTGCCAAGCCTTAGAACAAAAATACGCCACGCTTCACCCAAGCAAAGACACACTTGATGGGCTAAGTTTGGATTTTGGCAACTGGCGGTTTAATCTGCGGTCAAGCAACACCGAACCACTCATTCGCCTAAATGTAGAAACCAAAGGCGACAAAGCACTACTTGAACAAAAGATTGGTGAGTTGGTGGCAGTACTGTCAGAACATGGAGCAAAACCTGCCGACCATTAAACACAAATTTTTAACAAATCTGGCATGGCTTTTTGTTACAATAGGTGGGTTTATAGCGACCATCAAAAGCGACAAAAAACCATGCCCAGCTCAAAACACACCGCCAAAACCAACAAAGCACCCAAAAACGCACCCAAAAACAAATTTACCAAACTGGTCAGCTTTGCTATCATCATCGCTTTGGTGGTGGGATTGGGTGTTATCTATATGAGCATTTTTGCCCCAACAAACCGCCCTGCGCACACGTTAAATGTTGCCAAAGGCGACACTTATCACAGCCTGCTTGTTGCCAGTCCGTGGCAAACTTCTGCTTTTACATCCAGCACCGCCACAAGACTTTATTTAAAACTGCACGCCAAAGGGCAACTTCATCAAGGCTCTTATCTTATCCCCGCCAATGCCAGTTTAAAACAAGTGGTGGATATTTTGGGCAAAGGGGCAAAAGTAAGCATGGTCAAAGTGCAAATCATTGAAGGCAAAACCATCAAAGATTTATATCAAACCCTAAAATCCACCGATGGCATTCGTCTTGAACTGCTCACACCCAAAGCGGACGGCTATTCATGGGCGGACGTAGAGCGAGACAACAAAGCGGTCGCTGATGCCCTAGGTATCCAAAGCCCAAACGGCAATTTAGAAGGCTATTTTGCTCCTGATACTTACTTTTTTGCCCAAGGCACGTCCGATAAAGCGATTTTAAAACGCCTGTATGACACCCAAACTGCCACCTTGCAAAAAGCGTGGGAAAGCCGTGCTGATAATTTGCCTTACAAAACCCCTTATGAAGCATTGATTATGGCAAGCATCATTGAAAAAGAAACTGGCATCAAATCTGAACGCAATGACGTGTCAGCCGTGTTTGTCAATCGCCTACGCCAAGGCATGAGACTACAAACTGACCCCACGATTATCTATGGGCTGTTTGACCGCTATGATGGCAAAATTTACAAAAGCAACATCGGCGAGAAAACCGCCTATAACACTTACCAAATTGATGGTTTGCCACCCACGCCCATTGCCCTGCCTTCTGCCGAAGCGATAAAAGCAACCATGCACCCAAGTGATGTGCCTTATGTCTATTTTGTGGCGACAGGTCATGGCGGACATAAATTTAGCGTAACTTTGGACGAGCACAACAAAGCCGTGAGCAAGTACCGTTCTGTTGTCGCCGAGAAAGCCAGCCAGCAATCCGATGAAACCACCACCCCACAGAGCAACCCATGAACATTTTATCCCCAAAATTTATCAGCATTGAAGGCACAGAAGGCGTGGGCAAAACCACTGCCATTGATGGCTTTTGCCAAAAACTCAGTAGCCAAGGCATCGCACACATTCGCACCCGAGAGCCGGGGGGTAGCAAGCTTGCTGAATGTTTGCGAGAGATACTGCTTAGCAACAAAAGCGACATTGATGATGACACAGAGCTTTTGCTGATGTTTGCGGCACGCTCAGACCATGTGCATAAAGTGATATTGCCCGCTTTGGCGGATGGTAAATGGGTGGTGTGCGACCGCTTTATAGACAGCACGGTGGCATATCAGGGCTTTGGGCGATATGGGGGCAATCCATCCAAACTTGCTAAAATTCAATACCTGATTGATGGTTTTGTGCCACGTTTGCCTGATGTTACTTTTTGGCTAGACCTTGACCCTGTCATTGGCATACAGCGAGCTGGCAAACGCAGTGTCGCCGACAGATTTGAAAGCAATGACAGCAGTTTTTTTTATCGCACCTATCAAGGCTTTATACATCAACATCAGCACCATGCCCACCGCATACATCGTATCCACGCCAACCAATCGCCTAACGACATCGTATCGGACATGATAAGACACATCAATCAAACAGACAAATCATGAAAAGTTTACCAATCATCATACAAACTTAAAGACTTGTTCTGATAAAGCAAAACGGTGATACTGTTTGGATTGACATCAACACCAATGATAACTTTTATCAAATTTTCTGCTAAAATATCTTATTTTTAACAGCAACTCCCATCATGATAGAACTTAAAAACGTTGCCGTTCGCCGAGACGGTCGCCTGCTATTTAGCGGCGTGGATTTACAGTTTCACAAAGGACAAACCATCGGGCTGACAGGCAATAATGGCACGGGTAAATCCACCTTGTTTGCCACCTTGCTTGGCGAGCACGCCACCGACATTGGCACCATCAGTATGCCAAAAGACTGGCAAATCGCTCATATGGCACAAGAAATACACACCACCGACCAAAGTGCTTTGGATTATGTGCTCTCAGGCGATGATGAATGGTATCAATTAAACGACAAACTGAGCAATCAGCACACACTTGCCCAAACTGACATCGCCCCACTGTATCAGCGTTTTGATGAAATAGACGGCTATCGCACCGTTTCTCGTGCTTCACAAATCCTATCAGGGCTTGGCTTTGGCGAACATGAACACCAAAAAATGGTGCATGAGTTTTCTGGTGGCTGGCGTATGCGACTAAATTTGGCTCGCACACTCATGCACCGAGCGGACGTGTTGCTACTTGATGAACCAACCAACCATTTGGATTTGGACGCCATTTTGTGGTTAGAAGAGTGGCTGGTAAAATTTGATGGGTTGATTTTGGTCATCAGCCACGACCAAGCCTTTATGGACACGATTTGTAGCCACATCGCCCACATTGAACAGCAAACCATCACGCTTTATACAGGCAACTACGCCCAGTTTATCCGCACAAGAGCCGAACGCCTAGCCCAACAAGCCCAAGCCTATGAACGCCAAGAAGCGATTAAAGCCCACCTAGAAAACTTTATTCGCCGTTTTGGAGCAAAAGCCACCAAAGCCAAACAAGCCCAAAGCCGTGTTAAACAGCTTGCCAACATGACCAACATTGCTCCTGTCATGGCACAAAGCGAATTTAGCTTTAAATTTTATCCACCCACCGCCTTATCATCACCGCTCATCAGCTTAGATAACGCTTATATCGGCTATGGTGATACCACCTTGATAAACAAAGTAAACCTACAAATCACCCCTGACACACGTTTGGGCATACTTGGGGCAAATGGGGCAGGAAAATCCACCTTGATAAAAGCTTTGGTTGGTCATCTACCCCCATTATCAGGCACGCACAAAGTGTCAGATAATTTAAAACTGGGCTATTTTAATCAACACCAAATGGACGCCCTAGACGATACCGCCACACCGCTTATCTTACTAAGAAGATTGGCAGGGACGACATCAGATGCAGATTTGCGGGCGTTTTTGGGGAGTTTTAATTTTAAAGGTGATAAAATAGACACGCCTTGTCAGCTATTTTCAGGCGGTGAGCGAGCCAGACTTACCCTTGCACTTATCGTTTGGGGAAGGCCTAATGTACTGGTGCTAGATGAACCAACCAACCATCTGGATTTATCCATGCGAAACGCACTAATGCTGGCACTGCAAGACTATGAAGGGGCATTGATTTTGGTGTCGCACGATAGAGATTTGGTGATGACGGTATGCGACAGCCTGCTACTTGTGGCAAATGGGCGGGCAGATGAATTTGCAGGGGATATGACCGATTATGCCGAGCATTTACGCCAAGCTCGCCTTGCCAAATTTGCCCAAAACAAAACCACCACCGACAACCCCACAAAAGACACGCTCACCAAAGAAAAGCTTCGCAAACGCAATGCCGAAAACCGCCAAAAAACCGCCCCCCTACGCAAGCAAATTGACAAACTGGAAAAAACCCTAGACACACTCACCAAAGAGCTGTCAGACATTGAGCTGAGTTTGTCTGACCAAAGTTTATACCATGATGACAATAAAGCAAAACTTTTATCATTGCTTGACCGCCAAAGCACGCACCAAAAGCAAATGGACGACATTGAAAATGAGCTTTTAGAAAAAATGGACGAGCTAGAAACACTGATGGCAGATTTGGGTGATGACTCATGAAACGTTATCAATATGATTATTATAAAATACTGGGGCTATCCAAATCCGCCAGCAGTCAAGACATCAAACACGCTTACCGCCAGCTTGCTCGCACTCACCACCCCGACAAGGCAAATGATGGCGGACAAATGACGCTCATCAATGAAGCCTACGCCATCTTAAAAGACCCCAAAAAGCGTGCTGATTATGACGCGGTGTATGTCATGCAGTTTAGCGTGGCAGGACGATTGGCAGACAAAATCACCCAAGAAATCTTTAAATCACCCACCATCATGGCAAACCTACAAAAGACAAAACGCCACGCCCACAGCTTGGCTGATTTTGCTTGGCAACAGTTTGATAAAATCGCCCCCCAAATGCTAAACCATGCCAAAGTCTTTGCTGACAAACTGTCAGATTTGATGGGAGACACCCCCACACTCACCATCACCCCCACGCTGGCCAGCCAAGGCGGTCAGTTTATTTTTTATCATCGTGGGCGACACATTCGCACCAATCTGCCACAAGGTCTGACTGACGGCAGTCAAATCAAGCTGACCATAGATGGGCAAGCGGTTTGGTTTGTGTTAAAAATCAAAAAATCATAAACAAAATACACAAATCAACACCAAACATGAGCTTTTTATAAAACAGCTACCAAAACCCTTTGACATATGATAACCTTCAATCTACCCCAATTTACGCCCCCATTTTGGCTAAAAAATCCCCACATACAAACGATTTTACCCCGCTATGTGGTTAAATATCAGCCAAATTATCACCGCATACTCATCAAAGACTCACTCAATGAGAGCGATGTCGCCTTTGATTATCTTTTAACCGATGACATCAAAGTAGATGGCAAATACCAAAAACCGCTTGTTGTTTTATTTCACGGCATGGAAGGGTCTAGCCAAAGCCACTACGCCAAATCCCTTGCCAAAAGCGTCCATCAAACGGATTGTCATTTTGTGGTGGCACATTTTCGCTCTTGTGGGGGCGTGGCGGTCTCTGGCAGGGTGTTTTATAATGCAGGCGACACCACTGAGATTCACCATTATTTAAGCCATTTAAGCCATGAATTTGCCCACATCTGTGCTGTTGGTGTGTCGCTTGGGGGCAATGTTCTTGCCAAATACATGGGCGAATACGGCACAGATGCCATTGCCAGCCGTGCCGTGGTGGTGTCTGCTCCTGTGGATTTGGCAAGTGCGTCCATTGCCATGGAGCGACTGCTCGGCAAACACATTTATACGCCATATCTGCTCAACCCTATTGTCAAAAAAGCCCTAGCCAACCATCTGAGCGATGATGAGTTGTCCGCTCTAAAATCCGCCAAACGCATGGGGGATTTTGATAGTGTGTTTACCGCCCCACGTCATGGATTTAGCTCAAAAAACGACTATTATCGCAAATCATCTGCCCTACCCTTTTTGGTGGACATTGTCAAACCCACACTCATCATCACCGCTGAAGATGACCCATTTTTAGGTGTGGTGGCGGTGCATGGCGACGTGTCAGCTGATGTGGCACTGCTGACCACCAAATACGGCGGACATATCGGCTTTATGAGCTATGATTATGACACAAAAACATTTGATACCAGCTTTATCTGTCGCACTGCCTTGGAGTTTTTTGGGGTCAGCTTATGAGACGGATTTTTTTCTTATCCATCACTGTATTGCTGATTGAGCTGTTTACTTATATTGGGGCAAAGGGAGTGTTTTGGCTGGTTAAACCCTACCTGCCCCACGCAAAAACTGCCATCTTTATTATCACATTTGTCATCAGCCATCTGTTTTTGGCGACGTTATTTATCGGTCAGTTTCGCTTTGGCATGGGTTATATGGCAGTACTGTGGCTTGGAGTGATGACGATTTTGGCGGTTTGGCTCATCTGCGGTGGACTGCGTTTGGCAGACATCACGCCCCACCCTGCCTTTATTCGCTTGATGGCAGTAGCTGGCTTTGTTGGACTGATGGGCTTATCAGTATATAATGCCTACACCCCTTTGGTGCGTCATCTGTCCATACAAATAGACAAGCCCATCAATCCTGTGCGTGTGGCGGTGGCAAGCGATACCCATTTGGGTTATCTGGTCGGAGCAAGACAGCTAAACCGATTGGCTGATATTTTACGCACCGAGCAAGCCGACCTACTGCTCATGCCTGGGGACATTATGGACGATGATACTTATGTTTATCATGGTGAAAAAATGCACACCGCTTTTGACAATCTGGTCAGCTCTGTTGATGGCAATCTGATTGCAAGTTTGGGCAATCATGATTTATACAAACAACAAGAGCGACAAGCCATTGTAGAAGCGGTGCGTGATGGCGGAGCGATACTCTTAGATGATAAAACCCACACACTCACCATCAATGGCACGCCCATCACCATCATTGGTCGCTTTGATGACCACCACCACACACGCAAAAGCACCGCCGAGCTGATGACTGATGTGGATACGTCTCATTTAGTGATACTGCTAGACCACCGACCAAGCCAAATTGATGATAATGTTAAACTCCCCATAGATTTGCAAGTTTCAGGACATACACATAATGGGCAAATTTTTCCTGCCAATTTTATCGTCAAACTGCTCAATCGTGTGGCATATGGTCATAAACTTATTAATAACACGCATGTTGTGGTGTCATCAGGCTATGGCTTTTGGGGCGTGCCATTTCGGCTGGGGTCGCAAGCAGAAGTGTGGGTCATACAAATAACAGGTCATGATAAAGCATAGCCATCAGCAAGCAACCTTTTATTTTCATAAAAACCGCCGATGATGGCGGTTTTTTGTGGTGGTTTTGGTAAATTTAGGTTGCGTTTAGCACTAAGTTTATTAACCAATACGGCGTTTACCTGTGGCAAATTCATACACAAACAGCACAATAATCGCACCAATGACCGACAGAACCAGCCCCATAAAGCCACCATTTTTGCCCAAACCAAGTGCTGAACCGATAAAGCCACCGACCAACGCTCCCACGATACCCAAAACAATGGTTAAAATCCACCCCATGCTGTCTGCTCCGGGCTTGATGGCACGAGCAATCAAGCCTACCACAAATCCTACAATCAACATCCAAATGAAACTCATCATAATCATACTCCTATTGGCAACTTTGGCAATATGCCCAAATTTTATTTCATAACTTTTAGTAAAACTAATCATAAAAGATAGTTTTATTATACTAAATCAATCATAAAAACCAAGAACCAATATGTAGTGCAAATGTGAACATATCAGATAATATCAAATAAAACTTGCCATTTTGTAAACAGATGATACACATCATCAAGCACATTAAGCATTTGTAGTCATAAAAAAACCGCACCCAAGACAGGCACGGTTTAAGTGATTATTTAGACAAACTACAATGTCGCCAAAATCTTATTATGAATGCCTTCAAATCCACCGTTTGACATCACAATGATGGCATCATCAGCACGAGCATGAGCTTTGATAAAATTCAAAATCTCATCAATACTTGCTAACACGTGTTGATTTGGTGTATTCCCTATGGTTTCAGCAAGCCCCCATGCCAGCCCTTGTGGTTCATACCAAATCACCACATCAGCCAAAGATGCAGACGGTGCTAGGTTGGCTTTATGACTGCCCAATTTCATGGTGTTAGAGCGTGGCTCAATCACCGCCCAAATGCGTCTGCCGGTCAGTTTTTTCTTAGCACCATCAAGCGTGGTGGTGATGGCGGTGGGGTGATGGGCAAAATCATCATACACCTGCACGCCTGCCACTTCACCGATAAGCTCCATACGCCGTTTAATGCCTGCAAACGCAGACAAAGCTTCGCAGGCAGTAGCAACAGGTACGCCCACATGATGAGCCGCAGCGATGGCAACTAAGGCATTATTGACATTATGCACCCCGCTCATGCCCCAAGTTACCGTACCTGTCTGGTCATGGTGCTTGACATGAAACACAGAGCCGTCCGCTTTTTCTAGCTTGGCTTGCCAATCCTGATTGCCCCATTCATCACCAACACCTGTCCGCCACACATCTGTCCATACACCCATCTGCAAGGTTTGTTCTAGACTGTCTGTATCGCTTGGCATGATGATTTGACCATTTGCAGGTATCATGCGAATCATGTGGTGAAATTGGGTTTGAATGGCTTTTAAATCAGGAAAAATGTCAGCGTGGTCGTATTCTAAATTATTTAAAATGGCGGTGGTTGGGCGATAATGAACAAATTTTGAGCGTTTGTCAAAAAATGCACTGTCATATTCGTCCGCTTCAATGACAAAATAGTCCTTGCCCAAATGTGAGCTGTGAGCAAAAGCAGACTTCAAACGCTCATCATCGGTTGCCACAAGTGGCACGCCACCAATCAAAAACCCAGTATCAATCCCTGCATACTGCAACACCCATGCCAGCATGGTGGTGGTGGTGGTCTTGCCGTGTGTGCCTGCCACTGCCAAAACATGACGATGTTGCAAGATATGTTCAGCAAGAAACTGCGGACCTGAGGTATAAGACAAACGATTATCAAGCATATATTCCACCGCTTCCATACCACGTTTGCAAGCATTGCCCACCACCACAAGGTCAGGGGCAGGATTTAAATGTTCTGCTTTATAACCTTCTAAAATCTCAATGCCTGCGTTTTGTAGCTGAGTACTCATGGGCGGATAAATGGCAGTGTCTGAGCCTGTTACGGTATGTCCAAGTTCACGGGCAATCAGAGCAAGCGACCCCATGAAAGTCCCACAAATGCCAAGAATATGAATGTGCATGATAATTTTTCCAAGAAAACAATGACAAATATTGTACCACAAAAAAATCTTGGTATGATGACAATTCACCAACATCACACTCACCCATTTAATCAAAAAACGACCACCCTAAGGCGGTCGCTGTGTTTGTCAGTTGTTTTGTGGTTTATTTAAATTTATCGCCCACCAAGCCTTTGACGGTATTTAAAATATCAGCAGGCAACACCACTGTTTTGGCATTGTTGGACTGTGCTATGTCGTTCATCGCTTTGATGTACTGCTCGCCAAGCAAATACACCACAGGCATTTCTTTGCCGTCCATTGCTTGCGAGATTAGGCGAATGGATTCTTCTGAACCACGAGCAAGCACCACCTGAGCTTCGGCATCACGGCGAGAAGCTTCAAGACGACCATCCGCTTCCAAAATCGCCGATTGTTTTTGACCATCAGCACGAGTAACCATCGCACGGCGTTGGCGTTCGGCAGCAGCTTGCTCTTCCATTGCCATTTGCATGGTGGGTGATGGTTTGATGTCTTGAATTTCTACTGTTTTTAAGGTAATGCCCCAATCAGAAATATCATCACTGATGGCGTGTTTGAGCTTGGCTTTGATTTGGTCTCGGCTGGATAAAGCTTCATCAAAATCCATGTCCCCCACGATGGAGCGTAAAGATGTTTGCACCAAATTACGAATGCCATGTTCATAATCTTCAATGCCATACACCGCATCTTCTGGATGAACAACGTTGATATAAGCCACCGCATTGGCGATGATGACCACGTTATCTCGGGTGATGACTTCTTGGCTGGGAATGTCAAGTACAATGTCTTTGGTGGTAACTTTATACGCCACATCGTCCACATAAGGAATGATGATGCTAAGCCCCGGCTCCAAGGTACTGTGGTATTTGCCCAAACGCTGTACAATCCACTTTTCACCCTGTGGCACAATACGCACGCCTTTATATACTGTAAAAATAATAAAAATCACCAACGCAATTGCAACACCCATACCCACATCACTCCTATGCTTTTTCTACCAACAATTCATTACCAATAATATCCACAATCTGCACTCTGTCGCCCACCATCAACACATCAGAACTTCGGCACGCCCATTCGCTTGCCCCTGCTTTGGGGGTAGCAAAACGTACCACACCTGCATTGTTTTGAGTGGGAGATTTGACCACCATGCCCGTCTCACCAATGATGACAGATGCTCCTAACCCTGCCTTGGTGCGATTTTTAAAATTAGGTTGGATAAATTTAAACCAAATACCAATAAACACCAACGACAAAAACAGCCAAATCAAAACAGACCACAGCAAAGACAAAGGCACAATCAAACCAATCACCGCCGTCAAAACCGCCCCAACGCCAAACCACAGCACAAAAAAGGTCGGTATAAACATCTCTGCGGTGATAAGCAACAAGCCAAACACCAACCACTGCCAAGGCTCTACGGTCATGTCTTTACCCTTATAAAATTTTGACTATATCAAACTTAAACTCATTTGACAATGAATTTTAACTGGCTTATTAGAAAAATTGATGAGTGGTATTAAAAAACAGATAAATCAATATTTTTAAGGCAATGTGTCTGATTTTTCTTTGTTTTTATAAAATACAGACACCAAAACCAATTCTTTGGGCAAATCAGTCTTTTGGCTGAATGATGTGTTTAAATAACACACCCAACACCCCCGCCAAAAACACAAATAGTGCCAAAGTCAGCTCAGGCAACGAAAAACCAAGCAATGTCCAGTCAACCACCGCACACTCGCCTGCCCCTGTCAGCACTTCTTTAAAAACTTGCATCACAGGCAAAGTCTCCACCCAATATTCAAGACCCGGACCACAGGCAGGCACTTTATCGGGCGGCAGATAGGTCAGCCACACATGACGAGCTGCCACACCCAAGCCCCACAGCGTGCCCAGCGCTGAGCCGAACCACAGCACCAGACGTAAGGGACGTTTTTTGGGGTTGATGAGCGTTGCCAATAACGCAAATGCCCCCATTGTCCACAACCCTATTCGCTGAAAGATACACAATGGGCAAGGTTCAAGCTCCAAATAGTTTTGTAAAAACACAATAGCAAAGACACTGGCAATGATGGTCATTGCCACCAAAAATAAGTTGATATTACGATAAGTAAGATACTTCATCAGCGAAACTCTTGGATAAACTGTTTAAAAGGCACGTTGTTTTCACGCTCTTGTTGTTGTTGGTCGGCAAAAGATTGTATGGCAATGTTGGCATAATAAAACGCATCTTCATTACTTAGGGCGTGTCCTAATAACTCATGTTGGTGCTTTTTGGCAAGGATTCGCCCCAGTTGCCATGTGCTGCCCAACCGCCTAGAATCAGACTCTATTTGAGCCGATAAAGTTAAATGAACATTGGTGGCTTTGCCCTGCATGAGTGCCAACGCACTTCGGTAGTCGTTACCACCGTGATATTCATCAAAAACATCAGCGATGATTTGCATTTGACTAAGTGTGTTTACTATCCAGTCGTGCAGTTTTTGCTCGCCCTTATCTGTATAAATGCATACGCCGTCTTTACGTCCATGATTTACCACCATCTCCACATTATCCGCCAAGTGCTTCTCTTCATCAGGCAAAAGCTCAGCAGAGTGCGACAGCAAACAATACAACGCCAGCACTTCCAAAAAGCACGCTGTGGCGGTGGTGATACCAATATCACTGTATGGGTCAAGGTCAATCGCCCGAAACTCCACATAAGCAATGCCCCGACTTTGCAAAGCTTGGGTGGGTGTTTCGCCTGACAGGGTTACTTGTTTTGGGCGAATGGGGCTATAAAACTCGTTTTCAATCTGCAAAATATGGTCATTAATCTGAATGGGCGTGCCATCTTTATCGTCCACACCGATGGCAGTAAAATCAGCAAATGGCGTGCCAATGGCTCGTCTTAGCCCTTTGATGTATTCATCTAAGTCATTGTAGCGAATGTCTAGGTCTTTTTGGACGCTGTTGGTGTAGCCAAGTTTGCCCATACGAAGGCTGGTGGCATTTGGTTGATAATAAGTACAGCCACCACAATTGTCATTTAAAGGGATTAGGTCATGCTCTCGCCCTGTCAAAAAACACCCGCACACACTTGGACTTGCCCCCAAAAGATACAACACCAAAGGCGTTAGGCGTTTAAAATTGCGAATGAGCCCAAGATATTTTTGGTTTTTAAAGGCTTGTAAATCATTTGCCCCTTCTGCCTTTGCCCATGTCGCAAATAAATCATCGCCAATGGACAAATTATAGTGTAACCCAGCAATGGTCTGCATTTTGCGACCATATCGCACACCAAGCCCCATGCGATACAAGGTTTTGAGCCGTCCGATGTTAGATGTGCCATAATCCGCCAGTGGTATGTCATCATCATTATCCGACAACATGCACGGCATGGATAACGGCCATAACAACTCATCGTTTTCAAGCGAGCGATGTACCAAGACGTGCAATTTACGAAGCATATCTAATGCGTCCTTGATGGTAGATTTTGGCTCTGTAATCAGCTCCAACAGATTTTCAGAATAATCGGTGGTGATAAATGGGTGGGTCAGTTTAGAGCCAAGACCAGCAGGATGAAAACTTTTGGCAGAATAACCATCAGGTCTCATACGCAGACCTTCTTTTTCAATGCCACGCTTCATGCCTGCCACCAAAGAAGCATTAAACCAAATGGGTAGATAAAAAGTTGAGTTCATTATCATTGCTCGTTAAAGATAAGCCAACCATTAGCCCAACTGATAAACCTATAAACCATCTTTTGGGTGATTTGTTGTGTTAAGCGTAACGATGGGCGTGTGGTGCTGATGGTTATTTTTGGTGATTAAAGGGTCAAAAAGGGCATAAAACTGCCCCAAATACATGATTGGCATTGTAATTAGATTGGTATGGTTTGTCAAATCTTGGCGTGTGTTGGTTTGTATCTGTATTTAAACACCAAAAAGCCCAACTAACAAAACACTGCCCATTTTTTATAAAAACAACACGCAACTTTCATAATTTAACAAATCAATACAAAGTTTTATGTCCAAATGGTCATTTTAACAGCAACAAACCAAAACGTATTTATTCTTTTTTATCATAAATTAAGTAACTTTAAGACAATCACCAAACACAAAAAAGCACCCATCAGAGTGCTTTTTGGCAATGTCAGTTTATGAAAAATCAAGCTCGGTTTCAAAACTTTTTAGGTTATGGCGAGCCATGGCTAGGTTGGATTTTTGGCGGTCAAGCACCAAGTACAAAAATAGGTCATTATTACGCACCAAAGGGCGAATTAGGTGGTACTGACCGCTTAGGGTGATAAGAATGTCTTCTATGGCATCTGTCAAACCAAGTGCTTTGGCGGTTTTGCGTTTTGCTTTGACCACTTCGGTGTTGCCTGCTGCTGCCAATTCTAAGTCAATGCCTGAGCCTAATGTTGCCATCGCCAAGCCTGATTCGGTGTCCACCAAAGCTGCCGCCACAAAACCATCAATATCGCTTAGTGCATTTAGGGAAAGTTTGGACATGATAAACCTCTTTATCTGATTAAAAATATACAGATAAATACCTGCAAATATCACGCCATTTGCCATCAAACAGTTGCCGTTTGTCTTTTATCTCCTACCTATCATCAAAAAATGGACATATTTTATGGCAACACCACCTCATCTATCTGCCACATGACCCACTGATGTCTGCTCATTTTGATGGTGATGGGCTGATTTTTAATGGCAGTCTTGACAAAAAAACAGTTCATGCCACAGTAGCCAACATCAAAGGCGGCAGGCTTGATGTTTAGGTGTTTGGCGTTTTGTTTGATGAGCGTCTCTTGGCGAGCAATGGCATGGTGCATATCCCCTGTCGCCAAATAATCTTGCATCAATGCCCCCACATCTACCAAATCTCCGCCCAGCCAAAAAATTAGCCCCAACAATAGCGGTTCGCTGTCTTTGGTGATGTCGCCTTGGGCAAGTTTGGTTAGATTGTCAGGGGTGATGGCTTTATCCACTGCCCCATCTACAAAACGTATGGCAAAATTTTCAAGCTCTTTTTGTGGCACGCCAAGCATGGGCAAAAATAACGCCAAACCCTGCTGACTGATGGTGGTTGCTATCTTGGTGTGTAGTTGTTGTTTTAAATTTGGGCGAAACGTCTCATAATCTATGGACGCAATGATAAGAGCATAATCGTTTTGCTCATAAGCGTTTTTAAAACGATATAGCTGATAATAAGGCGACACAAACATCACCACCAACAGCACCACCAAAAAAGCAGCTACAAATTTTAATAAAGTTTTCATGAGTTTCTGTGATAATTTTTTGGATAATTTACCATAAAATCGCTGTAAAATCTTGATTATTGGCACACCATCACCATAAATAAACCAATTTTTTGTTATTGTAGGTAGTGTCATGAGTAATAAAGATTTTTATACCATTTTGGGCGTGGACAAATCGGCAGATGAAAAAGAGATTAAAAAAGCCTATCGCCGTTTGGCAATGAAATATCACCCCGACAAAAACCCAGACGACCCAAGTGCCGAAGAGAAGTTTAAAGAAGCCACCATGGCATACGAAGTACTGTCAGATGCCCAAAAACGCTCGGCTTATGACCGCATGGGGCACGCCGCTTTTGAACAAGGCATGAATAACGGTGGCTTTGGTGGGGGTGGTGGTTTTAGTGCTGATGATTTAAATGATATTTTTGGCAGTTTCTTTGGGGGTGGTCGCTCAGGGGGTTTTGGTGGTGGCTTTGGCGACATCTTTGGGGCGTTTGGTGGGGGCTCTCGCGCCACTCGCAACAACAAAGGGGCTGACCTGTTGTATAGCCTAACACTCACCTTAGAAGAAGCGGTCGCAGGCTGTAAAAAAGACATCACCTACAACACATCGGTAACGTGCAAAACCTGTCATGGCAAAGGGGCAAAATCAGATGCTGACATTGTTAGCTGTACCACCTGTGGCGGTCATGGTCAGGTGCGTATGTCCCAAGGATTTTTTGTGGTGCAACAGCCTTGCCCTGCGTGTCATGGCAATGGCAAAACCATTAAAAACCCCTGCATGGACTGTCATGGTGAAGGCAAGCAACAAAAATCCCAAACCCTAGAAGTCTCCATCCCAGCAGGCATGGATAATGGTGAACGTTTACGCTTGACAGGTAGGGGTGAAGCAGGCGACAGGGGCATGCCCAATGGTGATTTGTATGTAGAAATCCATGTTTTGCCACATGACATCTTTACCAGACATGGGGCAGATTTACACATGGATGTGCCTGTGGACATCGCCAAAGCAGCTTTGGGTAGCGATGTGGAAGTGCCAACCTTAACAGGTAAACTTAAAATCAAAATCGCCGAAGGCACTCAAAGTGGCAAACTGCTCAGAGTGCGTGGCAAAGGTGTAACTACTCGTAGTGGCATGCAGGGGGATTTAATTTGTCGTGTCATCGTCAAAACACCGACTAATCTTAGCCACGAACAAAAATCCCTACTTGAACAGTTCGCCAAAACGCTCAGTAGCGACAATCACACCGACCCCAAGAAAAAAGGCTTTTTTGATAAAATCAAAGATGAAGTCAAGGACATTTTTGATTAACCCTTGTTTCATCAAGTTAAAACACGGTCTTGTTGCCGTGTTTTTTTAACTTAAATTTTTGCTAAAATACATTGAAAATATTGAATTTGCTTATTTTTTATTGGGGTAAAAAAAACTTTTATTTGGAGCTAACAGACACATTTCTTTGGCAATTTGAGCATCAATCTTATTGATGTTTTTTTCATTGATGTATGTAGCAATGTTAGATGCATTTATAAAAAAGGTAAGATTAGTTGCTAATTTTCTTTTATGATGGTCAGCAGTATATTTGCCAAAATTATATTTTTCAAACAAATTTTCATAACACGCAACATTATAACTATCAATATCATAAGAACCGTCTTGGTTTTGGATTTTTACAAATGCTGAATTATAGGGTTTAACATGAATGTATCTATCACCAAAACTCATTCTGGTGGTTGTATCAGCATGATGAAATATTGTACTAACATCAAGATAATAGGTTTTACCTTTTTCTGAGCCCATCAGCTTCCAACGGCGTGTTTCTTGTTCAAGGGGGATATTTTGTGCAAGCACACTGGCTTGTTTTTGGGCAGATTGTTCTGCATTCCCCAAAAGATGATAAACGTGCGGTTTCTTTTTAGGCAAAAACAAGCAACCACTGGCAAAAACAGATAAGATGACAGGCAGAAAAAGATGGGTGCTGTTCATGACATTCCTTGAACTTTTTAAAACAATCAGATATGTATGCCACATCAATTTAAAAACTATTTCAAGATTGATGGGAAAATCTTAAATTTTTGGGTATAATCAGCTATTTATCAGCCATCTATTTTAAGGAGCGACAATGAGTATTAAAGTTGGTATCATGGGTGCATCAGGGCGTATGGGACGCATGCTGTTACAGTCAGTATTGGACAACCCAAACACCACCTTGGTGGCAGGATTTGTGCCTGATTTTTCAGGATTGGTTGGCGTGGATGCAGGTGAGTTTATTGGCGTGGGCAAAGTGGGCGTGCCTTTAACGATTTTTGATGAAAACTTGCCTAAAATGGACGTGCTGATTGATTTTAGTTTGCCCAATGCCATTGATAAAACCATTGAGATTTGTACCAAACATCACCTACCACTTGTGGTGGGCGTAACAGGGTTGGACGATGACCAAGAAAATGCCCTACGTCATGCCAGCGACCACATTCCCATTGTTTATGCAGGCAACTACTCCACAGGGGTTAATCTGTCTTTGGATTTATTAGCCACCACCGCCAAGGTACTAGGTACAGATGCCGATGTGGAAATCATAGAATATCACCACAAACATAAGCTAGATGCCCCATCAGGCACGGCACTCATGATGGCAAATGCGGTCGCCACCGCACGCAAACAAACCCTAAAAACGTCCGCCGTCTATGGTAGACACGGTCAAGCCAAACGCACTGATGGCGAGATTGGCATTCATGCGGTGCGTGGTGGTGAGATTGTGGGTGAGCATACAGTATCTTTTATCATGAATGGCGAAATCATTGAAATCACCCACAAAGCCCAAAGTCGCATGACCTTTGCCAATGGTGCTGTTAGAGCAGGAATTTGGCTGACTGATAAGCCAAACGGTCTGTATGATATGCAAGATGTGCTAGGTCTTAAATGATAAAGCTCATCACTGCTTTATTTGCTTTGCTTGCTTGTGTTGCCCACGCCGACATTTATGTCATACACACCTACGGCAACCCCGACATCGTTCGTATTGCCCAAGATGAACTAAATCGTGGCGGGGGTGGCACAGCCACTTTGTACCAAGACCAACTTATTATCCATGCAAACCCAGCCGACTACGCTCGTGTGTCTGCACTTGTACGCCAAATAGATACCGCTCCTGCTACTTTGACCATATCAGTAGCCACAGCTCACCACATGAGCAAGCACCAACACGGCGGTCAAATCAATGTTCACATCTCCAAACAAATACAGCTCAATGGGCAGTATCAAAACAGCACACATACCACCAAAACCAACACATTTACACCGCCAGCACCATATCAGGCGGTCAAGTGAGTATCAGCTCTGACACACTCATCGGTCTGACCAACTGGCAGATTTATCAGTCTCATCGGCAAAATACTCGCTATTGGATAAATCTTGGGACATCATGGGTAAGCTTATCTGATGGTTTTTATGCCACGCCAAAGCTTTTGCCAAACGGTCAAATCCTTCTTAACCTAAACCAATACAGTCATCATAATCACCGCCAAAACGCCCTAAGCACTACCCTTACTCTCCCACAAGGTCAATGGGTCAAAGTTGGTGAGCTTAGCCAAAGCACATATGCAAGTTTGACCTTTGGTGATGACAGCCACACACAAACATCGCCCATATGGATAAAAGTGGACTAGATGACCGCAAAACGTCCACCCACATTTGCCACATGACCAAGCATTTCAAGCTCCAACAGCACCGCCAACAGCTCGCCTGCTGGTCTGTTTGTACGCATGATGAGTTTATCCAAATCACACGTTTCACTGCCCAACGCCGTCATCATAAATGCCAAATGTTCAGGAATGGGCGTTTTGGTGGTGCCGGTGGCAGTATCTGTCAGATTTAACTCATCAAAAGCAGACACGCCACGGCTAAACGTCTTAGGCAAAGCGGTAAATTCAGGCACACTACCTGCGATGTCTTCTAAAACATGGTTGGGGTGATATATCAAAGTTGCCCCTTCTCGTATCAGGTGATGACAACCTTCGGCATTGATATTATCTATGCGACTTGGCACAGCAAAAACTTGCTTGCCTTGCTCTGCGGTCAAACGAGCGGTGATGAGCGAACCACTTTGAATGGTGGCTTCGGTAACAATGGTCGCCAAAGACAGTCCTGCCACCAAGCGGTTTCGTCTTGGAAAAGTGTGTTTGGTGGCAGGCGTGGCGGGCAGCAACTCACTAACCAAACAGCCACCATCATTGATGATTTGAGCATATAAGGCATGATGATTTTTTGGATAACACACATCAATGCCCGTACCTAACACCCCCACTGTCTGCCCCTTGCCCACCGATAACGCCCCCAAATGTGCCATCTTATCTATCCCACCTGCCAAACCACTGGTGATGGTATAATCATGATGAGCCAAATATTGAGCCAAATCAAAGGTGAGTTTTTGGGCGTGGTCGGTAGGGTTTCTGCTGCCCACAATAGCAAGCTGTTTGTTCTTTAAACGTGCGACATCGCCACGACAAAACAGCACAGGCGGTGGGTCATAGATGGCATTTAGGCTGTCAGGATAGGCATCATCACCACAAAACACCAACTGATATGCCCCATATCCCACTTGCTCATCTATCTTTGCTAAAAACGCGAGCACATCAGGGCCATCTGCATGGCGTTTTTGGTGAGATGAATGCACTTTGAGCGTTTGCCACACCTGCACAGGCTGACAAAGGGCAGATTTGGCAGACCCAAAAGCATCATACAGCTTATAATACGCTGTCAAAGATGTATTGACAACATACCATAAAGCCAAGACAGCTTGACGCTCGTTTAAATGATGATACTCGCTCACACTAAGGGTTCATCACAGACGATGATGCCATTATTATCCGCATACACCCACGCCCCATCATGTATCGCCACACCGCCAATATTTAGGCTAACACCCATCTCGCCCAGCCCTTTGCGTACGCTCTTTTTAGGAATGCTTGCCAAAGCCATCACGCCAATATCCATACGAGCAATCTCATCCACATCACGCACACAGCCATAAATAATAATCCCCGCCCAACCATTATCGCAAGCGGATTTGGCAATCATATCACCCAACAAAGCACATCGCATGGACGCACCACCATCCACCACCAATACCCGACCCTGACCAGCGGTGGCAAGGGTTTCTTTGACACGTGAATTGTCTTCAAAGCATTTAACCGTTACGATTTGTCCGCCAAAGGTGGTGTGTCCGCCATAATTTTTAAAGCTCTTGCCATCTAGGCTTGGTGGTATGACATCAATAACTTTATCTTCATTATCATCCAACAAATCACAAGTGATGAATGGTACTGACATAAATACTCCTTTTATTTGTCCGCATAAAAATATCTAAATTCATATATGATTTGGCAAATCTGCCATCATTTCTATTATACTGATGAAATTTGACCACCACAAGGGCTATTTATTTATTCTTAAAAATAGGTTAATATAATAATAAGTTAATTTACTTAATTTATCCATGAAATTTTTTATTAGCTTACCGCTTGTGCTGTGCTTGTCTGCCTGCATGACCGCTCAGCCCATCACACCACGACCTAGCCACTGGGCAGCCCCATTAAAAGCAGATGCCAATTTTTATCAAGTAGATACCCATTTGTATCGTAGCGAACAGCCAATTGCTGATGATGTGCCTGCCATACACGCCCATGCCATCAAAACCATCATCAACCTACGCCAAGGTCAAGATGACAACCCTGCCTTATTTGGTGATGACATGACACTCATCAAAGAACCACTTGCCACATGGCGTGTTCGTCCATCTGACATTGCTCGGGTACTATATGCCATTGAAAAACACCAAAAAACAGGGGCAGTGCTTGTTCATTGTCGTCATGGAGCAGACCGCACAGGCATCATCATTGCCATGTATCGCATTATTTATCAAGGGGTTAGCATTGATGACGCACGAGCAGAGATGAAACATGGGGATTATGGTTATCACATTATTTGGAAAAATTTGGACAATCTGTTAAATGACGCACATATCGCCCAAGTTAAAGGCGAGCTAAACCGCTTAAAAACCATCAATCCCATCTGACTCATCTGATATTTGCTTAAAAATAAAGACACCATCACGGTGTCTTATTGGTTGGGTGTTATTTTTGTTTGGCGATGACCTTTCGCACCTTGTCTCTGGCACGGTCTTGTTTTAAGCGAGACAGATAATCCACAAACAGCACGCCATTAAGATGGTCAAGCTCATGCTGAATACATACCGCAAGTAGTCCATCAGCCTCCACACTAAACGCCTGCCCATCAACGTCCAAAGCCTCTATCTTGACGCGAGCAGGTCGCATGATGTCATCATAAACCTCTGGAATGGATAAACAGCCTTCTTTATAAGGGCAAAGTTCATCAGTCAATGGCGTAACTTTGGGATTGATAAACACCTGTGGTTGGGGCGTGCTGTTTTCTTGTGCCAAATCCATCACCACCACACGTACATGCCTGTCCACCTGTGTGGCGGCAAGTCCAATGCCTTTTGCATCATACATGGTATCAAACATATCCGCCACCAGCGTTTTTATGGCATCATCAACCTGAGTAACTTCTTTGGCAACCGTACGCAAACGTGGGTCAGGATAATGCAAAATGGGTAAAACTGCCATAATTTTCTCAAAAAATTATCATAATAAGGTCAAGCACCCCATTTGTCAAGCTCATCTATACTAGCAAATCTTGATACTCATCATGTTTATTGACATAACTTGCCACAAAAGAACAGCTGGTGATGATTTTTTTGTTATGTTCACGAGCATAAGTTAAAGCATATTTAACCAAAGCCGTCCCCACCCCACGCCCACCCAACTCACTTGGGACAATGGTGTGATTATAATCCAGTGTATCATCATCCATGACATCATAGCTCAAAAAAGCCGTAACGCCATCAATGACCATCTCAAAACGCCGAGCTGATGGGTTGTGCGTGATATTATCCATCATATTTCCTTTTAAATATTAAACACAAAAATAAATTTACTTAAATTTTATAATAAAAATCAGCACATCACAATACAAGTCTGATAAATAATAAACAATCATTAATTAATACACACATCAATAACATCGCCCTGTTTTATTTTTGCCAGCACACCATGCCCGCCAAATAATGCTTGACCATCGCAACCAAGCTCAATACCACCATCTTGATAAACACTAATATCACATAGATTTAATGCCTGCATAAATGCCAACTCATCTAATCGCTGATGGTCTTCTTCTAGCCATTTGATGTGTTCTTTATATGGCATTTGTTTGGCTAAGAGTTTGGCTTTTTTTATCAAAATCAGTCAATGATTTAAAACATCATGTAATAATGGATATAACTTTTTTACTAATATTTGACTTGGCACTTTGATGACCATATTTATATGAATGGATTGATTTTGCCACACAAACTTACCTTGAAACCATCCATCATAAGTCAGCACAAGATTAGAAAAACAAACTTGACAAATACTGTCTTGGTGGATGATGTTATCTAAAAACGGTTGTGTGTCATGTGATAATCGTTCACCAATGCCAACAAGCAAAAATTGGTGCGTTATTGTTTTGTATTTTTTAACAAACAAACGATAATAACCATGCTCATCAAAATAAAATAAACTCTCAGCAAATAAAAAATGATTCAGCAAAAATTGAACATTTCCTTCTTTATGATAATTGCCGTCTCATTGGTATGCCAAAAGATAAAGATGGCACAAATAAATGTTGTGTTTGTCATCATCATACTTTTTTATTAAATGACCTTCATCATCAACATAAATATCATCATTGGCAAGTTGTTTATAAATGCTTGTTGATTTATTGATGATTAATACAATAATCTCAATAGTTTCTTGATGATAATCAGCACTAAAATCTACCAATATCTCAGGGTGAAAACGATAAAAAAAACGTCATCAATGTTTGGACGGGTCAGTCTTTTTATGTTGATTTAGCCACATTTGAATAACCCATTAAAAAGGGCAATCATCATTTGCCCTAATTAGCAATCATACCTAAATTTGCCAATGGATAAAATTGCGAAGCAATCTTAGTCCCACATCATGGCTTTTTTCGGGGTGAAACTGAGTGATGAATAAATTATCCTTAATCAAACTGGCACAAAACCGAACCCCATAATCACACGTCGCCACAATCACCCCATCATTACGCACGTCCGTCATATCAGGCTGACAGTAGTAGCTGTGCGTAAAATAAAAATGGCGATTGGCACAGCCTTGCCATAGCTGATGGTCGGTGTCAGTATTTACCACATTCCAGCCAACATGGGGGATTTTGATGGGTTGTCCATTATCCGTCCATGACTCATCAAATCGCTCAACACTGCCGGCAATCACCCCAAGGCACTCAACCTGTCCGCCTTCGGTAGAATAGTCAAACATCGCCTGCATGCCCACACAAATCGCCATGACAGGTTTGTTTGCCAAAGCATCTTTGACCGCCACATCAACGCCCGCTTGTCTCATATGATGCATAGCATCACTGATTGCCCCCACACCCGGTAGCATGACTTTATCAGCGTGTTTGATGGTTTGTGGGTCGTTGGTGATGACCACGTCCGCTCCTGCCACCGTCAGGGCATTGGCAACCGAATAAAGATTGCCCACCCCATAATCTAATAACGCAACTTTTGTCATCATTTGTCCTTATAGCATTTCTTTGGTGGAAGGCAGTTTGCCTGCGGCTCGCTCATCTATTTCACACGCCATACGCAAGGCTCGTGCTAAGGCTTTAAAGACGCTTTCTATTTGATGATGGCTGTTTTTGCCTTTTAGATTATCAATATGTAAGGTAATCATGGCGTTATTGACCAATCCATAAAAAAACTCACTAAACAAATCCACATCTAGCTTGCCTACATAAGCCCTTGTAAACGGTACATCCATATGCAAACTTGGTCTTCCTGAAATGTCCACCACCACACGGCTTAGGCTCTCATCAAGCGGAGCATAAAAATGCCCATAACGGCGTATGCCTTTTTTGTCGCCAAGAGCGATTTTTAGGGCTTGTCCTAGGGCAATACCCACATCTTCTACGCTGTGATGGTCATCAATGTGCGTATCGCCTGTGCATTTGATTTCAAGGTCAAACAGCCCATGACGGGTGATTTGCTCTAACATATGGTCCAAAAACGGCACACCTGTATCTAGTTTGCCAATACCTGTGCCATCAATGTTGAGCGAAACAAAAATTTGTGTTTCGGCGGTGTTTCTGGTGATTTGCGCGATGCGAGCATAAGTCATGGGGATTACCTATGATAAATTAAAAGATTATACCCATCTTAACGCACTCTTTCAACCACAGCAACTCATGCCCTTGAAAACCCTTGCCTTTTTATGGATTTTCGTCAATAATAAGACATAGATTTTTTAAGATTTGGAGAACATCATGACTGACATCAACCAACGCAAAGATGAACTACTTGCTCTAAAACACGAGTACGAAACTCGCATCAACAAACTGACCGACCACATGAGCCACCCCCAAGACGAGCTAGGTCAGCATTGGGATGACCAAGCCTTGACCGCCACTCATAATGAAATGCGTAAAAAGCTACTTGTGGAAGCTGAGCAAGGGCTTTCTTTGGTAAACTCTGCCTTATTACGCATAGAAAATAACAGCTATGGCATTTGTACCGAATGCGGTGAAGAGATTGAAGAAGGTCGCCTAAATGCCGTGCCTTATGCCTTTTTGTGTATGGCTCATGCCAAATAATTAAATTGGTTAAGGCAGCTTCATATCACCCAACTCAATCTTGCCTGTCTTGTAGAGCCAAACACTCACTACCCAAGCCACCAAGGCAGGCACAATAAGCATAAGTAGCACAATCGCCAGCCACATCATCGTTGGCGACAGCATGCCACCACTGGCATCAATGACCGCAAACACCCCCACCAAACCTGATGTGCCCATACCCGCCCCACTGGCTGAGCAGTGCAAGCCAAAAACCACTGTCGCCAAAGGTCCAACGATGGCACTTGCTACCACCGCAGGCAACAAAATAATTGGCTTTTTAAAAATATTGGGGATTTGTAGCATGCTTGTCCCTAGCCCCTGAGCAATCAGACCACTAACGCCATTATCCCTAAAACTGGCTACCGCAAAACCCACCATGTGAGCAGCACAGCCCACCACAGCCGCCCCACCTGCCAAACCGCCTAGCCCAATGGCAATACAAATCGCCGCACTACTGGTCGGCATGGTAAGCAGCAGCCCCACCACCACAGAGATAATCAGCCCCATCAAAAATGGTTGTAGCTCAGTGGCGTCTTTAATCGCCAGACCAATCCATTCTACTGCCGTTACCACAGGTGGACAAATCCATGCACACACCGCCAACGCTACCAAAAACATCACCAGTGGCACCAGCAAAATATCCAAACGGGTTTTGCCTGCCACACACATTGCCACCACATAAGACAGCACTGTGGTCAAATAAGCAGCAATGGGATTGCCCGGCAATGCCTTAAAGGTCAATGGCACATCACCAGCAGTCAAAATCACCCCTGACATCAATGCCCCAGAGTGAGCCCCCATCATGCCTACCACAAGGCTACTAAGCACCACCAAGGTTGGGGCTTTAAGATAGTAAGCAATGCCCACACCAATCCCAGCTCCCATCAGCATACTGGCAAGTTTGCCAATGTTGATAAGCATGGCAAAATCTAGCCATGTGCCAATCTGTGAGATAATCAGCCCTGCAATCAAGGTAACAAACAGCCCCTGTGCCATGCCTGTAAAGGCGTCTATGAGATATTTTTGAGAAAGACGTTTAAAGAATATGCACTTCATTCATCAAGCTCTTTAAAAGTTTTAAGAATGTTTGCAATTGTAACACAAACTCCAAAACACAACCCAACATAAATTGGAGATATAATTAATCCCATCAAAGGAGCAAAACGCCTGCCGGTATCACTTATGACCGCCATCATGGCTTTATTTTGCTCCGTGTTTAATTTGTATTCTTCAAAAAAAGCCATTTTCATTTATATCATAACTTTATAATACAACATCAAGATAAATATCTATTACCCAAACTGCACCAATAATTAGGGCATAATTCATTACACAAGTAATGAGATAGATAAAACTTAGGCGGTAGTGATTTGTATTTTAAAAAATAGGTGATAAATGGGGCTAATAATAAAATAGCCATTAGGATATTTTTAAGCAAATACAATAATACCGCCATTTTATGTCTCGGTATTTTTTATGATGATATAAAATTAATTGGTTTTTTTATAAAGTCTTTGGATTTCTTTTAATAAAAGCTCTCTATCATAACCACAATATACTTGCTCATCAATTTGACAAAATAATAAACTCTCAAATAATATCAACGCTAATTTTTTGATATCTTTATCATTAACTCAAACACAAATGATGAACTTAACCAAATTTTATTTGCTTTATTTTGGTCTATTTATAATCTCTCATGCCATTAAAAAGACAATAAACATCAAAATATCATCTTACTGTTTAATTTGCCCTATTGCCTTTGCTTGACTATTTTTAAATCTTTGGAAAAATCTTTAATATTATCATAAACAGGTTGTATGACTATTTTACCTGTTTTGTCAATAAAGCCATATTTGCCGTCTTTTTGTATTTTTGCCAAATCATTACTAAAACCATAAAGTTTATCATAAATTGGTGGCAGTATGACATGATTTGACTTATCAACTAAGCCATATTTGTCGTCTTTTTTCACTTCTATCAAGCCATCGTAGAAAAAACTAACACCATCATAAATCAGTGGTACCACTTCATTGCCTGATTTATCAACCAAGCCAAATTTGTCGCCCTTTTCTACCCACGCCAAACCCTTAGAAAAAACCCAAGCATCGTCATAAATCAGTGGCACCACCTCATGACCTGTTTTATCAACAAAACCAACTTTACCGTCTTTTTTTACACTAACCAAACCCTCAGCAAAAACACCAATGCCATCATAATGTTGTGGCATGACCTCATTACCCAATTTATCAACTAAACCAACTTTGCCGTCTTTAACCACCTTTATCAGGTCATCATCCAAAACATGGGCTTCATAAAAACCATACAAACCATCAAATCTATAAATCTCATCATAAATCAATGGTATGACTTCCTTGCCTGATTTATCAATCAAACCTTCTTTGCCGTCTTTTTTTACCTTTATTAAGCCATCATGTAAAACATAAACTTCATCATAAATCAATGGTATGACCTCCTTGCCTGATTCATCAATCAAACCTTCTTTGCCGTCTTTTTTCACTTCTGCCACACCCTTATGGAGATGTCTGACTTCATCGTAAATTAGTGGCATGACTTCATCACCTGACTTATCAACTAAACCATATTTACCATCTTTAATCACCATCAATAAACTCTCAGAAAAATCGCCAATCTTATCATAAATTGGTGGCAATATTACCTTACCTGATTTGTCCACCAAGCCATATTTATCACTTTGCCCGTCAGTAACCGTGGATTCATCTTGCTTTTTTTGTACAGCTTCATTGACTTGTTCAGACTTTGCAATATCGCCATCATCTGAACAGCCAATCAAACAAAAAATAGCCATCAAACTAAAAGTCTTTATAAAATACTGCATAGCAATCGCTCCATCAGTCTAAAACCATCATAAATAAAATTATACACAATGACCCATATTTTTATCAATAATAGATGACATATTGATAATAAATAAAAAAAGCGAAACTCTAAGATTTCGCTTGTTCTTTTGTTTTAATCCCGCTTTTGACCCATTTTATTCATCTGATACCACTTACCATCTTTTTTCACCCTTGCCAAACCTTGACAAAAATCCTCAACATCATCGTAAATTAGCGGTATGACCTCATTGCCCAATTTATCAATAAACCCCCATCTGCCATCTTTTTTTACTCTTGCCAGACCCTCGCAAAAACTCCACGCATCCTCATAGTTTAGTGTAATCACCAAACTGCCCGATGTATCAATAAAGCCATATCTATCACCTTTTTTTACCTTTGCCAAGCCTTCACACAAAAATTCAATCCTATCATAGTTTGATTGTTTTAGCTGTTGACCTGTTCTATCAACCAATCCCCATCTGTTATTTCTTTTTACTTTCGCCAAACCCTCGCAAAAACATTTGGCATCGTCATAGATAAGCAACACCACAACACAACCTGATTTATTAATAAAGCCGTATTTGTCATCTTTTTTGACGATTACCAAATCTTTACCAAAAAACTCAATCTCATCATAATCTAGTGGCACCATCTCATGACCCAACTTATCAATCAGTCCATATTTACCATTCTTTTTTACCCTAACTAAACCATCATACCAAGGCTGAGCACTCTCATAAACTTGACCTGATGACTTATTGATATAGCCATATTTATTATCTTGCACTGCCATGGTCAAACTCTCACAAAAGTCCTGAGCACGGTCATAGAACTGACCTAACCTATCAATAAAACCTTGTTTGCCGTCTTTTTTTACTTTTGCCAAACCTTCTTTAAAATTCTCAGCACTGTCATAGATGGGTGCAATCACCATATCACCCAACTGATTAATGAAACCGCACCTGGCATCTAACTCCACCATCGCCAAACCCCCACAAAAATCATCAACATAATCATGGTTTAGCGGTATTATCTCATGACCTGTTTTATTAATAAAACCCCATTTACCATCTTTTTTTACTTTTGCCAGACCCTCAGAAAAATGCCAAGCATCATCATAACATATTGGTACCACCTCATTACCTGATGTATCAATAAAACCCTGTTTACCATTTCTTTTTACTTTTGCCAAACCCTCCTTGAACATCCAAGCACTACTATAAATTGGTGCTATAACTTCTTTGGTGATAACATTGATAAAGCCAATTTTCTTATCTTTTTTTATCTTTAAAAAACGATCAGACAAATGCCAAAAATCATCATAGATGACTGGTGTTACTTCATTTCCCAGCTTATCAACAAAACCATATTTGCTGTCTCTCTCCACCACTGCTAAGTTTTCACAAAAAGCATCCACATAATCATAAATCGGCGGTATCACCTCATCGCCCATCTTGTTTACAAAGCCATATTTACCGTCTCGCTCCACCATTACCAAACGCTCAGAAAAAGTCCAAGCATGATCATAAATCCTACCCCAGCTACTGATAAAATAGCATTTATTGTCTTTTTTTGCCCTTATCAAGCCCCCAAAATACCGTCGAGCCTCATCATAGATTGGCGGTATTACTTCCTGACCCAATTTATTAATATAGCCATATTTACCATTTTGTTTGATGCGTGCCACCCCACAAGAAAAGCCCCATGCATTGTCATAACGTGGCGATATGATTTCCTGACTACCTTTATTAATATAGCCCCACTTGTCATCTTTCTTTACCCTCATCAAGCCTTCGTGAAGTTCACCTATAAAATCATAATCCATGCCCATCTACTCCAAAAAAGATTTTAAAGATACTTAATCAAATAATAACACAACTGTACTCATATAAAAAGCGAAACTCTACTCGGAGCAGTTGCTATTTTTACTGTGTTATGGCATTACCTATATAGTAGTTACTGATTAATTGCAAATATCTACCATCAATGACTAAGCACTTTTTCGACTTCTCTGTATTGTCTGTACCATCAAAAAAATCCACAGATGCAGGACAAAAGACTTTGGTATCACCCAAATTCCATGCCATATAGCCGTATAGGGCATTTTGTCTTTGCTCCAAAATCACTGATACATCATCTTTACACCAATCATCATTGCAGTCTTTATTATTGAATATTCTTTTTTTATTTTCAATATCGCTAGAGTTCATACCATTGATGGTCTCTGATGCGGTATTGCCGTTATGAATAAGATACCAAGATGAGTCTTGGGGTTTTTCTATAAAACGAACAGCATATAAAGACTGATAAGGTGCTTTACCCTTAATGGAAAATAGTGAAAAATAGGAAACAAAAAATACCCCAAACATAATAAAAAATATAATTTTTATATCAAAACTTTTGGTTGGAATAATGGCAATAATCAAAAAAGATATAAAATACATCAAAATATTAATACTAGGAATGAGTAAAAATAACATCCATTCATCAAAACTTTTATTGGAGAAATCTGATATAGGAAAAATACTTAAAATGATAGGGTAATGCTGAAATACTGTTATTGCAATAATTAAAAATACAACATCAAAATCACTATTACTACTCTTATTTTCAGAATATTTTATAATAAAGGTATTTAAAACCGAAGTCAAAATAACAGAGCTAAAAACAAACCATAATGAATAAGAACTTAATCCAAAAAATGGCATTAAAAAATAAGGAAAAAATCCGACTGTTAAAAATAAAAATTGTAAAATCAAGAATCTAATATTTAACTGATGATTATTGTAAATATGCTTTATTAAAAAAGAAGTTAATAAAGAAAAAATAAAACAAATGCCAATCAAGAAAGCAAGAATGCAATATACAACAGCAATCGCCACAAGAACTGACAAACCATCAACTATATCACCAAACAAGAATAGCTTATCAATAAATTTTAAATAAGTGTAGCCAGTGATAACACCGAACAGCATTGCTATGATAAAAATCCATTTATCATAAGATGATGTTATTGGTATTTCTTTAAAAATATTTTTAATATTCATTGCCACTTAACCAAAAATACAAAAAACAACGAGTAGTCAAGTAACCATTCGTTGTTTTTTGTTGGAACTTTCAACCCCCAATCTTCTTATATTTCATCCGCTTTGGCGTGGCATCTGCCCCTAGGCGTTCTTTACGCCATTTTTCGTACTCGGTGTAGTTGCCATCAAAAAACTCTGGCTCTTCATTTTCAAAAGACAAAATATGCGTACAAATTCTATCCAAGAACCAACGGTCGTGGCTCACCACCATCACCGTACCGGGGAAAACCTCTACCGCATCTTCCAAGGCACGCAAGGTCTCGACATCAAGGTCGTTTGATGGTTCGTCCAGCAAAATCACGTTTGCCCCTTGTTTTAAGGTTTTGGCAAGTTGCAAGCGATTTCTCTCACCGCCTGACAGAGAGCCGACACGTTTTTGTTGGTCTTGCCCTTTAAAATTAAAACGCCCAATATAAGCACGGCTTGGCGTGGTGTACTCACCCACCGTAATCATGTCCAAGCCATCCGAGACTTCTTCCCACACGGTTTTGTTGTCGTCTAGCTCATCACGCACCTGACCGACATAGGCAACTTTGACGCTTTCGCCCACTTCCACCGAACCTGTGTCAGGGGTGTCTTTGCCAGTAATCATGTTAAACAGCGTGGTTTTACCCGCACCATTTGGACCAACAATACCCACAATTGCCATCGGTGGCACGGTGAATGACAGGTTTTCGTACAGCAGGCGGTCGCCAAAGGATTTGGAAATGTTTTTAACTTCAATGACTTTGTTGCCCAAACGTGGTCCTGGCGGGATATAGATTTCAGCGGTTTCGTTGCGTTGTTGGAATTCACGAGAGTTCATCTCTTCAAAACGCTCTAAACGAGATTTAGATTTGGCTTGCTGACCTTTTTGGTTTTTACGCACCCATTCTAACTCTTGCTTTAAGGCTTTGGCAAAGGCTTCTTCTTGTTTTTGTTCTTGTTCTAGGCGTTTATTTTTTTGTTCCAGCCACTCGGTGTAGTTGCCTTTATAAGGATAGCCATAGCCACGGTCAAGCTCCAAAATCCACTCGGCGACATTATCAAGAAAATAGCGGTCGTGGGTAATCGCCACAATCGTGCCAGAATAATCTTTTAAAAAGCGTTCAAGCCATGCCACGCTCTCTGCGTCTAAATGGTTGGTCGGCTCGTCAAGTAAGAGCATATCAGGCTTAGATAACAGCAAACGGCACAAAGCAACACGGCGTTTTTCACCGCCAGAGAGTTTAGACACATCAGCGTCCCAAGGTGGCAAACGCAAGGCATCGGCAGCTTTTTCTAGCTGAGTGTTTAGGTTGTGAGCGTCCCACGCTTGAATGACGTCTTCCATTTTGCCCTGCTCGGCAGCCAATTTATCAAAATCAGCATCAGGCTCGGCGTACTCGGCATAGATTTGATTTAGACGTTCTAGGGCATCTAGAGCTTCACGCACGCCATCTTCTACGTTACCACGCACGTCTTTATTTGGGTCAAGCTGGGGTTCTTGGGGCAGATAGCCCACTTTAATGCCTGCCTGAGCTCGGGCTTCACCGTTAAACTCTGTGTCCACACCTGCCATAATGCGTAAAAGTGTGGATTTGCCCGCACCATTTAGACCCAGCACACCGATTTTGGCACCGGGGAAGAAAGACAGTGAAATGTCTTTTAAAATTTCACGTTTTGGGGGAACAATTTTTGACACCTTGTTCATGGTGTAAATATATTGAGCCATAGTAAGCCTTTGATTTAAAAAGAAAAATAGTAAATTGATAACCAGAAATTAAACTTTGTATTATCACATGATTTTTAAGATTGGGCAAGGAAAACATTTAGCTACCAAAATAATATACCCATAACCACAATCCACCAAGTATTAAAATAGCAACGACCAACACCACAAAAAATAAAATATGCAAACCTGTAAAGAATATCATTGCAAAATTATAGAATTGCCATTGCATTGGTGTGGCAGGTAGAGCATTTTCTTTTTTAAAAATATGGGGAATCTTCTCTTGAAAAACCCTTAAAAGCAGCTTAAAAAATAATTCTATCAATACATGAATGACAATCACCATAAAAATCAATGAAAGCCAAGAGTTTTTAAATATTTCTTGATAATCATTGAAAATATAAAAATATAAAATAGAGCCAATGATGGTAGCCGCTAAAACAGCAATATGAATTAAAGTTTTGTGCTTGTTCATTATTTTTTTCCATCAAGATTTTGGTAAAATAAATTTGACAAAACTCACCCAACAAAACAAATGATTGTCTCAGCAGACGTCATCATTCATATACCGACCGCACCACTTCACCAATCATCGCTATCCCTGCTGTTAAAACTTCATCGCTTTGAGCAACTGATAAGCGGATACATTCATGAGCGTGGCAATACTGCGTGGTATCTATCCCCACAAAAAAATGACGGCTAGGAATGATGAGCGTGCCTTGTTCTTTTAGGCGTTCGTACAACTCTTGGCTGGTGATGGGCAAATCCTTAAACCACACCCACAAAAACATCGCCCCTTCTGGCTTGTGGATATATACAGGCAAATTGGCAAATTGCTCTTTTAACAGACGCACAGCAAGTTTGCTTTGACGTTGATAAAACGGCAAAATGGCGGTTTGGGACAAACGAATAATCTCATCATTATCAAATAATGGCTTGGCAAGGCTTGCCCCAAAGCGAGTGGGAGCTAAGTTGATAATGGCGTTCATCGCCAATACTGCCTTGATGACCGCAGGATTTGCCACGATAATGCCTGTACGCACGCTTGGCAAACCCACTTTTGATAAACTAAAACACAAAATCGTATTGTCATCAAAATTTAAGGTTGTGTCGGTGTAGATGATGTTTGGAAATGGCATACCATACGCATTATCAATGATGAGCGGTATGTCATGAGCCTGAGCAATGGCGGATAATTTATCCATCTCATCATCGGTCAGCACATTGCCCGTAGGATTGGTGGGACGTGAGACACAAATCGCCCCAATTTGCCCGTTTTGCAAAGTAGGCAGATTTTTCAATCGCTCAAAATCCACTCGGTATTTAAAAAACCCCGCCTGCCCATCGTGCGTACACTCATCAATGATGGGTTCTACCGCCACAAAATGCGTGCCGTCCACATGAGCATCTGCATAGCCGATGTACTCAGGTGCAAGTGGCAGAAGGATTTTTTTATCCGTGCCACCAAAATCGCCTGAAAACAGATTAAACAGATAAAAAAAGGCATTTTGCGAACCATTGGTTAAGGCGATGTTATCTGCTGTCAAACCCCAGTCATAATGACGATTAAAAAAGTCCACCAAACTATCTACAAACGCCTTATCGCCCTGTGGCGTGGAATAATTCGCCACACTATTAAGTGCCGTACCATCTGCCACCAGTTGTTCTAAGGTGGCTTGATAAACTTCATTAACCGCAGGAATCATCGCAGGATTGCCACCGCCCAGCATATTGACAGGCTTATCAGATGCCAAAGCTTGCCCCAAATCGTCCATCAGTTGTAAAATACCGCTTTGGCGAGTGAATTTTTGACCAAAAGTAGAAAATTGCATGACGTTTCCAATATTGAATAAAAAGCTGATTTAAGAGTGATAAAAGATTTGTAACTTGTCAAACTCAAATAGAAAAAGACGACCCACAGCCACATGTTGTCGTGGCATTGGGATTTTCCACCACAAAACGTGAGCCTTCTAGTCCTTCTACATAGTCAATGGTTGAGCCGTGCAAATATTGATAACTTAGACTGTCCACCACCAAGGTGGCATCGCCATTGTCAAACGTGGCGTCGTCGTCGTCTAGCTCTTCGGCAAAATCAAAGCCATAAGAAAACCCCGAACAGCCGCCACCTGTTACATAAACACGAAGCATGAGTTTGTCGTTACCTTCAGCGGATTTGAGTTTGGCAAGTTTTTTGGCAGCATTGTCAGTGAGTGTCATAATGTTCATAATTTTCTCAATTGGTTAAGTAAATGAAAAGCAATTTTATTATAACATAATCAGTTTGTTTGCTAAAATGCCACAAAAAGAAATCAGCAAGATAAAAACACAATCCCAACTTGACGAATGGGCGTATTTTAGGGCATGATGATAATTTTCATTTACAATAGACTGTTAAAATTTGTGATTACATAGGATTTTTTATGCTAAATAAGTTACGTACCTTGACACTTGCTTTATTTTTATCCATTGCTCCTTTACCCATCATCTCCCAAGCCCATGCTGCCCTTGCGGTGGATTTTTCTTCTTTGGTGGAGCAAGTCTCTGATGGTGTGGTGCGAGTCAGTATCACCAAATCAGTCAGCGAAGAAGAGTTGGCATTGGCTCACCAAGCCCAAGTGTTACGCCAATTCTTTGGCAATCGTGTCAATGTGCCTGACATTCCCACCATAGAATATGGCTACGGCACAGGGTTTTTTATCAGCTCTGATGGATACATTTTAACAAATCACCATGTTGTAGATGGTGCAAAAACCATCACCGTTACTCTCAAAGACCGCTCAGAGCTAGATGCTGTTTTGGTCGGCTCAGACGCCGCCTCAGACATTGCCGTCCTAAAAATCCAAGGCAAAGGTTATCCCGCCTTAAAAGTTGGTAACAGCACCGCCTTAAAAGTTGGTGAGCCTGTACTGGCGATTGGTTCGCCATTTGGCTTTGATTATTCAGCATCGGCAGGAATCGTATCCGCCAAAAGTCGTAATTTTAGCCGTGAAGCGGTTGTGCCATTTATTCAAACGGACGTGGCACTCAACCAAGGCAACTCTGGCGGTCCTTTATTTAATCAAAAAGGCGAAGTGGTCGGTGTTAATTCTCGCATTTTTAGTGGCACAGGCGGACATATGGGGCTGTCATTTTCCATTCCGATGGACATGGCGATAGACATTTACAGACAGATTAAGGCAACAGGCAAGGTAAGCCGTGCTTATTTTGGGATAGGTTTACAAGACATTGACCGCAATTTAGCAGAAGCCTATGGACTGTCTCGTCCACAAGGTGCGTTGGTAACTCGCATTGCTCCTGACTCGCCTGCCCAAAAAGCTGGACTAAAAATAGGCGATGTGGTACTGACCTTTAACGGTCAAAACATCATTCATGCGTCTGATTTGGTGATGGCAATTAGCAGTGCCAAACCTGCTGACCCATTTCACCTAAACATTCAACGCAATAAAAAATCCCTAACCTTACAAGGCAGATTTGACCACAGCCCCCAAGAGCTGACCATCAAAGAACAAAATGACGACAAACCACGTCTTGGCATTCGCCTAAAAGAACTCACCCCCAGTGAAAACGCCATGCTCGCTCGCTATGATGTGTCAGGTGGCATGGTGATTAGCAGTGTGGAGATAGGCAGCATTGCAGAGCGAGCAGGATTGTCAGTAGGCGACATCATCGTCAGTCTCAACCAACGCCCTACCCCCAACATCACCGCCTTTGGTCAAGCCTTAGTCAGCTTACCTAAGCAAGGTGTGGTAACAATCGGCATTATTCGTGATGGCACGCCAGCGATTTTGGGGCTAAGAATTGAATAAAAATGGCTGTGTGGCAAAAAGACAAAACCGCTTACCAAAACGCCAGTATGCACCCAAAATAAATGGCACTTATGCCCTGTTCGTTGATTGTTGTTGGACGGATGGGGTTTGTGGCTGTCAATATTTTTAGGTGATTTTTTTATTTAAATCATCAAGATGACACATTCACACCAAATATCCAATACTGCTAAAAAATATCAGCAATATTATCAAACACCTACTTAACCTGACAAAGACACAAAAACAATATATTTTATATTGCAAATAAAAGATGATAAATTAATATAAAATATAAATTATCCAATATTTTTTTCATCAAACATTCAAAAATGACCTTGAAAATGCTAAACTAGGGCTTTTAATGTTACGGGTTAATAACATGGCAACTTATGATTATCATGCCATTAAGGCAAAACTCAAAGGGTCAATTACCGCCCTTATCACGCCCATGACAAAAGATGGTGCGGTAGATTATCCACGTTTGGGTGAGCTGATTGATTGGCAGATTGAGCAAGGGACTGATGCGTTGGTGGCGGTTGGCACAACGGGCGAAAGTGCAACTTTATCCATGAGCGAGCATTGTGCGGTGATTGAGTTTTTTGTGAAATACGTTGGCGGTCGTGTGCCTGTGATTGCAGGTACTGGGGCAAACAACACCGCCGAAGCCATTGAGCTGACCACTCATGCCAAAAAAGTGGGGGCGGATTGTGCGTTGCTTGTTGTGCCATATTATAACAAACCTAGCCAAGAAGGCATTTATCAGCATTACAAAACCATCGCCGAAGCGGTGGATGTGCCCCAAATGCTCTACAACGTTCCGGGGCGGACGGTGGTGGACATGACAGAAGATACGGTCGCACGTTTGATGACGATACCCAACATTGTGGCGATTAAAGATGCCACTGGTGATTTGGTGCGTGGCAAGAGCCTGATTGAGCGAGTGGGCGACAACATGGTGGTACTTTCTGGCGATGACCCAACAGCGGTGGAGCTGGTGCGTCTTGGTGGCAAAGGCAACATCTCGGTAACGTCCAATGTCGCCCCAAAGGCGATGGGACAGATATTTAAGCTTGCCCTAGATGGCAAATTTGATGAAGCAAACGCCATCAACGACACCATTAAGCATTTGCACACCGACTTGTTTTGTGAAGCCAGCCCACAACCAACCAAATACGCCTTGTACAAAATGGGCAAGATTGATAAAGGCATTCGTTTGCCTTTGGTGTGGTTGTCAGAACAATCCCAAGCCATCATTGACAAAGCCCTAATCAAAGCACAGCTAATCAACACGGAAACAAACCCATGAACATGACAAAGATAAGCACCCTGATGCTAGTCGCCACACTGGCTGTGTCAGGTTGTAGCACCATCAAAGGTTGGACAGGTAAACGAGACAATGGCAGTTTGGATTATCAAAAAAGCCACAAACTTGACCCCATCAAACTGCCTGCCAATCAGCGTAGTGCTGAGTTTGTGCCACTGTACCCAACCCCAAGCGTTGGTCAAAATACACTAGACATCACCAACGAATCAGGCTCACAGTACGCACTGCCTAAGCCACCAAAAGTGCAGTAGTTGTGCTTTGATACATCATCATAATAGATTGAAAACACCCACCAATTTTGAGAAACGACATGCAAAAACAAGACTTACTTTACACTGGCAAAGCCAAATCTGTTTACAAAACTGACAATCCTGATTATCTGATTTTGCATTTTCGCAATGATGCGTCTGCTTTTAATGGCGAAAAAATCGCCCAACTTGACCGCAAAGGCAAAGTCAATAACCGTTTTAACGCTTTTATCATGCAAAAATTGGCTGATGCGGGTATTGAAACGCACTTTGAGCGTCAGCTGTCTGATGATGAAGTGCTGGTCAAGCACCTAAAAATGATACCTGTGGAGTGCGTGGTGCGTAACTACGCTGCTGGTGGTTTGATGAAGCGTTTGGGGCTAGAAGAAGGCTTGCCACTATTACCGCCGACTTATGAGCTGTTTTATAAAGATGACAAGCTAGGCGACCCCATGCTCGCCCCAAGCACCGCCATTGCCCTAGGCTATGCCACTGCCGATGAGCTTGACCAAATGCACGCCATCACTCACAAGGTCAATGAGATACTCAGCCAGATTTTTGATGAAGCAGGCTTGATGTTGGTGGACTTTAAATTGGAATTTGGGCTGTTTCATGGGCGTGTGGTCTTGGGTGATGAGTTTTCGCCAGATGGCTGTCGCCTATGGGACAAAGACACTAAGAAAAAACTGGATAAAGACCGTTTCCGCCAAGGCTTGGGCGATGTGGTAGAAGGCTATGAAGAAGTGGCAAGACGCATTGGTGTTCCACTTGACTGATGTTTGGTCAAAATTGTTAGTAAAAGCCCAAAGATTTCTTTGGGTTTTTTTAAAATTATAAAGTTTTAGTTTTTGTAAATTCAGTTAAAACAACTCAATACTTATTGGTAAACTTAAATGTATAAATTTATTGCATACATTCCAGAAAGTCATGTAGAAGTGGTCAAAACCGCCCTATTTAATGCAGGAGCAGGCATGTATGATGGATACAGTCATTGCTCTTGGCAGGTGCTTGGCATGGGGCAGTTTAAGCCCCTAAAAGGCTCAAATCCTGCCATCGGTGAGATTGATAAGGTAGAGTATGTGCCTGAATGGCGTGTAGAAACCATCGTACCTGATGATAAAATTCATGCTGTGGTGCAGGCTTATAGGCAAGCCCACCCTTACGAAGTGCCTGCTTATGATGTGTACCAAATGGCAGACATCAACTTTTGACACAATTTAAAAAACCGCTAAATAATTTTAATAAAAAAATCCCCAAATCAGGGGAGATTTGGGGGCTAAACTGGAAAAACCAGTTAAAAATGGCGCAGCGGACGGGACTCGAACCCGCGACCCCCGGCGTGACAGGCCGGTATTCTAACCAACTGAACTACCGCTGCTAGGTCGCTTAACTTTATCAGTAAAGTTAAAAAACTATGGTGGGTGGTAACGGATTCGAACCGCTGACCCTCTGCTTGTAAGGCAGACGCTCTACCAACTGAGCTAACCACCCAATCAAACTTGATTGTTACCAATCTCGCTTGTTGTGGTGCGTATTATATAGGATTTTAAAACCAAGTCAAGCATTTTTTAAATAAAATTTTAAAAAGTTTTTAACTTATTGATTTTAAATCAGTTAAATTCATCAAATACACACCATTATCTTTTACACTTCATGATACAGCTTACTGCCTTCTTCATGAAACTTTGCTTTCATTTCTTGCATGCCTTGCTCCATCTCTTGCTTGGCGGCATAATCACGCACATTTTGGGTGATTTTCATGGAGCAAAACTTCGGGCCGCACATAGAACAAAAGTGTGCTGATTTATGAGCTTCTTTGGGCATGGTCTCATCGTGCATAGAACGAGCAGTATCTGGGTCAAGTGCCAAATTAAATTGGTCTTCCCAACGAAACTCAAAGCGTGCCTTAGATAGGGCATTATCGCGTACCTGAGCGGCAGGATGTCCTTTGGCAAGGTCAGCGGCGTGGGCAGCGATTTTGTAGGTGATGATGCCATCTTTGACGTCTTTTTTGTTGGGCAGACCCAAATGCTCTTTTGGCGTTACATAGCAAAGCATTGCTGTGCCATACCAACCAATCATCGCCGCTCCAATGGCACTGGTGATGTGGTCATAACCCGGGGCAATGTCGGTGGTGAGCGGACCGAGCGTATAAAATGGTGCTTCTTTACACACTTCAAGCTGCAAATCCATGTTTTCTTTAATCATGTGCATGGGCACGTGTCCTGGCCCTTCAATCATCACCTGCACATCATGCTCCCACGCTCTTTGGGTCAGCTCGCCAAGTGTGCGTAGCTCGCTAAACTGTGCTTCATCATTGGCATCTTGGATACAGCCCGGTCGCAATCCATCACCCAAACTAAATGACACGTCATAAGCCTTCATGATTTCACAAATCTCATCAAAATGCGTGTACAAAAAGTTTTCTTTGTGGTGAGCCAAACACCACTGTGCCATGATAGAGCCGCCACGGCTGACAATGCCTGTCAAGCGACCCGCGGTCAGTGGCACATAGCGAAGCAAGACACCAGCGTGAATGGTAAAATAATCCACGCCTTGCTCGGCTTGCTCAATGAGCGTGTCTTTAAAAATCTCCCACGTCAAATCTTCGGCAACACCGCCCACCTTTTCAAGGGCTTGATAAATCGGCACTGTCCCAATCGGCACAGGCGAATTACGGATAATCCACTCGCGCGTTTCATGGATGTTTTTACCGGTGGATAAATCCATGATGGTATCCGCCCCCCAACGTGTCGCCCATGTCATTTTGGCGACTTCTTCTTCAATGCTAGACCCTAGGGCAGAGTTGCCGATATTGGCGTTGATTTTGACCAAAAAGTTACGCCCAATAATCATCGGCTCACATTCTGGGTGATTGATGTTGGCAGGAATGATGGCACGCCCGCTAGCCACCTCAGAACGCACAAACTCAGGGGTAATCTCACGCAAATTATTCGCCCCAAAATTTTGCCCCTGATGCTGACGCATGTCCACGCCTTCACGCTGACGCTGATTTTCACGAATGGCGATGTATTCCATTTCAGGGGTGATAATGCCTTGGCGAGCATAGTGCATTTGGGTAACGTTTTTGCCAAGTTTGGCTCGTCTTGGGTTGGTGATATGAGCAAAGCGGATATTTTCAGTGCGAATGTCTTTTAAACGCTCACGCCCAAACTGGGAGGTTAAACCATCCAACTGCTCGGTGTCATCACGCTCGTTAATCCAGCCTTGACGCAGCTTGGGTAACCCTTGATTTAAATCAATGCTAACATTGGGGTCGGTATAAACGCCCGAGGTATCATACACCAAAATCGGCTCATTTTTTTCAAAGCCATCTTTGGCAAGTCCTGTGGGCGTGTCAGTAAGGCTAATTTCACGAAATGGTACTTGGATATCGGCACGTGAGCCTTGCACATAGACCTTTTTGGAGGCAGGCAAAGTGCGAGTCAAATCCTGGGCTTCTTGTTCGTGCTGGGCGATGGTGGTGTCAAGTTGATTTGTTGATTGGCTCATGAATATTCCTTTTAGCTAAACAAATCAAGCGAGTAAAAGGAAAACATAGCCATCATCATAAGGATAATGCAGATTTTACTTTGTTCACTTGATTCCTACGCAGGTATTAACCTTGTCAGGTTCGGCGGATTTTGCAACAGCAATCTCAACAGCTAAGCTGTACTCCGTCAAGTTGGGTGTATTATAACATGATTTTTGGTAGAATGATGGCAGATTGCTTAAAACAAACCGTATCAGGAAAAATAATGGACAGTACCGCACTTTTAAAACAAGCTTTAAATTTATATCAACAAGGCGAAGTGAATCAAGCCATACAGATTTGGCAATCCATTGAGCGAGAGGATTCTCCTGAAGCTTATGCCAAAGCACAGTTTTATTTAGGGGTTGCTTTAGGAGAGCAAGGTGATATTAAAGGGGCGATTGAAGCTTATTGTAATGTGCAAAGAGAGGATTCTCCTAAAAATTATGCCAAAGCACAGGTTAATTTAGGAAATACTTTAAGAGAGCAAGGCGATATTGAAGGAGCGATTGAAGCTTATTGTAATGTACAAAGAGAGGATTCTCCTGAAGCTTATGCCAAAGCACAGCTTATTTTAGGGATTGCTTTAGGAAAGCAAGCCGATATTAAAGGAGCGATTGAAGCTTATTGTAATGTACAAAGAGAGGATTCTCCTGAAGCTTATGCTCATGCACAGCTTATTTTAGGAATTACTTTGGAAGAGCAAGGCGATATTAAAGGAGCGATTGAAACTTATTGTAATGTACAAAGAGAGGATACTCCTGAAACTTATGCCAAAGCACAGGTTAATTTAGGAAATACTTTAGGAAAGCAAGGTGATATTAAAGGGGCGATTAGGGCTTATCGTAATGTACAAAGAGAGGATTCTCCTGAAGTTTATGCCAAAGCACAGGTTAATTTAGGGATTACTTTAGGAGAGCAAGGTGATGTTGAGGGAGCGATTAAGGCTTTTCAAAATTCAAAAACCCATCATTATTACAAAGCAGAATCTTATATCAAAATTCTTACCTGCCCAAAAGACACTCACGAAAACTTACAAGCGATTTTTAACAACACAGCTAACCTATTGCAAAAATTACACATCAAAAGCGACAACACCTATGAACAAAAAGTTGCACATTATACCAAGGCAACGGTTGCCAAATTGCTGATTCAAGGTGATGATAAAAACCCTCCTTCATCTTTTCGTCTAAACAGCATCAAAAATGTCAATGACCCAACAGAAGGCTTGGTACTCGGTGAATATCTACAAAATCAATCCAAACCCCAACAAGCATTGGTAAACGAGATTTTTACCGATGATGAGAATACCAATGTCTTTATCAGCTGTTTTACCTTTAATCATGACAGCTTAAACCAATTTCGCCTATACGGCAAAGAAGATAATAAGGAGGCTTCTGGGGTTAGCTTGGTATTTAAACCTGAGTTTTTTAATCACACAGCAAAGTTTGGTTTTATGAGTCAGGCATTAAAACTTAATGAGTTGGACAATCCAAAGGAACACTCAAACAAATCAGAAACACCAAACAAAACACAATCAATAGAACAACAAGCCTTATATCGCTGCATTTATATTGACCCAAAAAGCGGCTATTTACGTTTAGCCCAAAGAAACAAAATCACCTTTTATCGAGAAGCTCAATATGGCGGTCAAGACCCATCAGAAGCCCAAAAAAATTATACAGATTACAAAGAAAAATATATAGAAGCAGAAGAAAAAGAGGTGGAGGACACCCTTATAGAAATCACAAAACAAATTGAAGAAATCCTTCAAAGCTCAACAAAAGAAATCTTGGAAGCGATAGGTTTTATCTTGCTGCCTTTACGCTACCTGATTAAACACACCGCCTTTCAAGAAGAACAAGAATGTCGCATGATATACATCACCGATTTAAATGACGAAAAGATATGCGAGGATTGGCACAATAAAAACTTGTACATCAACTATGATGTCGAAGTCAAAAACATGGTAGATAAAATCTATCTCTCTCCTGGTGCTTATGTTTATGCAGACTTTTTTAGGCGTATGTTACCCAAAAATCAAGACAACAAAGAGCGAGTACGTCGCTCAGACAATCCGTTTAGATGTTAATGATGCCTATAGAAACTCACCCTTTGGCACCCCTCTGCTTAAACACACCACACTCCATCAAATCATATCATTTTATTTTTATGCAATTTCCATACCAATTCCCC
>NZ_NKHK02000012.1 GCF_002224245.2 Moraxella sp. VT-16-12
AATCAATGTATAAAAGAACAAACTGTTCTCATATAAGCGGTCAGAAAATAGCCAATCGGGGAGTTGTTCGGTGTGGTAATTCATGAGATGGTTGTGTAAATGAGTGTGGATGAATTGTAAGTTTGTGTACAGAGGATATCAATGGGTGTTGGGGGTTTGCTATAAAATAAAGCATGTAAGTGTTAATAATTAAAAGGGCTATTTAAGCCATAAGGTCATCTTGATGTATCTGTGGTATTATTATATCTTTAATTTCGCATTTTTTTCTTCGCTATCGGTGCTTTTGTTGAAGGCGGGGTTGGGCTTCATACAGTTAAAACTTTAAATTAAAATCATACATATAACCATCATATTCAAAATCGCTCCATAAATGCCCATCTATTTTATCTATCATGACATTATTAGGTATAAAGCCATCAGGATTATTTCCCACAAAAACCGTCTTAAAAGAATAAAATAATGGCGTATGATGATGAAAAGCAGAATCAATTAATGGCTCTACGTCTTTATATCTTGTTGATTTTTTTGCTATTTGAAATGCTTCTTTTGCTGTTATATTTATATTATTCTTGTACTGTAAGGGCACGCTATAATAATTTATTTTTTTATCTTTTAAAATGCTGATTAAATTAATTAATTTTAATCTTTCAACACAGATATTTAAATATCCATGATATAATTTATCGTGATTGTATTTGAAATTTTTATCTAACAATTCTAAAAATCTTAATGAATTATCATTGGTTGGGTGTTCCAAAAATAAATCACAATATATTTTCATCTTTATCCGCCTTGTGTGTTTGGTTGTGATGGTTTTTAAGAGTGGTTTTAGTAAAATCCAAAAATATTTATCATTTTTTAAGATTTCTCATATTTTGGATAAATTGCAACCTGATACGAACCACCAATCCCTGAATTTTTATCAGGATAGCACAGCTTTTTGTTTATAGTATTTGGCTCTTGCTAGGTTTGATGATTTTTGCTACATTAATAAAAATTTTATGTTTGTGATGACCATGCACCATACAGAATTGCCTTTGACCAATGAACAGCAAAAAGCCCAAATTGCTTATGCCAAATTTTTAAAAAATCGCAGCCGTCTATTAAGTAAAATTTTACGCCACCAACCAGAATCAGTGGGCATTACCTTAGACCGTCAGGGCTATGTGGCGGTGGATGAGCTGTTATCTGCCCTACAAAATTCGCCTTTTCCCATGGATAGGGCGGTACTTGATGAAGTGGTGGCAAAAAACGACAAACAGCGATTTTCATACAGTTCAGATGGTCAAAAAATCCGTGCCAATCAAGGGCATTCTGTCATCGTTGATTTGGAGCTGTTGCCACAAACTCCGCCTGATGTGCTGTATCATGGCACGGCGATACAGCATTTGTCAAGCATTTGGCAAATGGGACTGACCGCCCAAAGTCGTCATCATGTTCATCTAAGTTGTGATGTGCAAACTGCCATCAAAGTGGGTAAACGTCATGGAAAAGTGGCAGTATTACAAGTCAATGCCAATCAAATGAATACAGACGGCAGGGTGTTTTATCGTTCAGATAATGGCGTATGGCTCACAGAATGTGTACCACCTTGTTATTTGGAACAGTTGGTGATTTGAGTGTTTGTGGTTTTATTTTGACGGATTTTTTAGTAAAATACTCCCCTATCTTGGTTAAATCACTTGCTGATGACCTATTTACCATCAATCAGAGACGTTTTATGACACATACTGACCCTAAACTTGCCCAAAAACGAGCTGTTGCCAAATCCGCCCTTGATTATGTAGAAGATGGTATGATTTTGGGCGTGGGAACGGGCAGTACAGTCAATTGCTTGATTGAACTGTTGCCACAAGTTCGCCTAAAAGGGGCGGTCGCCAGCTCCAAAGTTACCGAAGATAAACTTCGTGCTTTGGGCATTGAGATTTTTGATTTAAATGCGGTGGGTGAACTTGATTTGTATATAGATGGTGCAGACGAAATAGACGCACAGGGCAACATGATAAAAGGTGGCGGCGGTGCTTTGACTCGTGAGAAAATCGTAGCAGCAGCATCTAAGCAGTTTGTCTGCATGGTAGATGATAGCAAGGTGGTGGATAAGCTTGGCAGATTTCCTGTGGCGGTAGAAGTGTTGCCACAAGCCCGCTCTTATGTGGCTCGTGAGCTGGTCAAATTAGGGGGCGACCCTGTGTACCGTGAGAACTTTGTTACGGATTATGGTCATGTGATTTTGGATACTTATGAGCTGGACATTAAAAATCCCAGCGATTTTGAACAAGTGCTCAACAATATTGTGGGTGTGGTGTGTAATGGCATTTTCGCCAGTCAATCTGCCCATATCATGCTAAAAGCAAGCGATGGTGGGGTAGAAGTGGTGAAATTCTAGTCATTAAAATTGAGTAAAGACAAATCATGGGGTAAACAAAAATCTGCCCATGACGATGGTTTTTGGATAAAATAAAGATTGAACTTAGAAATTTTAAAAACCCCTTAATCATTAAGGGGTTTTTGTATGGCAACTAAATCTTAGTGTCTAAAATGTCTCATGCCTGTAAACACCATGGCGATGCCATGCTCATCAGCAGCAGCAATGGTCTCATCATCACGCATAGAGCCACCGGGCTGAATGATGCATTTAATCCCTGCTTTGGCAGCATTATCAATGCCATCACGGAATGGGAAAAACGCATCTGATGCCATTACCGCACCTTCTACCACCAGACCTGCGTGCTCTGCCTTAATGCCTGCAATACGAGCCGAATTGACACGACTCATCTGACCTGCACCAATACCGACGGTTTGACGATTTTTGGCATAGACGATGGCATTGGATTTGACATATTTGGCAACTTTCCATGCAAAAATCAAATCATCAAGCTGTTCATTGGTGGGGGCGATTTTGGTAACAACTTTAAGGTCAGATTTATCAATCATGCCTAAATCTTGATCTTGAACAAGCAATCCGCCATTGACGCGTTTATAGTCTAATTGTGCCTTGCGTTCACTTGGATTTGGCAAATCACCACAGACCAATACTCGTACATTTTTCTTGGCAGCTGTAATGTCCAACACGCCATCTGCCACACTTGGTGCGATAATCACTTCTACAAATTGACGTTCCACAATGGCTTGGGCGGTCTGAGTGTCAAGTTCTCTGTTAAAAGCGATAATCCCACCAAAGGCAGACTCAGGGTCGGTGGCATAAGCCAGATGATAAGCTTTCAAAATACCATCGGTAGATACTGCCACGCCACATGGATTGGCGTGTTTTACGATGACGCAAGCAGGCTTTGTAAAGGATTTGACGCACTCTAAGGCGGCATCTGTGTCAGCAATGTTGTTATAAGACAGCTCTTTGCCTTGGAGCTGACGTGCGGTTGAAACAGAGGCTTCGCTGGCGGTGCTTTCGGTATAAAAACTTGCGGATTGATGTGGGTTTTCACCATAGCGTAAATCTTGGGCTTTGGTAAACTGGGTGTTAAAGGTGCGAGCAAATTTATCTACCTGAGCATTTAGCCTTGCTCCCAAATAATTGGCAATCATCCCATCGTATTGAGCAGTATGTTCAAAAGCTTTTACCGCCAAATCAAAGCGAGTATCGTGTGATAAACTGCCTGTTTCTTTGAGTTCATTAAGAACTTGATGATAGTCAGATACATTAACCACAATACCAACAGATGCGTGGTTTTTAGCGGCAGCACGTACCATTGTGGGGCCACCAATATCAATGTTTTCAATGGCATCAGCAAGCGTACAGTCAGGATTGGCAACGGTTTGAGCAAAAGGGTAAAGATTGACCACCACCAAATCAATGCCATCAATGCCATGTTCTGCCATGACCGCATCATCAATACCACGGCGAGCTAAAATGCCACCATGAATTTTTGGGTGTAAGGTTTTGACACGACCATCCATCATTTCAGGAAAGCCTGTGTGCTCAGAGACTTCAATGACGGACACGCCATTGTCTTTGAGTAGTTTGTAAGTACCGCCTGTGGATAAAATCCCAAATCCAAACTGACTTAGCCCTTGGGCAAATTCTACAATGCCTGTTTTGTCTGAAACTGACAAAAGTGCAAAACGTGAAAAACTCATAAAAACCCCAATTGGTAAAATTAGAATAAGTGCTAAACGCCTACTAATGATACCAATTATTGGGGTATTTATAAAGCAAAATTTCTTTTATGTGGGTAAAAGATTATTTTTTAAGCAAATCATAGGTTTTTAGCTTGGTGCGTAGTGTACCACGGTTGAGACCTAGGATTTGGGCGGCTTTGGATTGATTGCCGTGGGTGTAACGTAACACAGAAATCAGCAAAGGTTTTTCAAATTCACCTAAAAATAGCTCATATAGTTGGCTGGGTGTTTCGCCATTTAGAGCGTTTAGGTGTTGTTGTACCGCACTTTCAACGTGTGTGTGTAGTGGGTGAAGTGTGTTTTCAGTAGTCATAATTAACCTTATTAACCTATTAATAAAAACGTCTAGGCCATATAGCCTTTGACAACCTAAGGAGACTGATACAAAGGAGTAACTTCTACGACAGTCGGCGTTTGTTTGAGTTTAACGGTTAGCTGAATGCGTTTGGTTTGATTGCCTAATATGCTTTTTTGGGATTCTGCCAAATAATCACTGCGTTTTGCCACAAAATCAGCCACTACGACACCTTTGCTATCTTTTAGACGCACCAACAGGTCAGGATATAACTGCTCTTGGCTACTTCTGTTAAAAAAAGTGATGATAACATCGGTTTTGTTGCTGCTGTTTTTGTGTGTGGCACTAATGGCAATGCTCCCTAAATCAGCGTGGGGGGCACTACATTTTGCCAAAGAGCAAAAAGCGTGCACCTTGTCAGCATGAGATGGACTAGCGATGATACTTTCTAAATTAAATAATGTGTATTGCATCACCATCAGCCCCATCAAAATTATAGAACCAATCAACCACATGAGCTGACTGACAAAGGATTTTTTGGTTGCCAGTTGCTGGGTGGTGGGTCTGTGCGACATCGCTTTTTTAAAAGATGGCATTCTTTTTTGACCGAGATTGGACGCAGGGGCAATAATGGTGCTTAGGTCAATGTCGGCTTTTGGATTGGCATGGGTGTTAGTGCTTTGATTGATAGCAACATCATTGGGGTTGCTATTATCTAGGGCATCTTGTATCCATGCTTCATTTGTGGTGCCATCTGGTGATTTTTCGCCATGTATGCTTGATGTGGCAATTTGCATTTGTTCATCTAAAAAACGGCTAAAATCATCAACTGTTTGTTCTTCTTGCACTTGCACAGATTGTGCCAACTTTGATGTGTTGGGTGCAGAAGGCGGTATTTGGTCAATGGACGTGTTTTGTGCAACATTTGTGTGAGCATTGGGTGTTTGGTGAGCCTGAGAAATGGGCGGCTTACTTTGAACCAGATTGTCATTAAGTAAAAAAACCTGCTGACAACGCCCACACTTTGCTTTTGCAGTGGGATTGCCAATTTTAGCACTTGGCATGGGGTAAACCGCCCCACAACTGGGGCATTGTGTATGTTGCTGACTCATGGGTGTTCCAATGCTTTTATTATTATTGGGTTGGCACAAAGCAAACCGATTAGTTTCACATAAAAATTGCAAAAATAACGCCAAAAATTTAGCCGATTTGTATTTATGATGCTATTTTTACAAAATAGTAACTGTGTTAGAATTGTGTAAAAAAATAGCCGTGCCAAGACAGTAGTAATGGCGAATAATTGACCGTCTTGGTGGCTATGCTACTAAATTGTTTGATGATTTACAACGATTTAGGGGTTAAGTGAGCTTAATAGCAGATAAACGATGCCAATGGTGGTCATCGGGGGTGTCGTAATGGTAGGGTGGGTCAATTTTAAAATAGGGCGAATAGGCATTTTTGACATCTTCGGTTTGGTTTTCAATCAGTCCTGCCAAAACAATTTGTCCACCATTTTTTAATAAAGTAGCAAAATAAGGGGCAAAATGAATGAGTGGCTTGGCTAAAATGTTAGCAGTGATGACATCAGCGATGATGTGATGTTCTTTTTGGTGGGCTTGAAACTCTTCGGGTAAAAAAACCAACATTTTATCTGACACACCATTGAGCTTAGCATTTTGGCGAGTGGCGAGTACCGCTTGGGGGTCTATATCTACCGCTAAAACCTGCTTGGCACCCAGTAATAAAGCACCCACGCCTAATACGCCTGAGCCACAGCCATAATCTATGACAATTTTGTCGGTTAAATCTTGCTCACTTAGCCAATCCAAACACAGTCGTGTTGTGGCATGATAGCCTGTGCCAAATGCCAAACCGGGGTCTAAGATAAGGTTGATGGCATCAGGGTCGGGAGCATTTAGCCATTGGGGGACTATCCATAAGTTGCCTTGACATTTGATGGGGGTATAGTGGCTCATCCATTCACGAGTCCAATCTTTGTCATCTAAGGTAGTAAGCCACACACGGCTTGCTCTGACAGTTGCGGCGATGTCTTGGGCGAGATGTTCAAAATCTACTGACAAAAAACGCTCATCAGTATGTGTGTCAAAAATCGCCGTCAAAATCACATCTGCCCATAGCGGCTCTTCATTAGGCAGCGGCTCAAATAAAGGCTCATCGCCTGCATCTTCTAATAAAATGGACACCGCTTCGGCTTCATAAAATAAAGCTTCTGCCAGCTCTACTTGGTCTTTGGTGAGTTGTAAATGGATTTGTTGCCACGCCATAAGATTTTTCCTACTTAAAGACAAATATTTATTTAACATAATGCTTAAATTTTTAATAAAATTTTAAAAATATGTTAAATTATTAAAAGCAATCATTTTAACAAAAAATTTAAAAGAAATTAGTAAAGGATTGTTAAAAAAAACCGCGACTTATGACGCATCTAAGGCTTGCCAAACATAAGTTGGTGCGATAAAAAAGATGGCAAAATAAAAAGGGGAGTTACTCCCCATGTTATCAAAGTTTGTTAAATTAAGTGCCAACATCAGATTTTGGATTGTCTAAGATGTCTAAGTCATCAGAATCAATCGCTTGGCTTTTTGACTTACAAAAGGTAGGGTCAAGCCGACAGATGGCGTTTTGCAATTCTTCTATACGTTTATCTTGGGCTTGGATATGGTCTAGTAGTTTGGCGATACTGGTGGCAACAGGGTCTTTATCGGTGCTGACCCCATAAGCATTAAAGCCATCATCACTTTTTTTGGCGTTATTTTTGGTGTTTTTGTCTATCATGCGAGCGGTTGCTCCGACCATGGTTACATTATCAGGAACAGGCTTGACAACCACAGCATTTGAGCCAACCTTGGCGTTATTACCAACGGTAAAGCCACCTAAAATCTTTGCCCCTGCACCAACCACGACATTATTGCCAAGGGTGGGATGGCGTTTTGTGCCTTTTTCCCATGACACACCACCAAGCGTAACACCATGATATAAAGTAACATCATCACCAATTTCTGCTGTTTCCCCAATCACCACACCCATACCATGGTCAATAAAGAAGCGTTTGCCGATTTTGGCGGCAGGGTGAATCTCAATGCCTGTACTCACACGGGTAAAATGCGACAAGGCACGAGCCAAAAATTTATGGTCAGCTTGCCATAGAGCATGGGACGCACGGTGTAGTGTGCGTGCGTGAATGCCCGGATAAGTAAGCAAAATCTCTGTTTTGTTGCGAGCGGCAGGGTCTTTGGCAAGTACAGCACTTAGGTCGTCATCAATGCTGTTTTTTAGGTCAAGCAGTTTTTTAAAAAGCGTCATGGTCATGGTTTGATGGATGTTTTGGTTATTTTAGCATAAAAATTTATCATCACAAAAAGCTATTGGGATTTTTTGGTTAAAGCAATCATTTTTGCAGTCAAAGCCTGTAAGATGGCGTATTCTTTTTGGTCAAGTTGTAGGCGACCAACCAAGCGAGATAAACGGCTGGGCAAGTCTTTGAGTTCATCATCACGAGCAAGGTTGAGTGCCACCATTAAATCGGTGATGTTGTTTTGCAAGCTGTCTTTTTGGGCATGGGTGATGGCAGGTAAATCCCAATCGGTGCGAATGGTGATGGGCATGACAGTACGGTTTGGTTCGGTGTCAGCAAAATGTGCGTATATCGTACTTGCAATGACTTGCACCGAACTTGCCACATTTAGCACAGGATAGACAGGATTGGCAGGGATTTGTATGTGATAATCTGCCAAGGCAAGCTCATCATTGGTCAAACCACGGTCTTCACGCCCAAATAAAATGCCAATGCGGGCAGTTGGATTGCTTGTAAGAAATTGTGCCATGATGGTGGTGCTCTGGGTGGGGGTAATGGTAGGGCGTGGCAGATGGCGAGAGCGTGCTGATGATGCAAAAATGAGTGAGCAATCACAGATGGCATCATGAAGTGTTGGGACAATGCGTGCATTGTCTAATATACAAGCACCGCCTGCTGAGTTGGCATAACTGTTTTCATCAATGGGGAGTTTTGGGCTGACCACCACCAAATCTGACAGCCCCATGGTGTGCATGGCACGAGCGGCTGAGCCAATATTGGCAGGTAAGGTGGTGTTTATCATGATGATACGAATGTTTGGCAAAAAAGACAACATGAGTTTTCCGTCAGTATAATTTGATGGTTTCTGTGTTAAATAATCGGTGTAAGGCGTTCATGGTTTCATCTGATGGATAAAAGCGAAAACGCTCATTTACCATGACTTTGCACAACCCACAGTCGTCATGTAAAAATAAAGAAATGGGCAGACAACCATCACCGTCATCGCCAGTATTGCCATGTTCATCGGTGGTTTGGGGTATGTCGCTGTCATTGGGTGGGTTATTTTCTTTGAGCAGTCCAAGAAGCTCATATAAAGTGGCAGTATCATCACTGGCAAGTTTAAGGTGCACACCTGTCAGGTGTTTAAGACGAGCTTGGGTTAATGTGCTGGCTCCATGCAGTCGGCAAAATAACCGCCCATCATTTTCACGCACGCTAATGCGAGCAATGATGATAGAACCGTTAAGATTATGAACATTTTCCCAGTCGGTTTTGTCAATCTTGGCAAGCGTTTGACTGTTGAGTTTTTGGGGGTTGAAGTTTTTTTCGCTTTTGATAAGCCGTTCATATTTGGCTACCAAAGCATCACTTAGACTGATGTTGCTTTCTAAGATGGATTTTAGGTGGGAGTATTTGTCAGCATAACAGCTAATTTCTAGGCGAGCTGTGCCATCGTCCAAAGTAACCGCAATGCGATTGCCAAAATTTGCCACATCAACGACAAGCCCCGCCACTTTAACCATTTTGCCAGCACCTGTGTCGGTCAGCTCGCTTAGGCTAGGCACGTTAGTAAATTTTGGCAGTTCATGACGATATTTGTCCAAAGGGTGCCCTGTCAGATATAGCCCAAGCGTGTCTTTTTCGCCACGCAGGCGAGTTTGGTCGCCCCAAATGATGGGTTTTAAGGGTGGGGCAACAGACAGACCATCATCAACTTCGGCAAATAAATCTAGTGTGCCATCTAGCAGATTTTGGCGGTTTTGGTGAGCCACTTCCATTGCTGATGGCAACTGCTCCCACAGTCCGCCCCGTATGTGGTGGCTTTCGTGGATAAATTGTGGGGCAAGTTTTTTTGCCATGTCATCAAAACAGCCTGCACAAATCAAGGCTTCTAAGGCACGTTTACCAACTTTTTTGGTGTCCACACGGTTGCAAAAATCATACAAATCTGCAAATTCTCTTTCTTGGCGAGCTTTGACAATGCTTGCCACAGCATCTTCACCCACGCCTTTGACCGCCCCAAGCCCTGAGATGATGCGAGTGTGTGTGGGGTCATCAGGGTCGGTAACAAATCGCCATTGACTGTGATTGATGCTTGGGGGCAATACAGACAGCCCAAAGTTTTCTTTGCAATCACCAATTAAAAACACCACTGTGTCCGTGTTGTTCATCTCCGATGTCAAGACGGCGGACATAAATTCAGCAGGATAGTAGTGTTTTAAATAAGCCGTTTGATATGCCAAGACGCCATAGGCTGCTGAGTGCGATTTGTTAAAACCATAACCTGCAAAAAACTCCACTAGGTCAAAGATTTTACCTGCCAGCTCACCATCAATCTCATTGGCGATAGAGCCTTCCACAAACTTACTTCGCTCCTTTGCCATCTCTTCTACTTTTTTCTTACCCATCGCACGTCTTAGCATGTCCGCGCCACCGAGCGTATAGCCTGCCAATACCTGAGCGATTTGCATGACTTGCTCTTGATAAACAATCGTGCCATAAGTTGGCTCTAAGGCAGGTTTAAGCAGTTCATGCTGATGATTGGGGTCAGGATAAGCAATTTCTTGAATGCCGTTTTTTCGGTCAATGAAGCTTTGTACCATGCCAGACTCTAACGGACCGGGGCGATACAAGGCACACATGGCGATGACATCTTCAATGTTGGACGGTTTGAGCTGTTTTAGGTATTTTTTCATGCCTGAGCTTTCAAGCTGAAACACGGCGGTGGTGTTACCTGTCTGCAATACCGAACGATACACGTCCATGTCATCAAGTGGCAAAGTGTCTAGGTCAATGGGGGGCAGACCTTCTTTGGCACGGCGTGCATCTATGTTATCAATGGCGGATTTGATGACAGTCAGGTTTCTAAGTCCTAAAAAGTCAAATTTGACCAAACCCACCGCTTCTACATCATCTTTATCGTATTGGCTGACAAAATGCCCTTCATCATCGCAATACACCGCACTAAAATCACTGATGCGGTTTGGGGCGATGAGCACGCCCCCTGCGTGTTTACCAACATTTCGGGTGATGCCTTCTAGTTTTTGAGCCATCTCCCAAATCTCTAACGCTTGCTCGTGGTCGCCATCTTCGCTATTAGTTAAAAGGTCGTTTAATAATGGCTCTTCTTCTTTGGCTTTTGCCAGTGAAATGCCGGGTGTTTTGGGGATAAGTTTGGAGATTTTATCTGCCAAACCATAAGATTTGCCTTGCACACGAGCCACGTCTCTGATGACGGCTTTTGCTCCCATTGTGCCAAAGGTGATGATTTGACTGACCGCCATGCGTCCATAAGTTTGGGCGACATAATCAATCACGCGGTCTCGCCCTTCAATACAAAAATCCACATCAAAGTCAGGCATACTGACCCGTTCGGGGTTTAAAAAACGCTCAAACAGCAAATCATAATGTAAAGGGTCTAAATCGGTGATGTTCAATGAGTATGCCACAAGCGACCCTGCCCCAGAACCACGACCAGGACCAACTGGCACGCCATTTTCTTTTGCCCAACGGATAAAGTCCATCACGATAAGAAAATATCCGGGAAAGCCCATGTTTAAAATGATATTGACTTCAAATTCAAGGCGGTCATCATAAGGCTTTCGCACGCTTTCCCAGTCATCTGTGCGAGTGCTTGGTGGGTAGAGTTTATCTAGGCGTTTATTAAGACCATCTTTTGAGATTTGACGAAAAAAGCTCTCTTCGGTCATGCCATCAGGTATGGGAAAAGCAGGCAAGAAGTTTTTGCCAAGCGTTAAAGACACATTACAGCGACTGGCTAATAGGTTTGTGTTTTCAATGACTTGTGGCAAATCAGCAAACAGCTCACTCATTTCATCTTGGGTGCGAAAATACTGATTTTCGGTGTATAAATGTGGTCTGTTTGGGTCGGCAAGCACCCAACCGCCTGTGATACACACACGAGCTTCATGAGCTTCAAAGTCGCTACTATTGGTGTCTTCTTTACCAATAAGCTCAGGGGTTTTGTTGATAAAACGCACATCATTATGGGCGATGATGGGTATGCCTGCTTGTGAGCCATAGATGATGGCGTTTTTGTTATAAGTATCATCGCCAGTATGGGTGCGTTTGATGCCAAGGTATAGACGGTCGCCAAAGGTTGCTTGCCAAAACTCAAAACGTTGTATTGCCCATTGTGGGTGCTGGCTAGATAAAATTGGGGCGATTTCTGAGCGGTGGGTTAAAATGGCAATCAGCCCTGAATTTCTTTTGGCTAGGGCATCTTTGGTAACAATGGGGGTATGTTTGATGACTTTGCCATTATCGCCCATTGGACGGGTGGTATAACTGTCAGAGACAAGCCTTAGCAGGTTTTTGTAGCCATCATCATTCATGGCATAGAGTATGACACTAAACTCATCTTGGCTATCCATGCTTGGAGCGACCACAACTTCACTGCCTAAAATCGGTTTAATCCCTGCACCAATACAGGCTTTATAAAATTTTACCAAAGCAAAAGTGTTGTGCAAATCCGCCAAGCCGAGTGCTGTTTGTCCGTCTTGTTTGGCAGCTTGTACCAGCTCATTAATGCGTACGATAGAATCAACAATGGCGTATTCGCTACGCACACCAAGATGTACAAAAGCCATAAGATACCTACAAAAATACACATTATAACTGCTTATCATGAGTGTGTAAACAGATTTGGCAAAGCCCAAAAAGCTGTGTAAAATAAGTAAACATTTATCAAAAAGCCATCTTATGTTTTATATCATACAGTCCAACGATACCGACACGCTTGTTAATCATCTTATTGATTTTTATAAAGATTTATCAATAGATGGCGAGCTAAGTAGGGCGATATTTGACCCCTTTACGGTCATTGTGCCATCAATGGTTTTGGGCGACTGGCTGACCAAACAGGTGGCACTAAAACTTGGGGTAAGCACGTTGTTTACCGCACAGTTTTGGGGTAAATATCAATGGCAAATGACCCAAACGGTGCTAGAAAAAGACGCACAAACTCACCCATATGACAGTTTGGTTGTTCCAGAAGTGGCGGTGTTGTCCGCATCCATCATGCGATGGCGAATTTTTAGTTTTGTGTCAGCACAACTGCAACAACTGACACACATCATAGATGACACTGAGCACCCTTTACATTTGCTCATTAAGCCTTTATATGATGAAAAAACAGGCGTGGCAGAACATCGTTTATGGCAGGCGTGTGATGAATTATCTTCGGTATATGTGCGTTATTTGACCCATCGTCCCCAGTGGCTGTTGTCATGGTCAAAGGGTGAGTCTTTGGCTGACGATGTCAAAAAAATGATGAGCGATAAAGCTCGCTTGGAGCGTGAGTTTGGTGCGATAAGACCCAGCGAGCATACTGATGATATGATGTATGAGCTGCCAGAGTGGTTGCAGGAGCATTATTTGGCGTTGGAGCGATTGCTTAGGTTTTTGTGGCATTCGCTATTTGCCCAGACTTATTTGTATCGGACAGCCTTAGAAGAGCGGTTTTGGCAAGTGCTGTCAGGCGAGCGTGGTGATGAGTTGGCAAGTCAAGCAAAACAAGCCCTGCCAAAGCGTTTATATTTGTTCACGGTGCAACAAATCCCACAGGTAGAGTTGGATTTTTTAAAACAGTTATCGCAGTATTTGGATGTGATATTATGCCATTTTAATCCGTCTATGATGTTTTGGGCAGATATTGTGGATAAAAATTGGCTATTGACCCAACGTATCATCAAGCCCAACAGCGTTTATTTAAAAGATTATGGACATGGGTTGTTATCCAGACTTGGTAAAGAGTCCAGAGAAACCTTTGCCATGCTTGCAGACATGACAGGTGGGGCTGATGATGGGGATTGGGTGATTAATTGGCAAGAGCAATTTGTTCGCCATTATGACAAAAACCCTACTTTATTAAATGCCCTAAAACAAGACATTTTAATGCTTGGCGATGGTGATGTGGACAGTCAAAATGAGCTTGGATGGCAAATGTTGCAGCTTTTACAAAATGATGAAATGCTTGCCACAAAAACCCGCCCCAAGGTGGGTATGCCCATACAGCCCGATAACAGTTTGTCCATTCATGTCTGCCACAGTTTAAAGCGTCAGTTAGAGATTGCTCGGCTGATGATAGCCCAATATCTTAATGACAATCCAAAGCGTACTTTGGCGGATGTGGTTGTGCTTCTGCCAGATGTGGACAGCACCCAAGAGCTGATTTTATCAGTATTTCCAAATGGCGTGGGGATTGATGGTTTGACCTTGCCCATCAAAATCACAGGAACGACCGATAAAAATATTGATGAGCTGCTTTATGCCATCATGGGGTTTTATGAGTTGGTGGGTGAGCCATCGTCTCGCTTTTATGCAGATGATGTTTATGAATGGCTACAAACGCCTGCTTTGTATCAAAGTTTTGGCTTGGGATTTGATGAGATAAAGCGTGGCTGTGAGTTATTAGCACAAGCAGGGTTTAAACGGGGCTTTGATGAGCGGCATTTGGCACAAACCTTAGATAAAAATGATGATGATTATCGTTATACATTTAGCTATGCCCTTGACCGCATTGTGATGGGCTTGCTTGCACCAACTGATGGCTTGCCAAATGCCAGTTTATATCCATTTGTATGGCGTGATGGGGTATTTGCAGAAGCGGTGTTGCCTTTGGTGGGGGTCAGTTTGTCAGATGAAAAAATCATCAATGCCCTGACAGCCATTCATGCAGGGTTGCATGATAATCGCCATGCTTATCAGCAGACAGATGATGTAGAAAAACTGTTGGAGCAGATAGAGCGTGATGTCATTCATCGGTTTTTTGGGGTGTTTCATCAAAGCATTGCCATGCGAGCGATTTTTAATGCCAAAAATGCCATGAAAGCCAGCCTGAGAGCCAATAAAGTTCATCACCCAAACCAAAAAAGCCAGCCTGTCATGCTAAGTTTAAAATTTGTCTTAAACAGCTTAGTCAATGATGTCAAAGCCCAAGCCCTAAGTGCTGAACCTGCCGAGGTCATCACTTTTGCTCGTTTTGGCTCATTAAGAAGCATTCCTTTTGGGCTGACGGTCATGCTAGACATGAATGTGTCATCTTTTCCCCGCCAAGATAAGAAAGGGCGACTTGATTTGATGAGAGCGGGCATAAATCAGCGTGGCGACCGCTACAACGAAGATGATGACAATGGCGCTTTTTTGGATGCTTTGTTGTGTACCAAAGATAGGGTGCTGATTTTTTATCATGGCATGAGTGCTGATGGTAAAACACAGCTACTACCTGCTTCTGTAGTCAGTGAGCTGTTGCAGTTTTTTAAAACGGATGCATTGTGGCAAGATGATGACCTAAGTGGTTCAGACGATGAGATGTCTTTGATGGTGCGTGATATTGGTCAAGCAATGCCTGCACTGATAGAGCGTCATCTCATCACGCATCATGAAGCTCATGCCTTTGACAGACAAGTGTTTTATCATGAAGCTGACGATGATGACCCAAAAGATGTTCTGGACGCACTAAGACAACGCATAGACAGTTTTAAACAAATCCAAAAACAGCAGTTGCCCCCACCGATGATTTGGCAACAAGTGCGTCATGTGTTAGATGGTCATCATGATGACACACAAACCGTATCTTTATTAAGCACAGATGAATTGCACCATATACAAGACATATTACAGGCGGTGATGTCTTATCAAATCACCGACAAAACATTGGCTGATTTTGAGCAGATGTTTGATGTGGTAACAGATGGCGATGTTTTTTATGAAAGTGGTATTGATGAGCTGGTATTTGCCATTACCAGACCTGCTCGTGCGTTTTTAAGTCGTAAAATTGCCTTTGCACATCTTGATGATGATTTGACGCTTGATGAGCCACTGGTGTTGGACGGACTGGATAACTATCGCATCAAAAACATCATTTTAAATGACATTAAAGCAGGAATATTTGATGATGTCAGTTTATTTGATGGTCATTTAAGTCAAAAACTTCATGCCATGCAGTATGGCGATATTTTACCCGCAGGCGTGCCAAGATGGACGGTTTTGTCAGAACATTTGAACGACTTTGGACAAAAAATGACACAATTTGTCGCCACCATGACCAAAATTGATGATGACCAGCTACATCATCGCTTAACAAACTGTGTTACACAGGACAAATATTCGTCCTACTTTACAAAAACTCAGCCCACCCAAGTCTCTTTTGGGGTGGCAGATAAACAAATCATCATCAATGCCAATCTGCCAAAACCAGATGAGTCTTTATGGGTGGATTTTGTTCCAAGAACTGCCCGAGTGGTACAACTGGTGAGATTTTGGCTGTATCATTTGTTGTGGCAGATTGAAGGTGGTGAAAAAGTGAGCATTTGGCAGTTTGATAGGGCAAGTGATGATGGTGGTTTTGATAAACAAAGCACGTTTATGTTGGCAAATATATCTGCCGATGAAGCAAAAAGATATTTGTTGGGTTTTATTGTGTTGGCAAAAATCATCAAACAAAAACCCATTGTCATGACTTGCCGAGAAAGTATGAATCATGCCAAAAAAGATAATAATAAATCGCCATCAATCAATAAATGGCTAAATTATCCAAATCATGGCATGGTTGATGATGAAAATTCTCACCACGAAACATGGCAGTTTATTTTAAAAAATCAAGACCCAAGCGAACAACTATTAAATACTCTGGCAATGACAGACATATTATTTAAACCAATCAATCATCATTTAAAAAACTTATCATAAGAGAAAAACATGAGCAAAAAAGCAAGAATACCTGCTATTGATTGTGAATTACAAGGTGGCTATTTAATAGAAGCGTCCGCAGGCACAGGAAAAACATGGACTTTAACAGGCATTTTATTAAGACTATTAATAGAAAAAAAATACCCGCCTGAAAAGATAATTGCTACGACATTTACTCGTGCTGCTGCTGCTGAAATGCAAGAAAGACTGCAAGACAGATTAAATGAATTTTATCATTATATTTATTGGTTACAATCAAAAAAACAGCAACATCCCACGTGGTTTTCACTTGGTTTTGATGAGCAAAATACTGATGATGTCATCAATCAAATCAAACAGCACGCAAAAAACGCTCATATCGTTGGATATGATGACCCAATTAATATTTATTTAATCCAATATTTATTAACAGATGGTGAACCTAGGGCGTTGGATTTTGCAGTATTGCGTACTTCATTGTTATTATCTACATTGGATAAATTGTTTGTTGGCACCTTAGATAGCCTTGCTCAAAAATGGCTAAAAGAATTTTCATCGGAGATGAGTTATCAACCTGATACAAAAATCACCATGAATGATGATGAAATTATTCAGTTTTTAATTCATGATGAACTGCGGCGTGAGCATAGTTTTATGGCAACTTGTCAGCCAAGACTATATCAAATGCTAGGAGCACAATTATTTAGCCAAACCGAAAATATTTTTCAAGCGGTTGGTGTTTCTTTGCAGTTTTATAATGCAGATATTAATGAAACAAAACAAATAGATGACAGTTTGTTATACGACATAGACCATCGCATAGATGATATGATGAGCACGGATTTTTCAGGATTAGAACCATATTATGATTTAGATAATGCTAAGGCATTAGGTTTTAGTGGTAATAATGCCATCGCCAAGCAATTTGGATTATTAAAAGACATTTTAAATCATATCTTTTCTTATAAAAGCAGTTTTTTGGGTCAGTTAAATAAAGAGCAGATTAAATTTTTAAATGATTTAGCCAAGATAGATGTTGATAAATTATTTAAAAAAGGTCATGAAAAAAACAAAGAAAATTTTAATAATAACCTCATGATGATTGTTAAAAAAATTCATCATATTTATCAAGAATTATCACAAATAAAGCAAAATTACCAAAACCACCTATATAGAAAAATCACCATCAGTGTCAAAGAAAAATTAAAGACCACCCTAGAAAACAAACAACAAAGTACATTTACCTTTCAGATGGTCAGACTTAATGACGCAATTTTTAATAATCCATCACTGGCACAACATATCCGCTATTTATATCCTGTGATATTGATTGATGAATCCCAAGATATTAATGGTCTGCAAAGACAAATGGTAGAAAAAATCTATCTTGAACCTTTAAATAAAGAAATTAAAAAAGAAAAAAAACCAAAGGGATTTGTATTATTGGTTGGCGACCCAAAACAGGCAATTTATTTGTTTCGTGGCGGTGATGTGATTAATTATATTGGCATTAAAAATTATGGCGATTCAAATGTATTAAATCACAGCTTAATATTAAATGAAAATCGCCGTTCTCATCAAGTATTGATTGATGGATTAAATCACTGGTTTGAGTATGCTGATGTGGGTCATCATCATTTTGGCGATGGCATTGATTATCAGCATATCATCGCCCATAATACCGAGCAGCGACTGTCTTGGCAACAATCATCACAAAAAAAACTGCCTGATTATCTTACTCATCATGCCATTAATGTGTTATATTTTTCCCAAGATGATAAAACAAAAGATGAATATCAAACCATTGCTTGTCATATTAATAGTTTGTTGCAAAACGAACATACCATCATAGATAAAGATGGCAAAGAGCGGGCAATTATGCCAAGTGATATTGCTGTATTAGCAAGGCGTACTTTGGATTTGGATAATACCAAACACGCTTTAAATGAACTTGGTATTCAAGCAATATCTCCAAAAGACATTCACGTATTTAGTACACCATCTGCTTGGGATTTATATTATTTATTGTCTGCTGTGATAGACATGACCAATACCGAAAAAATCACCAAAGTTTTAACATCGGTATTATTTGGACTGTCTTTGGAGCAAAGCATTCATGTATTAAATGATACCAATATGTATTATCGCATCATGAGTTATTTTGATAAAGCCAGACGATTATTATATTATCAAGGCGTAATGGTGGCGATTAACCATTGCTTATCAAAAAATCCCCTAAAATATTTTAATAAAAACACCCAAAAAGACACTTTATGGGAGCAAATTGCCACGCAAGGCGAGCGATATATGGCGGATTTATCTCAGGTCATTGAACTTATTGGAGTTAAGCAGCACAGCACTCATCATAATGTGAGTCAATTTATGTCATGGTTTTTGAGTATGATGCAGGGCAAAGATAAAAGCGAAATATATCATCAGCTACCACTGCCAAGCGAAACAGGTGTTACATTGATGACCATTCATAAATCAAAAGGGTTGGAGTTTCCAATCGTTTATATTTTTGGTTTAGATGATGGAATTAGCCATAGACACAGCACGCATTTTTATCCATATAGTGATGAAAATAAACTAAGAAAAATATCCCCCCAAGCTCATTTGGGTGATGATAAAGATTTTTATAAAAAACAAAAACAACAAGAAGAAATAGAAGAATTTAAAAGATTAGGTTATGTAGCATTAACCAGAGCTTCTGAGCAAGTATTTGTGATTGCTAAAGAACCCAGTAGGGCAGAAAATATGCAATCTAGACCGCTTTATTTGTGGTTTGATTGTGCGTCAAAACAATTGTCGCTTCCTGATAGGTTATTGGGTCATGTTGGTTGGATAGCGATGAATGATGTCATGCTTAATGACAGATATTATCAAAATAAGGACATATCATTTAAGCCTGTGGCATATCAAAAATGGCAAGATGTCTTTAAAAAATGCGAGTTTTATGGCGAGCATTCTACCAGTGCCACAGATATGATAGATAAATTAGAAAAAAACTCATTAAAACAAACTGGTGAAGATGATGACATATATATTGATGTGCCTGATGGTCAATATGGTGATATCAATTATCCTGATGGCGACATTCGTCAAACCTTTATTAAAGGTAAAGAGTCTGGCATATTTTTACATCAAATACTGCAATTAACCAATCCTGACAATATCAGCGAAACTATCAACAAAACTGCAAAAAAGCTAGGTTTTTATCATTATGTCAGCACAGATAAAAATGATGAGATGGCTAAGATTTATGAAGATAATCACACAGCATTACAAAGATGGATTGATGATATTATAAGTACGCCCATGTCATCATCATCGGCCAGTTTAAAAGAAATAGCAAATCATCATTGTGTCAAAGAAATGAGTTTTTCTCTGGGAGTGAATCCATCTTTTAATCCTGAGAAAATCAACGAGCTATTTTGTCAATACACAGATAAGCTACTTGATAAATTAGACAATCAGCACAATCAGCATTATAAATATCTCAATGGCGAGATAGATTTGGTCTATGAACATCAAGGCAAATTTTATATCGTGGATTATAAATCAAACTTTTTAGGGTCAAAACTGTCTGATTATCACCAAGAGGCTTTAAATATTGCCATGAATAAAGCAGGTTATTGGTTGCAAGGATTGGTGTATCAGGTGGCTTTACATCGTTTATTATCCATTCGTATTGATGACTATCAAGGCAATGAACATTTGTATTTGGGTGGTGTGGAATTTATATTTTTGCGAGGCATAGATAAACAATACCCCCATTTAGGTCATATCAGTTGGTCAATTCCGATACCAATGGTATTGGCGTTTGATGCGTTATTGGGTCGCTATTTTCAAGATTAAAATAAATATTAAGGAATTTTATGAATTTATCCATCAATGATTATTTAAAACATCGGGTAATGTATCATGCGAATTTATATCAACACAAAATCCATAATGGCATTAAGATAACAGCATTTGATGAAAATATTTTTGATATTTTATTTTTTATTGTTCAAGAATATCTTGACCAAGGACACACAATCGTTATTTTATCATCAGATTGGCAAAAAACCATCACCAATATTTTAATCAATCACATTAATGGCGAATTGGGTTTTGTATTTAATATCAGGCAAATTTTTAATCAAATTGATGAATTTTTTGATGATACTGTACGTTTAAAAATCATCAGCGATGATGCGTTAAAATCTCTACAAATACATCATCAGCAACACCAAATAACAGCCGTTTTAAAACAACAAAGAAATGACATAGAAAATCAACGTTTTATTGAAAAAATATCACAAAGATTATTGTGGGTTTTAAGATTTTATTATTATACAAAATACCAAATGAATGCCAGACTATCAGCATTGGCAGATGTATTAGCAAATCATTGTTTTTTTGGACAATCCCATCAGTCAGACCGACCCTTAATTTGGACATATGATGACAAAAAAAATGAGCTGTATTTATGGTTAAATCGCATTTATCATGCCGAAAAACAGTTATTGACAGGGTTGTATCACCTACATCAAACACCAACAAATAAAATAGCACCAACACAGCTAAATCCAAATTTAAATCCAGAGCAGCAGCAGGCGGTTCGTGCAATTTTTAATAACAGTATCAGCATCATCACAGGCGGACCAGGTACGGGTAAGACGTTTACCATCGCCCAAGCGGTGCTGGCACTTCACCAAAATCTCACACAGCAAAATCACATAGAGCTGGCATTGGTTGCCCCCACGGGTAAAGCAGCTCAGCGTATGAAAGAATCTTTGGCACTGGCATTGGCAGGGAGTAAAATACAACTGACCGAGCCAATGACCATTCATCGGTTATTGGGTATTGGTAAAAGTGGTTTGCCACGATACGCCCCAGACAATCCTTTACCATTTGATTTGGTAATTGTTGATGAAGCATCTATGATAGGCGTGGAGCTGGCTCAACAGCTAATCGGTGCCATAAAATTGGGGGCTAGGCTTGTCTTGCTTGGTGATATTCATCAATTATTTGCCGTAGAAGCAGGGTCAGTATTGTCTGATTTGTGTGCATTGCCAATAATGAAACAAAACCATGTACAATTACTACAAAGCCGTCGTTTTAAGGAAGGTTCAGGGGTAGGTAAGCTTGCTAAATTGGTCAATGCAAATACACCAAAATCTAGTGATGATGTGCTTAGACTAATCAATCAGCACGCACAATTATCCTTTAATAACATTAAAAGACTGGGCGTACACGACCTAAAACGCTTATACAACAACATCATCGCTCCTTATGAGTGTGATGGGGGTTATTTTGAGCTGACCAAACATTTGCAGTATGTATTTTATAAAGCAGCTGATGAGCAAAAACAAATCTACCTAAAACAGCTTAATGACAAGCTGGGCGAATACCGCATCTTATGTGCTTCACATTTGTCAGAATGTGGAGACAATGCTATCAATCAATACATTAAAAGCAAACACCAAGATTATCTCAATATCCCTAAGACCACTGCCAATCGCATTGAGTGGTATCATGGCAGGCCTGTGATGGTACTCAAAAATCGCTATGATTTGGGATTGTTTAATGGTGATATTGGCATTTGCTTACAAACAGGCAAACGATTGAATGACTTGACTGTATTTTTTTATGGCGAAACCATCAAATCTTTTCCCATAAGTATGTTATCGGGCGACGTGGTGAATACCGCCTACGCCATGACCATTCACAAATCACAAGGCTCGGAGTTTGATGTGGTGGCGGTGGTTTGCCATGATGTCAATGAGCGACTGCTGTCCAAAGAGCTACTTTATACCGCCATCACTCGTGCAAAACAACAAGTCCATCTTTATAGCACGTCCACCGCCTTATGCCAAGCAATCAATCAGCCCACCATCAGGCATACAGGGCTTGGGTTGCATGATGGGGTGGGGGATTATTGACAACGAAATTTGATGTGATATTCATAATCATCATCACGGCTTAGGTTGGGTGTTTTTGTGCCAAGCACTGAGCCAATCACCCCCACGCCTTGCTCCAATACTCTGCCCATTTTTTCATCAATCACACCGTTATAAGTTGTGGTATCACTGATGACAATGGGTGTTTTTATGCCACAGTGTTTTTTGGCATCATTTAATGCGTTTGCTTGGGCTTTTGCTTTGGTAGTGCCAAGCCCTGTCAGCTCAAAAGTATTATCCGCTCGGACAATGACAGGCACACTTGGTGTACTCTGGCAAGCGGTCAGAAGTAGCACGATACTTAGAGAAGTTGGGATTAAAAATTTATTTAACATAATCTTTTTTAGAAACCTCAAATAAAAAAATTAAAAAAACATAAAACTAAAAACAATATAACACAAATTAACAAAGAATAAATCTCACGGTTGTATCATTTTGTCAAGAAATTTTTATTTATTTTTCTTAAATTTTTTATTAAATCATCATGTCTTTATGTTTAATCACAGTCATTTAAATTGCCATGTCTTGATACGCATCATCACCAAAAAATGATATAATGGGCGGATTTTAAATATATTTGATAACCCATGAAAAATCCCAATACCACACTTATTCCCGCCACGCACCTTGGTGAGCAAGGTGTGTTAGAAGTTGATGCTATTTGGCAGAGTGATGTTTTGGCGATAATTTGCCACCCCAATCCCAAAGCAGGTGGCGACATGAACAACAAGGTCATCACAACAACATATCGTGTTTGCCGAGAGCAAGGTGTGAGTGTGGTGCGTTTTAATTATCGTGGTGTGGGGCGGTCATCTGGTGTGATAGAGTATGGCGATGGTGAGTTTTTTGATACTTTGGCAGTGCTAGATTGGGCAGTCAAACAAGCAAATCAAAGACAAATTTACTCAAAGAAACTTTGGCTTTTTGGATTTTCTTTTGGGGGATTTGTGGCGTGCCGCGTGGCGGATTATTTAACCAAAAATCCCATCATTACCTTGGATAAATTGGTGCTTATTTCTCCATCTATACAATGGAATAATCCAACAGGATTAGTCCTAGACTCTGCCAACACCCATGTTATTTATGGCGATGCTGATGAATGGGTCAGTCCTGAGAGTATGGCAAAGTTTGCTGATGATTTTGGATTGCCCAAAACTGTCATGACAGGAGCAGGACATTTTTTTAGTGGCAGACTGAGTGAATTGGGTCAAATATTGACCAATCTACTCATAAACTCACCTGCTTCATCGGACTTATAAGCATTTTTTTAAAACATTTTAACAATATAGGACTATTATGCAACAAAGCCCAAAACAGCGATACGAGAGTGCCTTAGCCACAGGGAATTTTAGCCGTGATGACGTACAAGCTCAGGCGGTGGCGTATTTGGATAATTTATATCATGAGATTATCAAGGCAAACACCCAAGAGACAGGGTTTTTTAAAAGCCTGTTTAAAAGTAAATCGCCCACGCCACGGGGCTTGTATATGTGGGGCGGGGTAGGTCGGGGCAAAACTTGGCTGATGGATATGTTTTATGACAGCTTACCCATAGATAAAAAAATGCGTCTGCACTTTCACCATTTTATGCAACGTGTGCAAAAAGAGTTGGTGGCACTTCGTGGACAAGCTGACCCTTTAAAAAAAGTCGCTGACATCATTCATGGCGAAGCTGTGGTAATTTGTTTTGATGAGTTTTTTGTCTCTAATGTGTCAGATGCCATGATTTTGGGAGACTTGTTTGCCATGCTTTTTGACAAGGGCATTACATTGGTCGCCACATCCAACATTGAGCCAGCTGGGCTTTATAAAAATGGCATTCACAGAGACCGTTTTTTACCTGCCATCGCCCAAGTACAAAAACACACCACCGTCATGAATATTGATGCTGGGGTGGATTATCGTTTGCGACTGTTAAAGCAAGCCAAGCTCTATGTTTCGCCTTTATCGGCTGATACTGATGGTTGGCTGTCTGAACGATTTGACGCTTTAGCAGGGGGACAGGCGATGATGACCGACCCCATCACGGTAGGTGGTCGCACGGTCAATATCATAAAACGCACCGAGACTATGTTGCTTGTGAATTTTAGAGAGCTGTGTATGGAGCCACGTTCGGCGGCGGATTTTATTGAGATTGCTAATGATTATAGTACGGTACTGGTAGATAATGTGCCTGCTTTAACAGACACCTTTATGGACCCAACACGCCGATTTATTTATTTGGTGGACGAGTTTTATGACCGTAAAGTCAAATTGCTTATCCGAGCTGAGCAATCCATTTTGGATTTGTATCAAGGTGAAAAATTGGCATTTGAGATAGAACGCACCCGCTCACGCCTGCTAGAAATGCAATCGGAAGAATATTTGTCAGAAGAGCATCGGTTGGACTAATATGAATATTTTGGACATTATGCACACACGCCGTAGTATTGGCAAACTTACCGCCCCCATGCCCACTCATGATGAGCTAATGGTCGCTTTAAAAGCTGCAATGACTGCACCTGACCACAAACAGCTAAAGCCTTATCATTTTACCGTTTTGACCGATGGGGCATTAGATAAATTTGGTGAGCTTTTATTAAAAGCAGGTGTGGTAAAAGCACAACAAAATGGGGAAAGTTTGGATGATACCGCACGCACCAAACTTTTTAATATGCCAAAACGTGCCCCGATGATTATCACAGTGGCAACCAATTATCAAGAACACCCAAAAGTACCAAAATTTGAACAGCTTTTATGTGTAGGAGCAATGATACAAAATATGCTGCTGGCATTTGAAACGATGGGCTATTGTACAATTTGGCGGACAGGTGTTTTGTGCAATGAGCCCATTGTCAAAGATTTTTTTAATGTGTCAGATGATAATACCATTTGTGGCTTTATTTATGTTGGCACAAGCGATGTCAAAATGCCGTCTCGTGATGAGATTGATATGACTGATTTTATTACTACTTTTTAAGGTACGTTCATGAAACTCAACAAAAACAACCCCAAAGTTAAAAAAATCGTGGACGTGGCGACCCAAGGCATTGATGAAGCCAAACAATTGCTTGAAAAAGGCATTAATGAAACCGAAAAAAGCAGTCTTTTGGCTCATCTGTCTAATTTGGCGATTTTTAGAAAGCATAAAAAGCCCTTAGATGCCGATGCCTTAGGTGTCAAAATTGACCCAAAAAATATGCCAACACCGCTACGAATTGCCGTATTGGGTGGGGGAAGTTTTGGCACAGCCATGGCAAATATTGCCACAAAAAATGACTGTGATGTTACCCAATGGGTCAGGGACAAACAAACCGCCCAAGCCCTTAAAAAAACACACATCAACAAAAAATATCTGCCCAATCATAAGTTAGACACTCGCTTAAAATTTAGCCATGATTTAATAAAAACGGTTAAAAATACAGATTTGATTTTTGTGGTTGTGCCAAGTTTGGCAGTGCGTGAAACCCTAAAAAATATCGCCCCCCACATCACACATCAAGCGGTCATCTCTTTAACTAAGGGTATAGAAAAAGGCACGTTTGCCCTAATGAGCGACATCATTCAAGAAGAATTACCACAGGTTAATTTTGGGGTGATGAGCGGTCCAAATTTGGCAGCAGAGATTATGGACAACATGCCAACCGCCACCGTGATAGCCAGTCCATCCGAACCATTACGCCTTGCAGTGCAGACGGCACTACACAGTGCTTTTTTTCGGGTGTTTGCGTCCGATGATGTCAAAGGCGTGGAGCTTGGCGGGGCACTAAAAAACATCTATGCAGTCGCCATGGGCATGGCAAATGCTTATGGGGTGGGCGAAAACACCAAAGCACTGCTTTTAACGCGAGCTTTGGCAGAGATGAGCCGTTTTGGGGTGGCAGTTGGTGCAAACCCTTTGACTTTTTTGGGGCTTTCTGGCGTAGGTGATTTATACGCCACGTGCAGCTCCACACTGAGCCGCAATTATCAAATTGGTCATATGCTTGGCAAAGGAATGAGTCTTGATAATGCCATCAAAAAATTGGGGCAAACTGCCGAAGGGATAAACACCATCGCCCAAGTCCATGAACAAGCAAGCAAGCTTGGGGTATATATGCCCATCACACACGCTTTATATGCGGTGCTTTATGAAAACAAATCCGCTCTTGGCGTGGCACTCAACTTGATGGAGACAGGTTTTAGAAGTGATGTTGAGTTTGTTATGCCCCATGATGTCAGCAATGACAGGCTCTCCAAAGAGTTTGGTGAAGTGCTAAAAGCCAGTAAAAACGCCAAAACCCCCCAAAACAAACCCACACAAGAAACCACCACAGATTAAAGGACATCACATGAAACTGATTTTTATCCGCCACGGACAAGCCACCGCCTATTGCGATGATGATGCAGGGCGTAATTTGACCGAGTTTGGACAACGCCAAGCAGCCGAAACGGCAGAACATTTGATTGTAAATCACCATATTGACCTGATTATTGCCAGTCCGTTTAATCGTGCTGACCAAACCGCCCGTATCCTACAAAAAACACTGATTGCACAAGGCATCACGCCTGCTTTTATTACACTTGATAGTATCACACCTGATGATGACCCAAAACAAGGCGTTGATGATATTGATGGTGTCATCAGTAAGCATTTTAATGACATGGACACATCAGATAAAACAATTGCCATCGTCTGCCATATGCCAATTGTGGCAAACATGGTGGCGGTATTAGACAATGATGGTTTGCCTGCACCTATGTTTGATTTGGCAGAGTGTCGTGTGTTACAAACAGATGTTGTTGCTCCTGACATGGCGGTACAAATTGAGCGATTTAGCCCAAAACAGCCTGATTAAAAACTTGGGGGCAAAGCTGATTTTGTGATATAATTTTTTGGTTGTTTGACCAAAACACGGATAAAGCCATGTCGTATGCACTCATTCGCCCCTATTTATTTAGTATGCCACCTGAGCAAGCTCATGAGTGGACACTGCAACTGTTACAAAAAGCCAATAAAGCACATCTGTTAGGGTTTGCCTACCCAAAACAAGCCCTATTAACATCTTGCATGGGTGTGCATTTTGCCAATCCTGTGGGGCTGGCGGCAGGGCTTGATAAAAACGGTGAGTACATTGACGCTTTATCTGAGCTTGGTTTTGGGTTTTTGGAGATTGGCACCGTAACGCCACAGCCCCAAGACGGCAATGACAAACCCCGCATGTTTCGCTTACCCCAAGCAGGGGGCATTATCAATCGCATGGGCTTTAATAACAAAGGTGTGGACACTCTGATTAACAATGTCAAAAAAGCCAAATATCAAGGGGTTTTGGGCATTAACATCGGCAAAAATGCCATCACCCCTGTGGAAAATGCTCTTGATGATTATGTGTATTGTTTGGAACGAGTTTATCCTTATGCCAGTTATATCACCATTAACATTTCAAGCCCCAATACCAAAAACTTGCGTTCCTTACAAAGTGGTTCGGCATTGTCTGAGCTGTTAGATGGCATCAAAACTTGTCATCAGCGTTTGGCGACTGATTATGGATTTTATGTGCCGATTGCTCTAAAAATCGCCCCTGATTTGGATGAATCGCAGATAGATGAAATTGCCAAATCCTTGATAGAATTTGATATTGATGGGTTAATCGCCACCAATACCACCTTATCACGGGTGGGTGTGGAAGATTTTGAGCATAGTGATGAAGCAGGTGGGCTGTCAGGCAGACCACTTAGCCATCAAAGCACGGTGATTTTATCGCAATTTGCTGAGCGTCTGTCAGGTAAGGTGGATTTGATTGGCGTGGGCGGGATTGATAATGGCAATTTGGCGGTCAAAAAACTCAAAGCAGGCGCATGTGCGGTGCAATTGTATTCAGGATTGGTGTATCGTGGTCCTGCCTTGGTACAAGAATGCGTGCAATCCATCGCGGGCTATAAGGACTTACAACGAGATTTTGATGCATGAGCATGATTGATGGGGCGATTTTATTTGTGCTGATGGTGGGCGTGATTCGTGGCTTTATGTCAGGCATGATAAAAACCGCTTTTATGCTCATTGGTTGGCTGGTCGCCTTAGTGATGGCATCAAAATTTGCTCCCATATTTGCGTTATTATTGCAGCCCATCATTGATAACAGGGTGGGGCAAATCACTTTGTCATTTTTTATGATTGTTTTGGTGATTATTGTTATCACCCACATTTTGGCATATATTGCCCTAAAAATGCTTAAATTTTTAAAACTTGGCTTTTTAGATAGGCTGGGTGGGGCAGTGTTAGGTGTGGCAAAAGGTCTGTTTAAAATATTGATTTTATTAAGTTTAACTGCTCCGATACTGCCACATTTGCCCAATGTTGGCTCATCGGTGTTGATGCCATCTTTATTGCCATTTGCTCCTATTGCTCAAAAAATAGCAGGTGATGCACTGACACAAACATGGCAAGAGATACAAAACCCTTATCAATCTTTGTGATTATTTTATTTATTTTGGAGTGCTTATGTGTGGCGTTATTGGTATTTGTGCAAATGAACCGGTTAATCAGCTGTTGTATGATGGCTTGACCATGTTGCAACATCGGGGGCAAGATGCGGCAGGCATTGCCACTTTACACGATGACCGTTTTTATTTGCGTAAAGATAATGGCATGGTGCGTGATGTGTTTTTAAACAAACACATGGTGCGTTTGGTGGGAAATTTTGGCATTGGTCATGTACGCTATCCTACCGCAGGCACATCAAGCACCGCCGAAGCCCAGCCTTTGTATGTCAATTCCCCTTATGGCATTGCACTGGCACATAATGGCAACTTAACCAATGTTGAAGAGCTGACCCGAGAGCTGTATCAAAAAGACCGCCGTCATCTTAATACTGACTCAGATTCAGAAGTTTTGTTAAATATTTTTGCTCATCAGCTACAAAGCTATGACAAACCCACATTAACGCCTGATGACATTTTTGATGCCTTAGGGGCGGTATATGAACGCTGTCAAGGGGCGTATGCGGTTGTTGCAATGATAGCAGGGCATGGGCTTTTGGCGTTTAGAGACCCTAATGGCATACGTCCTTTGGTGTATGGTCGCCGTTTGACCCAAACAGGGGTGGAACATATGGTGGCATCAGAATCGGTGGCTTTAACCGCCTTAGGCTTTGAAGTGGTCAGAGACATACAAGCGGGCGAAGCGATGTTTATTGATTTGTCTTATAATGTTCACAGTCGCCAATGCGTGCCTGCTCCTAAGCATACCCCTTGTATTTTTGAGTATGTGTATTTTGCCCGTCCTGACAGTATCATTGATAACATTTCTGTACATAAGGCTCGCATGCGTATGGGTGAAAAGCTTGCCCAAAAAATCATGCGTGAATGGGGTGAAGAGCATGGCATTGATGTGGTGATACCCATTCCTGACACTTCACGAAATTCAGCCTTGGAACTGGCGTTGCATTTGGGTGTAAAATACCGTGAAGGTTTTAACAAAAATCGCTATATTGGACGCACCTTTATCATGCCGGGGCAATCACAACGCAAAAAAAGCGTTCGCCAAAAGCTCAATGCCATTGCTTTGGAATTTAAAAACAAAAACGTGCTTTTGGTAGATGACAGCATTGTACGTGGCACAACCTGTCATGAGATTGTGCAGATGGCACGAGATGCTGGGGCAAAAAATGTCTTTTTTGCGTCTGTGGCACCGCCTGTGATATACCCAAATGTCTATGGTATTGATATGCCTGCAAAAAGCGAGCTGATTTCATCAGGAAGAAGCACCGAAGAAGTGTGTCAAATCATTGGGGCTGACCGTTTGATTTTTCAGGATTTGGACGATTTGATTTATGCGGTAAATAACACCAAATACAGCCGAGTGGATGGCTTTGATTGCTCGGTGTTTGATGGGGTGTATGTGGCAGGTCAGATTGATGATGACTATTTGACCGCTTTGCAGGCCAAAAGAAGCGATGGTGCCAAGAAAAATGTGGTTAATACCCCTGTGGATATTACAGGCGTGATGGACATTTAACACTATATGAGTGCTGTATTGTTGCTAAGTTTTGGCTAAGTTTTGTTTGTTATACTGTGCCTAAATCTATTTAGGAGCATCTTATGTTACACAAATCATTTTTAGCCATCATCTTAGCAGCCGTATTATCCACACCTGTCATGGCAGATGATGATTATGATGATGATTACCGTCCACGTTCATCACAGGCCAAAAACCAAACCGCCAGCAAAGCTGTCATCTCTGCTCAGCAAGCTCGCAATATCGCCCTTAACCGTGTTGGTAAAAAAGGTCGGATAACTGATGTGGATTTTGACCATCATGACGATGACCATCGTGGGGTGGCAACTTATGATGTGGACGTGGTCTTAGGTCGCACCAAACATGAAGTAAAAATCAACGCTCACACAGGGGCAATCATCCGTATCAAGCGTGATAATAACGACTGATGAACAAAAAAGCCGCCTAAGTTGGCGGTTTTTATTTACAGCTGGATTTTATCTTTTAACAAAAACTCCATCAAGGCTTTTTGGGCGTGCAAGCGATTTTCTGCTTCATCCCACACCACCGCTCGCGGGTCGTCCAATAAATCAGCACTAATCTCCTCACCGCGGTGAGCAGGCAAACAGTGCATAAACAGCACATCTTTATCAGCCATATCCAACAAAGCAGGGCTGACTTGAAAACCAGCAAAATCTGCTTCACGTTTTTTCTGCTCAGCTTCTTGCCCCATACTTGCCCACACGTCTGTTACTACCAAATGACTGCCTTTGACAGCATCTGCCACATTGTCAGTCAAAGTTAGGCGATGGGCGTATTTGGCAACAAGTGTATCATTTGGTTCATAACCTTTTGGGGTGGCGATATTAAGATAAAAATCAAATTGCTCTGCGGCAATGATGTAGGAGTTGCACATATTGTTGCCATCACCCACCCAAGTTACAGTTTTGCCTTTGATGTCGCCTTTATGCTCAAAATAAGTCTGCATATCAGCAAGCAGTTGGCAAGGGTGGTAATCATCTGTTAAAGCGTTGATGACAGGCACACTAGAATATTTGGCAAAAGTTTCCACACGCTCATGAGCAAAGGTGCGAATCATCACGATGTCCGTCATGGCACTGATGACCCGAGCAGAGTCTTCTATTGGTTCGCCACGCCCAAGCTGGGTATCATTGGGCGATAAAAACAATGCTTGTCCGCCAAATTGCCCCATGCCTGTTTCAAAAGACACACGTGTGCGAGTGCTTGACTTTTCAAAAATCATGGCAAGCGTGCGACCAACAAAAGGGCGATAAATCTCACCACGGTGTTGCATTTTGCGAAGCTCAGACGCACGGCGAATGATGCCATAAAGCTCATCTTTGGATAGGTCAAGCAAAGTCAAAAAATGGCGAACACTCATAAAAATCCTTAATATGATGGTGGAAAAGATTTAGTATAACAAAATTTATCCTTAATCACAATTTTTGCAATGACAAAACCATTTTATAAAACAAACCGTCTGTTCGGTCTTTTTGTGGTTTTACAAAACAGCTCATAGCCAATCGTATTTGCCCAAGCTGCCACTTCATCACACGCCAACCCATCTCCCCACAATATCACCGTATCGCCAATGTCTATGGGTAGCCCTGTGATGTCTATCATCATCATGTCCATCGCCACACGCCCCACAACAGGCACAAAATACGTTTGCTGATTTTTTATTATCAGCACCTTAGCACCGACAACCACCCTAGGGTAGCCATCACCATAACCCACAGCCAGCACGCCGATACGGCTTGGTTTATCCGCCACCCACAACCCACCATAACCAACTTGCTCGCCTGCACAAAGATGATGTGTGGCAAAAATTTGGCTACTAAACGTCATCACCGTCTGCAAACCTAGCTCTGATGCTGATTTATCTGTCATGGGCGTACCACCATACAGCCCAATACCTGCACGCACCCAGTCATAGTGGGCATGGGCAAAGTTCATAATCCCTGCCGAGTTACATAGTGAGCCTTGTATTTTATTGCCATATTGGGATTTTAATGCACTCAATGTGTCATGAAAATGTTTGATTTGCATGGCATTGCTGGGGTGATTTTTATCATCAGCACAAGCAAAATGACTGGTTAGAACAATCCGATAGCCTGCATTTATCAAAATTTTGGCACTTTTTAGGGCATTTGCTTGGTCAAAACCCAGCCGATTCATGCCAGTATTGTATTTTAGCCAGATGGTGTTGCTAAAACTGTCTGTTGGCGGGGTATTTTTTATTGCCCAATCAAGCTGTTTGTTACAATGCACCACGCAACCAAAACCATGCTTGATTGCACCTAGCCACTCATCAGCACTAAACACGCCTTCTATCAAAACAACGTCTTTATGGGTGTTTAAATGCTGGCAAGTATGTCGCACTTCCAAGCCTTCATCAAAAGTCGCCACCCCAAAAGCGTCCGCCTGCAACAAGCCTGCCACGCAAAGCGGTACGCCATGCCCATAAGCATTGGCTTTAACCATCGCCATGATACGGGTATTGGTGGATAACTGGCGTTTAAACACCCCAAGATTGCGAGCTAGGGCGGATTGGTTGATGGTGATGTGAGTTTGTCGCATGGTCATTCTTCTTGAAAATCAGCAGGAATGTTAATGGCATTGTCAAATTTGGTGTATTCACCGATGAATTTTAAGGGAATTTTACCGATGGGGCCGTTACGTTGTTTGCCGATGATGATTTCTGCTTGTCCACGAACTTTTTGTTTGGTGGCTTCATCTTTGGCATACACTTCATCACGATAAATGAACAAAATCAAATCCGCGTCCTGCTCAATTGCACCTGATTCACGCAAATCTGACATGAGTGGACGTTTGTCTGTTCGCTGTTCTAATCCGCGATTAAGTTGCGATAAGGCGATGACAGGACAGTTCATCTCTCTGGCCAATGCTTTTAAACTGCGACTGATTTCACCAATTTCAAGCACGCGGTTATTTTCCATGCCGGGGACTTTCATCAGCTGTAAATAATCCACCACAATCAAACCGATGCCTGTGTCATGATTTTTGGCGATACGCCGACAGGTAGAACGCACCTCAGACGGCGGTAAATTGTTGCGTGCGTCTATGTATAAGGGCATGTTTTGAAAAAATCCCACCGCATCCATAAAATAGCCCCATTCCATCTCACTCATGTTGGCCGAACGCAGGTTGGTTTGGTTAATCTGAGCAAATGCTGAGACCATACGCATCATAATTGCCTCAGCAGGCATTTCCATAGAAAACATCACCACCGGCAAACCTTGACCTAATACCGCCTCAGCAATGTTCATGGCAAAAGTGGTCTTACCCATAGATGGGCGAGCTGCCACAATAATCAGGTCGCCTTTTTGCAATCCTTGGGTTTTATAATTTAGCTCATCAAAGGGCGTGGCAAGCCCAATCAACCCTTCACCACGAGCACGAATCTCTTGAAGCTGAGTAACCACGTTGGCTAAGATGTCATTGGCTTTCATCACGCCTTGTTTGCTGGCTTTTTTGGCATAGCTTTCATTGATGCGAAAAATATCAGCTTCCACCACGTCCAAAATCTCATTGACCGACTGCTGTTTTGGTTGGTAGGCCAAATTTAGCATGCGATTGGCAGCCTTGATAAGCTGACGGTACACCGAAAATTCTTTAACCCTTTCAGCATAAGGCACAAGATTAAATAAAGTGGCAGGACTTTCATTAATCTGCATGAAATACTGCTCACCACCTGCTCTTTCTAGCAAGTTTTGAACTTCCAAATGGTCATGCACCATAAGCGTGTCATAGGGCTGATTGACACGAGACAGGTGGCTGATGGCATCAAAAATCACGCCATGTCGCTCCCCATAAAAGTCATCGGACGTGATGATGCTTTCTACTTTGTCAAATGATTCGTCTATGCTCATCAAGGAAGCCAGCAACGCTCGCTCAATATCCATGTTGTGCGGGGGTTGTAAGTCCAGTAAACTGTGAGTTTTTTTGGGTGAATTTTGTTCAGTCATGGCAAGTTTTTTTGATAAAAAAATAAATTTTATCACAAAATAACAAATTCTACTTTTTAAAATCTTAATCAATGGGTAAAATATGCCTTTATCTTTAACAGAGCCACCCCATGAAATCCATCATCATCACTACTGGCGAGCCTGCCGGCATTGGTATGGACATTGTGCTAGATGTTTTGTGCCACCATCGCCATATTTTACCAAGCACGACCTACATCACCGCTTGTCATCAAAGTTTAAACGAGCGTATGCAGATGCTTGGGATAACGATGGATTTGCCCATCATGAGCAACGATGATGTTGGCAAAGATGGGGTATTTATTATAGACATACCATGTCATGACAAAGTGATGGCAGGACAGCTTAATCAGAAGAATGCCTTGATGGTGCTAAGTCAGCTTGATTTGGCTCATCAATGGGCGATGACGGGCAAGGTAGGGGCAATCGTTACCGCACCCATCTCAAAAGCGGTGATGATAGATGGAGGGATTTGTTTGGATAATGGCGACAAATTTAGTGGGCATACTGAGTTTTTTATGCACAAAGCACAGTGTCATAAAGTGGTGATGATGCTTGCTAATACCAAGATGAAAGTTGCTTTAGTAACCACCCATCTGCCCTTAAAAGATGTGCCTGACGCCATCAACGCCCAAGAAATCATCAGCACCGTAAAAATCACCCATCGTGAGCTTCAAGAAAAATTTGGTATTGCCAAGCCGCGCCTGCTGGTCTGCGGACTTAATCCCCATGCTGGTGAAGATGGTCATCTGGGTACAGAAGAGCAAACCATCATCAATCCTGCCCTAAAACAATGCCAACATGACGGCATTAATGTGTCGCTTGCCATGCCTGCTGACACCATGTTTACGCCCCATCATTTATCGCAAGCAGACGCCATCATCGCCATGTATCATGACCAAGGTCTTGCCCCCCTAAAATCACATGGTTTTGGCGATACAGTCAATATCACCTTAGGTCTGCCCTATGTGCGAACTTCAGTGGACCACGGCACGGCACTGGATTTGGCAGGTACAGCAAAAGCAAGCTCATCAAGTTTGCTTCAAGCCATCAACATCGCCACGTCTGCCTTGACTGACAAATTTTAAACAAAAAAACACCCCAAATGGGGTGTTCTTGAACAAATTACAGTTTGTCTTGGACTTTTTGAGCACCATCACTAACAGCTTCGCCGGTGCGAGAAACGTCTTTGCCAAAGCCTTTGATGGTGTTGCAACCTGTCAATACCACAGTTGCCGCCAAAACACTCAAAATCAGTTTTTTCATGTCAAATCCTTAATCGGTGGATAAAAAGTCAATGAAAACACACATGGTCATGTGTCAGTTTATGTTATGCAATTTTTTGGATAAATACAAGCATTAAATCCATATTTTTGTATCTTTATGTGTATTTTTTTAAAATGATTGGTGTTTGATGTACAAAAAGCAAGCCATCACAAACAGTTTGGTGGTTTTGGTAAGCCTGCAAGGCGATTGACATGACGGGCCACCAAACCTGTGTTAAACAAAACTTGCAGTTTGGCGTTATCAATCTCATCATCAGGCAGGGTTTGTTTTAGGTGTTTGATGAGTGGGCGAGTGGCAGGACTGTGGTGATATTGTTCAAAAAATAGCCTTGTCTGCATTAAAATGCGGTGATGTAACTCGGTCAAATGCACCCCAAGCGTATCTGCAAGCTCTTGGGCGACATCTGGTGTCCATGCGTGGTGGTCTTGTAGATGACCGTCATCATCTAGTGGTATTTGTGGCATTTAAAACTCCAAGCGTGCATCAAACACATCATCAGGACACGGCACATCAAAACGCACGTCCTGCCCATCAAAATCCGCCCACGCCACGGGCAACTCATACAAATCTAGTGAGCGTATCATGCCATAAGGTCGCCCCTGTTTGTTATAAAATAACGCTTGGCTGTCCTTGGTCAGATAAAATTGCACTTGATGGTCAAAACTTGCCAACACAAAGCCCAAAGATAGGGCTTCATAAGCGATAAGCTCACTGTTTGTGTTGATGGTGATTAAAATTTTCATGGTATTTTGATTTGTCAATGATTAAAACTGAATGAGTGTGGTGTCATCATCCAATGCCAAAGCAAAATTAGACAGACCCACCAAATAAAACGGCGAACGCAAATTATCACCATCTAAGCCATGACGTACGGCATTTTGATTGTCGCTGACACCCCGAGCCAATGCCGTCCCCACGCACACAGGCAATGCCAAACCATACTCATCATGTAGCTTTTGCCAGTCATCTGCCACATCTGCCACATCTGCTGTCTGCCAACGCAAACGATTGGCGACATACGCCCCATCACCATAAAAAAACACTTGTAAAGTTTTTCCGTCAGCTAAGGTTTTTTTGGCAAAGTCTAAGGCACGCTGTGCGTTTGGGTGGTACGGGGTGGTGGTGATAAGCAGAAAAATTTTGTTCATCGCTCAAATTGCTTAAAAATTTCTTAAAAATGCTTTATTATATCGCAAAACCACAAAAACCCAAAGGTCAATCCATGCAAACATTCACCCCAACTGACGATGAGATGTCTGTGCTTGCTACTGCCAGCCCTTTTGCCATGCAGATTTTCAACAGGCACACCGATGGTGCGTGTAAATTTTTGGGCAGGTTTGGTGTGCATGGACAAACGCTACTGACAAGACAAAATTTTGATGAGTTGATTGGTGAGTTTATTGGGGAGCAGCCCGATGAAACTTTGGTCATGGCAGGACTTCGCCAGCTTCGTCAGTACCTAATGCTACGTTGGATATGGCAGGATGCTTTGGGTGCGGTGTCGCTTGAAAAGCTCACGCATGAGCTGTCTGAGTTTGCCAATGCTTGTTTGTGTTATTGTAAAGATTTTGTCTATGCAAACATGGTGCAACGCTATGGCGAGCCGATGACGCAGGTGGACAACAAACGAGTGTGTGATGAATTTGCCATCATCGCCATGGGCAAACTTGGGGCGATGGAGCTTAATTTATCCAGCGACATTGACCTGATTTTTATCCATCAAGGGGCAGGGTTTAGCAATGGCAAAAAACAAATAGACAACCAAAAATTTATGACAAATTTGGGGCGAGGAATCATCAAGCTGCTGGCAGATACCACTGAGCATGGCTTTGTGTTTCGCATAGACATGAGGCTTCGTCCTTGGGGAGATGGCTCGCCTTTGGTGATGAGCTTGCCTGCGTTACAAAAATATTTTGGTCAGCATGGGCGGACATGGGAGCGTTTTGCGTGGCTAAAAGCACGTCTTGTGTGCTGGGTGAGTGATGATTTTTATCACAGCATTGCCCACATCAGACAAACCTTTGTACATCGCTATTATGTGGATTATACGGCGTTTAGTGCTTTGCGAGAGATGAAACAGCTCATCATGAGTCAGCAAGCCCAAAGGCAGGATTTAGATAACATCAAGCTGGGCACAGGGGGCATTAGAGACATTGAGTTTATCGCCCAAGCCTACGCACTGATATATGGCGGTCATCACCCCATCATCGCCCAAAACCGAGCGTGTTTAGACGCCTTAAAAACCTTGGCACAGCTTGACTATCTCAACCAAGATGAAGCAGATAAGTTGATGAGTGCCTATCGTTTTTTAAGACGTACCGAGCACGCCATACAAGCTCGCCATGATGAACAAAGCCAACGTTTGCCCAAAGCTGGTGAGCTGACAGACTTAGCAAAAACGCTTGGGTTTGATGATAAAAAAAGTTTTTTGGAGACCTTAAATACTCATCGCCAAAACGTCAGCGCACCTTTTATGCGTATGGTAACTGACCGCCAAAATCCCAAAGAGCAAATGGTGAATGCTGATGAACTTCAACAAAATCTAGCCACACTATTAAGCGATGACAGCATGGCGTGTTTGAGTGATTTTATGACATCACGACTGGTGCAAAGCCTAGACCAAGAGCCAAAGTCTCGCCTGCTAAGTGCCTATCCCATACTGCTACACGCCCTACATACGCACGCCTGCCAAGATGGGGTGGATAGGGCAAACATCGCCACGCCACGCCTTGTGGCACTGTTAGAAGCGATTGTTCGGCGGTCTATTTATTTGGTGATGATAGCCGAAAACCCAAACGCCACCGTGGCACTCATTCCCATGCTTTCAGCCAGCCCTTGGATAGCTCGTGAACTTGCCTTGCACCCCATGTTGCTAGATAACTTTCTGCAAAAACGCTACCTACATTTGCCTGATGAGTCGGAGCTGACCGACATTTTAAGACAAATGCTACTTAGGGTTGAGCCTTTTGATGATGAAAGCTATCTGTCTGCCATCAGGACCTTTAAAAAAAGCCAAGTGCTTGCGGTGGCAACGGCTGATATTTTGGGGCTTAGACACATCATGAAAGTGTCAGACAGCCTGACCTTTATTGCCCAAGTGGTGCTTTCATCTGCCCTAAGACGAGCGTTTGATGAGCTGGTGGCAAAACATGGCTATCCAAAGCTGTTATCAGGTGAGTATGCCACTGATGAGACGATGGGTGTGGCGATTATTGGTTATGGCAAACTTGGTGGCATTGAGATGTCTTATGCGTCTGATTTGGACGTGGTGTTTTTGCACCATATAGATGAAAAAGCTGACACCCAAGCAAATCATGCCCAAAAGTCAGTCAGTGGCATGAAGCTTGCTTCTCGCATGGTGCAAAAGGTGCTTAACTATCTGACCACTCAGACCCGAGATGGGCGAGCTTATGAGATGGACATGCGTCTTAGACCATCGGGCAATGCAGGCGTGATGATTGTCTCTACTCAGGCTTTTGAGATTTATCAAACCCAAAAAGCATGGGCATGGGAACACCAAGCCTTGGTCAGAGCTCGGGGCATTGCAGGCGACAAGTTGGTTTTGGCGATGTTTGAAAAAATACGCACCCATGTACTGACCAAATCTCGCCCCATCACGCAAGTACAAGCCGATGTGCTTGCCATGCGTCAAAAAATGCAAAACCATCTTGGCACGCACCACCGCCACGAATTTCATCTCAAACAAGATTTTGGGGGTTTGGTGGACATTGAATTTTTGGCACAATTTATGGTGCTGTCTTATGCTCATGTTTATCCAAATTTGGCGATTTGGTCGGATAATGTGCGTATTTTTGAAGAAGTTGCCAAAACAGGACTGTGGCAAACCAGTCGTTGTCAGGCATTAACAGATGCTTATCTTAAATTACGCCAAAAAACACACGAGTTGGCACTGTCTGACAAAAGTATCATCACCGATGATGGCGACTGGCAAGAAGTGCGTAGCTTTGTGCGTGATGTGTGGCAAGATGTGATTGAAGATGGCTTGTCTTAGTGTAAAAAATTTAGCCATTTTTGTAAAAATACCTATATTTTATTAAGAAAATTTGGTAGAATTGTAAAATGGCTAATGATGAATTAGCAAGAAAATTGTTTAACAATTTGATTAAAATTTCATCAGCTTTTTTGCCTTGGTTTTGAGCTAAAATCAGTGGTTTTAACCCATTGATTTTAAAAGCTAAAATTTTGGATTGCGTTCAAAACTTTCCCTGATTAAGAAGGGATTAAGACCTATCTGTCATATATTCACGATAAGCCCATGCCGTTTGAAACTTTCCCTGATTAAGATGTTTTTCACACAACAAAAAACCCAAATCCTAAAATTTGGGTTTTTATGGTTTGCTTTATGACCAACTACTCTTTTTTACCAAACATCTCATTTATCCACCGCCCAATGTCGGCAAGCTGTGCCAAAGATGCTTGATGAGCCATGGGGTACTGGTGAAATGTTGGCGTGTAGCCCAAACTTGTCAAATATTCATACGCTTGCACGCCTAGGGTAGTTGGCACAACATCATCATAACTGCCGTGGTCTATGCGAATGGGTAGGTCAGTGTGTTTGGGTGTGATGACATCTTTGGTGGCAAAATAAGTGGACATGGCAATAAGTCCTGCCAGTTTTTTGTCAGAGCTTAGGGCATAATGATAAGCGACCGCTCCCCCTTGGGAAAATCCAGCAATGATGATGTTTTTGGCAGGTATGCCTTTGGCGATTTGTTCATCTATCAGCTCATCAACCCAGTCGCCAGATGTTTGGATTTGCTTGATATCTACTTTGCGGTCAAGACTTCGCTCTATGATGTCATACCACGATGGCATGACGTAACCCCCATTGATGGTAACAGGGGCGTGTGGGGCGTGCGGAAAAATAAAACGCACAGACAGCTCATCAGACAAGCCCAGATGTGGCACACATACGGCAAAATCATGCCCATTTGCCCCAAGTCCATGTAGCCAAATCACCGCTTTGTCTATTGGTTTTGATGATGGGTTGTGGACGATTTCAACATATTGTAAATAAGTACTCATTTTTTACCTTTTTAACTTTAAATCAACGCTCCAAAATACACGTTACGCCCTGACCACCAGCAGCACAAATGCTGATTAAGGCTCTTCCACTGCCTTTTTGAGCAAGCAGTTTGGCAGCGGTAACGATGATTCGCCCCCCTGTGGCAGCAAAAGGGTGTCCTGTGGCAAGACTCGACCCATTGACATTGAGCTTACTGCGGTCAATACTGCCCAATGCTTTATCAAGCCCTAGCTGTTTTTGACAAAATTCATCACTCTCCCACGCCTTTAAGGTGGACAATACCTGAGACGCAAAAGCTTCATGAATTTCATAAAAATCAAAATCTTGCAAAGTCAGTCCTGCTTTGGCAAGCATTTTTGGCACGGCATAAGCAGGGGCAAGTAACAAGCCTTCGGTCAGTCCGTTTTTACCCACAAAATCCACCGCCGCTGTCTGCTGATGAGTGATATAAGCAAGTGGCTCAAAGCCATATCTGTTTGCCCACTCATCATTGGCAAGTAGCACACAAGATGCCCCATCAGTCAAGGCAGATGAGTTGCCTGCGGTCATGGTGGGATTAGGTTGTGATTTGCCAAAGACAGCAGGTAGCGAGCCAAGTTTTTCTATGGTGGTGTCTGCCCTTAAATTATTATCACGTGTTAGCCCCTTATAAGGGGTCATCAAATCGTCAAAAAAGCCTTCATCATAAGCACGAGCCAGATTTTGGTGGCTGTTTTTGGCAAGCTCATCTTGGGATAAACGGTCAATCTGCCATGCCAACGTGGTGATGGCTTGATGTTCGCCCATAGATAGGCGAGTTCTGGGCTCGGCGTTTTGCGGTAGGCTAAGTAGTGTTTTTGGGTTTAGTGTGGTCAGTGCCAACAGTTTGTCTTTGGTGGTTTTGGCGTGGTTCAGTCGCAGTAATGGTTTGCGAATGCCATCGCCTAGGGCAATTGGTGCATCTGACGTTGTGTCAGTCCCGCCTGCAATACCACTGTCTATCTGTCCTAGGGCGATTTTATTTGCCACAGCAAACACCGCTTGTAATCCTGTGCCACAAGCTTGCGAGATGTCATAAGCTGGCGTGGTGGGTTTTAAATCGGTGTTTAATAAAGCTTCACGAGTTAGGTTCAAATCACGACTGTGCTTTAACACCGTACCTGCCACCACTTCGCCAATGTCTTTATCTGCCAATTGAAAACGTGCCACCAAACCATCTAATGCTGATGATAGCATATCCAAACTGCTGGCATCTGCATAAGCGGTGTTTGAGCGAGCAAAAGGAATGCGATTACCGCCAATGATGGCAACTTTTTTGATGTCAGTCATGTGTTCTCCTGATATTAAATGATACAAAATGCTTTATAAATCTAGCTTAACACATTTTAAATAAAAAAGAAGGTTTTTTGGCAGGTTGTGTCATATTTTATTAAAAGTGCGTTGGGCAAAAGTTGAAACACAAACGTTCTCACGTTATAATGACAAAATCAAATAAATATTAAGGAGACATGATGAGCGACCGTTATGGCGAATTGGTGCAGTCATCATTGGGTAAAAAAGTTGCCAAAAATTTAGGCTTGCCCATGCCCATTAAACTTGACCGCTTTGAGATGGGTCAGCCTGTGTTGATTGGTGAGGTGGCGTTAGCAGGCGAGGGCGATGTTTTCTCATCAGTACAGGCATATTTGACCGAACTTGACGGAAAAATCACCACAGAAGATACGCTTGATGAGCGTTTGTCTGATGACAATGCCCGTTTTAAAGTGGTGATTTTTGATGCAACCGCCCTAAAAAATGGCGATGACTTGACCAAAATGTATGATTTTTTTCATAAAATCGCCAGACGTATCAAATCATCAGGGCGTATCATCATCATTGCTCGTCCTGAATGTTGTACAGGGACAGACGTGGCATTTGCCCTAGCTCAGCGTTCGGTATTAGGTTTTGCCAAATCAGTTGCCAAAGAGTTTAAAAAAGGCATCAGTGCCAATGTATTATACACCCAAATCGGAGCTGAACATCACCTAAAATTTGCTTTGGCGTTTTTTATGTCATCAAAATCCGCTTATGTGTCAGGTCAAGCAATCACCATCACTAAGGCAGATATCGTGGAGCTTGACAGCCCCAAAAAACCCTTAGCAGGCAAAACCATTTTGGTAACAGGGGCAAGCCGTGGTATTGGGGAAGCGACTGCCCAAGTTTTGGCTCGTGATGGTGCTAAGGTGGTGTGTCTTGATGTGCCAAACGCCCTAGATGAGTTACAAAAAGTCGCAGGTAACATTGGTGGTCAAGCCTTGCCACTTGATATTACCGCTCCTGATGCAGGTGAGCAAATCATGCGTGCTTGTGGCGTGCTTGATGGCGTGGTACACAATGCAGGCATCACTCGTGATAAAACCATTGCCAACATGACCGCTGAGCAATGGCAAAGCGTGATTAATATCAATCTAAACTCAGTATTTCATATCAATCAACATCTCATCGCACATGATGGGCTGTCTGCTGATGCTCGTATTGTCTGCGTGTCTAGCATTTCAGCAATTGCAGGCAATGTCGGTCAGACCAATTATGCCACCAGTAAAGCAGGCGTGATAGGCTTGGTGGAGGCGACCGCCAAAAGCTTTAAAGGCAGCAGCCGCACCATCAATGCAGTCGCCCCTGGCTTTATTGAAACCAAAATGACCGCATCCATGCCTTTTGCCATCAGAGAAGCAGGGCGGCGTATGAATGCCATGAGTCAAGGCGGTGAACCTGTGGACGTGGCAGAGACCATCAGTTGGCTGTCATCGCCACAATCAGGCGGTATCAACGGACAAATCGTGCGAGTATGCGGACTTAGCTTGCTGGGTGCGTGATAATCATGGGTAAGCCCCACAACCAAAACCAAATTTCAAAGGTATCTTATGGCAGAGCATACATTTAAAGAATTGCCAAAAATGCACACCACTTATGCCAATGTTGTTAAAAGCCTGATTCCCCTTGGCGACAACCGAGCAAATAGCCTACCTACGGCGGTTTATCGCATAGAAAAAATGGCAATAGATGAAACCAATTTAAAAAATTACCGTCAAATTTGTGGGTTTGTCAATGATGGCCGCATACCGCCCACTTACTTTGCGGTACTGTCGCAAACTTTGCAAATGAATATGATGGCAAAGCCAGATTTTCCTTTTGCCATGCTTGGGCTAGTGCATACTGAAAACAGCGTAACACAATATCGCACCATCTATGACACCGAAAGCCCAACCCTAAGTGTGCGTCTTGACAACCTAAGAGCTCATGATAAAGGTCAAGAATTTGACTTTATTACCACCGCCCATATTGATGGTGAGCTAGTGTGGGAAGGAGTATCTACTTATCTGTCTCGCCAAAAAAAGACCGCCGAAGAACGCCAAGCCGAAAGAGACAAACCCAAAACCCCCACCCAAACCCCACCAAGGCTTGTGCCTGATGATAATGGTTGGGAAGAGCTGATTTATATCCCAGAAGACATTGGGCGACGTTATGCTTTTGTGTCTGGCGATTTTAACTTGATTCATCTGCACCCACTATCAGCACGAGCTTTTGGTTTCCCCAAAGCGATTGCTCATGGTATGTGGTCAAAGGCGGCAAGCATTGCTCAATTTCACGATTTGCCCAAAGCCTATCGTGTTGATGTCTCTTTTAAACTGCCGATTTTTTTGCCATCTAAGATTGATTTTGTGGCGTGCCAAGAAGATGATGGCAGGGCATTTGCTTTGTATTCATCAGGTACAGACAAACCACATTTGATGGGCAAAATCACCTTTTTATAACATCATCTTTACTGACTAAGGGGCGATTTTCGCCCTGTTTTGGTTTTATTTATCCTGATTTATTTTTATCATAAGGCAAGACATGACTTGGCAAGATTTTCCTGAGATTTTAAAAGCATTACAGTTTGATGATGAGCCTGCTGGCGGTTCATTGGTGATTTGTAAAGATGGTCAAGAAGTGGTTAATACTAGTATTGGCAAAGCACGGCTTGATGATGATGGCGATTGGCACGACAAACGGCTGTCGGTGAATTTTTCTATTGGTAAAGGGGTGATGGCAACCTTGATGGCGGTATTAGTATCACAAGGTATGCTGGATTATGACACACCAATTTGTCATTATTGGTCAGAGTTTGGTGTCAATGATAAGCAAAACATCACGCCACGCCACATATTGACACATACCAGTGGACTGTTTGACGTGGCAAGTATCAGCCAAGAGCTGCATGAGCTGACCGATTGGCAAGTGATGACCACCAAGGTTGCCCAAATGTCGCCTACCATACCAAAAGGGCAAGATAAGCAAAGTTATGCCAGTGCATATAGTGCTTTGGTGTCAGGGTGGATTTTAGGTGGGTTGGTAGAGCGTGTTACAAAAATGCCACTACAAACCGCCCTAGATGAGTATCTTGCCAAACCGTTGGGAGTGGTGGGGCAAATGTACTGGGGATTGCCATCTGATAAACTGGATAAAATCGCCAAACCACTGCGTTATTTTACAGATGAAACCACCAAGCGTAAACCAACCTTAAAACCTGATACGCCCCAAATGCTAGATACGCTGGCAGATTTTACCGTATCGTCTTTGTGGCAAGACAAACTGGATAAGGATAATAAAGAACTTAACACCACTAACATTAACAAGCTGTATTTTGACACCACCAAGATGAATCTTGTTAATTATAAAAATGCACTCATGCCCAATGGGCGAGATGGTTTGGCATATCACACTCAGCAAGTACTCCAAGCCATCATTCCTGCTGCTAATGGTGTCTCTACCGCTCATGCCTTAGCGGTGATGTATGCCATGCACGCCAATGGTGGCACATACAACGGTCAAACCCTTATCACACCTGATGTGCTAGATGATATCAGACAGGTGCGTGTGGATGGCTTTGATGCGGTCATGCCTGCCAATATGCGTTGGCGGTCAGGTTTTCATCGTTTATTTAGCCTGCAAAACACACCAAATGCTTATGGACACATGGGCTATAATGGTTCGGTGGCGTTTTGCGACCCCGATAGGGCGATGTCTTTTGCTTTTATTCATAACTTTGATACCACCATGCTAAATGATATGCGTCAATTTGTGTTGATGGAAACCGCCATCGGCTTATAGGCATCAATTGGCAGGCGGGCTAATAATTTGACGGTTTTTTATGATTAAAACTATGATATAATGCCAAGTCATCAACTTTTTAATCATACCAACTTCATCATTATCCATTCCAAGGAAATTTTTATGAACATGGCAACACAAGAAGGCAAACTTTGGCTTGATGGCGAGATGCTCTCACAACCAGACGCAAAAGTTCATGTACTGACCCACAGTTTGCACTATGGTTTGGCAGTTTTTGAAGGCGTGCGTGCGTATGAGACAGCTGATGGTCGTACGGCGATTTTTCGTTTAGATGAGCATACTGAGCGACTGCTCAACTCTGCAAAAATCTTTCAGTTAAATGTTCGCTATGACCATGCCACACTTGCCCAAGCCCAAAAAGATGTCGTGCGTGAAAATGGTTTGGCAAGTGCCTATATTCGCCCCTTGATTTGGGTAGGTTCTGAAAAACTTGGCATTTCATCAAAAGACAACACCATTCATTCAGCAGTTGCTGCATGGCAATGGGGGGCATATCTTGGTGAAGATGGCATTAAAAATGGCATTCGCGCCAAAACATCTAGCTACACTCACCATCATCCCAATGTTACCATGTGCAAGGCAAAAGCCGCTGCCAATTATCCTGTTTCTATCCTTGCCAACCAAGAAGCCACCAAAGCAGGCTATGATGAAGCCATTTTGATGGACCCATTGGGATATGTCTGCCAAGGCTCAGGTGAAAATCTATTTTTGGTCAAAAACGGTGAATTACACACCCCAGATTTGGCAGGCGGGGCATTAGATGGCATCACTCGTCGCACGATTATCCAGTTTGCTCATGATTTGGGCATTAAAGTGGTAGAACGTCGCATCACTCGTGATGAATTTTATTTGGCAGATGAGATTTTTATGACGGGAACGGCTGCCGAAGTTACGCCCATTCGTGAATATGATGACCGTGTTATTGGCAAAGGCGGACGTGGCGAGCTGACCGAGCAATTACAAAGTTTGTATTTTGATGTGGTGCAAGGTCGTAATGATAAATACAAGCATTGGTTGTCATTTATTGATGAATAATTTACCAAAATCACAAAATCCCCAACAATATGGGGATTTTTAATGTCCTAAAAATATATCTATAACCATCAGTCTATTTTTAAAAAATTAAATTTTTTTATAAAAAATCCCAATTAACACTTGCAAATAATAATAATTATTGATAATATAGTATTATTAAGTACGAAGCGTAAACATTCTTATTTTTATTACTTTTTATTTAGGGATTTTATCATGTATGTTTGTATTTGTCATGATGTTAAGGACACCCAAATAAGAACTGCCATGCTGCAAGGTGTGGACAGCGTGCAGGCTTTGCAAGATGAGTTGCTTGTAGGCACATGTTGTGGTTGTTGTGTGCCAATGGTGCAAGATTTGGTAGATGAGCATCAAGCGAAATTTGCCATTGATATTATGAGTGCTTAATGTAATTTTTTGTAAAAATTATTACAATATTTTTACAAAAAATTAAGTCTCATGATAAAGATTTTTTACGTTTTATTATTTTAATTGATAATTATTTTTAGTTTTATAAAATTAAATAATAGCAGTTATTGTTTGGTAGTTGGTTTCAATAACATAATAACAACAAAAATCCAAAAAAATCATAATGTTAGCAGGTATGCCATTTCGTTTTCTCCACTTCACCCAAGAATCACTCTTGGGTGAAAATTTTTTTTATTGTGATAGCTGTTCTTACATTGCAATTCGTTCGCAGTTCATTCGCCATACAATTTAGCCCTGTTTCAAGATGGGCTTTATGATAATATAAGCACATACAAGGTCATCTTGTTTCTTTTATTTAAAAAAAGGCATGATTATGAAAGCATCTCAAAAAGTCATTGACTATCTTAATTTTTTGTTGGCAGGCGAACTTGGTGCCAGAGACCAATATTTTATCCATTCGCAAATGTACGCTGAATGGGAACTTGGTAAATTGCATGACCGCATTTATCACGAAATGGAAGACGAAACTTTACACGCACGTCTTATCATCAACCGCATCATCATGCTAGGTGGCACACCAAATATGCAAGTAGGTGAGATTAATATCGGTGCAGATGTGCCTGCCATGTTGCAATCTGACCTTAATCTTGAATATGCTGTGCAAGAACACCTTAAAGAAGGTATTGCCTTATGTGAAGCTGAGCGTGATTATGTAACTCGTGATATTCTTGTGCGTCAGCTAGAAGACACCGAACAGGACCACGCACACTGGCTGGAAAAACAACTTCGTTTGATTGAATTGATGGGTCTGCAAAATTACCTACAAAGTCAAACTTCTGAGCCAAACATGGTCGGTTCTGCTCACTAAGGAGAAAGACAGATGAAAGGTGATAAAGACGTTATCCGTCAGTTAAATTTGGTGCTTGGGCAATCACTGATTGCCATCAACCAGTATTTTTTGCACGCTCGTATCGTCAAAAACTGGGGAGTAGAAGAGCTAAACGATGCATTTTTTAAGCAGTCCATTCAGGAGATGAAATGGTCTGATGAACTGATTGAGCGTATTTTGCTACTGGAAGGTTTGCCAAACTTACAAGAATTAGGTAAGCTTTTGATTGGTGAAACTGTTCAAGAAATTTTAGAATGTGATTTACGCCTAGAAAAACGCAAGCACGACATTTTGATAGAAGCCATTGATGTCTGCACTCAAAAGCGTGATTTTGTCTCTCGTGAGCTTTTGGTGAAACTTAAAGACGGCAACGAAGAGTATGAAGATTGGCTAGAAACCCAACAAGAAAAAATTGATGATATTGGCATTCAAAACTATATCCAAACACAATCTGGCGAAAGCTGATTATCATTGATAAAAACCACCTAATCATAGGTGGTTTTTTTAGTCATTAAAAGCAGTAGGGCGTTTGCTAAAATGGGGGGCTATTAAAAATCATAAGTCATGCCGATGCTGGTGGTGGCTTTTGTGTTATCATCGGTAAGTGGGCTGTCTTTTTGAGTAGATGATAACCATTCTACACGCTGATTGGCAAAAATACCGACTTTATCATATAAGCGATATTTGGCACTGACTGACACAAAAGGTGAAATGCCTGATTTGGCATGATACTGGCGAACACCTGTACGTACAGACTCGGCAGATGACACGCCGTAATAATAATTATTATAATCATCGCTGTGCCATGTTACCCCAAATTTTGGATAAATGATGAGCTTATTGCCATAAAAATGAAAACGGCTACGATGAGCCAGTGCCAACGTTTGACCATCACTTTTATCCAAAATATCTGTGGTCGCTTTTAGCTCAAAACCGCCAATTGGTGTGATGTACATATAACTGGCGTGAGCATTTATTGAGCTTTTGCGTTCATCCAGATGACGCAAATTGGCAATTTTAGCATCATTTGGATCAAACTGGCGACCGTCATAACTGACACCGACACGCACCCAATGTTTGTCATTTTTTAGGGGATATGCACCAAACTCGGCACCTTCGGCATAAATGCGACCATTGTCATATAAAAATAATGGCACGGCAGATACTTTATCATCAACGGCATAGTCGCTAGCACCAAATGTCGCCAACGCACCAACGGTCAAAGATTCGTTTGCAAATGAAAATATGGGCAAGCAAGATAGGGTGATAATACCGCACGTTAAGGCAATCTTCATGGCAATCTTCCAAAATACAAAATGGCATTATATCAGAGTATGTCAATGGTGCAAACTGCTTTATAAACAAAACGAACAGTCGTTTTTTTATCAGTTTCGTTTTTGTAATGACGTATGTATACAGTTTATCTGTTTAAAAATGGTTTATAATTTTGATAAAAAGTAGTGGGATTTACCCACAAACTTTTCTAGTTTTGCTCAAAATTGATGAATAAAAAAATCAGAAATTCTTGGATTGTAAAAATGGCGTTGCCCCAACATTTCGCATAAATTTGGTTATGTTACAATAGGCTGGGCTTGCCCTTAGCTTGTCTTTGCCAAGCAAAGGTATTTAACATAATATACATTATGCGAAGTATTGCTTGTAACTTATTGAAATCAATCAATAAATTACATTTGGTTATTATAAGATGATTGGCAAATAAAATCAAGAAATATCTGTTGATGTTGGTGGTGGCTCGGTGTTGGGGGTGCTTGGTATGGTTGATGCCCCTTGCCCAAAGTTGGGGTTGTCGTTCAGCACCTTAGGCACAGGGTCAGCCTTGATGTCAGTGGTCTGCCCATTGCCCCTGTGCAATCTGCCTGCTTCTTGGATATAGTAGGTGCATTCGTCCATAGTTAGGCTCATCAGATTGCCGTGAGCATTGTAAGCGTTGCATTTGTTGCCTTTTTTTACGACCGCCTTAACTTGTAAGTTTGGGTCGGCTTGAATGATGTCGTAGTTCTTGGGCAAGTGGCGTTTGTACAGCTCCAAACGGGCATAAAAGTCTTTGATTTGCTTATCGTGTTCTAAGAGCTGTTTTTGCAGATTGTCGTATTGCATGAGTATCGCCAAGCGTTCTTGCTCTACCTGTAATTTGTATTTTTCTAGCTCGTTTTTGGCGTGTTTTTCTCTCGTTTTAACGTATTCTATCAGCTCATCTTTGGTTAAGTGCTGTAATACCGCCTGTTGTATGGGTTCGCCCTGCCCTATGGGCGTTGGGTCTGCCAATTCAGCGGTTTGTTCGTCTTGGTTTTGGTCTTGACTTGGTGTGTCTGGTATCTGTTGGGCAGTTTCAATGTTGTCTTCTGAGATGGGGTTTTTGGTGTCAAACAAGGCATAAGACACCAAGAAGATACCAAAGCCAACAAAGGCGAATAATATCACCAGCCGTCTAA
>NZ_NKHK02000013.1 GCF_002224245.2 Moraxella sp. VT-16-12
AATCAATGTATAAAAGAACAAACTGTTCTCATATAAGCGGTCAGAAAATAGCCAATCGGGGAGTTGTTCGGTGTGGTGGGGCATGGGTTCATGTAGATGATAGGTGTGAGCGGATTATACGGTTGTTCACATAAAATATCAACAGATGTTTACAATGTTGCAATAAAAGCATTTGGTAGGTATTTGCCGCCAAAGATAAGCTTACCATCACTAGCTGCCTGAGACGATATTTACACAATGGTTGCCTTTTTATGTTGTCATATTAACAAATTTTACGATTTTAATGAGTTGAAATTTGATTTGTGTATTGGTGTTATTAGTGGTTTTGTAATAAACAAACAAAAGACTTGTTTTAGATAGGGATTTGGTGGTATGCTTTTTCATGTTTTACTAATATTTTAACAACGAAAAAGGTGTGAAATGAGCTACTTTGGTACAGATGGCATTCGTGGGGCGTTTGGTACTTTTCCCATTACCCCTGATTTTTTGCTGAGATTGGGTTTTGGGGCAGGACAGGTGCTGGTTTGGCAAAACAAAAACAGCGACAACCCACAAAAACGCCCCAGTGTGGTGATTGGTAAAGACACACGTCTGTCAGGCTATGTGATTGAGTCAGCACTACAAGCAGGCTTTAATGCTGCTGGTGTGGACGTGCATTTGCTTGGGCCATTGCCAACACCAGCGATTGCTCATTTGGCTCGCTCTTTTCATGCTGATATGGGCGTGGTGATTTCGGCAAGCCACAACCCTTATGGTGATAATGGCGTGAAGTTTTTTTCAGGCGAAGGCAAAAAAATCTCTGATGAACTGCAAAACGCCATCAATGCCAAGTTGGATGAATTGGTGGGACAAGATGATTTGGCTCGTTTGAGTGATTTTCCTACGGAACTTGGCAAAAGTTATCGCATTGATGATGCTAAGGGGCGATACATTGAGTACTGCAAGGGTACTTTTGCTTATCAGTATGATTTGCGTGGGCTGACGGTGGTGGTGGATTGTGCCAATGGGGCAGGATATAGCGTTGCTCCACGGGTGCTAAAAGAGCTTGGGGCGACTGTGATTGCCCATGCCAATGAACCAAATGGCAGAAATATCAACGAAAATTGTGGCTCAACTCACTCCCAGAGCCTACAAAAACTGGTGGTAGAACATGGTGCAGACGTGGGCATTGCCTTAGATGGGGATGGCGACCGTATTGTCATGGTGGATGAACAAGGCAAGGTACTGGACGGTGATGCCATTTTATACATTTTATCGCAAGGAGCAGACGTCAAGCCTGCTGGTGTGGTGGGTACATTGATGAGTAATATGGCACTTGAAAACCTACTAAAATCACAAAACATCGCCTTTGTGCGTGCCAAAGTGGGCGACCGCTATGTCATGCAAGAGCTAGAAAAGCATGGCTATACCATTGGCGGGGAGTCATCGGGGCATATTTTGTGTTTGGATAAGTCTCGCACAGGCGATGCCATCGTGGCAGGGCTGCAAGTGCTTGAAATTTTAGTTAAAAAGGGCGGCAGGCTCTCTGAGCTGACACAAGGGTACGCTCCATATCCCCAAACACTCATCAATGTTCGCCTAGCCCAAATGAGCGACCCTTATGATAATGATGAGCTAAAATCTGCCTTTGAACTGGCACAACAAGAGCTTGGCGATACAGGGCGACTGCTCATTCGCAAATCAGGCACAGAACCTGTCATTAGAGTGATGGTGGAAGCCCAAGACGGCAGTGTTGCCAAAAATATGGCAGAGTGGTTGGCGGATAAAGTCAAATCGGTGCTTGGTTAATTAACACGCTCAATCATAATGGACTTTAACTATGCCAATTATTAGCATAATTGGTTTTGGCTTATTTGCCCTGATTGCCATTTATAATGCCATCAGCGTACTAAAATCCAGCCAAGAACGCCACATTTCTGTTGCACCTTTTTTAGGCTTGGTGTTTTTTGTGTCAGCCATGCTAGATTGGTCAAATCCACCCATGTGGCTGTGGCTGTTGGTATTTTTGGACGTTGGCACGCTGATGCTGATGATAGGCCTGCCTGCTCTTATCATAGATGTTTGGCGGACATCACGCTTTTGTCGTTATGCCCTATTTGTCAGCGACCAAGAGAAATTAACCCTATATCGTCATGGCGATTATCAAAGTTTTCATTGGCAATGGACAGGCGATGAGTTGCCGATGTATGGTGTGGTAGGTTTTAGTGGTGATTGGTGTCAGGTGGGTGATGAATGGCTGTTTTATAGTGATGACCATGAGCCGTATTTTAAGGCGGTATTGGCTGATGATAAATTAACGGTGATATTTGCTCATCAGGATTTTTTGCAATTTTATCATAAAGTCTATCAAAAGGTTTTATAAATTGATTTTTTAAAAGGTAGATCTATGTCTATTGATTTTAGTGCCAAACGATTGTCTTATGAAAAAGACGAATTGATAGAAACCAATGCCCCAAATACGCCCTATCCACTGCTCCAAACTTGGATACATGATGCCGTTGCAGAGCAGATTGGCGAAGCTTATGCGTTTAGTCTAGCGACCTGTGGGGCAGATATGCGTCCGTCTGTACGCACGCTACTCATGCGTGAGATTGTGCCAGTTGGCGATGACATACAGATGATTTTTTATAGCAATTATGACAGCCAAAAGGGGCAGGATTTGGTAGATAATCCTTTTGCCGAAGCCTTGTTTTTTTGGGCGAGCTTAGAGCGACAAGTGCGAGCATCTGGACGTGTGGTTAAGTTATCCGATGAAAAATCAGAAAGTTATTATCAATCACGCCCCAAAGACAGTCAGCTTGCTGCCTGGGTGAGTCGTCCCCAAAGTGGCGTGGTGGACAGCCGTGCGGTGATGGAGCAAGGCTTTTTGGACTATACAGCACAATTTGGCGAGAGCATACCTAAGCCTAAGTTTTGGGGCGGTTATTGCTTGATGGTGGATAAGATTGAATTTTGGCAAGGGCGAGCCAATCGCATGCACGACCGCCTTGTTTATACAAAACAGGGTGATACTTGGTCAAGACAGCGACTGTTGCCCTGATTGGGTCATTTGGCAATGATAACAGCATTGATGAAAAAACATCAAAAAGCCATTATTAAACGGCTGATTGTGTTGTTTGTGCTTGTTTTTATCATCATTTATAGCAACCTATTAAAGGTGGTGGATTATCGTTTTGATGATGTGGGCTATCAGGGCGATGGTAAGTTGAGCATGGCGTTAATCACCGATTTGCATTCGTGTTATTATGGTGATAATCAGCACTGGCTCATTGATATTTTGCACAAAAGACAGCCTGATGTGATACTGCTTGGCGGGGACATTTATGATGACCAATTGCCCTTTGATAATGCTGATAAATTGCTTACTCAGCTTCCTGCCATCGCTCCGACCTATTATGTGGATGGCAATCACGAAAACTGGCTACCTAAATCAGACTATGACGAAGTGTTAAGGCGTATCACTGAGCATGGCGTTACCATTTTACATGGTCAATCTGTACAAATCCCAAACAGTAATGTGCGTGTTTATGGTGTGTCTGACCCAGATGGTGGGAGTTTTGACAAGGATTTGGGAGCGGTTGTCCAGCAATTAAATCCAAGTAATGTCAATATCCTGCTGACCCACCGCCCAGAGTATATTGATAAATATCAACAACATCCTTTTGATGTGATACTGGCAGGTCATGCTCATGGCGGACAGTGGCGAGTGCCGTTTTTGGTGAATGGGGTGTATGCTCCCAATCAAGGATTGTTTCCCAAATATGCAGGCGGATTGTATGAATTTGACCGCCAAAAATTTATCGTCAGTCGGGGTTTGGCACGAGAAAGCACCAAAATACCAAGGATGTTTAATCGTCCAGAGTTGGTCTTTATTGAACTTACTGACTAAGAGTTAAACAATTCAACCTAAGTTTTGTTACAAGTTGTTATCAGTCATTGATGTTAACATCTGTTTTTTATATGATAAAGTTGGTATTGGGTTTCACCAAAGGAGAATGTAATGAAAAAATCATTATTGGCAGTTAGTATGCTGACATTGTTACTTGCAGCGTGCTCCAAACCACAAAATATTCAAGAAAGTGCCACGCCTATGGCCACTGGCGATTATGTGGCAGACAAAAACATGGAAGTGGCAATGGCAGAACAAGCCATGCCCCCACCTTCAATGATTATGCGTTATGCACAAAGTGAACACACACAAAAACCCATACAAAATACAGAAAAATACCAACATTTAGACCCTAATCCTGTACAATCTGTCGCCACCAATCCCATTTCCACATTTAGCGTGGACGTAGATACAGGCAGTTATGCCAATGTTCGGCGGTTTTTAAAGCGTGATGGGCGTTTACCACCATCAGGAGCGGTGCGTCATGAAGAGATGATAAATTATTTTAGCTATCATTACCCACAGCCCACTGATGGTAAGCCCTTTGCTGTGCATACGGTGCTGACTGATTCACCTTTTAAGGCGAATGCCAAGCTCATCAAAATCGCCATCAAAGGCAAAGAAACCACTAAACAAGCTTTGCCACCTGCCAATTTGGTGTTTTTGGTGGACGTGTCAGGCAGTATGGATAGCCCTGATAAATTGCCTTTGGTAAAAGACACGCTAAGAATGCTGACAAAGCAATTACGAGATACAGACAGTATCAGTATCATTACTTATGCCAGTGGGGAGACTTTGGCTTTGCCTGCCACTTATGCCACCACCCAAGGTAAAGAAAAAATCCTACAAGTCATCAATGGTCTCAATGCTGGCGGGGCGACATCAGGTGAGCGAGCGATACAGATGGCTTATACCGAAGCGACCAAGCATTTTAAGGCAAATGGCATCAACCGCATTTTACTCATGACTGATGGCGATTTTAATGTGGGGATTACCGATTTTAATACCCTAAAAGACATGGTCGCCCAAAAACGCAAATCAGGCGTGTCGCTTTCTACCTTTGGCTTTGGTACGGGCAATTATGATGAGCATTTGATGGAGCAGTTGGCGGACGCAGGCGATGGTAATTATAGCTATATTGACAGCGACAAAGAAGCCAAAAAAGTGCTAAACCGCCAACTAACCAGCACGCTGGCGACCATTGCCCAAGATGTTAAGGTGCAAGTGGAATTTAACCCAACCAATGTCAGCGAATACCGCCTGATAGGTTATGAAAATCGCCAATTAAATGAAGAAGACTTCAAAAATGACAATGTGGACGCAGGCGATATCGGAGCAGGTCATAGCGTTACGGCGTTATATGAGATTGTTCCTGTGGGTGTAGACGGCTATCTTGCTGAGAAACGTTATAGCACTGCTCCACAAGTCAAAGGGGGTAATCGCAAAGAGTATGCCAATGTTGCCATTCGCTATAAGCTACCAAATCAATCAAGTAGTCAAGAGCTAAATCAAGCGGTGCTATCTAAATCTTACGTTCCGTTTAAACAAGCTGATGATGACACACGTTTTGCCGTGGCGGCGGCAGGTTTTGCCGAGCTACTTCGTGGTGGTAAATACGCTGGCGGTGTCAGTTACGATGATTTGGCGGTTTTGGCAAAATCTGCCAAGGGAGCAGACACAGATGGCATACGAGATGAACTTGTGGAGATGATGGGGATTGCCAAAAGTTTAAGTGCAGCCCCAAATTCCGCTAAAAATGATTGATTTTTAATCATATTTGTCAGTCATACAACAGCAAAAATGCCCTTTATTGGGTATTTTTGCAATGTTATACTATTAAAATTATCATAAAAAACAAAGAGTTACATAAAATAATTCTTTACAAGCACGCCAAAAAGTTTTATTATAAATGATTATCAGCATTTACTTTTTGAAATAAGCGAGTTTGTGATGAGTTGCACCATTCACCAAAATCATGACCATGTCCACGGCAAAGACTGTGGACACACCGCCATTCGTCATGGCGACCATGTGGATTATTTGCATGATGGACATTTACACCATGTGCATGGCGACCATGTTGATGAGCACGTCCTAGAAATAAGCGAACAAAATCCTGCTGAATGCAACCACGCTCACCATTGTCAAGACCATGTACATGGCGAAGGCTGTGGTCATGAAGCAGTACCGCACGGCGACCATGTGTGCTATATCGTAGATGGGCGTTTACATTACCAACATGGCGACCATTGCGATGACCACGGAGCGGTAGAGATTATCACTTGATTGTTTTGATGTTAGCCATAAATGCTCTATTTAGAGCATTTTTTTTTATTGGGTGTTGGTGTTTTCAAGATGGCGTTTGTGGCGTTGGTCAGGTAGGGTGAGATTGGCTTCATCAAATGCTGATAAGGGGCTAAATGGCACATTTTGAGCAGGAAGTTTTTGGGTCTGGGTCAATCGCCAGCCATCATCACTATTGATGTGCAGATAGTATTTAGAAGGCAGGGGGTCAAGCGTAACTTTGCCTGTATAGATGTTGTCTTTGCTGTGAGCTAAGGTCAAATCTCTGTCTTTGCTTTTGTCGGTGGCGTGTGAGATGCTTACTGATAAAGTGGTAGGATAGGTGGGTGCTGTACCATCTTTGTGGTTGAGTTCAAACACCACATCATCACCACTAAAACGTAATATGCCACTAATGCCCAAATCATGAGCCATCTGGTCTTTTGATGCGTCTTGATAGAGTGCTTTGCTGTCCATGTACCAGTCATCACGAACGGTGGCGTCTTTATGTTTGACGGCAAAAATCACAAAAAAGACACACGCCACCACCACAAACGCAGGCAATCCAATCACAAAAACGGTTATCATGTAGTTTTTGTACCATTTTTGGGGGGTGGGCGTGGTTTTTGGGGTGGCTGTCTTGGTCATGGCGAAAGTTGCTGAGTTTTTTGCTATTATAGCACAAATTTTATAAAACAGATGAATCCAGCTTTTGGCGCTTGATTAAAACAAGCACCGCACCATTACCGCCATCAGACACTGGGGCGGAGACAAATGCCAGTACGTCAGGCATTTGGCGTAACCAACCATTGACACATGTTTTAATAAGAGCATCTGTGCCTTTGCCGTGGACGATTTTTACCACCGTTTCGTTGTTTTTCTTGGCGTGGTGAATGAGTGCCAAAACGGCTTCTCGTGCTTCATCAATGCTAGAACCGTGCAAATCCACCGCATCATACCAACGCAGTTTGCCTTGTTTGAGTTGTTCAAAAATTTTGTTTTGAAGTGTGGGCTGTTTGTAACTCAAAAACGCTTCGCCTGAGACAGGGTTGAGCAGAGCTTGCATGTCTGATAAATTTGTGTCATCAGCAGTATCTGCTCCTGTGGCATTGGCACGGCGATAAAGGGCATTGCTGTCTTTGGTGGGGCGAGCGATGACTGATTTTTCATGCTTTAAGGGGGTAACACCACTCATCGCTTGCATAAAGAGCACTTTATCATCATCAATGAGCTGACTGTTTAAGCGTTTGACGTGTTTGGCGACTTCTTTTTTGCCCATGATGGCAACTGTGGTGGGCTTATCGCCACCATCTGTGTCGGCTGTGGTGGACTGTTTGCCGGTCATGTCTTTGAGCTTGGTGCGTAAGTCTTTGGAGAGTAGGTCTTTAAAAGTGGTCATAATTTTATTTAAAATAAAAATTATAGCAAAATTTTGTGTGTTTTAAAATCCCACGCTTTCTCATTTTTTGCCACTTAAAATCCCGCTTAGCACAATGATACCAATGCCTAGTAACACCTGCCAGCTGAGTACTTCATCAAACAGCACAATGCCAAACACCAATGCAAACACCACCGTCATATAAGACAATGTCGCCACCATAAATTTACGCCCCACTTGATAAGCATAAGTCATCAAAAGCTGCCCCAAAAGTGCGGTAACGCCCACACCGATGATGTATGGCAAGCTGTCAAAACTTAGGGCGCGAAACCCAAACCACCATGCCAATACTCCTGAGATGATGGTGGAAAGTAAGGAAAAATAAAACACAATCCGCCAAGCAGGCTCACCAAGTAGGCTTAATTCTCGCACTTGCAAATAGGCATAACCGCTAATTGCCCCACTCATCAGCCCCATGAGCATGGCAAAAGTGTCGCCCCCTGTGGTGGGTTTTAACAAAATCACCACGCCAACAAAGCCTAAAATCAGCGAAAACCATGTGATTTTATTGGGTTTTTGTTTTAGGATGGTGATGGATAATAAGCCCAAAAATATCGCCGAAGTGTTTTGCAGAGTGCTGGCAGTGGCAAGCGGCAGATGTAGCACCACATAAAAATTCATCAGTAGGGCGACAGAGCCTGCCAGCGACCGCCAAAAGTGCTCTTTTGGATAACGAGTGCGAAAATCTCGCCCCTTTATCCATGAAAATCCACCCAGCACCACCAAAGAAAATGCCACTCGCCAAAAGGTAATTTCGTAAGTACTCATGCCAAACTTTTGCCCAGATAGCTTGATAAATACGAGCATCAGAGCAAAAGCAAGGCTTGCCAAGACCATATAAAATGACCCAAAAAATGAGCCTTGGTTGGGATTAGTGGGCGTGGTCATAAATGTGTCATGCTAAAAAGTGTCAGGTAAGCGGTCTGTGATGGTGAAATTATGGGTGGGACAACAAAAATGGTGCAATCATCAGCAGTCCTTTTTTTTCATGTTCTTTAAAAGGCAGTCTTTTTTTGACAATTATCCATCTTTCATCATAATACGCCAACAAATCCAAATCCATCGGTACGGCTTGATGTTTATCACCACGACCACAAATACGCTCAATGTCTTTTAATGTCTGTTTGAGTGTTTTGTCATCTGTCTTTTGGGCTAATGCCACAGATACCACCCAATTATGATAAATATGCTCTGTCTTAGCTGTAAAATCTTTGCCCACAACCACCGATGAGACCTTGATTTCACCTAAATTACTTAGGGCGTCTAAGGTGGTGTCAAAGGCGTGTTGTCGTGCTGTGTCATCACTAAGATTGCTACCTAAGGCGATGATGGCTTTTGTGATGTTTGTATCAGCAAAACTCATGATGATTTGGCACGAGTCATTTTTACACCCACACCACCAGCTTGTTTGATGGCATTGGGTTTATTGATGGTGAGCGTGATGGCCTGACAAGGATAATTTGCCAAAATATAAGCACAGATGTCTTCGGCCAATTTTTCTAATAATTTGGCTTTCATGTCATGGCACAGTCTTTCTATGTCTTCGCAAACGGTTTTGTAGTTGATGGCAAAGGCAACATCATCACTTTGGGCGGCTTTTTTCATATCACAAACCATCTCACAGCTGATGAGCAGTTGCTGTTTGATGGCTCGCTCCCAACTATAAACACCTATTAAGGTATTGATTTGTAAGTCTTTAATAAAAACAATGTCATTCATATTCATGCTTTGTGTATCAGTTTATTGGGCTGCTCGTTTGCGGTGTTTGACCATGTCCATGCTAAATATGGCAAGTCCTGCCCAAATCAGTCCAAAAATCATCAAACGCTGTCCATCTATCGGCTCATGATAATAAAACACCGCCAGCAAAAACACGATACTGGGCGTTAAATAATTTAAAAAAGATAAGGTATTAAATTGCACCAGTTTGGTTGAGATGTTATAAAGCAGTAGTGGGACAAGCGTAATCGGTCCTGCCAATGCAAGTAGCCAAATTTCAGACGACACCCACAAACTCAAAGACGAACTTGCCACACCTGCAAAGCACAGCCATAATACACACAAAGGCATAAGCAGTGCTATCTCTATAAACAAGCCATCAACCGCATCAAAGGGCGTATATCGCTGTATCACTCCATAAAAGGCGAACGATAAAGGCAATGCCAAGCTCACCCATGGCAGCCCTCCTAACCATATAATCTGCATGGCGACAGCCAACAAAGCCAAGCTGACAGCGATTTTTTGTAAAATACGCAGTTTCTCTTTAAAGACAAGCATAGACAATGCCACACCCACCAAAGGATGGATAAAGTATCCCAAGCTGGCCTCTAACACCTGATTATGTGTTACCGCCCACACATAGACCAGCCAGTTTGTGCCAATGAGTAAGGCAGCCACAAAAGTCAGCACAAGCCATTTGGGGTTTTGTTTAACCTTTGCCACCCACACCCATCGCCTTGCTACCACCATCAAGCCCAATAGTAGCAAAAAAGTCCAAATCACCCGATGGGCGATGATTTCTACCGCATTATAGCCTGATAACAGTTTAAAATATAAAGGAAAGTTCCCCCATATCAAAAAGGCTGTTAGGGCGATGATGAGTCCTTTTGGTGTGGTGGCGATACCCTGCTGGCTCATTCGCCCTGCTCAATGCTAATATTTAGCCCCACCTCACCAGCCAGCTGTGCAAAATTAGGAAAACTGGTTGCCACCGTTTGTGTGCCATGAATCACAATCTCGTCAGTAGCTCGGCTACTGGCAACCGCAAAACTCATGGCGATACGGTGGTCATGATGACTGTCAATGTGTCCGCCACCAAACACTGCGTTACGCTCACCTGCCACACCTTTGCCGTCAATGATGATGCCATCTTCTAAGACTGTACAATCAATGCCAAGTGTGCCAAGTCCGTCTGCCATGACCTGTATGCGATCAGATTCTTTAACCCGCAGCTCTTTTGCTCCGGTCAGTTTGGTGGTGCCTGTGGCACAGCTTGCCGCCACAAACAGCACCGGAAACTCATCAATGGCAAGTGGTACAAGATGTTCTGGAATGTCAATACCCACCAAATCAGACGGTTTTACAGTAATATCCGCGATTGGCTCGCCGCCTACCACCGTTTCATTAGACACACTGATGTTTGCTCCCATCAATTTTAAAATATCAATCACGCCAGTGCGAGTGGGATTCATGCCAACCTGACAAATGGTCAAGCCTTCACCGCCACCGATTGCACCCAGTACCATAAAAAATGCCGCACTAGAAATGTCCGCTGGCACGGTAATGTCTGTGGCAGTCAGTCGCCCACCCCCTGTGATGGAGATTTTGTTGCCATCGGTATTGACAGGATAACCAAAGGCGGTCAGCATACGCTCGGTATGGTCTCGGCTGATTTCAGGTTCAATGATGGTGGTTGTGCCATTTGCCCATAGGCTTGCTAGTATCAGACAAGATTTGATTTGGGCGGACGCAACTGGCAAAGCGTACTCAATGCCGCTTAGTTTTTGACCCCCTGTGATGGAAATGGGGGCGGTGCCTTTTTCGCCAGTGGTCTGAATGACCGCTCCCATTTGTCTAAGCGGTTTTGCCACTCGCTCCATGGGACGTTTGGATAAGCTGACATCGCCTGTCATCACGCTATCAAAGGCTTGGGCGGACAAAATCCCTGCCAAAAGTCGCATACTTGTGCCAGAGTTCCCCATGTACAAAGCGTCTTTTGGGGCTTGTAAGCCGTCCACCCCTACTCCATAAATGGTAACTTTGTCGCCATCACGTTCAATGCGTACGCCCATGTCTTTAAAGGCTTGCAAAGTCGCTAGGGCGTCTTCGCCTTCTAAAAAGCCTGACACATGAGTAATGCCATCCGCCAGAGACCCCAGCATGATAGAGCGGTGCGAAATGGATTTGTCCCCTGGCACAGTAATCGTGCCATGGATGGCTTGACTTGGCGTGATGTGGTAGCGTTGTGTTTGGTCGGTCATGGCATTTTCTCTTGGTAAATGGGGGTTGTGAGTGGCTTTGTGCAGTTGTGCTTGGGCGAGCATATGCCCAAAATGACGGCGTGCATGGCGTGCCGTGGTCAGATATTCTATCAGTTTGACAGAGTCTTCTTGCTCAATCAACTGGCGAAAAGTGGCCAAATTGGCTTCGTATTCATCCAGCGATTTTAACAAAGCGTGTTTGTTGTCCATAAAAATATCATGCCACATCACAGGACTGCTTGCCGAAATGCGGCTAAAATCAGCAAAACCACCTGCTGCATAGCGAAAAATGTCCAAATTATCATCATGGCTGGCCAGCTGATAGGTCAAATTAAAGGACAACAAATGTGGCAGATGACTGGTATAAGCCAAAATTTCATCATGTCTTTGGCTGTTCATGATGATGACATTAGCACCAATACGCTCCCATAAGATTTTGATTTTTTGGATAAAATGTGCTTTGGCGGTGGGTGGGTTGTCTGTACAAACGATAAACTGTCGCCCCACAAACAGCCGTGGATTGCGTGCGTGTACGCCAGAATTTTCTGCTCCGGCAATGGGGTGCGATAGCACAAAATTTAGCCAATCTGATGGCTGATTGTTCTGCTCACAAGCCCCTAGCACCGCCTGATAAATGCTCATTTTGGTACTGGCAACGTCTGTGATGATGGCGGTATTGGCGATGTTGCCATCTGCTTTGGCGCAAGCAAGCTGGTAAATGATGGCGGATGTGGCACGAGTGGGCGTGGCGATGATAAACAAATCCACATCTGTTTGGCAAAGGCTGTCTATATCAGGGGCAATCTCATCTATCAGCCCTACCTTTTTGGCAAAGTTTAGGCTTGATGGGTCGGTATCGGTGGCAACAATCGTCTGAGTCAAACCCCTATCACGCATGGCAGATAAAATGCTTGACCCAATCAGTCCCAAACCAATGATGGCTGTTTTTTTAAAAAGCACCGTATCGCCCATCAACAGCAGTCCCAATTATAAATCAGCTTACTAAAATCTTGATTTTTTAGGTCATCAGGGTGGATAAAAAAGTTCGCCACGCCAGCATCACCCCACATGATGTCATTATCATCATCGGTGTCTATTTGAAACAGCAAAACATGTTTTTGCAACTGCTCGTTATATTCTCGGGGGTCGGTTTGGGTAAAATAAGGATAGCCGAGTATCAAATGTTGTCCATAACTGTTGCCTGACAGCTCATCATAACACTCTAAATGCTCATCAGGGTCGTCCACATCTAGCGTTTCTTCCAAATAATTCCAAATGTCATTGCCTTTTAATGGCTCAATGGTGTCAGCAATGGCACTGTATTCAAAGCAGTTTGTGCCACATGATTGCTCATGTAACACAAAATTCATATCATATTGACAATTAAAATCAAAGGGTAGGCAGTCAGTATCAAGATGTTTTAACTGCTCGCCAACTTTATTTAATTCATCAATATTTAATGGCAAACTGTCGTCTTGCCAAAACCGCATCTGATAACCATCATGGGGCAAGTAATCATCAAAATTACAGCCATACAAATAATCATCGTCTTTGCCATCAATATAAATCTGCAAAATACCTTGTTTTGGCAAGGGGTGTGGCAGTTGGCTTATATCCACCTGATTGGCGATTTGTCTAAAATTTAGCTGAGCCAGTAGCACAAGTGGCGTGCCATCTGTTTTGACAGGATACCGCTCGCCTGCGGGCAAATAGCCCATGCCACTGATTTTACTGGTTAAACTTGGTACAAAATCATTGTCTTGTTTGGACAATTTGATTTTGACGCAGTTTACCTTAGAAATATCTAGCAAAGTTTGCAAAGGCATTGGCAAATCAGATTTATTCATAAAACTTTCCCTATCAATTTGGCACACTTAACACATCTTTAAAAGAATAAATACGGTATTGCCAATCAATATTTTTACCGTAAACGGTTGTAAAATAATAACTGACAATACCACTACAATTTATAAAACCGCCTTAGGATAAGAACCTAGCACTCGCACGTCTTTGGCGATGGTAGCGATTTCATCAATGGCGGTTTTGACATTGTCATCATTGATGTGTCCTGTCATGTCAATAAAAAACACATACGCCCATTTATTAGGTCGCTCTGGACGAGTCTCAATGCTGGTCATGGAGACGTTGTGGCGTTTGAGCGGTTCTAAAATCTCAATCAACGCTCCTGCACGGTCTGGGCTAGATACCACAATCGACGTTTTATCGTGTCCGCTGGGGGCAACAGATTCGTGCCCGATGATTAAAAAGCGGGTGGTGTTGTTTGGGTTGTCTTCTATGTTTTCGTACAGTTTGTGCAGCCCATATTCGGCAACCGCCACGTCCCCTGCAATGGCGGCAGAGTGCCATTCATTTTGCAAGCGTTTGGCAGCTTCACCGTTACTGGCAACCGCTACGCGTTCTACATTGGGAAAATTGACATCAAGCCAATGGCGACATTGCGCCAAAGACTGCTGATGGCTATAAATTCGGCTCAGGCTATCTACTTTGGTATGCTCTGCCACCAAAAAATTGTGATGAATGGGCAATTCCACTTCGCCGATGATGTTTAAATTTGAGCTTAAAAAGGCATCTAGTGTGTGATTGACCACGCCTTCTGATGAGTTTTCTACTGGCACAACACCATACATTGCCGAGCCTGCTTCCACTTCACGAAACACGTCTGTGATGGTTGCCAGTGGCGTGGCAGTGGCGGCTTTACCAAAGTGTTTTAGAGCAGCAGCGTGGGTAAATGTGCCAACAGGTCCTAAAAAAGCGACTTTTTGTGGGGCTTCTAATTCCAAACAAACAGACATAATCTCACGGAACAATCGTGCCATTTTTTCACCGCTAAGTGGTCCAGTATTACGAGCCATGACGGCTTTTAGCACTTGGGCTTCACGTTCAGGGCGATAAAAAATGGGGTGGTTTTCGTTGTCTTTTTTGGCGATGGCGACTTGTTGGGCGATACAGGCACGCTCATTGATAAGTGTTTGAATTTGTTCATCAATGCCATCAATTTTGTGGCGTAAATCTTGGATTTGGTTGGTGTCTAGGTGGGTGTTTGATTGTTTGGGTGTTTGATTGGTCATGGCTGCCTGCTTTTTGGGTCTAAAAATAGGCTAATGATACATGAAATTTGGGGTGCTAGGCAAATATTTTTTGCTAAATGAGCGATAAGTGATGGGATTTTTGGTGATTTTTAGTGGCGAATATCATGGGTAAATCAGCCAAAAAAGGACGTATCTTACGCCCTTGGTTGTTCTTTTAAAATGCAAAAACACAAATTATCGCCACAACTGCCACAATAGACATGATGATGAGTGCGATTTTGGTGGATTTTTGTTTGCCAGTCATCTCTGCTAAGGCAGTGTTTAAGCGTGCGTTTTCGGTTGTTAGGGTGCTAAGCTGACTTTCAAGCTGAGCAATTTTGGCTTTGTACTTTTCTTGTTTTTGTTCACGTTCTTGGGGGGTGGGGGCAGGGTCGCCTTTGAATTTTTGTAGTAGATTTTGTATGGCACCACCTATGCCAAGCTGAACCAAAAACGCTTTAAATTCTGCCACATCTGCCTGTTCTCCCCTGATTTGTAAGGCATCAACAGAGCTTTGGCTGTGGCTTTTTAAAACACTAAGTAGCTGAAAACTATAAGCATTGACCATGATGTCGGCGTGAGATTTATTTGGTGGCAGTCGGTCATCAAGCAAAATCCCCCGAAAGCCAAAGGTTACATAAATTTGCATGTGGGGCAAATAAGTGCGAATACACACCACAATCTCTTTACTGGCAAGCGGATAAGCAAGCTCACGCAGTTTGGGGTCAAAACGTAACACCAAAGTGATGGCGGATTCTAAAAACACCAATAAGACATTTAAAAAACCATGAGAAAAAGTGCTGGCCTGTTTTTGTGGGGTGGCGTTGGTTGGTAATTCTGTCATAATTAATCCAAAAGCAAATTCACTTAATAATAAAGTCATCTGCCCCAAAAGTAAACCATTCACCCAAAAATTTTTGGCAAATCAAGGGAATTATCATAAATATTTCGCTTTTTAATAAGAATTTTGTAAAAAAACTCAAAAAAATCACCCAAACCCCTTGCCAAACGTAACTCTTACTCTTACAATGCACAAAGGTTGGGATTGCTATTGGTTTTTTAGCGTATCGCCCCCTATTTTTAACTGCCTATTTTACCAGATTGTTGGTGGGATAGATTTTCTAAAATTTGCCCCCAGATGGGGTGCTATACCATGAGGAATCATCATGAACAAATCAGAATTGGTTGATGCCATCGCCAGTGAAGCAGGTCTTACCAAAGAGCAAGCCACCAAAGCCCTAAATGCCTTTACTGCCAGCGTACAAGGTGCGTTGGAGCGTAACGATGACGTGGTGCTTGTTGGTTTTGGTACGTTTAGCGTAAAAGAGCGTGCTGCTCGCACAGGTCGCAACCCACAAACAGGCGAAACGCTACAAATCGCTGCCAGCAAAGTTCCTAGCTTCAAAGCAGGCAAAGGTCTAAAAGATGCGGTAAACCCTGCACCAAAAGCCAAAGAAACCAAGGCTAAAAAAGCCAAAAAATAAGTCTTGATTGACCAAAAGCACACCTTCGTGATTGGGGGTGTGCTTTTTTATAAAAAAATTTTGTCAATTTGTTAAAAATGGCGTATCATAGGGATTTTGTCAAAAGATTTTAAAAAACGGTTTTCTATGGAAAAAATACGAGAATTTATGCAAAGCTGGCTGGGTAAGTTGGTTTTGTTGTTGGTATTAGCTCCGATGGCATTTTTGGGGGTGCAAACCTTTAATGGTGGCGGTATTGCTGCTAATGAAGTGGTTAAAGTGGGAGACACGTCCATCAGTTTGGACAGCTATAATAATGAACTAAATGCTCAAAAACAAGAGCTGCTCCAAAGTGTAGATGCCAGTTTGATTAATGACAAAGTGCTTGCCGATAATGTGCTACAAGGCATGATTGACCGTGCTTTACTACAAAACCAAGCGGATTTTTTGGGCTTGACAGTCTCTGATGAAGCCATCACCAGATTGCTGCAAGCCGAGCCGACTTTTCATGATGAAAACGGTCAATTCTCCAACGATAAATTTGCCAGTTATTTACAACAAAACCGCTTGACCAAAGATGTTTTGTTTGCCAATTTTCGTACACAGTTAGGCTTGCGTCAGCTTACAGCCAGTATCCTACAAACCGCCATTTATGGTGATAATGACATCGCCAAACTCATTGATTTACAAACCAAAAGTCGTGAAGTGTGGGTGGTGCGTTATCCTTGGCAGGATTTTGCAGATAAAGTATCCGTCAGTGATGATGAAATTGCCAGTTATTATACTGCCAACCAAGCCAAACTTATCAAACCTGAAACGGTGGAGTTGTCTTATCTTACTCTAAATCCTGATAACATCACCGTGCCTGCCCCTACCGATGATGAACTACAAGCAGAGTATCAGACTTATATTCAAGAGCAGGGTTTGGCAACAAAAAGCGAACTTGCCCAAATTTTAATCACAGGCGATGATGCCGAAAATCGTGCCACGCAAATCAAAGACAAACTTAATGCAGGCGAGAGTTTTGAGAGTTTGGCAAAAAGCCATTCAGATGACCCAAGCGGTCAAAGCGGTGGTGCGATTGGTACATTTAATCCTGTTGTATTTGGAGCAGATGCCACCACCGTGCAAGCGGTGATTGAAAAAATGGACGTAGGGGCGATCAGTGAGCCTGTGCAGACGGTGTTTGGCTATCATATTTTTAAGGTATTAAATAAAGGTCAAGCCCCAAGTTTTGACAGTTTAAAAGATGACATCATCAAACAAGCCCAAGCTCGCAAACGTCAAAATACCATTGATGAGTTGATTGCCAAGATTGATGGCATGGCGGTAGATAGCATGGGGATAACAGACATTGCCAAAGAAGTCAATTTATCTGTCAGCACCATCAAAGACTATCCAGCACAAAACAACACCACCGAGCTTTCCATGCCGTTGGTGGTGTCAAGAGCTTTTGATGAGACTTTAATCGCTGAACAGTCCGTCAGCCCGCATTTAAAAGTTGGCGATAGGGTGATTTGGATACAGCCAAGCCATCATGTACCAAGCCAGCCGCTTAGCCAAGATGAAGCTCGTCCTTTGATTGTGGCAACACTAACCAAACAAAAAGCCAGTCAGCTTGCTTTTGAGACTGCCAACGCCAAAGCAAATGATGCCAAAGCAAATCCACAAAGTTTAATCAGCACCGCCACAAAGCTTGGCGTGGTCAATATGCAAAGCAGTTCATTAAACCCTGCTGAAAAATCAGGTTTGTTCAATCACAATGCTGATACACTGAGCGTTTGGGCGGTACAAAGCGATGATGGGGCAAGCGTGCTTGTTGGTTCACCCATCAGCACCGTCAATGAAAGTCAGCTGGGCACAGCACAGCGTCTGCAAGCGTCTTTGATGATTCGGGCGAATGCAGGTCAAGACCAGTTGGCTGACTATTTGGCTTATCTTAACGACACACATCAGGTAAAAATCAATCGCTCTGCCATCAGTCGCTAAAAAATAGACAACCTGCACTTTTGTGTGGGTTTTGTCTTTTTATTGTAATTACATTTTAATGACAAATTTTTATGACAACCTGTATCAATACGCCCACATTAAAACCTGCCTATACCACGCATTTTTTACCAACCTTTGGTGCGGATAAAGCCTATTGGATAAAACGCTATTTAGATACGCCAAACGCCCCTTTTTTGATGGTCATCACCAAAAATCAGCACGAGCTAAATCAGCTAGAAACTGAGCTGGCGTTTTTTGGGGTGAATGCGTCTGTGTTTGCCGATTATGAAACGTTGGTGTATGACCAGCTTGCCATTCATCAAGACGTGATTGCCGAAAGGGTGGCACTTTTGACCCAAATGCCACAAAAAGGCGTGCTACTGGTGAGTATCCCTACGCTCATGGGGCGAATTGTGCCACCAAAATGGCTACTTGGACAGCATTTTGATGTGGCGGTAGGTGAAAAGTTTGACCGAGAAGCCCAAAGATTGCGTTTGGTGCAGGCGGGCTATGTGCAGGTGGATACGGTGTATCGGGCAGGCGAGTTTGCTTTGCGTGGGGGCATCATGGACGTGTTTGTGGTGGGGCAAGCGTTGCCGTTTCGTCTTGAACTGTTTGATGATGAGATAGAACGCATTCGCTTTTTTGACCCTGACACGCAAAGAACGCTTACTGATGATAAATTGACCGCTCTAAAATCAAGCCACTCATCAAAACTGCCAAATGGTGTGCAAGTAGATGACATTCGCATATTGCCAGCAGGCGAGTTTTCGCTTGATGACAAAGAGACGTTTCGCCAAAATTTTGCCACGCTCTTTGGCGATGTGTCAGCTCGCAAAGTGGATTTTTATCAAGATGTGATGAATGGCATTGCTCCTGCGGGGATTGAATATTATGCTCCTTTGTTTTTTGAGTTGCAGACATGGCTATCGCAAGGCTCTTTGTTTCATTATTTGCCAAAAAACACGCTGATTGTCAGCGATGAAGGGCTGTCCGAATGCCATCAGGAGTATTGGCAACAGGTGCAGACACGTTACCAAGACAGGCAGCATGATAAGTCGTTACCGATTTTGCCCCCACATTATCTGTTTTTGCCACAAGAGACGTTTTTTGAGCAAATCAACCGCTTTGCCAAAGTGGTTTTTGGGGAGCATGAGCGTGCTGTTTCGCCTTTTGTGGGGCTGACCGATGTTCCTGTGCCAACGCTTGGTGTTCATCACAAAGACCCAGAGCCATTGTCGGCATTGCTTGATTTTGTGGCAAACTGTGATGAGCCAATACTGCTGGTTGCTGAAACACAAGGTCGCCGAGAAATGCTCTTTGATTTATTTGGTGATAAATTAACCTTGACAAAAGTGGCAAGTTTTGATGAATTTATTCAAAAAACACCCGCTTTATCCATGAGTGTTGCCCCAATAGAGCAAGGGGTATGGCTAAAAGGTGAGCAGGGCTTTTGTGTATTAAGTGAGACACAGATTTTTGGGCGAAAGATACTGCAAACCAGAAAACGCCGTGCGTCTGGTGTGGCTGATGAGTTTTTGGTTAAATCCATCAGTGAGATGACCGAAGGGTCGCTTGTGGTGCATTTGGAGCATGGCATTGCTCGGTATCGTGGTTTGGTATTGTTGGATGTGGGCGAAGGTGAGCAGGAGTTTATTTTGCTTGAATATGCTGACAACGCCAAAGTCTATGTACCCATCACCAATCTTGCCCTGATTAGTCGCTATGGCGGAGCAGACAGTGAGACGGTGGCACTGTCTAAACTTGGCAGTGGCAAATGGGACAAAGCCAAACAAAAAACCTTGGAGCAAATCCACGATGTCGCTGCTGAACTGCTAAATGTACAAGCACGCAGACAAGCTAAGGTGGGTATCAGTTTTAAAATAGATATGGCAAGTTATGAGCTGTTTGCCAGTGAATTTACTTATGATGAAACTTTTGACCAAATGATGGCGATTCAAAGCATCATGCACGACATGAAACAGTCTAAGCCAATGGATAGGCTCATTTGTGGTGATGTGGGTTTTGGTAAAACCGAAGTTGCCATGCGAGCGGCATTTATTGCGGTGCAGGCAGGTTATCAGGTGGCGGTGCTTGTGCCAACCACGCTACTGGCTCGTCAGCACGAAGACAGCTTTAAAAACCGCTTTGCCAATTGGGCGGTCAAAGTGGAGAGCTTATCACGTTTTGGCACAAAAAAACATCATGATAAAGTTTTGGCTGATTTGGCAGACGGTAAGGTGGATATTGTCATTGGCACACATCGGCTATTACAAGGCGATGTCAAATTTAACCGTTTGGGCTTGATGATTGTTGATGAAGAGCATCGTTTTGGGGTGCGTCATAAAGAAAAAATCAAAGCCATGCAGTCAGATGTGGACAGCTTATCCATGACGGCAACACCCATACCACGCACGCTTAATATGGCGTTGTCAGGCATGCAAGACATCAGTATCATTGCCACACCACCAGCTCGCCGTTTGCCTGTTAAAACTTTTGTATTACAAAAGCGAAATGAGACCATCAAAGAAGCGATTTTAAGAGAGATTTTGCGGGGTGGTCAGGTGTATTTTTTACATAATGATGTGGCAAGCATTCAAGCAACTGCCGAGCGACTTGAAGAGCTGGTACCAGAAGCTCGGGTGGGCGTGGCTCATGGTCAGATGGCAGAAGATGAGCTGTCGGCAGTGATGACGGATTTTTATCATAAAAAATACACCGTTTTGGTGGCAAGCACCATCATTGAGACAGGGCTTGATGTGCCAAATGCCAACACCATCATCATCAACCGTGCTGATAAATTTGGCTTGGCACAACTTCATCAGTTGCGTGGACGAGTGGGGCGGTCGCACCATCAGGCGTATTGTTATTTGCTCGTGCCGTCCATTAAGGGGCTGACATCTGATGCCAAAAGACGACTTGATGCCATCAGTAGAGCCAATGCGTTAGGAGCTGGGTTTGTGCTTGCCAGTGAAGATTTGGAGATACGTGGAGCAGGCGAGATTTTGGGCAAAGAACAGTCGGGCAATATGCAAACCATCGGGCTTGGGCTGTATATGGACATGCTAGAACGTGCCACACACGCCATCAAGGCAGGCAAAACCCCAAGTCTTGCCACAGCACTAGATTTGGTCAGCGACATCAACATTCATGCTTCTGCCTTAATCCCTGATGACTATCTTAGCGATGTTCATGAGCGACTGTTGTTTTATAAACGCATTGCTGGTGCTGATGATTTGGACGAATTGCAGTCTTTGCGTACAGAGATGATAGACCGTTTTGGCAGTTTGCCTGTGCCAGCGGTTCATTTATTTTTAGTGCATAAAATGCGAATTAAAAGCAAAGACATTGGCGTTACAAAAATTGATGTGTCTGCCTGTCAGATGAGCATGGAGTTTAAACCTGATACGCCTGTGGATGGCATGGCGGTCATCAAACTGGTGCAATCAAACGACGGCTATCGCATGAATGGGGCGACAGGGCTAAAACGCACTTTTAAGGAAAAAAGTGTCATAGAAAGAATAGAGATGGTGATGGAGCTACTTGATTATCTTGCCAAACATACAGTGGTGAACGCATGAATGTATTGACATTGACGGCGTTATCCTTTGGTATGTCAATGGACGCTTTTGCTGTGGCACTTGCCAAAGGGGCAGGCGAGCGTGAGCCTAAATTTTATCAAGCATTTAAGGGCGGTTTATTTTTTGGTGTGATAGAAGGAATCGCTCCCTTAATTGGTTTTTGGCTAGGCAGTTTGGCACAAAGTTTGATACAGCGATTTGACCATTGGATTGCTTTTATGTTACTTGGTTTTTTAGGCGTGCGGTTTTTGATGGGGGCGATTTGGCAAGATGATAACAAGTCCCAAGATGACCACAAAGGCATGATGATGTTGATAACCGCACTTGCTACCAGCGTGGATTCTATGGTAGTAGGCGTGTCTTTGGCGTTTTTAAAGGTAAATATTTATTTGGCGTGCGTTCTGATTGGGCTTGCCACCACCATCATCGCGACAAGTGGATTGTATTTGGGCAGTCGTTTGGGGGTGGTTTTTGGGCGTTATGCAATGGGCGTGGGTGGACTGGTATTGATGGGGACTGGGGCGTGGATTTGGTATGGCCATGTCAGTCATCATGGTTTTTTGGCATAAGATACTGTGTAAAATCAAAAACCATCCCTGAATTTAAAATTTATGCTACAATAACGCGTTTACACAATAACTTACAAGAGAAGACCATGTTTCAATTACACCCAACCTTATCTAAGGATACGTTTTTGGTGGGCGATTTGCCTTTATCTACGGTGCGTTTAATGAATGATTGTCAGTTTCCTTGGTTGATTTTGGTGCCACGAGTATCAGGCATTAAGGAGATTTATGAGTTATCAGCTGCCGACCAAGTGCAATTTTTAAGAGAATCAAGCTGGGTATCTAGCCAGATGGCAAAAATTTTTGGGGCAGATAAGATGAATGTTGCTGCTTTAGGCAATCAAGTCTCTCAATTGCATTTTCACCACATTGCTCGCTACCAAAATGACGTGCGTTGGCCAAATCCTGTTTGGGGCATTCCTGCCGTACCTTATACTGCCGAAGTGCTGCAACACATGACACAAACTTTGATGATGGCATTGCGTGGACATCATGAGATGCCGTTTGATTGGAAGATGAATGTTTAAATTTTAATTTATTGATTTATATCATTATTATATTATTAAATCACTGATACTGCAAAATAACCCCATACAAAACATGGGGTTTTATTCATTTAGGTTAGCTAATCCGAGTTTAATTTCTAATATTTTCTAACGATTTGCATTGCTTATTAATGGGTTTGAAATACAGTCTGTTTGATGTTAAAGTATAATGGCAGGTGTACTTGGCTTATAAAGGCTTTGACAGTCTTTTGGTAAGTGGTTTTGCTCTTGCTACATTTATTGGTGTTGCAAAGTATGATTTGGTGTTTTTTATCAAATCTGTGTAAAGATTAAATTTTGCTAATGCTAATTAGGTGTTGTTTTGTATTTATAATGTGAACAGTCGTATTTTTATATGTGATATGAAAATTTTTCTTGCCATTTATTAAAAAACCTACTATAATTTTGTCTCATTTTTTGTCCTAGTCGTGTTCGTTAATAAGTGTTATCAAGGGATAGCCACGGCACACAGGTTGATTGGAGAATGCGATGTACGCAGTTATCAAAAGTGGCGGTAAACAGCACCGTGTGAGTGTTGGCGAGACTTTAAAAGTTGAGCTTTTAAAAGCGGAAGTAGGTGCGTCTTTAACAATTGAAGATGTACTTATGGTAGTTAATGGCTCTGATGTTAAAATCGGCGAACCTGTGGTTGCAGGTGCAAATGTGGTTGCAGAAGTGGTCAGTCATGGTCGTGGCAAAAAAGTGCGTATCGTTAAGCATCGTCGTCGTAAGCACTATCACAAAGAGCAAGGTCATCGTCAATGGTTTACCGAGCTTAAAATCACTGCAATCAATGGTTAATTTATATACTTCCTAGATGATAAAGAAGTATTTACAGGAGATATTCTCATGGCACACAAAAAAGCCGCAGGTTCTACTCGTAACGGTCGTGATTCCAACCCAAAAATGCTTGGTGTAAAAATCTTTGGTGGTCAAGATGTCATCGCAGGTAACATCATCGTGCGTCAGCGTGGCACCGAATTTCATGCAGGTGAAGGCGTAGGCATGGGTCGCGACCATACCTTATTTGCTTTGACAGAAGGCGTGGTAAAATTTGAGACCAAAGGTCAGTTTAATCGCCGTTATGTGTCTGTTGTTGCAAAATAATTTGATTTATCAGATCAATAAGCCCACCCTTTGGTGGGTTTTATTTTTAGGTTTGAAGTCATCATAAATTATCGCCAGTTGTAAGTGGTGTCTCGTGAAAATACAAAAACTGTGTTACAATAGTCGCTAATTTACCAAAATATTTGAAAAATCATGCGCTTTATTGATGAAGCTGTAATCAGCGTAAAGGCAGGCGATGGCGGTAATGGTATCGTGAGTTTTCGCCGTGAAAAATTTGTGCCAAAGGGTGGCCCTGATGGTGGTGATGGCGGCAAAGGTGGTGATGTCTATATCATCGCTGATGACAACACCAACACACTGGTGGACTATCGCTACACTCGCAAATTTGAAGCCAAACGTGGCGAAAACGGCAAATCCAAAAACTGCTCTGGCAAAGGGGCGGACGATGTGTATTTGTCCGTGCCTGTGGGAACAACCATCATTGATACTGACCTTGATGTGGTGATTGGCGATTTGACCGAAGTGGGGCAAACGGTGCTTGTTGCCAAAGGTGGCGACGGTGGGTTTGGCAACACACGCTTTAAGACCAGTACCAACCAAGCCCCCAGAAAGGCAATCCCCGGTTTTGCTGGTGAAGCCAAAAACCTAAAATTAGAGCTCAAAGTTGTGGCTGATGTGGGGCTGATTGGGCTGCCAAATGCAGGAAAGTCCACCTTTATCCGTCAAGTGTCGGCAGCTCGTCCAAAAGTGGCGGATTATCCATTTACCACCTTAGTACCTAATTTGGGCGTAGTGGATGTTGGCACCCATCAGTCTTTTGTGATGGCGGACATTCCAGGGCTGATACAAGGGGCGAGCGATGGGGCAGGGCTGGGCATTCGCTTTTTAAAGCATGTGGCTCGTACTCGCCGTCTTTTGCACATTGTTGATGTTAAGCCCATTGATGGCTCTGACCCTGTGGACAATGCCTTGATTATTTTAAATGAGTTGGCTAAGTTTTCCACAGAATTATCCAAACTGCCACAAATTTTGGTGCTCAATAAAATTGACCAGCTTGGCGATGATGTCCATGAAGTGTGTCAGCACATTGTCAAGGCATTAGATTGGCAGGGTGAAGTCTTTTATACGTCCACCATTAGTGGTCAAGGTGTTGATGAGATTAAATATCACCTGATGAATGAGATTGAGCTAGAACGTGAGCGTGAGCGTGATGATGAAGAGTTTGCCAAAGCCCAAGCTGAACGTTTTGCCCGCCTAGAACAAGAAGTTCGCCACAACACCGAAATCCAAAAAGAAGCCTATCGTGCCAAACGCAAGGCTGAGCGTGAAGGCGTATCAGACGATAACGATGAATGGAATGAAGACGATTATGATGTGGCGGTGGAGTATGCACCGTATTAAAAGGTGGGATTATGCCAAGAAGAAAATTTGCTATTAGTGAAGGTATGAAACAAAATTTACTAAATTGTTCATTTGAGAATTTAGTGGTTACTTGGCTTATGCAGGATGGTTGGCAGGTATTTACACCAATTTTAGACCATGGGCATAGAACCGATGTTTTAATCTCTGATGGTGAACAATATTTTCGCTTGCAAGTAAAGACGGTTGATGGGGCAAAAGGTAAAAAGCAAGAAGTGGAAAATAGATGGCAAGACTGTAAAATAGACTTTGTCATTTATTTTGCTAGAAATGGCGAATGGGGTTATATTGCCCCTGCCTTTAATGAAAAGAAGAAGGTGCTAAATGCCCCAGAACACAAAGGTTTTTTATTAAAGAAAAGTGAATTTTTAACCGCTTTTCATACCGTAGATTTGAGTTGAGATTATACTTTTGAGTAGTGAAAATTTAAAACGCATCGTCATCAAAATCGGCTCATCGCTTCTGACCAATAATGGACGTGGGCTTGACCGCACTGCCATTTATGAATGGGCAAGGCAAATCGCTACTTTGCACGCCCAAGGCATTGAAGTTGTCTTGGTGTCAAGCGGAGCAGTTGCCGAAGGTGTGGTGCGTATGAATTTGTCAGAACGCCCCAAAAAACTGGCCGCATTGCAGGCGTGTGCATCCATTGGACAGATGGGGCTGATTGAAACATGGTGGCAAGCCTTGATTCAAAAAGGCGTGCAGTCATCGCAGATTTTGTTGACCCATGACGATTTATCCCATCGCTCTCGCTATCTTAACATCAGCCAAACGGTCAATCAGCTCTTGGACTGGCGTGTTGTGCCTGTGATTAACGAAAATGACACGGTCTCTTATGGTGAGATTAAGTTTGGGGATAATGACACGCTTGGGGCGATGAGTGCCACCATGGTGGGTGCGGATTTGTACATCATTTTGACCGACCAAGAAGGCATTTTTACGGATAATCCGCGCACCAATCCTGATGCCAAGCTCATTTGCACTGAGCGAGCCATGGCGGATTATTTGTTTGATGTGGCAGGCGATGGTGGCAAATGGGGCAGTGGTGGTATGCTTACCAAAGTGCGAGCGGCTCGCCTTGCTGCGATGGCAAATTGCCCAACCGTCATCGCAAGTGGCAAAGTAGAAAACATCATCACCCGTTTGATAGACGGCGAAGCGATTGGCACTCGTCTGACCACCGACCATGCCGACCGTCTTATCGCCAAAAAACAATGGCTTGCCACCCATGTCAAAGTGGCAGGCACACTCATTATTGATGATGGGGCGGTCAATGCCATCTTAAACCAACAAAAATCCCTGCTGCCTGTGGGCGTTTTGGACGTACAAGGCGAGTTTGATATGGGTGATGTGGTAGAGATTGTCAGTACCGCTAAAGTGCGTGTGGCGGTGGGGCAAGTGGGTTTTGATAGCCAGCACGCCAAACAAATCACCCAAAAACACACCGATGAAGTGTTAGAGATTTTAAAACTAAACAGCAATGACAAGACCATCATGGTACATCGTGATGACATGGCGATACTGTGAGTGTGTTTTGATAAAGGATAAGCAATGAGTACTCAAAATTTCCCCACCTTAAAAAATGACCGCCTTCTGCGAGCGTTGCGTTTTGAGCCTGTGGATACCACACCTGTGTGGATGATGCGACAAGCTGGGCGGTATTTGCCAGAGTACAAGGCTACCCGCAGTCAAGCGGGGGATTTTTTGAGTTTGTGCAAAAACACCGAGCTTGCTACCGAAGTTACCTTGCAGCCTTTGCGTCGTTTTGAGCTTGACGCGGCGATTTTGTTTAGTGATATTTTGACCATTCCAGATGCATTGGGTTTAGGGCTGTATTTTGAGACGGGCGAAGGACCAAGATTTCAAAAAACCATTCGCACTGAAGCTGACATTGCCAGTCTGCCAAAGCTAAATATGGCGGATTTGTCTTATGTAACAGACGCCGTTACAAGCATTCGTCATGCTTTGGGTGGACAAGTGCCACTGTTTGGCTTTTCGGGCAGTCCTTGGACGCTGGCAACTTATATGATTGAAGGGGGTGGCAGTCGTGAGTATCGCCACGCCAAACAGATGATGTATGCTTGCCCTGAGCTACTGCACGCCTTGCTTGCCAAAATTACTGATGCGGTTACCGAGTATCTGGATGCTCAAATTGTTGCAGGGGCTGACCTTGTGCAGATTTTTGATAGTTGGGGTGGGGCGTTGGGTCATCGCCAGTTTGCTGATTTTAGCCATGCTTATAACCGCCAAATCATCGCCAATCTCAAAGCCAAGCACCCAACTGTGCCTGTGGTGATGTTTACCAAAGGTGGTGGATTGTGGCTGGATGTTCAGGCGGACAGTGCTGCCGATGCCTTGGGGCTGGATTGGACAATGCCCCTAGATAAAGCTAGAGCCATCTTGGGTACTAGCAAAGCCATTCAGGGAAATCTTGACCCAGCAACTCTTTATGGCTCACCAGAGAGTATCAAAAAGGCTGTTCATGCCATGCTAAATGATGTCTATGCAAGTGGTATTCATACAGGCTATGTGGCAAACTTTGGGCATGGCATCACCCAATGGGCAAATCCTGACCGTGCCAAAGCCTTTGTGGATGCGGTGCATGAGTATCAGATTTAATTGTAATTGATAAAATAATAAGGCGTTAATTCGCCTTATTTTTTTGATTAATTTTTGTGCATGATACAATTGTTTCTGGTGATTTACATTTTTGACTAATAAGTTCACATTTAGGTCTGATGAGTGGTTTGAAAAATATTCCGCATAACATATTTTTGGCATAAAATTTGCAATTTATTTAGTAAATGAAATATTGGAGCTGTTATGCCAAGTAATTTAGATTAATAATATTAAATTTATTTCTTAAAAGTTAAAAATTGTTAAGTTATGATTGACTTGTTTTACATAATGTAAAATGAGTTGATATACTATTTTTTTATTGATTATAATAACGCCAGATTGTACATGAATAGTACAATTCTGGTGGTTTTTTTGTTGTTCATTTTGTCAGGCATGACAGAATTGTTCAAAAAAAGACCATTTAAACTTACACATTTTGTCAGTTTAGGACATAGTCATGAAAAAATCTCTTCTTGTTTTGGCGGTTGCCATGCTTTCTACATCTGCTTTTGCTGATGATACTTTGATTGAAACCGAAGATCCAACACTCGGTATTACAGCATCAACTGCGACCAGTGGCATGGTAAAATTTACTGATGGTCGTATTATTCAATCTACCTGTAAAATTGCGACTGATTCAGTTAATAAGGTTGTTCAGCTAAAATCAGTACAAAGTAATGAGTTTAAAACGGTGGGTGACGTTGCAGGTAGTGTTGAATTTGTTTTAAAAGTAGCTGATTGCCCAAACACATATGTTGATGGGGAAACGGGTGAGAAAAAGACTAAATTAGGTATTAAATTTACCTCTTCATCCAACATTACCGCAGATGGCAGGTTAAAAAATATTGCCACAGGTGTGGCAGCAGAAGGTGTGGAGCTGCAACTACTTAATAGTGGAAATGGGGTTATTAATTTGAATGATAATACTAATAACGACCCAGTACAACCAATTGGTGGCAAGAACCATATACTTAATTATGTAGCAAGATATGTATCAACAGGTAATGTGTATGCTGGTAAGTTTGAAACTAATGTACCCTTTACGGTTCAATATAAATAATTTTCGTAATAACAAACAAAGCCACTCTTTTGGGTGGTTTTGTTTTCGTTGGTATGTTTGGAGAGAGATATGATAAAGTGGTTTTTGGCAACGACATTATGTTTGATGAGCGTGGCACAAGCAAATATCATCATGGGTACACGAGTGATTTATCCATCAAATGAAAAAGTGGTGGCGGTAGATCTGCAAAACCCTGATGACACACCCAGCTTGGTACAAGCATGGATAGATGACCCAAATCCTAATGCCACCAAAAAAGTTCCCTTTATCATCACACCGATGGTGGGGCGAGTTGAGTCAAAGAGCAGACAAAGTTTACGCATTCGCCAAGTGGGAGATGATTTGCCCAAAGACCGTGAAAGTTTATTTTATCTCAATGTCTTAGATATACCCGCCAAACCAAAAGATGCAGGTGATAGCTACCTACAAATTACTTTGAATAATCGGCTTAAATTCTTTTATCGTCCGTCTAAGCTGCCCTATCCTGTAACGGACGCTTATGATAAGGTAACGTGGCATTGGGCAAATAAGACATTGACACTAAATAATCCAACGCCCTATTATATCACCTATGCGGGGGTGATGTTGCGTGATGATGAGCGTGTGCTATATAAGACATCAGATATTGATATGATAGCACCGTTTGGCACATTAACACTAAATGTAGCGATTGATGATATACCAAGTCAAATAGATTGGCACATCATTAACGACTATGGGGGGATAGGTTCTGGCAAATCAATGGTTCAACAATGAAGAAGCAGCTATTAAAACAGACGCTTGTGCTATGTGTGGTGTCTGCCATGTATGGGTCGGTGCAAGCAGATGATGGTTTTGAATTTAATCCAGCTTTTTTGCATGGTGGCGTGTCTATTGACCCAGAAGCCTTTCGCTACGGCAACCCAATTAATGCAGGCGAATATTTGGCGGATATTTATGTCAATGATGAGTTGCGTGGACAGCAGTTGATAACATTCATCAAAGCAGATGGCGAGCCAATGCGTGGTTTATGTTTGACTGATGAGCTGATTAATCTGATTGATGTTAAAGCAGATTTTAAGCCAAAATCACCTTTGACTGCCTGTATGCCTGCTCCTGATTTTCATGATGATATTAAATTTCGCTTTGATATTGGCACGCATCGCCTTGATATTTCTGCTCCCCAAGCGATATTGATGACTTATCCTAAGGGCTATATACCACGCACGGCATGGCAACAAGGTGAGCCGATGGGTTTTGTCAAATACCATTTTAATAGTTATCACTATGATGTAAATAATCGCTCATCTGAACAAAGTTATTTGGGAGTACAAACAGGGTTAAACTTTGGGGGTGCGTGGTCATTTCGCCAAAGTGGCTCCACTTCTTGGAGAGATGGCAAACATGGAGAGTATCACCATCAAAATGCTTATTTGCAAAGAGACATTGATAAATGGAATGGTCGGCTATATGTGGGGGACTTTAATACACAAAGCACATTATTAGATAATTTTGCCATACGTGGTGTGGCGATAAATTCTGATATTAGAATGCTTCCAAACTCACAAACAGGCTATGCCCCAAGAATACAAGGGGTCGCCAAATCCAATGCTCGGGTGCGAGTACGTCAAAATGACACCATCATTCATGAGATGACAGTGCCTGCGGGGCTGTTTGTCATTGATGATTTGTATGCGTTATCATCAACATCGGGAGATTTGGTGGTGGAAGTGTTGGAAGCAGATGGTACTTCTTCGGTGTCTGTGGTGCCATTTAGTAGCACAAGTCAAATGCTTCGTCCTAATCAGCTTCGTTATCAGGTTGCCCTAGGTCAGTATCGCCGTCAAGATGATGTGGTGGATAAGCCACTGTTGCATGGTTCTATGCAGTATGGTTTAAATAATCATGTTACCATGCAAGCAGGCGTGATTTTGCATGACAATTATTGGTCAAATACCCTAGGTGGTGTGTGGGGCAGTAAATACGGAGCGATATCGGCAGACTGGACAGGAGTGAGTGCCACCATTGCGAATAAACGATTAAATAACAATCGTTTTCATGTGGGTTATACCAAGTATTTTGGTACTCCCAAGACTTATGTGAATGCAGATTGGCATCATTATTTTGACCAACAAAACTTTTCTTTGTCTCAAACTTTATCATCTTCAAATACACCCATCACGCATAGCCCCCGCTATTCTTTAAAAAACCAGTATCGTCTTAGCATTAACCAAAATTTAGGAAAGCGGGGCGGATTGTATGTTTCGGGGATATATAATGATTATTGGCAAGGTGAGCAGGATTATAATTATCGGCTTGGCTACTCTAGTAGCGTGGGGCGTTTGCAATATCAGGTCGGTGTGGCTCGCAGTTATCTTGTCAATCATGCACGCCATGAAAATATGATATATGTCAATCTGAACTTGCCATTTTATGCTGCAAATGAACGTGGTACGTCAAGCATTTCATCAAATTATCAACGCACGGCGAATCGTGATTATCTGAGCGCTTCTTATCATCGTAATTTTGGTGATTTAAACCAATATCATTATGGGCTTAGTGCAACCAAAACTGATGATAATAAACCAAGCATTTCAGCCAATGCTGGTGCATCATTATCTATGGCACAATTGAATATGTCTGCCAGTCGTCATGATAAAGACACGCAGTATTCCTATGGGGTATCAGGAGCGATGGTTGCTCACAAACACGGCATTACTTTTAATCATGAGCTTGGTGATACCTTTGCTGTTATTCATGCAAAAGGTGCAAAAGGCACACCTGTGGTTGGTGGTAGTGGCACAAAGCTTGACCGTTTTGGTAACGGCGTGGTCAGTCATCTAAACCCCTATCGCAATAATTATATTGCCTTAGATGGTGCAAAACTGCCTGATAATGTTGAAATTGCTGAGACAGGGCGTGGGTTTGTACCTAGGGCAAATACCGCTAATTTGGTAACTTTTGACACCAAATCAGGACAGTTGGTATTGTTTGATATTGATTTTAAAGCAAATACAGCTCCTGCTTTGACCGAAGCTGTTGATGAGATGGGCAATGTGGTGGGACATATGACACATGATGGCAGGTTGTTGGCACGGCTTGCGACACAAAAAGGTGCGATTACACTAAAATGGGCAAACGATTCATGTGTGTTTGATTATCAAGTCAATGATACTCAGGATTTGGTTGTACAAGCAGTTAAGTGTCAATAAGTCTGGGTGTCAGCTTGTGGGGATTTTTAAAACGTGTTTGAAATTTGGTAAAACCAACCGCCAGAATAAACATCACCGCTTGTAATAAAACAATGGTTGCCCCTGTTGCTGAGTCTAAGTGATAGCTGATAATTACCCCAAAAAAACTGGTCAAACAAGAACTTGCCACCGCCACAGCAAGCATGGTGGAAAAACGCCGACATAATACAAAAGCGGTAATCCCTGGTGAAATCAGCATGGCGACCACCAAAATCACCCCCACCGCTTGCATGGCAACCACAATGGTGGCTGACAGCAATATCAATAGACCATAATGTAAAAACTGTGGTGATAAACCTGCCACGCGGGTATGGCTTGGGTCAAAACAGTACAAAAGCAAATCTTTGGCTTTTAACATGACCACCACCAAAATCACCCCACAAATTGCCATGGTTTGATAAAGTGTTGGTTTGTCAATGCCCAAAAGATTACCAAATAAAATGTGCTTTAAATGCTGGTCAGTATCCATCTTGGTAAACATCACCAAGCCAACTGCAAACATACCTGCAAAAACAATGCCCATGAGCGTGTCTTCTTTGATGCGTGTGTTGTTTTTAAGATGACCGACCAAAATGGCACAAACAATCCCTGCAACAAACGCCCCCAAAGAAATGGGTAAACCTACCCAAACCGCCACCACCACTCCTGGAAACACCGCATGAGAAATGGCATCACCCATCAGCGACCAGCCCTTTAATACCACATAACAGGACAAAATGGCACATACTGCTCCGACAACAACGGCAGACAGTAGGGCGTGTTGCATGAAGGTGTGGGACAATGGTTCGGTAAGATAGTGTAGTAGCTGCATGATGTTTTTATGATGATTTAATGATAAGGATTATTATTTTATTCTGATTATTTGCTTTTATCAACCAAAATCATGATGAGTCATTTGTATGACCAGATTTTTTATTGATTTTTTCAATCCACGCTAACATTTCGGGCGTTTTAGTGGGGAGAAGATGAAATTCTCGCTCATAATTGATGGTATCTGCCCAACTGATAAAACAAATGGGATTGCCAAAAATGCTGTCTTTGTTTAAATGGATTTGTATGGCATAATTTGCGTTTAGCCTAAGGTTGAGATGATATTCTACATAATTGATGTCATCAAAGTCTAAGCGTAGCTCTTTATCGTCTTTTTTGATGAGTAAATGTGTGCCATTACCCCACACTTCGTGAACCATGGGCTTTATGTTGACATAAAACAAGTTGTAATAAAAACAACCACCAATAACTACCAGTACCATACAAATGAGAGTATACGACCAAGAAAGTCTGCTCAAAAACACCATGATGACCAAGACGATGGGCGAAAGACAAAAGCCATAGCAGATGAATTTTGCGGATAATTGCTGGTATTTGACGTTGTGATTGGCAAGATTTGGCATGGGTAAAACTTTTGATGGCTATTGGATTTATGAACAAGCCAAAACTTGCCCAAATAATTACATTTTTTCTACGGTTTGAATGCCCAATAATGTCAAGCCTTGTTTTAAAGTTTTGGCAGTTAAGTCAGCAAGCTGTAAACGGCTATTTTTAATCGGCGTGTCAGCAGACAGTATCGGGCAGGCTTCATAAAATGATGAAAATATCCCTGCCAATTCATACAGATAGCCACATAACAAATGGGGCATGCCATCTTTGGCGACTTGTCTTAGAACTTCTTCAAATTGCAGCAGTTTGATGGTTAAAGTTCGCTCCTTGTCATCACTGATGATGATGTCGCCTGTCAAATCATTGCTGTCCAATCCTGCTTTTTCAAAGATGGAGCGGATACGAGTGTAGGCGTACTGGATATAAGGGGCAGTATTGCCTTCAAAATTGAGCATATTATCCCAATCAAACACATAATCAGTTGTGCGATTTTTGGACAAATCAGCATATTTGACCGCACCAATACCAACCGCTTCAATGAGCTTTTGTTTGTCGTCATTGCTGATATTGGGGTTTTTTTGCTCAATGAGTGTGCTGGCACGAGCAACCGCTTCATCAAGCAGTTCGGCAAGTTTGACCGTGCCGCCTGTGCGAGTTTTAAAGGGTTTGCCGTCCTTGCCAAGCATCATGCCAAAATTATGGTGTTCAAGCAAAAAGTCATCAGGCACAAATCCGCCAAGCCGTGCGATTGCCCATGCTTGTGCCATGTGCTGACTTTGGCGAGTGTCTGAATAGACGATGGCACGGTCTGCGTGCAAAATCTCATGTCGATATTTGGCGGCGGCGATGTCGGTGGTGGTGTACAGATAGCCACCATCCTTTTTTTGGACAATCACCCCCAAGGGTTTGCCATCTTTATTTTTAAATTCTGACAGATAGACCACATACGCCCCATCGTCTTCTACGGCAAGCCCTTGTTTTTTAAGACTTTCTACAATATCTGCCAGCATGGGGTTGTACAAACTTTCTCCCATGATGTCTTTATCGGTCAAAGTTACGCCCAAGCGTTCATAACTGACTTGGTTTTGGGTCATGGTGATGGCAACAAGTTTTTGCCACATGGATAAACAATATTCATCACCGCTTTGCAGACGTACGACATACAGGCGAGATTTTTCGGCAAAAGCATCATCATTGTCATAGGTTTCTTTGGCGGCACGATAAAACTCTTCTAAATCAGATAAATCCAAATCTGAGGCATTTTCGTTTTGCATTTTTTCAAGATAAGCAATGAGCATACCAAACTGTGTGCCCCAGTCGCCAACATGATTGGCACGAATGACATGGTCGCCCAAAAATTCCAACACTCTGACGGTGCTATCACCAATGATGGTGGAACGCAAATGTCCCACGTGCATCTCTTTGGCAACATTGGGTGATGAATAATCCACCACCACCGTTTGGGTGTGGTCGCTATGGATGCCAAGTTTGTCAGTGGTGCGAGCAAATTGGGCGGATTGACTTAAAAACGTGTTATCAAGAAAAATATTGATAAAACCTGGTCCTGCGATTTCTAGTTTTTCAGCGATGCCGTTTAAGACTTGGCTGTGGTTAAGCTCATCTATGACTGCTTGGGCAAATGCTCTTGGGTTTTGTCCGAGTTTTTTGGCAACCCCCATCACCCCATTGGCTTGATAATCACCAAATTGGGGCTTGCTTGACTGTTTGATGATGGGGTCTGTATTTGTGTCCGCTCCTGCGTGTATCATGGCGGTTTTGATGTGGTTGGACAGTAGGGCTTGAATGTTCATGACGTGCCTGTTATTGTTGTCAAATGTGTTATTATACTAAAAATTGGCTAAATTTGGTAAATTGATTGCACAAAAAGCCTGTGTGTCTAGGTGGTGAGTAAAGTTTTTATAAATTTTTTCATTTGTCATAGAGTTGTCATTTTTGTTTGATAAACTTACCGTTGATTGGATTTTTTGGTATAAATAGGGCTGATTTTGGTGTGATATAAAATTTTAAACTGATAGATGTGTTTGGATTGATGTGTGTGATTGAAATTTAAAAGGGAATACCAATGCCAAAGGTGCTTATTGTTGAAGATGAAGTTGCCATTGCACGGCTCATTGAGTTTGGGCTGGAACAGGCAGGCTTTTTGGTGCAAATGGCAGAATCTGCCGAAGATGCCAAGATGTTGATAAATGAGTGTTTGCCCGATGTGGTTTTGCTTGATTGGATGCTGCCTAAGATGTCTGGGATGGAACTGCTACAAATACTTAGGCAAAATAAACGCACCAAAGATTTGCCGATTGTTTTGCTGACCGCTCGTGGCGAAGAAAAAGACAAAGAAACAGGGCTAAATCTGGGGGCGGATGATTATGTTACCAAGCCATTTAGCCCAAGAGAGCTTGTGGCACGCATCAAGGCACTGCTTAGAAGACGCACGCCCCATAAGAGCGATGATGTCATTACTGTGGGCAAAATCACTCTAAATCCTGCCGAGCATCGTGTTTGTGTAGATGGTGTGGCGGTGTATTTTTCGCCAATGACCTTTAAATTGTTGCATTTTTTTATGACACATACAGGGCGGATTTATGGTCGGGGCGAGCTTTTAAACCTTGTGTGGGGCGACCATGTGTTTATTGAAGAGCGAACGGTAGATGTCCATATCAGGCGATTGAGACGTGAACTTGAAGCGGTGGGTGTGGCAGATTATATACAGACGGTGCGTGGCGTAGGTTATGGTTTTGGGAACGTATCTTGTTGATGTCTTGTGGTGCGTGATTGCAGTGCTTTTTGTGCTACTGATGGGTTTTGTTTGGCTGTTGGTGTGTCAGTTGCGTCAAGTGGCTCATCTTAACACATGGTTAAAAAGCCCAAAAAAAACAGCACATTTCTATTGATGGCTCTGTACCGTTTTTTGGCGATTGGCAGGGGATATATGATGAATTATTGCGCATTGAAAACGGTCATCAAAAGCGAGCTGAACGCTTAAACAAGACCATTCATCGCTTAAACCGCATGATGACCGCCATACCCAGTGCTGTACTCATCATCAATGAAAAAAAAGGCATAGAATGGAAAAACGCCAAAGCGGACGAATATTTATCCTTACAAAATGAACCATTGCCACTGGATAAAAAAATCAATGATGATGGTTTTTGCTCATTTTTATCAAGTTTGTTGCCACATAAAACAAACAGCAAACAATCAGATGACAGCAGTATAGAACAAACATTAAAATTCAACCAAAAAACCTTACATTGCACGCTCATTCCCATAGAAGCTAATGCCACCATGTTGATTGCTCATGACATGACTGCCAGCGAACAGCTTAATGTTTCAAAAAATGCTTTTATTGCCAATGTCAGCCATGAGTTACGCACGCCTTTGACGGTGATACAGGGGTTTTTGGAAACTTTGTCAGAAAATGAGCTAGACCGTGCCTTGCAGTTGGAATTTATTGGGCTGATGTACCAACAATCTGAGCGAATGCTAGATTTGATAGAAGGACTGCTGACCTTATCACGCTTAGAAAATGATGACAGCCCAATAAAATTGCCAGTAAATCTATCTAAACTGATGATGAGTATCATTAAAGATGCCAAAGCACTCTCTAAAACACATAAGATGGATACCAACATTACAGATGATGTTTGGGTGATGGGTGTGTATAAAGAGCTATATAGTGCCTTTGGTAATTTGATTTTTAATGCCATTCATCATACAGCTGGTGGCACGCAGATTGACATTGATTTGTCTGTGGATGGCGGTCAGGCGGTATTTTTTGTCAAGGATAATGGTGAAGGCATTAGCGGTGAGCATTTGTCGCATTTAACAGAGCGGTTTTATCGGGTGGATAAAGGCAGAAGTCGCAAAACAGGCGGTAGTGGTCTTGGGCTTGCCATTACTAAGCACATTTTAGCTCGCCATCATGCCACCTTGACAATTACCAGTGAAGTGGGTGTGGGCAGTAATTTCGGGGTAAAGATGTCATGCATCAACCCACCAAACTAGCGGTTAAATTGCACAAATGGCTGTCAGATATGGATTTGGTGTTGGGTAGCGACATGAGCTACAAGCACAAACCTTGTTGTTCTTTAATATGCTGTTTATTTTAAAAACAACTGATAACCAACATTGTCTGTCAAAGCGTGGCACTGATAGCCAATTTCGCCCAATGCATCCATAATCTGACGACCACTACCTGAGCTGGCTTGAAGCCCCACCAAAATCCGCCCTTCGGCAGCTCCATGATTGCGATAATGAAACAGCGTGATATTAAAATCCTGCCCTAATTTTTCCAAAAAGTTAAGCAGTGCCCCCGGTCGCTCAGGAAACATCACCCGAAACACTTGTTCATCGGTCAAATTGGTGTGCCCACCAATCAAATAGCGAATGTGTGTTTTGGCAAGCTCATCATCGGTCAAATCAACGCTTTGATAGCCACTTTGCTCTAAAATGCTGCTGATGGTTTGACGTTCTTTTTGTCCTTCTTTGAGTGCCACGCCCACAAAAATGCGAGCAGGACTGTCAGGGTCTTGGGTATTGACTCGATAGTTAAATTCGGTGATGTTACGCCCCTGCAAAGTGCGACAAAACTCCAAAAATGCCCCTGTTTTTTCGGGGATTTGTACGGCAAAAATCGCTTCTTTTTGCTCGCCAATCTCGGTACGCTCAGCGATATAACGTAAGCGGTCAAAGTTCATGTTTGCCCCTGAGATGATGGCAACCATATTTTTACCATGTAAGTTGTGCATTTGGACGTATTTTTTTAGACCTGCCAACGCCAACGCCCCAGACGGCTCAACAATGTGGCGATTTTCTTCAAAAATATCTTTGACAGACGCGCAAATCTCATCATTACTGCATGTAACGACATCATCAATCACTTTGCCTTGACCGCTTGATTTGTTTAAATTGGCAATTTCAAAAGGCAACTGACCGATTTGGGCGACCGCCACACCATCAGCAAATAGGCTCACTTGCGATAAACGAGTGCGTTTGCCGTCTTTTAGGGCGACATTTAGGCAAGCTGAGCCTTCGGACTCTACGGCAATCACTTTGACGTGGGGGGCAACTTCCCCCAAAAACGCCGCCACGCCTGCCACCAGTCCGCCACCGCCCACAGGCACAAACACATATTCTAGCTCTCGCCAGTCTTGGGACAGCTCCAAAGCGACCGTGCCTTGACCTGCAATGACCAGCGTATCGTCATAAGGGGCAATGTAAGTCATGCCATCTTGCTCGGCTTTTTGTATGGCAAAGCGGTTGGCTTCATCAAAGCTATCACCATGCAAATACACTGTACCGCCAAAGGCTTTAACCGCCTTGACTTTGATGTCAGGCGTGGTTTTTGGCATGACAATTAAGTTATTTAGCCCCAAACGATGAGCTGAATAGGCAACGCCTTGGGCGTGGTTGCCAGCGGACGCACAGATGATGCCTTTGGCTTTTTGTTCGTCTGACAGTTGGCTGATGCGGTTGTATGCCCCACGCAGTTTAAAGCTAAATACTGGTTGTAAGTCCTCGCGTTTTAGGCGTATGTCATTGTCAAAGCGGGCGGATAATTTGTCTGCTTTGTCTAGGGGGGTGCGTATGGCAACATCATAAACGGTGGCGGTGATGATGGCACGGACGTAGTCGGATAGGGTGATCATGGGGCTTTTTAATTCCAATCAATACTAACGATTTTATTTTGTTTGACGGTTTTGAGATGTTGAAATTTTTTGTGCTGTTCATGCCAAGCATAAACTTCATAGGTGATGCTTTGTCTGGCTGTGGTGTCGCTTAACTCTTCTTGCGTGCAGCTGCGTTTGATAAACAGACGGCTGTTTGGATAAAATTGTAAACGTTCATCCTCTTGATGTTCATCGTCGCTAGAATAACACCCATCATAAGCCAGTCCATCGTTATCATCAGGTAAACCATATACCTGCCCTGTCTTTTTGTCAATCATCGCCCCAGAAATACACCCTGTGCCACAACCCCAAATCTCCACAATATAACTGCCTGCAAAGTTGATTGTGCCATCTTTGTGAGCATCACTTAGGCGGGTTTTGAAAAGTTTCCATTCACCAAGTTTCAATGGAGCTTTTTTGCCTGTATAAACCTTGGCAGGGTATTTGCCAAACTCATAGCCTGCCACCGTTTTGGCGTAGGCGAAAGTGGTTAATAATGGCAAAAGTAAAAGTGATAGTGTTAAAGCCAGTTTGTTCATAACATTTTCCTTAATGAGTTCTCATTGACCACCTTCTCATTTGCCATTAGTTTTATCAACTAGGCATTTAGCTCGTTCATCACCTCATCACTAAAATTGACATTGGTATAGACTTCTTGAACGTCGTCCAAGTCTTCTAGCATATCAATCATTTTTAGCACTTTTTGGGCGTCATCAATATTGTCAATATCAGCCGTGGTAGAAGGTGACATGGTAACCTCGGCATTGTCCGCTTTTAAACCAGCTTCTGCCAACGCATCCATCACTGCCCCAAAGTCGTTGGGTTCGGTGATGACCAAAAGGCTCTCGCCATCATTTTCAATGTCGCTAGCACCTGCTTCTAGGGCAATCTCCATCACTTTATCTTCAAGCGATACGTCATTAAAAATAATCTCGCCACGTTTGCTAAACAAATACGCCACCGAGCCAGACGTGCCAAGGTTGCCACCGTGCTTACTAAATGCATGGCGAACCTCGCCTACGGTGCGATTGACGTTGTCAGTCATCGTCTCCACAATCACCGCCACACCACCAACGCCATAGCCTTCGTAGGTGATTTCTTGGACGTTATCGCCTTCACCGCCGCCTTGTCCACGCTCAATGGCGCGTTTGATGACGTCTTTGGTCATGTTGGCGGCGTTGGCTTTTTCAAGGACGGCACGCAAGCGGGGGTTGTTGGCAGGGTCAGGGTCGCCACCTTTACTGGCAGAGACGATTTCACGGATAATTTTGGTAAAGATTTTGCCTTTTGCGGCATCTTGTTTGGCTTTACGATGTTTGATATTTGCCCATTTACTATGACCTGCCATAATGCACCTTTAAATTTGCTTTATATGTGATGGTTTAACAAGATAAGTTGATAAGATAACTGTCAAAAATTAACACAAAAACTTATCAAAAAGCGATTATTATACGCTTTTATGACTGATTTTCAATGCAAAATCTTAGTTAGAACGTTTTTGGCATTCCAACATGCGATTTGTCCACTCCACCATCTCAGGTGAGCCAAAATTATCCGCCGTTACTTTTGGTTTGGGGTATTCACGTTCACAATGTGGGTTGTAAACCTCGTGTTTTGGGGTGGGCTGTGATGGTATGGTGGTCGTGCAGGCACTTAGGCTGATGGCAAAAAAGCCAAAAAGAGCAAGTTTTTTCATGATGATTTTACGCATTTGGATTAAATGGCATATTATAACCAAATTTGTCGTTTTTGGGAATTATTGGTGTGTGTTGCCTTGCAAAAAATCCACCACTTTGCATGATTTATCATCATTTTGGCAAAGCTCTATTGCCATCAGTGTTTGTTTGATGGTGTTTAGCTCAGATAACTTTTGCTCAATGGCACACAGCTGCTTTTGGATAAATTCATCGGCGTGCTTTGGTGTATCGCCATTTTGCAAACGTTGTAGTTGCTTGATGGTGTCTATGCTAAAACCCAGATGACGGCACATTTTAATAAAGTTAAGCTGTTTTAGATGGTGCTTAGTAAAAATGCGATAGCCGTTGCTGTCTCGGCTTGGTGCGTCCAACAGTCCAATCTTTTCATAATAACGAATGGTTTCGCCACCAATGCCCGTCAGGCAAGACAGTTCAGATTTTTTTAAAATATTTGCCATGATGTATTGACCTTGTAGTAACTACATTGTTTATGATGACTATTATAACCAAAAATTTGGAGCAACTATGACACATCATCACACTCATGACCATCATAGTCATCACAGTAGCGATGTCAAAACTTTGTTTTGGTGTTTTTTGGTCATCACAACTTTTATGGCGATTGAATTTGTGGCAGGCAAGTGGTTTGACAGTTTGGCGTTGGTGGCGGACGCAGGGCATATGGCAAATGATGCGTTTGCGTTGGCTTTGTCGCTGTTGTCTTTACTGCTTGCTAAGCACGCCAAAAAACTATCATGGTGGCTGTCTGTCATCAATACAATGTCTTTGCTGGTGATTGCTGTATTTGTCATCATCAAAGCGATTTATCGCTTACAAAACCCTGTATTTATTGATGCTGTGCCGATGATGTTGGTGGCGGCAATAGGGCTGTTTGTTAATGTATTTGTGGCGTATCAAATGCTCAATGCCAACCAACAAAACATCAATGTGCGTTTGGCGTATTTGCATGTGTTGGTGGATTTGTTGGGGTCGGTGGTGGCGATGGTTGCTGGGCTTGTGATATATCTGTTTGGGTGGCTATGGATAGATGGTGTGGCAAGCCTTGTGTTGGGGGTGTTTGTGCTACGTAGTGGCTGTGTGGCACTTTTGGCGTTGATAAAGCGTGATTAGTGCGGATGTGGCATGATGTTTTGTTTAACTTTTAAAAGCATAAGTCAGGTAGGTTTTGGCAAAATTTTGTAAAAATACTATGCCAATATCTAACTTTGTTATAAAATACCACCAAAAAATTTTGCCACTTATGAGAAAACCACGCCCCAAAAATCCCACCCTTGCCGAACACATTCATATTGTCATTGAAGGCACGGACACGCCTGCTGGTAAGTTTTTTGATGTGGTATTACTCATCACCATTGTGTTGAGTGTGGTGGTGGTGATGTTAGACAGTGTTTTGTATTGGCGATTGCGTTTTAAAGAGCTGTTTGTCTATGCTGAATGGTTTTTTACCATTTTATTTACCATAGAATATGCACTTCGGCTGTATTCTGCCCCAAATCGCAAGCGTTATGCGTTTAGTTTTTTTGGGATTGTGGATTTGGTGGCACTGCTACCAAGCTATTTAAGTCTGTTATTTGTTGGTACGCAATATTTGCTTGTGGTGCGTGTTTTACGCATTTTACGCATTTTTCGGATATTTCACTTAAACTCTTATTTGCAGCAAGCAGGATTTTTGGCGGCCGCTTTTAAGACAAGCCAACATAAAATCATTGTATTTTTCTTGTCATTGTTATTGTTGGTTACGATTTTTGGGTCTATTTTGTATGTCGTGGAAGGTCCTGAAAACGGCTATACCAGCATTCCCCGCTCTATCTATTGGGCGGTGGTTACGCTCACCACAGTCGGCTATGGCGACATCTCACCCAAAACGCCCATCGGGCAAGCCATCGCAAGCATGGTCATGATAACAGGTTATGCCATCATTGCCGTGCCAACAGGGATTTTTACTGCTGAGCTCACTCGCACCATGCGACCACAATTACACCCCATCTCTTGCCCAAATTGCGGTAAATTTGGTCATGCGTCTAATGCCAAGTTTTGTGATAGATGTGGACATGATTTGCACTTATAAACCAAAAACCGCTTTAAAAGCGGTTTTATTGTACCTGATAAAACTTTGCCTTGGCAAAAGATGGTTTTGGGTCTTTTTTGTCAGAATTTTTAGCTTTATCTTTGTTGTGGCGTTTTTGGTGGCTTTCACGAGCAGATAAGGGTTTTTTGTGGATACGGGCTTGTTTTTCTTTGGTGTGGGTGGTAAGACCTGTACCAAGCTTTGGACGTATGCCAACAAGCTCACCAAGCCTGCCAATTTCTTTGGCATCTAGCTCAATAAATCGTCCTGTTTTTAGCTCTTTGGGCAGTATGACCGAGCCGTAGCGGGTGCGGATAAGACGTGAGACTCTTAGGGCTTGTGATTCAAACATGCGGCGGACTTCACGTTTACGCCCTTCTTTGATGCTGACATGATACCATTGATTGACACCTGTGCCACCACCTTCTTTGATGTCGTCAAATTTTGCCATGCCATCATCAAGCTGCACACCTGTGGTTAAATTACGAGTGATTTCGGGGCTGACTTCACCAAGCACTCGCACGGCATACTCTCGCACCACTTCGCTTGATGGGTGCATCAGACGGTGAGCCAGTTTGCCATCATTGGTAAATAGCAATAGCCCAGATGAGTTGATGTCAAGACGACCAACCATAATCCATCTGTCGCCTGTCAGTTTGGGTAAGCGGTCAAAAACAGTGGGGCGACCTTCTGGGTCTGATGTGGAGCAGATTTCACCTTCTGGCTTATAGTAAGCAATGACACGACGACGTTTTTCTCGCTCGGCTTTTAGGCGAACAAGGCGACCGTCCACACGAATCTCATCTTGGGCGGTGGCTCTGTCGCCGAGCTTGGCAAGTGTGCCGTTAATGGAGATGCGACCTGCTTTGATAATCTCTTCTAACTGACGGCGTGAACCTAGTCCTGCATTAGCCAGCAGTTTTTGAAGTTTGTCGCCTTGGGGGGTGTTTGTGCTATTCATGATGTGTCCTGTGGTGGAGTGTAACATTTCACAATGTAAATTGCTAATTATAGCACATATTTTATGATGTTTGATAAAATTCTTCTCACAAATTGGGCAGCTCTGGTAGTTCGGGCAACTCAGTCAAACTCATCAGACCAAAAGCATCCAAAAATGCAGGCGTGGTGTGCAATAAAGCGGGGCGACCGATGGTGTCTTTATGACCTTTTTCAGTAATCCAGCCCTTATCAAACAGTTGCCTTAGAATATTGCTAGATACCGCCACACCACGAATCTGCTCAATGTCAGAGCGGGTAACAGGCTGTTTGTAAGCAATGATGGCAAGTGTTTCAAGCACCGCTTGTGATAGCGTTTCTGTGCGTTCAGGAAATATTTGTGCGACCAAATGGCTATACTCTTCACGAATTTGTAAACGATAGCCTGTGGCGGTTTTTACAAGACCAAGCACCCCCTGACTAAGTCGCTCATGCAAGCAAGATAACGCAATCATCAGCTCATCATCGCTGATGTTAAGTGAGTTTTTTAGGGTGCGTTCGTCCAAGGGGGTAACACTGGCGTGTAGCAATACTTCTATATGACGGCTCAGTTGCTCATGGCTTGATAAATCGTTCATAAATTATCCAAATAGTCCATCGGTTCTTGGTTTTGTTAAGATGCCCACATAAGAAAGACAAAATATCACAAAAGACGCTA
>NZ_NKHK02000014.1 GCF_002224245.2 Moraxella sp. VT-16-12
AGATGACTTTGGCTGATTTGTCCTTGAATTAAATCCAGCACCTTGTCTGCTTGTGCTTCGCTGGTCCCACGCACCCAAGCCGTCCAATCACTTGTGTTGCTGAGCTTATCAACAATTTTCGCTCGGTAGTATTGGGTGAGATTGCCTTGCAAGCCGTTAATTGTGTGGCTGTTGGTGGGGTAGGCAAAGGTGCCAAGGGTGGTGATGTTGCTTCTGCCATCTGGGGACACTTGAATTTCGGTAAAGTTGGTGTCTTCCGACTTCACCCCAAACAGCCAGCTTAGTTCCATGCCAAACAGCACGCCTTGCGCGGTAAGTTTGGCAAGTTTTGGTGGCTTGCCTTGTTTGCCTTGTATCTCAGTTAAATTTGAGTGAGTGGCTAGACTTGCTTGACCAAAGGCACTAATGGCAGTTACTCGTGCTTCGTACCGACCTGCGTACACACCACTAATCTCAATACTGTTTGTGCCTGTGGCTGGCAGGGCTTGCCAGTTGCTGTTGTCCTTTCGCCATTCTACGGCATATTTGACCGCCCCGCTCACCTGCTCCCAGCTGATGACAAGGGTGGTAACGTTTACCCCTTGATTGACTTGTGTGTAGCTTGACAGATTGACCAACTTTGTGGGAGCTTGTACGGTGGGATTGATGACACTAATCGGACGCTCATCAATGTACGCTCCTGTGTCAATGGCATCATATTTGGCAGGGTTGTACTGCACGGCACTGATGGTAAATTGGTGATTGTCATCCGCCGTAACTGACAATACCCTAAATTTCATAGTGGCAAGGTCGGCACTGTCTAATACCCAGACATTTTCCACGCTGATATCGCCAAACGGCTTAGTTACGGTAACTTTGTCGCCAACCACAGATTTAATTTGCCGTCTTTGACTGATACCGTCATTGCCGTTAATTACCAGCGCGTCGTCTGCTTTGGCGGTAATGGGACGGTCTAGCGTGATGATGGTTTTGGCTTTATTGATGGCAAGCACACGTCCACCATTGGCACGCCCTGCAAACAGCTCATCGCTAATCTCAATCACTTTGGCAGGGGTTGGAATGTAGCCGTCCAGACCGACCTTAAATGTTACCATGCGTGTTTCTAGCTGTTCAGATTTTAACGCCCATAAGCCAGCTCGTTGGGCTTGCCCTTTACTGGTGCAACCCCAAGCGGAAATGTCCGCCACACGCACGCCAAATTTGGCGATGGCTTTTTCATCTCTGACGTACTCATATTCGGTTTTAAAATGATTGGCTGGATTGCTCCATGCCACCTTAGCGACCGTGTGGCGGTCTCTTGCCCGTGTGCCTGAATACTCAAACACGCCGTCAATCACGTTTGCACGACTAAATGAATACATGCTGTCTTGGGGAATGTCGGCATCCACAACAATGCTGTTACCGTCCCAGTACGAGATAGCACGAAATACGCCAGCCAACTTGCTTAAAATCTCAAACGCCCCTTCTGCTGACTGGATATAGACATTGACCGTAAAGCGTGGTTCTTGACCGCCCATGCCATCATCGACCATTTCATCACAATACTGGGCAAGGCGATACAGCGACCATTTGTCAATCATGTCAGGGGTTAGCCTCTCACCCAAGCCATAACGCTCGGCGGTGCATAGGTCATAATAGACCCATGCGGGATTATTTGTATATGCTCGCTTAAATGTACCATCCCACAGTCCTGTATAAGTGCGTGCCACAGGGTCATAATTGGTCGGTACTTTGATAATAAGACCACGACAGCGAGCCGACATTTTGGCGACATTGCTAAAACTTTCAGCATCATAACGCAAACCAAGTAAAGCGGTATTTGGATAACGCAATTTAAGGTCAATCACTTCTGTAACTGCCGAGACATACATTTTATCACTGACAAAATCAGACGTGCTATTTGGCGTGATACGCCGTACCCTTACTTGCCAGCCTGTTTGTGCAGGGGGTAAATCAATACGGTGGCTTCTTTCGTAATTGCTAGATGTCTTGGCATTGATAGACGTGGCAAGGGCTTGTACCCAACCGCCATTATCGGTCTTAATGTCAATCGCATAATCAATCTTAACACCGCCCACATCACCATTGTCAGCATTTTGCGAGCGTAACGCACCCCATTTTAGGCGAATACGCAGAGCATCCAAATCAAGATTATTGAAAGCTTTAACAAAGGGCGTGCCATGTTTTAGCTCCACATTAACCGCCGTTTCACTTGACACATCGGGAAAACCATCAATATATTCTTGGTCGTTTGTGCCACTTCTAAAATCCACTTTGATGTTGGGAAAGTTAAACTCGCCATTGTCGTTTTGCAAGGGTGTATCGTCCAAGTACACCGACTTATAGCCGTCTGCCAGCCCTGCAATTTCACCTTCGCCCAGTCCGTAGAGTATGTTGATATAAGTTTTGGATTGAGCAGAGTCGGGGGCAATGATGGGCTGACGTGGTTTGCTGCTGCCTTTTTTAGAGCCGTGAATGGTCATTTTGCTATTTCCTAATTATTATCATGATTACAACACATCTTCTGGCGACTGACTGGCACACATAATAAATCCACCAATATTATATTCTCCGTACAGCAAAGGGTTGGGGTTGCCTTGTGCGACTGTGGTAACCGCACCGCCAAAACCTTTGTTGGCTTTGTTGCCATCTTGGTTTTGGTCGGTTGTATCTACTTTTGGCATGAGCATTTGAGCGATACCACCCACCATCAAGCCAACCCCTGCACCAATCAAAGTAGAGCCCAGTGGGCTACCTGCACCACCACTTTTAACAGTTAAGACCACCCCAGCCACCACCAGTACCGCCCCTAACACCGTCTCTAATATCCCTGCTTTTTTAGAGCCTGCCACCACAGGCACAATACGGATAATTTGAGCGTTATGGTTCATGTCTAGTTCCGTTTCACCAATGTTGTGCTTATCATGAAACACCGCAAAGCGTAGCCCCTGTGTGTGAGCGTTCATCATAAATTGTTCAAAGCCCACCAACTGCACGCTTAAAGCACGCATGGCTTCTTTGGTGCTACCCACTGACAGGCGAAATGTTTTGCCGAATTTACGGGCAAGTATGCCGTGTAAGATAATGGTTTTCATAGTTATTCTTGACTATTTTGTTGCATGGATTGATGACGCACCACAAACGCCGTTCTGTCCGCCCAACCCCTGCCGTAAATCTCACGCACCGACTGCCTTCCGTAGAGGTGGTGTAGAATCAGAGTGTTGCCTATACAAGGCGGTGTGGTTTCGCTTTTTAATGTGCCGTTGTCGCCCAGCCAAATCACCGCATGATTGACATGGTGCGTGCGTCCAACACGGCACAACAGGACATCGCCGTATTGCAAATCATCTTTATCAATCTGATAAAATCCTGCTTTTTTAAAGTTGTTTTCGTAAAGTGGCTCATGGTCTTTATCTTCCCACCATACGTCTTTGCGTTCAAAATTAGGCAATTCCAAGCCAAACTCACGCTCATAAAAATCACGCACAATCGCATAACAATCTTGCGCGCCATGAATATAATTTCGCCCCAAAAGTGGCGGTCTATACCCACATGGCTCATACACGCCAAAGGCAGGCTCATCGGCATAATCTTGTTTTGAGACAGCGACAATAACCCATGGCACGCCGTGTAGTTCAATTTGCAACTTGTCCAAATCTGACGGCAACACGCCACCATCAGGGTGGCTGTGGACAATCGCTTGGATTTCGCCTTGTGCTTCGGCACGGGCAAAATCTTTGGAGCAAAGAATAAACTGCTCATTATCGGTGGCGGTGTTGGTGCAGGGTATATACTTTGTATCAACATCAGTCTTCACAACTACCCCACAACTTTCGGCAGGATAGCAGTCAAGAGCATGGGTGATGATGTCAGCTTTTAATTGTGCGGTGAGTTTCATTTACGTTCCTGTTGCTATGAGCCAATCAATCCACTGGCAGGGCAGCCGCCAAAAGGCAAAGGCTTATTTTTGCCAAATCGGCACACGCACGATTTCATCCGTCCACCGCATTTGTCAAGTAATGGGTTATCGGTTGGCTTATCGTTTTCATCAAACATTGCTATGCCTGTGTAACCACATTCTTCACCCCTGTATTTACCCATTACCGCCCAATGGCAATAGTTGTTGTTTTCACGCCCGGGGATTGTAAAACCCTCTAAATCAATCGGATTGGCAAGCTCAAAGGTTACTTGCTGGGCGTTCTCTGATGTTTTTTGTTCAACGAACCAAATTTGTTCTTTGCATTCATCAGGAGCATTAGGGTTGCCATCATCAAAATTAACAGGGTCAAGATATTTGGCAAGGGTGGTGATGACAGTGAGTTTGGCATTGGCAAAATCGTTAAACTGTAAACAGTATGCCGACACTGCCCCCTGCACGCCACCGATGTTGTTAGCAAGGGTTAGCGTGGGCGTACTGGCTCTACCATCTGACCGCATTTCAAGCCCTGTAACAGACAAGGCTTGTGGGCTGTATTCTTGACCACGAAAGATGATGTTACCGTCATTCTTATCATGATTATGTCCATGAAAGCGTAAAATGCCAGCCCCTAGCTTACTTGCGTCCAGTTCAAACAGACGCACCACGCCATCAACTGACGTTTTTTGAAAATCAGCATTTAGCATACTTCATCTCCATTTACGCCCCTGTTTTTATTCAGCCTGTTCATTGCTGATTGGGTCATTGACTGGCTCAGCATTGGTAGGTGTATCATCTGTGGACTGCTCGTCTTGCTCAGCAGGCTTCGGTGTAAGGTCAATGCTAAACTGATTATCTTGATAACCAACTATCAGCTTATCAGCATAGATACCTTGGTATTCAAGTGTATCAAGCTGACCACTTGCCCAATGAATGATGTCAGCGGTTAGGCGAGACACACGGCGAGTACGCCCTTGATTGGCTTTATTGGTGGTAATCTCAAAATCCCCTGTGTCGTCTGAATACTCAATCTTGACAATACTGGCATCATCACCGTGGGTGTTTTGCCAGGTTGAGACTTGGTAGCCAAAGGCGGTTAAAATATCAAGCTCGGTGGTAGAAAGTGTTTTAAGTGTTTTGGTGGTCATGATTGCTCCATTAAAAAAGCCCTTGAATATCAAGGGCTGGGTTGATGTTAGCGAAATGTATTTCGCCGACATGGTTAAAAAACTTGTTCAAATTTAAGAGAAATTTGCCAAAAATTCCCCTTGCGATGACTGACTTGATAATCTTGGCAAACATATTTAGCAGTTACACCATGTGGGTTAGTCCATAAAAAGGGCTTAATGCCTTTATGTTCGTCCAAAAAGTCCATGATGGGCTTAATCACAGTTGCCCAATCGCCTGTCTTTGAGCCACTCCAATCAGTACGTTTGTTGTTAATGCCGTGGCTGACACGCTGAGCATAGCCATCACCGAACTGGGTTTTGGTGATATTGTGGCGAACATCGGCAGATGCTCCCATGTTCATTTGCCATTTGAAGGTTTTTAAGGTCATTATCTGTCCCACCCTTGGCGTTTACTTCTGCGGTGATGTTCGGCAAGCTCATGGCGTGCCACCTGCTGCATCATCTTTCCAATCGTTACCATGAAATCACCATTTGGCATTTGTTGCACGTCTGTTTTTTCGCCTGTGTAGTTATTGATGATAATTTTTGTCTCGCCTTGTCTCTTATCCTGCAAATTAGCAAGGGTACGGTCAAGATTTTGGGCGGTGTGTTTTGGTAGCACTCGTTCGCCTTTTTCAAGATTCCAAGTGCCTGATTTGGGAACGGACATGATGCCGTCATGGGCTTGTCCAACCACGGTGTTTTTAATTGCTTTGATGTTGGCAATAATCCCCATGCCCTGAGCCATTGCCTGAGCAATGAGTGGCACATTGGCAGGAAAGCCTTTTGCCATCGCTTGACTGACGTTTTGCCACAGGGCTAGGCTCGCTTGGGTGATTGCCACGCCTTTTTGCATGGCGAACATGACTTGGTAGGCTCGGGATTGTTCGCCGAAGGCGGCTTTGGAGCTGGCTGCTAATGACCCCAGCATATCCTGAGCATACTGAGTTCTGATAAGTTGCTTGGCTTTTTCAGCTTCTTCAACTGTCATTACTTCGCTATCTAAAAAACCCTTAATCATATCCAATCTTGCTTGATGTTGGGTTTCTATGCCGTGCAACTCGCTAACGCCACCCATCTCAGCATAAAAGGCTGATTTTTCTTGATTGGCTTTTTTGTGTAGCTCGTTAATTTCGTGTTCTTGTCTGGCAGATAATGCGTCTGCCAACTCTTGTTTTTGGTCTGCGTTATATCTTGTATTGCTAAAAATGGCAAGATGTTGGTCGGCGTGTGAGTTTCTTAGGCGTTGTAGCTCGGTGAACTGATAATCATTGATGGCAGTCAGCTCATTTTGATAGGCATCTTTAAGGTCTTGGATTGCCCTTAACTCTCTGTCAGTAACGGCCTTAATTTTAGCAGTACGCAAGGCTTCGTCCATTTTGACAATCGCCATGATTTCTCTGCGTTCCAAATCAGCTCTTGCCTTGATACGCTCTTCTTCTGTCTGATATTGCTCATTGACTTCTTGCCATGCCTTATCACGAGCCAAATGTAGGGCGGACAAAGCCAACATCTCTTTTTGGTTGATGGCTTCAATACTGGCGGTGCGTACGTCTTCCGCCATGCTCACGGTCAGCTCAACCGTTCGTCTTTCTAACTTAGCAGTATTGATGATACGCTCTTCATCGGTCTGCTCATGCTCCGTGGCTGCTTGCATGAGCTTATCATGAGCCAAATCAATCAGATTAACTTTATTCTGGTATTCAGCTTCTGCCAATTTTAAGTATTTGGCTTCATCTTCTGGGCTAAATTTGGCATTTTTGATGTCTTGCTCTCGTGCCGCCAGCTCAGTTTGTGCCTTGGTTTTTTCATCAGCATAATGTTTTTGGATAGCCAGACGGGCATCAGCTTCTTTTTGGAGTTGCCTTGTGAGTTCTTCTTCTGCTTTTTGCATATCCTGCAAAGAAGACTTGACACCCTGTACGCCACCATAACCACTTTGCAACAAACGCTTGGTATCTTGCAAATGATTGCGTCTTCTTCTATCATGTTTACGCCAATCAAAGGGGATTCTTTTGCCATTTTCACCCCTAATTGTATCTTGACCATACGCCCACACCACATAGTTTTTCCCCAATTCTTTGGAAAAACTTTCAGGGTCTGCATTTGGGTTGGTCCAAAAGTTATGTAGTTTGCCCTTATAATCGCCACTCATCATCTCTTGCACGCTAAAAGCTGCTTGTGCATCAATATTTGCCTGAGTACGTTGCATTGTACCATCACGGTTCATCACCCCCGCATGAGTAAGAAAGTTCACAGCCCGCTTGTCTCTGCCTTGATTCCAAGATAACATACCTACATTGCGAATAGTTTTCCCATTTTTACTCTTAGCAGGGTCAGAGTGCGTACCAAAGATAACACTAGCCTGAAAGTTGTTTTCACGCCCCACCTCGGCGGTGATAGCGAGTGCTTGATTGGGTGTTAATCCCGCTTTACGATAACCATTATATACAGCCACAGCAAGGGGTGTGCCATCATCTAGTGTGGTTGGGGTAACTTTGCCTTTATAAGGCTTATTGGCACTCGCCTTAGCCGATTTTTCTTGTTCTTTTTTGGCTTTTTCTTTCTCCTTAGCAGCTTCTTTGGCAGCTTCACGAGCTTGTGCTTGCTCTGCTCCTGTGATGCCCAGCTTTCTGATTTCTTCTTGCTCCGCATCAATCGCCATCATTTTGGCAACCGTGGCATTGGTTGCCCCTGTACCAAGTCTATCAATATCAGACATAGCACTGGCAGCAGACTGCAAACGTTTATCAATGCCATCCATCATATCATCAAAAACATGGGCGGCGGCAGTATTTGCTTTTCCCAAACTCATGATAAAAGAAAGTGGGTCGCTAGTATCCAAAGCACCAAAAAATGTCGCCACACTGGCACTAAATCCGCCAATCGCTTCACCCACCACTTGAAAGACAGTACCAACACCGATGCCAACCTTGGCAAGAATTTTTAAACCACCCACAAACCTTTCGCCTGCCACTCTTGCGGTATCGGCTGCGGTGCTGTTGCCAATCAGTTTGCCTGCCATATCAGATAAGGCAGGAATAACCGCTTGTGTGAACTGATTTTTAGCACCTTGCCACGATAAATTTAGTAATTTAGCACTAGCATTAAGTTCTTGGGTGGCTTTGATGGTTTTTTCATCCATCACCGCCCCAGCATTTCGTGCAGCTTCTTCCCAAATTTTAAAGCCTTCGCCATTATTTTTTAGCAAGGGAATCAGCAAACTGGCTTCATCTGCGATGGATTCCATATAAAATACCATCTCAGCCTGACCAATATTCGCCTTTTCCAGTCCGTTGTAGATGGCTTGCAAGGCATCAGGACCTGACATTTCACGCAGTTTTTCGGTGGTAACACCCACCCTTGGGGCGATGTTATCAAAAAAATCTTTAAGCTCACCCCCTTCGGTCGTTAAAAAATCGCCTACTTTGTCCTGCGTATCTTTAAAAATGTCGCCCAGCTTGTCTTGCTCAACGCCCATCGCCTTGGCAGCAAAGGTGTATTTTTGGATTTCAACTGCGGTGGTATTGGCAAGCTGTGCTGTACGACCCAACGCACTGACAAGCTCCATCTGGTCCTTAACCAGCACACCAACCGTGGCAGATAACGCACCAACGGCGGCAGTTGCGACCGCAAAACCCTTAGCAAACTGCTGCTGCATATCTGCCGCTTGCTGTCTGATGTCGCCAAATGTACCATTTGCTGTATCACGAGCATTTGCCATGTTGGTTTCAAAACTGGCGGTGTCTGCGGTGAGTAGAATGCTGGCTTGTCCGATTTGGGTTGCCATAGTTGCTCCAATAAAAAACCGCCCTTGGGCGGTTTAATTTGATATTCTTAGAATTATTTTCGCTGTTCTAATAGTTTTTGATGAGTGATTTCATATGAGCCAATTGATGGGTTGAGCTCATTAGGAACAAACTCAATAATATATTCAAATTTATTGGCTACCTCACCATCGCGTCGCCCACCATATTTGTCATCAGCCCAATCCCAAGAAATTACACGATACTTATCATCACCAATCTTATATATGCTCTCCATATAAGACTGATTGAAATCTGCGATTTCTGAAAAAGGATGCCAGTCATTGACATAATACTTGTGGCTGGTTTGTTTGGGTTTTGCAACCGTTGTGATATTTGCATAAGATTTCATTGAGCCATCCTTATCAGCAGTGCAGCCCATATTCCCATGCCAAAAAACATAATATTCTGTTGCATAATTATCATCTCTGACAAAAATAACATCAGCTAATGTGGTTTTTTTCTTAGCACTATCTTCAAATGAGTGGTTGCATGATGTTAAATTGGCATATTGTTTCACCATATCGTATGCCAATCTTTCATCGGCCTGTACCACAACACAAACGCATAAAAACATTATCAAGATGATTGTTTTATTCATGTTTAAAAACCTAAACTCAGCAACACAACCTTGAAATTGTACATTTTTATTAACCGCTTGGCAAGCAATTACTACCGCTCAAATACTCAAAATACTCTTTCATTGCCTGTGCCTGTGCTTGTAGCTTAGCTCTTTGAGCCTCTTTTTCTTCCTCTTCTATCTCTTCAAGGGGTCTAGGCTCTGGGTCAAACAAAATAAAATCATCAAGCGTGGCATCTTTACTGCCTGACTGCATATAAGCAAGCAGTGCCGTCTGCATATCACTGCGATAACCTCCGATAGGGTCTAGGCGGTCATAGGCCTGCCATTCCACCAGCTCCTTTTCTGACAGTTGGGCGGTGAGTTGCCCAACGGTCATGCCTAAGTGTCCAGCCAACTTAAATAAAAAACGCCGACTTACGTCGGCTCTGAGTTTTTTTCAGCTTGCTCAATACCTAGGGTTTTTTGAGTATTAAAAGCTTTCAAGGCACTACCGACAATGTCATCAGGCAAGGCAGCAATTTTTTCAATATCGTCTTCACCAAAAAGCAAATTGCCCTTTTCATCACACATAATCATGGTAAAGCCCGTTGCGTTAGACAGACCATCTTGGGCTTTGTTCACGGCATAAATGTAATTCTCACGTTCTGCCACGGTAAAACGCTTGATGTATGCTTTTTCACCTGTAACAGGGCAGGTATATGCCTCAGGTTTTAGGCTCTTGATTGTGGCAAAAATTGCGGTTTTAAAACTCATCATAGTCTCCTGGTTCAGCCGCCAATGGCGGTAGGTTTGGTTGTCAAAGATAAAGAGCATTCCATACGTAGCTTTTTGCTCTTGTCGGGCTTGGGGGTCATGTCAGTGATACGCCCCTTGAACTGCTGACCAAGTGATGTCGCATTTTCAAATTTGAATTGCCAAGTCAGCTCAGTGTTGTCATCGTACGCCTTTTTTAGGGCGGTGTGGTCGGCATCGCCTTCAATATGAGCGTAGGTAAACTTAATTTCCGTACCCTCATAGAAGTCCACGGGCTCTTCCACTTTGATATGACTGTTGGTGGGTGTTACGTCATCAAGTGTCTTTTTGCGTGGCGGCGGGTCGGCAGATTCAAGCTTAGGCACAGGCTTAAAACTCGCCCCATCGGTAGAATAAAGAAGCTGATAAAAGCTATCAGCAGACAGATTGTTAGACATATAAGTCTCCTTTTAAAGGTTGATTAAAAATTGAAAATCCATGCTGTATCTGGCATGGTTGGTGTCAGGGTCAAAAAGCCTTTGGCGACTGACAAACTGACAATGCTTAATACCACCAAGCATGGCAGTGATGACTTGATTTGACAGCTCACGACAAGCTAAGCGACTGCTGTGATAGACATCAACTTGAACTCGCACATATTCTGTATTTAGAAATTCATCAAGCACATTATCTGCTACCGCATCAATCTCACGATATACAATATAAGGCGGCTTAATCGTCTTACCTGATGGTTGTTCAGGCACAATATCAGGATAAGCATGACCACCCGCTAAGGGAGATAATACAGGGTATAATAGCGTGTAACTATCCGTCATTGTCCACCTCGTCTAGCAATGCTTGCTCTTTTTCAATATTTTTTACCAATTTGTCATAAAATCGGTCAAAAGCAATGCGAATATTGGCATCAAATGCGGGTCTGAAAAATGGAATTGCCACCATCTTTGTTGTGCCATACTCAATAAATGGCCAGTATTTGGGATAATATTTTTGGGTTTTGCCTTTGCCTGCATGAATTGCCACCCCTGCACTGACTCCTAGCTTGGCAATTTCACTCTTTTTAAGGCGACGTTTTCTAATAGATTCTCTAATCAAGCCAGGTTGTACATCCACATACACACGACCATAGAGCATTTTGTGGGTTTTCTCAGCAACTGTCGCACGCTGTTTGACATCTTTGGTCATCGGTGTAAGAGCATAATGCAAGGCGCTATAAATGGACTTTTTGGCAACTTTTTCGCTAAATTGTGCCAATGCTTCATCAAGCTCCGCCAAACCTTCAATTCGCACTTCTACACGGTTTTCTTCACTCATAGCTAGCACTCTGCAACATCAAAGTGAGATATTCTCGCCCTGTTTTGGGGTCAGGAATTGGCTGACCAACAATCGCAAACACATGGTCTTGGTAGATAATACGCATATCACTTGTTATATCTTTGGTGTAACGCACCACACAGCGAGCAGTAATTTGACTGCCTGCCGCTTGGGATGCCAAGACATCTTTGACGGACAAATAGGTAATATTTGCCCACAGTTTTTTGACTTGTGTCCATTCGGCCAGTCGTTCACCACCAGCATTGACGCTGGTCTGTTGTTTAAGTAGTGTGATACGATGACGCAGTTCACTCACTCTCATCATCCCTCCTAAATGGTTAGTTTACGATAAGGCGACAAAACTTGACGAACACAGGCAGGCAAATAATTACCAAATTCTTGTCCTTGCTGGCCATCTCTGTTGTCATCAAGATAGCCAACCATAAGCAAAGTGGCGGTTTTTAGGCTTGGCAACATCTCGTCCGTGATGTCGTCTGTGATATAATTTTTGACGGCATTTTCAGCGGTTTGTAGATAAATTGCTAAAATTGTGTCATTACTGTCATCATCATAGCGTAGATGGTGTTTGACTTCGTCAAGGGTGGCAAATTGGCTCATGGTTTGTCCTTGGGTTTTTCAAACTCCTTATAAACACGATAAATCTCAGGCAATCGCCAAATCAAAATGCCCACTAAGACAAAAATGCCAATAACAATCAGTTTTTCCATAGATAATCTTTCACTTTGCACTAAAAATGTGATAAAATCGTTCATAGATTTAATCTTTTCCGTTAAAAGGTTAATACTAGAAAACCCAAGTTTTGGCGAACTTGGGTTTTTGCTTTTAGTCTAAGGTTGCCCGCATTCGCAGTCTTGGCTTAACCGCTCTGACCGCTTTGGCGGATTTGGACGGCTCACTTGGGGTGGGAGCATTACCAAAAGGATTATCGCTATTATCACGTTTGGCAAGGGCAGACAGGCTGTAATTTTGCTGCTGCATGAGTGGAGACTCCCCACCAACCACAGGCGGCAAACCAAGTGTTGCTCGGGCTTCGTTGGGGCTAAATATACCGCTTAATGTGCCTTCTTTGAGATAGGCAATTTGGCTTGTGCCATCCATTCTAATGAGTGGTGATAAATCCGCTTCACACTCCACGCCACTTTCAAAGCCCAGATGCTCATCAAGCAGGTTTTCTATGGCTTCAATGTAGTGTTGCAGACAGTCTGAATAATAAATCTCATTCAAATCCGATACTTTCTGCCCTGCTTTGGCTTCGCCCATGCCCACCTTAAAGGCAGGCACATGAAACACCGAGCAGACAGTCTCGCCACTCATTTTAAGCTGCTCTACCGCTTGGGTATCGGCAGACGATAGGCTGATGGTTTCATACCTTGCCCCATCTCCCAGCACTGCCACATCACCACGGTTTTGCCCTGAATATTTTTGTTTCCATTGTAATTTTAACTCATCAGCTCGTGCTTGACTGATAGAGCTTGGTGTGGTCAGTATCCCAGACGGGCGGCTGTCATTTTTAAACAATATCGCCTGACCTTGCTGGATTGCTAGCCCAACACCCACACTTACCGCACAGGCACTAATGGGCGACAGTCCCACTAGCGGATGATAAAAACAGTTAAAACGGTCATGAATGATTTCACTGGCTGGCACAATCATATCTGTTTGAATATCAAAGAGCTTATCTCTTGCCACCTGATACAGCACATCGCCATTATCAGACACCAGCACCTTAACTCGGTCGGGGTTTAAGACATACAACTGCCACACATCACCAAAAATATCACGCTGTTTTAAGGTATAGGCATTGCCACGAAGTAGCTTAGAAGTTATCCAATTTTCAGCGAATTGTTGCCATGTCTGATGACGGTTAGGCTTTCTTAAAATGCCTTGTGTGCGTGATTTGGCGGGCAACAGTACGCCGTCTTGCATGGATTTGGTGTGTATTCTTAGCTTGCCCACATCAGAAGCAATCAGACTGACACACGCAAACACCGCATGAAAGCTGGTCAAATCGGTGCGTGCGAGCGTTTCGCCTTTTTGCCATGCACCTGTGTAGGGTTCATGAATTGGTAAAAATGATGAGCCAAGACTGATAAAGCCTTTTTGCTGTTGTGGCTCGTTTATTTCATCAGGCGTTGGCTTTTTTCTAAAATAATCAAAAATACTCATTGCTGAGTTTCCGTATGGGCTTTTTTGGTTTTGGTTTTCTTGGTTGGGGTAGTTTGGGTTTGTGGTTTGGCATCTGTTACACTTTCTGGATGGTCGCTCATGTCATCTTTTGTGTCATCCTGGGGGAATAATTCGCCAGTTTTACTCACATTTTCCTGTTCTTCCCCATAAACTTCGGCATAGCCGAGCAAAATCAGCACCTTGGCATGTGATGTGGCAATGTCTTTAATGTCGCCTGCCGCGGCATTGAGTGCGGGTTTTAGATAACGAATTTTCATAATTTCTCCTACACCCAAATTTAGGGCGTTTTCTTTGTTACCACTTAGCTGTAATGAATGTAAGCAGCAGCAATGGCACGGCGTTTGGTCCAAGTGATATAACGCTCAGCACGGATGGCAAATTTGTTTTGTTGCCACAGATTGACTGCGGTACTATCAATCATCACCGTTGCCTGGTCGCTGTATGAGACATCTGCCATGCCATCATCCGCCAAATACAGCTCAGATGGCTTAACCAAAATCACATTGTTGCCCACATTTTCAGATTCAATCACGGGCAACCCGTCCAAGGTACGCTGACCAAAACCAGCTTGTAAGCCTGGAAACTCTGGGGCACCTAGTGGGTTACGTAGTTCTGCCCACTCGCTGATGCGTGTTTCGGTCATCAAGTACTCGGCACCATCAAGCGACAGATTTTTTTGATAAATTCTTGGCGAAGTTTGAGTAAATCGGCACGAATCTGTGTGGCTTCATTGCCTGTGGATTCATGTTTGGTGGCACCATGCAAAATACCGCCTGGGCGAGTGGCTGATTGGGCTTGGTCGTCCACAAAAGTGGTGTCAATCAAATGCGTGGTGGATTCAAGCAAGTCGCTTAATACCAGATTATCAGCAGCAAAGGTGCTATTACGCAGCAGCTCATCTGTCAGCACACAGATACCAGCCAGTTTGTGTTGTTTAATTTCAATGGTGTTAAAGGTTGGATTAGATACAGGCTTAGCAGCACCTTCACCCACCCAACCTGCGGCTGCTCCTGTGGCTTGACCACTGATGGTGATATTGAACGGCACATGACGCATACGTGCTGCTAAGCGGTCCACAATGGTTTTGGCACGCAGAAGTTCAATAAAATCCCCCATAAAGTGCGACACGGGCACAAGTGGCTTAGAATTGGACGTATCCAACACTTGTGCACTTTTTTGTAGTTCAAGCACCACATCTGGGTGCATGCCCATTGATTCTGCTATCTGGGCAGGGGCGACATAACTGCCTTGTTTGGCAAGGCGTGCGGACAAGGCTTTGGCTTTTGCCATCTGAGCAAATCCAATGCCTTTGGGTAGTGATTTTACCACTTGTACATTGGTTGTTTTTTTGGGGTCTGGCACACCATCGGCACTTGCTGCTGCCTGCTCTGGGGTTTCTCCTGCCACTTCGGTCAGACTTGGGGTGGCAATCTCTACTGATTTGATAAGTTTTTGCAAACGCTCAGCACTCTTTTCAAGGCGGGCAATGTCAGTTTCTAGCTCAGTGATGGTATTTTCGTCATCATCACTTGGCGTATGACCATTTGACACCGATTTGGTCATAATCTCGCCAATTTGCTTTTGTTTGGCTTTGATGGTGGCATTAATTTTAGCCAGTTGTTCTTGATAGTTCATACAAGGGTTACTCCATTAGTTTTTGATAAAGAGTTAGATAAAATTAAAGCGATAGAGCCATCAGACTTATCGCTTGTGTGTTGGTTTTGAGCTGACCTATCAGCAGTAGGGCTGACTGGCGGTGATGTTTGCTTGGGTGGTAAGTCTGGCATGGCAAATGCGTCTTTAATCTGTTTGACGCTGGTAATGACCGCATCGCTATTGGCAGGCACAGTAACTACCGATAATTCGTACCATTCCCATTCTTTGATGTGTAGACCCCAAGAACTTTCCAAATAATTGTATTCTTTGATTTTAAAGCCAACGGACAAACACTTTACCAGTCCACTTTTGATGGACTGCCATGCTTCGTCTAGGCGGTCCTTTAATTTGCCATCATCGGCGATTTTGGCGACTTTGGCGATAATCTCAATGCCTTTATCGGTTACCGTTGCCGAAATCACTTCACCAATTGGTTGATTGTGGTTGTGTTGCCAAAGTAGCGGAATGGGTAGGGCAAATTTTGCTCCTGTTGGCTCTAAAATGTCATCATCTCGGTCGGTGCTTGGGGTGGTGGCAATGCCTGTGATGATGCGTTCATCGTCCGTATCGGTTACGGATTTGACAGTTAAGGTGGAATAGGCTTTGGTCATAGGTTTTCTTTAAATTTGGAAATAAAAAACCGCCCCAAGGCGGTTAATGTGTTGTTTTTTCTACCAAATCACAGGTAAATCATATTTGGCACAATGCTCATCACGACTGATAAATGTCAGTTTATGCTGCATGGCAAGACTAATCAGCATTCTATCAAAGGGGTCTTTGTGATGAAATGGCAAAGACTGCAAAATCATGCTATCTTGCCATGATTGGTGTATCACTTGGATGTCTTTATCAGCCAACAGTTTGGCATAAATCATTTGCCAATTATCCGCCATTGTAAGTTTGCCGTTGCCTACTTTAATCGCCATCTCGCTAAAACTAAGTGGACTATAATACAGGCGATTGCTAGGATTTTGGATAATATACTGTGCCTTGTGGCTTAATTGGTTGGGACTAGATAAAAGCCAAATTAAGACGTGTGTGTCCAACAAATAAGCCATCACATATACTCCCCAAACTCATCTAATGGCTCATCAAAATCATCGGCCATGGCGACTAATAAATGCTCACCACCACCAAGTTCACGCTTTGACTGAGCCAACTGTGTGATGTGTTCAATCAAATATCGCTCCACAGTCTGCCCTGCGTTTTGAGCTTTTTGGATAATGGCATATTCGGTTTCTTGGGGCAAATCTAGGCTAATCATGGTATTTTCCTGTTGTTTTTTGTCATTATCCCAAATTATACCCATACTGTCAAAAATAAATCCCCACATCATCCACCCCTTTGGGCGGATTGGGATTTTGACTCATCAGCGCCACTGCATTGAGCATGGCAATCACAGGGTCAATCTTACCTGTGCCACTTTCTGCCTTGGATAACATGGTGCCAGAGCCTTTCACCAGCACTCGGGCATTGCCCACACACCAAGCCATAATAGGCTGATTGGCATGATACATATCACCACTGGCGATTTTACGCTCACAGGTTTTTTGATAGCCTGAGATTTTAAAGCCTTGACTGATGCCAATAATCTTATCTTCTGGAATGCCCACAGAAAGCAAATCATCGACAATGCCGCCCACACCCAAAGGGTCAAGCCCAATTCTATCCAGCTTACCACTGGCAAAAATGCGACTGGCAATCTCAGCAAATTCGGCGGTGTCATCACCCACACGCTCAGCAATGGTCAAATCGCCCGCTGCTTGAAAGTCTAGATATTTTGGTTCGTCTTGTTTGCGTCTTTCAAGGGCAATGGGGTGGCACCACGCATGACACCACACCCACCATTCTTTTAGTTCAGTGTCAGCATGACTGGGCAAACGCCCAACCACTGCCATGCCAAGTAAGTCATCTAGTCCACCACCATCACCGCCAATGGTGATGACTTCGGACTTTTCTATCAGCTCATCAAGGCTGAACGTTTTGCCAGCCTTTTCCCAAAACTCTGCTGCTGCCCAGCGATTGGCTCGCAGGCTTATGCCAATCTCTACATTTAAATGCTTAGCACAAAAATCTTGTAGCACTGCCTTTTCAGGGGCAACCTTGGCTTTGTGAAACTCACTGATGAGCCAATCGTTATCCACACTTGCCCCAAGATTGGGGTTGGTGATATAAAAATTATCAGGGTTTAGGTGTTTGTCATCATCCAGATAACTTTGAGGGAACTCATACAGCACCCCCAAAAACTCTTTATCTTCTATCAGGCCATCACGCACATCACGGGCGTAGTCCAGCTTTTCTTTCATGACCCCTGCTGGGGCTTCATTACTCATGGTGGTCAGCATAATCACAAAGCCCTCAGGGCGACTTGCCAATCCCCCTTTGGCTTCTCGTAGCATGGAGCTTGCCCCTGCTCGCTTACCAAATACCCAAAGCTCATCAATGAGCAGATAAGTAAATTTGGCTCCTGCCAAGCTGTCATTTTCGGCCGCCACCACTTTTAAGGTGGCATTGGTGCCAAGATGGGTGATGGTTTTGGTATGGACTGACACATTAAACATCACCGACAGCTCACCATCTGCCCGTATCATGTCATGAAGCGGCTTAAAGCTGTTATCTGCCACTTCTTTTGTCGGGGCGACAATACCCATCTCGCATGACTGACGCTCATTGAGTATCAAGGCAGTCAGCATAATCCCTGCTGCTAGGGTTGATTTTGAATTTTTCTTACTGATAAGCAGGAAAAACTCTTTAATCAATCGCTTTTTTGCATTTGGGTCATACGCCCCAAAGATGACTGAGACAAACTCATACACCCAGTCTTTGGTAACTTCACCGATTTTGGGGCAACCTAACACATCTACAAGCGACAATTCTTTGAACACTCGCAAAGCAATCTCGCTAGGAGCTTTAAAAATTGGTGGACAAGGGATAAGGGACTTGCCCTTGATAATGCGTTCTTCCCAATCAGGTAGGGCAGTTGTCCAGTTTGGTATCGGACTCATTGCCGAATCTCGCTTTCAAACATATCCCCTTGGTGAGACAAGGTGGCAAATCGCCCATTCTCGCTCTTGGCTTTGGCGGTATCTAGGGCATCTTCTTTCTTGCCCACCGCCGCCATCTTCTGCTCGGTGTAAGGGAGTAAGGCAATCGCAGCACTAATCCGCTCTTTGGGCGAGTACACGCCCCCAACATTGTTAAATACCGCTTTCAAGAACTCCAAAGGTGTTTCGTAGCTTTTGGGGCGGTCTGTCGGTCTGTCGGTCTGTTCTGCATCAGCAGTCGGGATGGTGTTTGCGATTTTCAGTTCTTGGATAAAAGCCTGTACGTTCTCACGCTTTGCCATATCCGCCACAAACTTTCTGGCGGCTTCATGATTTTTACAGCCAGTCTCCAATGCGGCGGTATGCAAGTCCATGCCACTCGCCACAAGCCGAGCATAGCGTTCTTGTTTTTGAGTGATTGCCATTTTTTTAACCTTTTTTTATTCTTTCTAATGTAATTTTATGTAACTTATGTTGCTTGGAGAAATGGAGATTTTCACCAAAATCAAAATTTTTTTATGCACGAGGAGGGGCGTGGTGTCCAGCAAACGGCTTACTGAGATTTTTTGATGCCCCCCACCATGTATGCACTGAGCTGATGTGCCTTTCCTTGACATCATCAGGTCGTCTGTCATCAGCCTTAATTCGTCTGATACACTCATCGGCTGGCGTATCCATGATAACCACCTTATGTGGCTTGATTTGCTTTATCCACCAGTCTCTTTGCTTCTGGGTGCTGCCTGTTAAAATGATGATACAAGGTGTGTTATCTTGTGTCATTTGCATCAGTAGCTCATTGCGCAGTCTGACACCTTGCATAAAGTCATATTCATCTTTGACATAGATGGGCTTTCCTGTTTGCTTGGCAATGATTTCGTCTAAATCAATAATGACAAAACCTGTGCCATGCTGTTTTGCCCAAGTGCTTTTACCAGAGCCAGCAGGACCAAACAATAAGATGGCATTGGGGATTGGTTTGAGCCAATCTGGCATAAACACATAAGTATCATCACGGCTTTCTGCCTGAGTTTTCACCTTGTGGCAATCATGACACAGGATTTGTAGATTACTTGGGTCATCTGTGCCGCCATTGGCTGTATTGACAATGTGGTCAAGTTCAAGCTGACCGCCTACTCGCCCACAATGCTGACAAGTATATAAGTCTCTTGCCAGTATCTCATCTTTAAGCCGACGCCAAGGACGACCGCCACGACCTTTGCCCCAGTTGCGTTTTGGGGTGTGGGTGGTGGCAGGTTTGAGACGTGGTTGTAGGGTGGGGAGTTTCATCTATAATTTATCCAATAAAAAACCGCCCAACTAGGACGGTTTTAATAACTTTGGTCTCTTTTGTACAATACGACCATGATGGCATAAATATAGCATTTCTTGACTAGACAGTCAAGCCCTTTAAGCCTGCTAAGTAAAAAAGACCATTCATGACCATTAAATATACCTTATCTTTCTTGACACCATAAATCTCAGCAATCTCTCTCAAACTAATTTTTTGCACCTTATTTGCCACCAGTAGCTCAATCTGTGTAGGTAACACCTTCTTAGCTTGACATAACAATCTATTTATTTCCATTGCCTCATCATCACTAATTCTACAAATTGTCTTTGGTCTTGTTGGTCTTGGCTCAACACTTTGCATCAGCCAATATATCTGATTGATATGCAAACCATCTGGGAGATTGCCTCCTTGGGCTACACATTGATTGCACCACGTTCCAAATTGTTCTAGCCATTCATCTATTGTATATTTTTGCCAGTTCATGCAGCTCTCTCCCAAATCTTAATCATAACTTGCCCACCAGCGACTTTTGCTCCACGCTTGACAAGTAGTACATCAATCTGGCTGTCGTCCGCAAAGATGATGTTCTGCAAGCTATCTAGTGTAACTTTTAAATAATTATCCAAATCTCGCTTTCTAGCATCTTTAAAGCCAAACACTACCTTAACCACCAGTCTATTCTCTGACGGCGATTGTGGAGCAAATGGTGCAACTCTACGATGGGTTTCTTGTTTGAACGCCAGAGCTTCTTTTGACAGATAACGCCCACCATGACGGCTGCTCCTTGTGTAGTGATTCACCGAAGGTGGCTGTGGCAAGATAACATCTAAAATTTTTTTCATAAAAATTACCTTAATATATTTTTATTAATTAAAAAAATAAATGATTAATAAATATATTCTATGCATTATTGAGACAAGTGCAGACAAAGGTGTCTGCACTTATAAGCCTTATAAATAAAGGGTTTATGTATATATTTTATATTGTTGCAGACACCCCTACACCCACACACATTTAGGGTGTGTATATACCCCCTTATTTGTCTGCAACAATGGTTTAAAGCCTTGTCCCATAAGGGTTATAAATGCAGACATGGTTACTGCAACAATACACATCATTACACCATCTCCATAATGTCTTCGCGAAAGTAATTTGGCAAAATAAAACATGCACGCTTGCGACCACGACCACTAATGGTCGCGATTGCCACTGCCACAATTCGCTCTTCACTCAAAAGAGCTTTGAGTGCCATCTCACGTTGCACTGGTGTGCTAGATGCAAACAGACGACTGTATGTTGCCAAATCACGCTCAGTCATGCCATTTTTGCCTGACCTTTCCACCAACTCAAAAATTTTAAGATACAAACGGTGAAAATCACTGTCTGCGACTTTGGTGGCAACCTTATCCATAAAATCCTGCCCATAGTGCATGACATAGGTCAATGCCCAACCTGCCAAATCAGGGGTGATGACAGGATTATTATTATCAGCACAGATGGCAAGCAACGTAGCTAATCGCATGGCATTTTCTATCCAGCGACGTGTCATATCAGGCAACTTCAATTCACCATCATTTTCTTTTTGAATGAGCAAATCGGTTGCATCATCAAACAAATCCAATGCTTCATCAGTAAAAATAACCTGCTTGGCACTTGGAGCAATGTTATGAGCAGTATCCTTACCTGTTAAGTCAGTACGAGATTTGCCCACAGGATTGCGAACCTCTCTCGCCCAATCAACCAAATGGCTAGGCAATAATGTAGATTGACGGCGTACACGTTCACCCAATGGCAAGCTAATATCCACGCAAATAAGACGGTTTAAAAATCCATCTTCCACATCAACCGTACTTAGGTTGTCATACATCTGTGCAGGTGTGGCAAGCCCCAATAAAGTAATGGCAGGACAATGCACCATCTGCTCAGTCTTTTTAACTTGGTCATTTTTACGTCTGCCCATATTTGAGTAGTTTTTGGGAAGCATAAGACTGGTGGTGGCTGAATAGGCTTCTACCAGTGTGGTAAAGCTCTCTGCCATTTGTCCATTTTGCTGTTTTCTTGCAGTCTGCAAATGCTTGCCAATCTCATCCATGATTTGAATGTGGCAAGGTGCGTCCATCAAAGCTGAATATACCGCTCCACTAGATGTGTTACCACTACCACTTAACAGACTTATCAAATCAGACTGAGTCAAAAAGGACTGTATGGCGGTCTTAACGTAGTTTTTACCGACACCTGTCTCACCAAGCACCATCAGATATAGGCTAGATGTGTTCATTTCGGTAGATTGATAGATACGCCCACACAGGACACTCGCCAAAGCTATTACCCCTTGCACACTGATTTGACGTTGGGGCTGACGGCTAAATCCCTCCATCCATACCAAGATGTCATTCAAAACAGACACAGGAAAAGAAAGTAGTTGCTCTGGCACGTCTTTTGTGTTAAAATGCGTAGGCAGTTTAATGTCATCTGCGTGTTTGAATGCTCCGACCGCCATCGGAGCATTTTTATTTGTCTCAATATTTTGGATGAAATGACTGATGTCGCCATTTACCATTGCGTGAGAATTTGAAGGTAAATCAATATTTAGCACGTCTGCCACTTTTTTGACCGCATCAGATGCACTCATGCCAACATGGTCAATCAAAAACGACAAACCATCGCCACCGACCGTGTCGCCATTGCCTTGACTGCATATCCAGCCACCATCACCCTTGGCTAGGTTATTATCATCAAAGCGGAAGCGGTCTTTACCACCGCAGTGCGGACAAGGCTCGTGTGTGCCACCAGTAAAGCGATACCCCAAGCGACCAAGCACAAATTGCCAAGCTCCATGAGCCTGTTGGCGTACATAAGCAGATGCTGTGCCATCGCCACCAGATACCACCTGACTAGCATAGACTGTCTTACTTGGTGCAGTGGCGACACTTAAAGAGCTGACATCGTCCATACTATCTAACCACGCCATCATGACATCAAGGGAGATTTTGTCCCCTGTATGCACCACACGGCTAGTAAAAGCAGGACTCGCCACGCCATTTTTTAACCTTGGCATGGATAAAGCCGTCTAATCGCATAACACGGGGCAAATCATGCACCGCTTTATCGGGCGTATCGCCCTTAGCGGTGAAGTAACTGATGAGCTGTTTTTGGTGCAGGCTAAACTCATCAAGAGCAATGCCGTCCACCACCCAATAAGCATGGTGTTTGCCGTGGCTACTCTCCACAATAACCGTGGGCGGTACAGGCAAAGTGGTCAAACGAGCCACTCGGGACTCATCTACCGTGTCAAAATCCACAAACAAAGCACGCACAGCGGTAATGTTTGCTTTGGTGCGTCCTTTGCCATCGGTCGCATTGACGGTAACGTACACGCCTGCCCCTTGTGCGTTTAGGGCGTGCAGGGTGTTAGCGTGCATATCTAACGTGCCGTGAAATTTATGGGCAAGTTTGGGGTCTTTGCGGTCGGCATTGTCATCAAAGGTTTGGAAGGTATGATGTGTGCCAAGGTAGGAAAGTAGGTTCATAGGTTTTCCAGCTCTTTTAGTTTAGGACAAAGGTCAATGGCTTTAAATTTGCCGTTGGTTATTTTTTCAACTTTTATGGCATAAATAGGCGTTATGTTCATCTTGCCATGTAACCATTTAAAAATGGTTGTTTGAGAACAACCTAATGCCTGTGCTGTTTTGCCCTGTGTACCAAAATGAGCAATAACTTCTGAGATTTCTTGTTGCATATAATACCTTAATCTATTATAAGAAATCAAATTATATTACTTTTGGTATAATTATTCAATAGTTTTTCATAACTTGATTTTTAACAACAAAAGGTATTAAAATAAAGTATTTAAAAACAAAGGTAATAAAGCCATGAATACCTTAGCCCAAAGATTAAAATATGCTCGTGAACTGGCAAACCTATCACAACAGGAAGTAGCTAAACGAGCAGGCATATCTCAACCAACTTATTTTAAAATTGAGAATGGCTCAACCTTAAAACCTAGAAATATTTTAGAAATTTCCCATGCTCTCAACGTGGATGCCCACTGGCTCGCCACAGGCGAAGGAGAGATGGATACCCTACCCCACCAAGTCCAATTCATGCTAGATCTAGATAATACTAGCCAACCCATCAGCACCGCCCAAATAGACCCAAATAGCAAAATTTGGCTGCCTTTGATGGACATCTCATTTAGCTATGGCGATGGGGTGAGCATAGATTGTCATTTTGAAGACACCAAAAAGAAACTGGCATTTGAGCCTGATTTTTTGACCAGTCGGCACATCAAGCAGGAAAATGTTCGTCTGCTGTATGCCACAGGCGACAGTATGGAAGAGTTTATTTATGATGGCGATGTCTTTGCCATTGATGTGTCAGACACAATGGTGCGAGATGGACAGATTTATGCGGTGTATTTTGAAGGCGAGGCAATGCTCAAACAAATCTTTAAGGAAGCTGGGGGCAAGCTGATTTTGCACAGCAAAAATCCAAAATACCGTGATAAGGAAGTAACCGAAGACAATGGGGCAGATTTTCGGGTAATTGGTCGTCAGTTTTGGCGGGCAGGCTAAGAGGCAAAAAAATTAATATGATGATTCATGCAATATTGGTTAATAGTGAAAAAGAGGCAAAATGACAACCATAGAATTTTTACAGTTATACCACATAAAGCCCAATGCGGACACGCCAGCCATCAGTACATGCCTAGAATCTTTGGTGGGCAATACGCATATTTTTAACAACCAAGACTTTAGTCGAGACTTAGCTTTGATTGAATTACCAAATGGGGTCATTGGTGGTCTTTTTCGCAAGGTGCGTCCTGATGATGGTATAGAATATGGTCAAGCAGGTGGTCAAAGCAAACCTTTGGAGCTTGCAGATGATGAAGGAATTTTTGAAAGCAATCACTTCGCCTATTTTCCTCAATACAATATCATCGCCTACATCAGAAATAGACACGCCAACACTCACACTCAGCTACGCGAATGCCTAAAGTCCCTACTCGGCAAACGAATTGGCATGACACCAATGTTGCAAAAATCATCAATAGAAGCCCTATTATTCAAAAAGAATGTGGTAGAAATTTCTTGCTCTATGCCTGTGTCATCACTATTTGTCTATGATGGCAATATGTGGAGTAACCAAGCTCTATCTGCACTATCCCAATCAGGGGCAAACACTGTGGATTTTACTGTTAAGATTGATAGAAGAAAACAAAATGGCTGGCTGTCCAACACAATGGAAAATATCAACAACATGATGGGGCTAGGAGCCAATAAGCTCACTGCAAAAGTGAAGGACTTAGATGGTAATGAGGTGTCGCCCATTGACTTTTTGGCAAATAAAATTCTTTACATAGACCAAAATTTTTCATACACTAAGGACAAGAAGGATAGCCAAGCCATTTTTCAAAAAATTATAGATGCCTATTTGGACAAGTTAGATGAAATTGAAGAAGTACATAGAACCTGTTACATGGCTACTTATTAGTAGTTTTTGTGGTTGTGTTGTATGCTATTTCACCTACCCACACTTAATAACCATGAGCCTTACCGACCAACGAGATGTAGGTAAGGTCATTATTTCACTCTTTGGTACATTTTTGGGTTTTTTATTCACCCTGCTTGCCATCATCGCTAGCCTATCATCACACCAACTCATAAAAAATATGACCGTTACAGGACATTATACCAATCTTATGCTAAGCAGTAAGATTTTAAGCAGTCTACTGTTTACCGTTATTGCCACCTACCTTGCCACACTGTTTTTTATTGCCCCTCAGTTGTTCGCTTGGGCGACCTCATTGACTGTTCTTACGATGGCGTTTGGCTGTCGTACCATCTATAAATTCTTCTTAGTGCTTAACAATCTCCATTCTTGATGCCGCCGCCCCCACGGCGGTTTTTTTACGCCTAAATTTTCTCTTAATAATCATTGAGTTATAAAATAAATTACTTTTAGTATAATAAAAGTATTGAATATTTGATTACTTTTAGTATAATACATACATCAACCCACAACGGAGTTCATTATGAACATCACCACCACCAAAGCCCTAGCCAATGCTCACGGCATAAAAGTGCTGGTCTATGGTCAAGCAGGGGCAGGCAAAACGTGCCTATGTGCTACCACACCTGACCACGCTCGCACGATTATTCTGTCGGCAGAAGCTGGGCTTTTGTCCATTATAGGGGCGGACATTGCTGTGATTGAGATTAAGTCCATACAGGACTTAATGAATGCCTATCATTGGCTTGCGACCGACCCACAGGGGCAAAGTTACGATTGGATTTGCTTAGATAGCGTGAGTGAGATGGGTGAAGTCATCTTATCTGCTGCCAAAAAAACCGTCAAAGACCCCCGCCAAGCCTACGGCGAAATGCAAGAAAAAATGGAAGACATGATTCGGGCGTTTCGTGATTTGCCCCGTAATGTCTATTTTACCGCCAAATTAGAATCTTACCAAGATGATACAGGCGTGGTGCGTTATCAACCCATGCTCCCAGGTAAAAAACTTGGTCAAGCTCTGCCTTATTTTTTTGATGAAGTGTTCTTTTTGCGTGTTGAAAAGAATGCAGATGGTGAGTCTGTGCGTTATTTGCAGACCACGCCTGACATCAAATACCACGCCAAAGACCGCTCAGGGCGATTATCTGAGCGAGAAGTGGCAAACCTTGCCCATATCCAACAAAAGATACTGGGCTAACATCAACTAAACGGCAACGAACGTAACGAACAGCCGAAACCGCCAAACAGGAGAAAACCGATGGCACTACTCAACCTAAACTTCACCCAAAGCGAAGTTCAAAACGCTCAAAAAGATAGCTTCGCCCCAATCCCTGCGGGTAACTACACCGCCGAAGTGAACCGCTCGGAAGTCAAGCAAACCAAAGACGGTCGTGGCTCATACCTTGCTCTTAGCCTTAAAGTGCTAGAAGGTGAGTTTGCAGGACGTTTGGTTTTTCAAAACATCACACTTACCAATGCTAATGCCACTGCCCAAATCATTGGACGTGAGCAAATGGCACAACTTGCTGGGGCGTGCGGAATTTTGTCCTTGAAAGACTCAGAGCAACTGCATGGCATTCCTGTTGGCATTCGTGTGGCGATTGAAACTGACAAAAGTGGTCAGTACGAACCGAGAAACTCAGTGAAAAAGTTCTTTGGGCTAAACAATCCAATGCAGTCCAATTCGCAATTTGGCAGTCAGCCACAGGGCTTTAATGCTCCGCAAGGTAATCCTGCACCTGCACCGCAGGGCAATCCGTGGGCGAGACAGGGTTAGTTCCCACACTCTTTAATTTTTTAATCTTTTAAATTGTAAAGTTTTTGCCTTGTAAACACAAGGCAAGGACTTTTACACCCAAAATTTGGAAAAATAATGAATTTTTTTGAAAAAATATTCGCCATCATTGGCTTTATCGCCCTTTGCATGATGATTATCAAATCCATTGCAGGCATGAATGACCAATTTTATGACGACAACGTTCGTTATGCCCAAGATGAGCAATACATAGCTCCTGTTGATAAAATCATCATTGAATTAAGAGAATTGGAGAAAAAACATGAAACTCTATGAAATCAATCAAGCCCTAGCCGAACGCCTGACCGCATTGGGTGAAATGCTAGAAAATGGCAACACGCCAAGTCAAGCAACCATTGATGAACTTTTGGACCTTAAAAGTGATTTGACAAACAAACTTATCAATTATGGCAAGTTTATCAAAAACACACAAAGCGACATTGATGGTTTGGATGGCGAAATCAAACGCTTAACCGCTAAAAAACGTGCGTTACAAAACCGTACCGACATTTTAAAAGAAAATATGCGTGTGGCAATGCTTACCCATGACATTGACAAGATTGACGACCCAATCATGCCAATTCGCTTGCAGAACAATTCAAAGGCAAGTATTAACATCGTGGATGTAAACGCTCTACCCACCGAGTTTAAACTCATCAAGGTAGAAGCCAATAAATCTGCCCTAGAAATGGCTCTCAAAAATGGAATTGTCATTGAAGGCGTAAGTATGGAAAAAGGCAAGCATATCAGAATAGGATAATCCCATGCAACTTAGACCTTATCAAGAAAAAGCAATCAATGATTTATTTGGGTGGTTACAACGCCACCCCACAGGTAATCCTATCGTAGAAGCTACCGTAGGAGCAGGTAAATCAGTCATTATTGCTGAATTATGTCGGCGTGTGATTGCCATGCAACCTACTGCTCGTATCGTCATGTGTGTGGCAAGCCGTGAGCTGTGTCAGCAAAATTTAGAAAAACTTCTGACAGTATGGTCAGAAGCACCTGCTGGCATATGTAGTGCATCACTGGGTAAAAAAGACCTAGAAAGTCAAATTATCTTTGCCACCATCGGCTCTATCGCCAAACACGCCAACAAACTGGGCAAAGTGGACATCATGCTGATAGATGAGTGCCACAATGTCAATAGTAAAGACGATGGTATGTATCGCACTTTGATTAATGACATCAAGCGTTTTGGTAGTCCATCTTTGTGTGTGATTGGTTTTACAGGCACCCCATTTAGGGGAGATGGCGTGTGGCTGTGGCAAGGGGACGACCCTTTATTTGCAGGAACAGCCGTACGCATCACGATGGATGAGCTTTTGGAGCAAGGCTATCTTGCCCCTCTTGTTGTGGATAAAACTGATAAACCCAAAATTGACACCAGCGATTTAAAAATCGTCAGTGGGGATTTTGTTATTAAAGATTTGGCACAGGTGGTCTCTGATAAAGAGCTGATTAAAAAAGTGATAGATGACTTTTTTATTACTGCTTACCACGCACGTAATAAATTTCTCTTTTATTGTGTCAATAAGGAACACGCCCATAAGGTCCTTGATGAGCTTAATAAGATTATGGGGCTGACATCAAAACTTATTACTGCTGATACCCCCAAAAGTGAACGTAGTAATGTATTGGACCGTTACAAACTCCCCAAAAATGACCCTAATGCTGTCAATGCCTTAGTGTCCATTGGTACGCTGACCACGGGTTTTGATGCACCCCAAACTGACTGTATCGTGCTGCTACGTCCCACACGCTCGCCTGTGCTTTATGTTCAAATTGCAGGACGTGGTATGCGGATTGCTGATGGTAAAAAAGATTGCCTGTGGCTAGATTATACTGATACCACCGAGGTATTGGGGGCGGTAAATCTAATCAAAGGACGCAATAAAATCAGAACAAGTGGTAGTGGCAGTAAGCCGATTAAGTACTGCAATTCATGTGGTAATGTGAATGATGCTTATGCTACTGAATGTGTAGAATGTGGCTGGCAGTTTCCTAACAATACCCCACGTACACACGGCATAACCGCAAGTAATACCGCGCCATTAGCAGGATATGAGCCACCTATTGAAGAGTGGTTTAACGTATTCAATGTCAGCTACCACAAACACCAAAAGGACAATAAACCACCAACTTTGCGGATAGATTATGACATTGGTGAGATGTATCCCATCAGTGAATGGAAATGTTTTGAGCATTCAGGTTTTGCCCTACAAAAAGCATGCGAATGGTGGGCGGATACAGTTGGTGGTAGTGTGCCATTTAGTGTTGATGATGTTATCAAGACATTAGATAGTACGCCTCATAAGATGCCAAGTGCTATTTTATGCAGCAAAGAATCAGGTAGCAAATATTGGCAAATTAAGGATAAGAGAAAATTTTATGACAGCGTGCCAAATGTTTCTTATTCACCCACACGGTCTTTTTCAGATGATGACATGCCATTTTAAGATTCTCAACTCTAATGCCTTTTAAGTTTTTTAGCATTAGGCGGTAAGCTATGAGAGCCGTCATATCCATAGCTGTGTTTGATTGGCAACCTAACAAGGCAAACACCGAGTGGCTCACGAGACGGGCTGATTGCATCCAACACCCAACCAAAGGAATCATATATGAAACCCAATCAATTAACCATTAACCAGCTCACAACAAACAATCAGGCTTTGACCATGTCTAGCCGTGAGATTGCTACTTTGTGTGATAAAGAGCA
>NZ_NKHK02000015.1 GCF_002224245.2 Moraxella sp. VT-16-12
TACCTTACCAAGAAACCACCGACCCAAGATGGGGCAAGGTTAAGATGTATCACAAGGACATATTGGCAGAAGTGTTTAGGATTGGTGGGTATTTGCTAGACGTACCAACACATAACACATGAGATACCCTAGCCTTTCAGGTGAGTATGGATTGTATGCCGAAGCCGTTTTTACGGCTTTGCCCCAAAGGTCAGGGGTGGCAAAAAGTTCACACCCTTTGGTGCTATGACCGCCCACCCACTCAAATTTTTATAACCGCAAAATTAAAAGTTTGGGTATGGCATTTCAATTTGGCATCTAGGGGCATTTTTGGACACCTTAGGACTGATTGATTTTGAGCAAAAGTAGCAAGTTATCAAGGCAAATCTACTCAAAAATCATCAGATTTGTGGTGTATTTCACCAGTATATGAATTGCCATAGGGTGATTTTGACCCCCAAATGTCAAATATCAGATTTAAAATCTAAAATTCACTGGGTGAGCTGATGGGGGGCATCAAAAAATCTTGGCAAGCCGTTTGTTGGACACCACGCCCCATCTTACGCATAAAAAAAATTGATTGTAGTGAAAAATCTCCATTTCTCCAAGCTCCATAAAAAAAGGGAGCGGAAAAATCAATGACTTATACCAAAGGTCAATAGCTCAACCATCATGGAAATCGTGATGATTGGTGATGCCCTTTGACATGATGGGTTTCATAAGTTTACGAAACGCAAATAACCTTAGGCAGTCTCACGCGCGCGTATGTGTCGGAAAAGTCTTATTTAAACAAAACCCCCTTGCCAATCGGTACAAGGGGGACATCACAAAACAGGAGTATTTTACCATGAGTAAAATTGTATTTAAAGACATATTAAATGAATTTATTTCACTTGATAAGTACCTTATAAATCAGGATAATGTAGAAAATTTCTCTATATATTCTTGGTGCACTAGCACTACGAAAGCACGGACCGTTGTGCTAAATAAAAAATATATATTTATTATAAACATAGCTATAATAATGTATGTTTTGATGGTTAGGACACTTGCAAAGAGTTCAAATCTAAGCAATAATACCGCCACTACTAAAACAATAGCGGTCATGCCAAGCCGTCATACTTTGGCTATTTTTATGCCTAATGCCACCTGTGCATTAAGTGCATTTATCACGTCATTACTAGATACTTGCATAAGCAGGCTATCAGCAGTTTATGGCGGGTTGATAGGGGTAAATACAAGACCGAAAGGGAATAGCCCCAGCCGTCTATTGTCGGTAGTTGAGACCTGCCACCCTATTTGGGGTGGTGCTTTACTAACTAAAACAATAGGAGTATTCGCATGAGTACCAAACACACCCCACAGCCTACCAAAGGCAATCCCACCCAAACCACCACACAACCTAACAAGACCATCACCAGCATTGATGATGCTGTTAAGGTGTCAGCATGGGATTTGGAAGACACAGAAGACACATTAGAAGCCATTCAAGGTGCTTTTGATGACATTGCCACCGCATTACAACTTATCGGACGTGGCAACCTACTACCCTACCAAATCCAAGCCCTAGCACACATCACACAGATTTATGCTTTGGAATGGGGCGAAACGGCAGACAGAGAACGCCAAGCCGTCAATAAGATGTTAGGGGGCAAGCATGACTAAGACCACCTTATTTATTGACACCCTACCTGCTTACACTGGGAATATTTATCATGATGACCTGCCATGTGTGGACATTAGCCATGTGGTAGATGCTGATGGACTAGATGGCATGACAGGTCAAACAGCAGGCATTAAGCTATTTGATAAAGATGGCAAGCCAAAAAGTGTGCTGATTTATCCTAATGGGCGTAAATCCTACCCATACCCCCAAGCTAAGGGGGTGGCGGTGGTGTATGGGGAATTATCCAGCCCCATTCATGCCGTCTTGGGATTAGACAACGCCCAAGCACTCTATAACGCCCTACAAGGCACATCTAAGGGCGGTGCAGTAGTTAGCCTACCCAACCACCTAGAAACGTCATTTAAGGCGGTTTTAAACACATTTAAGCCCATTTGTGTTTATACCACTCATGATAAGCCCATAGACTATCCACATGGTGATGTGATAAGCCATATTGCTCCTTTATCGGTAGCATTGGCAAATGAGACATTGGCAGAGATGATGGCAGGTGATGGGGTTAAAGTCCACCAAGCAGATACATGGGGCGAGCTTGCCCCATTGGTCAACTCTACCAAGCACCATAACCCCTACCCAGTAGATGCCTTTGGTGAGCTGGCAGGGGTGGTAAAAGCCATCAGCCATCACACCCAAACACCGCTTAGCATGGCAGGACAAAGCGTATTGGGGGCATTATCCACCATTGGACAAATGTTTGTGAACGCTCCTTTTGGCTATGAACATAAGCCAGTCAGTTTGTTTTTGCTCACCCAAGCCCCATCAGGGGGCGGTAAAACCCAAGTTAATAAACTGGCATACAAAGCAATCCATGACCACGACAAACAAGCCTACAAAGAGTTTATAGAGCTGATGGACGAATACACCCAAGCCAAAGAAACCCTAAAGAGCAAAGAGCGAGCAGACTACCTAGCCAGTACTAATAAACCCACCAATCCCACTACCACTTTAAAAGATGCCACCATAGAGAGCATATTAGATAGATTTATCATGATGGAAAGCTATAATCAGTCTTGGGCATCTGATGAAGCAGGGGCGTTTTTTGGTGGTCATAGTATGAAAGCTGATACCAACGCCAACGCCCTAACCAGTTATACCACCCTTTGGAGCAGTGGCGAAGCTCACCGCATGAGAAGTAGCAGAGCCAAAGGAGCAACCTACCATACCAATGCTTATAACTGCCGTATCACCCTAGATTTGGCAGGGCAAGCGGTAATTATAGAGCCAGCACTCAATGACCCCTTGTTAAGTGGTCAGGGCTTGTTGGCACGGTGTCTGTTCTCTTTTGAGCCGTCTTTGATTGGGCAAAGAGACTGGCTCACCGAAACCAACCCCTACCAAGACTACATCTTAAAAAACTATTGGCAAAGATGCACCGCCTTACTTAATCGTGGTATGCCCACCCATGCAGACGGCACACCACACCGCCATAATATGCCCTTTGGTCAAGGGGCTAAACGAGCCTTGCAGGAGTATCAGCAAAAGATAGAGCATGAGCAAGCCAAAGGGGGCAGATTAGAGCATTATACCGCCTATGCCAGCCGTATTGCTACCCTACTAGCCTTTTTTAGTGATAGTGAGTGTGTGGAAGTGCGACACCTGCAAGGGGCGTTTGAGCTGGTGGAATATTCTATGTCAGAAAGGATAAATTATAGTGATATGGCAGATAATGAGCCTAGCGACATACAGAAGTTATTAGCGTGGCTTATTAAACGGTGCAAGACTAAAAAGACTGATTGCTTAAATTGGAGCGTAATTTATATAGGTTGCCCCAAGCCTATGCTAAAAAACAGCAAATACCTAAAAGAAATTTTAGAAGTTCTTGAGAATGCTAGTTATGTTTGCATAGAAATGAAAGGCAAAACTAAAATCATTAGGTTAAATCCTGAAATTTTAGTATAAACTTAAAAAACCGTTCCTATTTTCCTAATATAGCCCTTTATACCTTATGGTTAAAGGGTTTTGTTATTAGGAACGATTTTTTACAATTTTCCTAATACAATCAACGAAACCTTACAGTTATTGGGATTTCACCATTTAGGAAAGATTTTTCCAACTTTCCTAATTCAATAGTATTTTTTTCCTAATTTCCTAACAAAACTATCATCATTTAAGAAAATAGGAAAGCAATTAGGAAAATTAGGAAAATCATTCCCAACCTAGTAAAAGCCTTACTTATCAAAGGATAGAGCCTTATGTTAGGAAAGTTGCTTAAAATCGTTCCTAGTATATAAGCCCTTATCAGTCAAGGCTTGAAAGGGGAAATTAGGAAAATAGGAACGATTTTTTAAGTTTTATATAAATTTTTTAACTTTGCCTAAACAGCCTAAATGCCCTAAGATGAGCTAAATTATGGTCTTATTTGGAGCTAGCTACAAAAGCACCATCATAGATGCTTTTTCATGTTTACGTTTTGCAATTTCTTAAACATGACAAGGCTATCATGTTTACGCCATAAACATATCCATGCTATCATGTTTACGTTTTGCGATTTTATAAACATGAGAACACCCCATGACATGGCAAGCCAACCAACCCTATAATGATTTACCCCTATTACCACCCAGCCAAGATGTAGAGACCAAAGCCATTTTAAAGCTATGTGTAGAAGCACGAGCCAGCCTAGCAGGGCTTAGACAGGCAGGTGAGTTAATCCCTAACCAAGCCATGCTCATAAACATTATTCCCCTACTAGAAGCCCAAGGCAGTAGTGAGATAGAAAATATCGTTACCACCACCGACAAACTGTTTCAATACGCCTATGATGACAGCCACAGCGACCATGCCACCAAAGAAGCCCTAAGATACCGCACCGCCCTTTATCAGGGCATACAGGCGATTAAAACACGCCCCCTAACTGCCAACACCGCCTTAGATGTCTGCCAAACCATCAAAGGTGTTACATTGGGGGTGCGTACTGGCAATGTGGAGCTTAGAAACCATCTAGGGCAAACCACCTACACCCCACCCAATGACACCGCCACCATTCATGCCCTACTTGCCAACTGGGAGCAGTTTTTACACGCTGATGATGACTTAGACCCTTTGGTTAAAATGGCGATTGCTCATTATCAGTTTGAAGCCATACACCCCTATTTTGATGGTAATGGACGAACTGGCAGAGTGATAAACATTTTGTATCTGATTGATAAAGGCTTGCTAGATTTGCCCATTTTGTATCTAAGCCGTTATATTATCCAAAACAAGGCAGGTTATTATCAGGGCTTACTTGGCGTAACAGAGCGGTCAGACTGGCAAACTTGGCTTAGCTATATGCTAACAGCCATCAAAGACACCAGCGAATGGACAACCGCCAAAATACTAGCCATCAAAGAGCTACACCAGCACACCGCCCATATCATCAAAGACAAAGCAGGGCAGATTTATAGCCGTGAGCTGGTGGATTTAATCTTTGAACAGCCTTACTGCCGTATTGGTAATGTGGTAGATAAGGGCATCGCCAAACGCCAAACTGCCAGTAACTACCTATCCAAACTGGTTGATATTGGCATATTGCAAGAAGTCAGAGCAGGTAAAGAGAAGTTATTTATCAATCCTGCTTTGATGAGCCTGTTACAAAGTCATGATAACACTTGGTAAAATGGCATCTAAAATGCTAAATTCTGTGGTAAAATACCTTGCATATTTGTTAGTTTTGCTCAAAATTGGGAAAAACATCAAGAAATATCACCAAACAACACTAAGAATTTTTATGGATAATTCCAAAATAACGGTCCGATTACGGTCCGATTTTTTATATTTACCCCATCAAAAAAAAACAGAAAATTAGCCAAAAATAGGGGTCATATTATTTTTTGTTGGTATATTTGTTGGTATAGAAAAATTATGCTCAATATAAGTTATTGAAAATAATAATAAAATAATAGTAGTTCGGTAGTGTTTACGACCGTCTATGAACCCCTTGAAATGCTTATATTTCAAGGGGTTTTGCTTTTTGATACATTATTTTGAGTGTTTCTTATATAAACAATCAAAAGTTATGATAAAGAAACCTTTAAAATCAAAAAAACGTGATTTCTTATCAAATTAAACTTATGTTTAACAACAAGCGTTTATCATCACTCCAATGTGGCAACCAATGCCTTTTTGTGTGGTTCTGATATTCTTATGATGCTAATTCTTGACATAAATTATCTTTATTTATGCATTTTTCACACAAAAAACCCTTGAAACATCAACATTTCAAGGGTTTATATATGGAGCTCTTATCGAGAATTGAACTCGAGACCTCTCCCTTACCAAGGGAGTGCTCTACCGCTGAGCTATAAGAGCAAAATCTGAAATTATGGAGCGGGTGGCGGGAATCGAACCCGCACCATCAGCTTGGAAGGCTGAGGTTCTACCACTAAACTACACCCGCAAGGGTATTTTGGTAGAAAATAAATGGTGGTGGGGGAAGGATTCGAACCTTCGAAGCTTTCGCGACAGAGTTACAGTCTGTTGGGTTTGACCGCTCCCCAACCCCACCAACTTAGACAGGCATTCTTTTAATGGTCTGTTAAAAGATTAAGCCCTAGTATTGGGCTTACCTGAATATTTCTTAGGAGTGGTGCCGGCTGCCGGAGTCGAACTGGCGACCTACTGATTACAAGTCAGTTGCTCTACCAACTGAGCTAAGCCGGCGGTATTTCCTAAGTGGTGCGTATAATAACACAATTTAAAAATCATGCAAGCACTTTTTTAAAAAAAATTGAAATAATTTTATAAGATTTTGATTTATATTATTTTTTTATTTTTAAATCATCATGTGGTGATTTGGTCAAACACCCATGCGCCAAACAATAACACATCATCTCATACAAATACAAAACCTATGAATAAAAAAATACACATTTTATTTTTATCAAAAGCAAAAATGGACACAACCTGTCCTATTGGCCATTTATAATGTCTACATTCTTTTTTAACAAAAAAGATTTTTAAGCGTCTTATCGTATATAGTAGCACCCAAATGAGTATAAAAGGCACAAAAGGCAAACATGAACGACTGGCAGAAAGGTTGGCAAATATTTTTCACCGCCTAAATAGTGGTGAATCCCTAAACATCCAAGACCTTGCCCATGACCATGGCGTATGTATCAAAACCATTCGCCGAGACTTGCTTCGCTTAGAAAGCTATCTGCCACTGATTCGTGAACGTGGGGCAGTATATTTGGATAACCGGTGCAAATCTGATTTGACCCAAAAAGAGTTTTATGAGTTGGTTGAATTGGTGGGTATTGAATTTTTGTTGCCAAGTATGGACATTGGTTTTTTAAGAGAGCTTATCAAACAAAAATCTAACGGCTCAATTCAAATCAAAGGTTATGAATATGAAAACAGCACGGTTTTATCCGAGGTGATAAAGCTGATAAAACAAGCGGTTTTGGATAATAAAGTGATTGTTTTTGAATACGCCAACACCATTCGCACCGTACAGCCTTATAAACTCATCAACCATCGTGGTTGCTGGTATGTGATAGGCACACAAAACGGCAGTGATGATATTAAAACTTATCGCATAAGCAAAATCATCAACCTAAGTTTAACCAAAAGTCAATTTAAAATCAATGATGCCATTAAAGATAAGATTGATGATAATGGTGGGATTTGGTTTGGCAAAGAGCTGATTAAAGTAGTGATACAAGCGGATAATTATGCCAGCGAGTTTTTTAGACAAAAACACATCTTACCCAATCAAAAAATCATCAGTTCATCAAACGATGGTAAGTTGTTAATAGAAAGCCATGTGTATCAAAAATTGCAGATTTTCCCCATGATACGCTCATGGATACCGCATTTGACCGTCATTGAGCCAAAACAGTGGCAAGATGATCTGGAAAATGAACTAAAAACATATTTAAATTTATCATAAATTTAAATTCATCATAAAAAGGAAATGCTATGCCAATTAATACAAATTCTTTTTTTAACAAAAAGTCCAACTCACCTATTGATAACCCTGTGAACTCACAGGAAAATAAACCCAAAACACCTCCAAAAATTTCATTTGAATTAAGTGAAGCATTATATCAGATGGATGATTTGGTTCTACCCGCCAAAACCAAGTCCGAATTGGAACGTGCCATTGGACTTAGGCAGTATCAAAAAGAAGTATTTGATGACTGGGGATTTGTTGATACTCATAAATTTGATAATAAAATGATTATCAATCTCTATGGTGAACCTGGCACAGGAAAAACCATGTCTGCTCATGCCATTGCTCATGCACTTGGCAAAAGGCTAATATTGGTAAATTATGGCGATATAGAATCAAAATATGTTGGAGAAACACCAAAAAATATCCAAGCTGCTTTTGAATTTGCCAAAAATAATGATGCCATTTTATTTTTTGATGAAGCAGATGCCATTTTAAGTCGCCGTGTAACCAATATGACAAGTGCAACCGATACCAGTGTTAATCAAACTCGCTCAGTCATGCTAACATTGCTAAATGATTATAATGACACTGTAATTTTTGCGACCAATTTTATCAGTAATTATGACCCAGCTTTCATGCGTCGCATTCTGATGCACATTGAATACACGCTACCTGACGAAGAAACACGAATACATCTGTTTAATAAATACATTCCCAAAAAATTACCTCACTCTATTGATATTACACAGATTGTCAAATTATCCGATGGACTGAGCGGTTCAGACATCTCAAATGCCATTTTACTGTCTGCATTTTCAGCAAAAACAGATAAAATGGACATTGTTACCCATGAAAATCTAAAAAACAAAATAGAATCTATCCAAAAAAGCAAAAGAGAAAATTCTGGTACAAAAACCAAGGTTAATACAAGAATTGTCTCAGAAGAATATGTTAAATCTCAACTTAATGACGGAGAAAGTCTATGATTCCCTTTTTGGTCGCAGGTCTCATTGCGGGCGTGGTGGTTGTATCAGTATTTTGGAAAGAAATCAAATCATTTATTCAGGCGAGTATTGAGCGTATTAAATCACATTTAATACCCAGCCTAATTGTTGGTTTTAAAACTTACCTTGAAACAGGTAATTCCAAGCTTGCAACACTAAAAGCATTACAAAAATTCTTTTCTAAAAATGAACGAGGCAATTGGCAGGAAACTGTTGTTACACGAGAAATATCGCCAAACGAAATCCCAGAAGATATTCGTAGAAAATTAGAAAGAACCAACTCGCCTGTTGATATTACTGATGAAGTGCAATCTGAACTACATTTGGAGATATGAAATGAATAAAAACAACGACTTTGATACTGAATTTGAACAGTTTGTTGAGAATGTCATCACCCAAAAAATACTGCCAAGCCTTATAGCGCACAACCAAAAATCAGCCTTTGACTTCATGTCATGTTTTTCCAAAAGCACCGATAAGTTTATCTTGCAAGCTGAACGTGATGAAAACCTAAACTTTATTACAGGTCATGCCACATTGAATTATTTGGAAGATAACACCATGCAAGTCTCTTTTGATTTTTACTTTCAAAATTCACAGGGTGCTTGGATAAACAAAAAAAGCTCCACCTCAGTATTTAATGTAGATGAACACCTAAATGCACAAGCAAAACTGGCGTTAATAGAAAATAAATCATTAAAATTTGATATTGACAAACCCACGGAGCAATAATGGAAATCATCATTTCTTTGATAATAGGCTTGTTCATGCTTGCGATTGCATGGGCAATCTTAAAAAGAATTTGGATTTTTATTGTTTTTGCTATTATCGTTGGGGGCATCTCTTGGATAATACAATATGGTTTGAGCTTGCTTGACTTTGATGTGCCATTATGGTTAATATGTATTTTTATCGTAGTTGGGTTGGCATATCTTGGTTCAAGTAATGAGAAAAAAGCCCATAAAGCTGTCGCTGAATATTTTGACACCTACCAAATGGGCGAACTTGATGACATTCGTGCATTTCTTGATGAAAAATCCATTGAATGTGATGAACAACTACTCAGTGAAATCATGAACAAGTTGTTGGAAGAAACTCAAATCAAAGAAGAGCTGCCAGGCAAATTATGGCGTTCAACAAAAACAGAAGGTTTTTTAGTACCTGTTGAAACTGTTCATCTTAAAATTTGAATTGATTTAAGAGTAACCCCCAATCAAATATCTAGCCCCCCACACGCCATCTGAACCGCTTTGACGATGGCAAGGGCTTTTTTGTTGGTCTCTTCCCACTCTGCCACAGGGTCGGAGTCTGCCACCACGCCTGCCCCTGCTTGGATATGCACTTGTCCATCTTTTAGCACCGCTGTACGAATGGCGATGGCAGTGTCCATGTTGCCTGACCAACCCAAATAGCCCACCGCACCACCAAAAATACTACGGCGAACAGGTTCAACCTCATCAATGATTTGCATGGCTCGGATTTTGGGTGCTCCTGACAATGTGCCTGCGGGAAATGTCGCACAAAATACATCCAAAGCGTCCTTATCAGCACGCACTCGCCCTTCCACATTACTGGCAATATGCATGACTTGTGAGTACCGCTCAATAAACATTTTATCCGTTACTTTCACTGTGCCAATCTTGCACACCTTACCAATGTCGTTTCGTCCAAGGTCAATCAGCATCAAATGCTCGGCGATTTCTTTTTGGTCTGATAACAGCTCAGCTTCCAACGCCAAATCTTCTTCATTATCTACGCCACGTCGTCTTGTGCCTGCCAAAGGTCGCACGGTAACTTGGCATTCATCGCCCACTTTTTCAATGCGTGATAAAATCTCAGGGGACGCACCCACCACATGAAACGGTTCACCGTCTGCTGTCTCTCCTTGCACCAAAAACAGATATGGCGATGGATTTAGGTAACGCAATGCCCGATACACCGCCAATGGGTCGCCATCAAATTCCCCTGACAAACGCTGGGCTGGCACTACTTGCATGACATCGCCTGCTTTGATGTATTCTTTAATACGATTCACATCGGTACAAAATTTATTTTGCCCTGTCTGCGACACAAAGTGTGGCAAAGGCTGTTTTTTAACCGATAAATCAGGCTTATGAGCCAAAAGATTTTCAATGATGTCCAGATTTTTGCGTGCTTTTTTGTAGCCGTCTTTTTGTTTTGTGTCAGCATAGACGACAATGGATAAAGTGTGTTCTAGATTATCAAACACCACCACCTGACTGGATAAAGTCAGCCACATATCAGGCAAATTTAGTGGATTGGGCGAATTTGATACACCCACAGATGGCTCAATCACCCGTATCATATCATAACCAAAATACCCAACAAGCCCACCACTGAACGCAGGTAACTCACTGACCGTCTCTTGTGTTGGCATTTTGTACTTTGCCATAAAATCACGAATAAACTCAAAAGGATTTTGCTCACTGGTGATGACTTCATCTGTTTTGGTATTTTTTAATACCACTTTGCCATCATGGTATTGTATGACAATGTCCGAACCAAGCCCAATCATAGAGTATCTTGCCCAACGCTCACCACCCACCACCGACTCAAATAAATACGCTGAGCCAAAAAACTTGCGTAAATTTGCAAAGACCGATACAGGCGTGGCATCATCCATCAGGCGTTTTTTAATCAGAGGAATATGCGTATATCCTGCTTCGGCAAGGGTGATAAATTGGTCATGAGTCAGCATAAATCTTCCAAGTGATAATTTTTTAAATGGCTATTATAACTTAAATCACTTGTTAAAATCACACAAAATTATCACAAAAAAGGGTTACTCACGGTATGGTTATTTATCACAGCGCCAACAAAATAGCTTTTAGGAACATAAACATTCATCACCTGACATTTAACCGTCTTGGATTGTCAAGATGGCTGATGTTGTTAAAATATGGGCAGCCAACGTTTTATCGTTTGCGGTGATGATACATCAAGATTAAATTGTGGGCTTTGGAGATAGATGATTTTTACCCAAAAAGAGCAATGTGCCAATTAAGTCATTTTATCAATTAAGATTAAACTTTTTTAAATAAATACACACAAAACGCTGCTGTTACATGAAAGTTGTTTTCACTTTTTAAGGCTGTCTTTTTGTCGAGTTTTGCTTTGTAAGCATAAGGGGTCATGTTCATTAAATCTGTTAAATTTTGGCTATCTAATATCATTGCATGACTGATTTGCCATTCATTTATTAGCCTAAACTCAGGGGCAAGCTCATTTATAAACTTGGTGGGATTGTGGGGATTTACTCTATCAAATAACCTTTGACGCATGGCATACAAATGCTGTGGTGCAGGGGTCGCCATCAACAGATAACCATCTGATTTTAACACATTCAACATCTGTCCCTTAGGCAAAGGGCTAAAAAAACTTGTGCAAATGTCCACACTGTTTTGTGCCACAGGTAAAATAGCTCCTGTGCCGACCACCCAGGTGATGTTTTTACCAGACAACTGATTTTTATAAGTTTTTGAAGCAGTAATGATGGCAGTTTTGGCAATGTCCAGACCAATCACCCGCCTGCTGTGATGAGCCAAAACGCTGGTATAATACCCTTCGCCACAACCAATGTCCAACACGGTATCTGGTGATAAATCGCTCATGATTTGACCTATTTTATCTTGCAGTGGAGCATAAAAGCCACCTGCCAAAAAACGCCTGCGAGACTGTACCGAGACGGTGGTATCACCTGCATTGTGGCTGTTTTTGTGCTGAACCACGTGCAAATTTACATAGCCGTCTTTGGATAAATCATAACTGTGGCGGTGCTGGCAGATGTAGGATTTACCACACAACACCAAATCCGTATGACAAATGGGACAAATTAACATGGCGATTTATTTTAATTTACGATGGCGGATAATCTCTACAATCATTGGCACAACCGACACCACAATAATGCCAATCATAAAAAAGGTAAAGTATTTTTTAATAAAAGGCAACTGCCCAAAAAAATAACCCAGCATGGTAAAAGACACCACCCACAAAATCGCCCCGATAATATTATAACGAGCAAAATCCTTATAAGGCATATTACCCATACCGCCGACAAAAGGTGCAAAAGTACGGACAATCGGCACAAAACGTGCGATGATGATGGTGCGACCGCCATATTTGGCGTAATAGCTCTGGGTTTTGTGTAGATAGGCTTGTTTAAAAATTTTAGAATCAGAATGCGAAAACAAGCGTCTGCCAAAATGTTTACCAATCTCAAAATTGACAAAATCACCAACAATCGCCGCAATGATAAGTAGCACCATCAGTAGCCAAACATTCATCTCACCCACCGCCGCAATCGCTCCTGCGGCAAATAACATGGAATCCCCCGGCAAAAATGGCGTAACCACAAGCCCTGTTTCACAAAAAACAATGACAAATAAAATGGCATAAATCCATTTGCCGTGATTGTCCACCAACTCTTGCAAATGCTCGCCGATGTGCAAAATAAAATCCACAACACCCAAAATAAAATCCACGACTTGCCCCAATTAAGCCAAATTGTTTATTTTAGCATGGTTTGATGATTTGTAAATAAATTGTTCAGCACAAAGATGAGTGCCGATAATCATGATTGTTCATTTTCTTATCAAGCCAAAACAAGCATTTCATTTATCATTGCTCATCAATAAAGGTGATGTTTTCAATCAAAAATGGTGATGCTACTGTCATCTATTTTTATAAATCCACAAACAAAGAGCTACAAAAATAAACCACAAAAAACCAAATGATGGCTTGAATAATATTTTAGATATTGCTAATATAAGTTTGATACCACATATCTAAATCAGCCATTTTTTCTTTTAGGATAACATCATGCGGTCGCTTTTTATGATGGTTATGTGTGGCATGGTCGCCCTACCGGCTTATGCCCAAATCAATATCGCCAACTGCTTAACCAAAGCCTATCCTGACAGCATTAGTGCCGTACAAAATAACACCATCATGTTTAAAAACGGCAAAACCCTAGCCATCGGCAAAGTTAGCAACGCACCATTTACTGAACGTTTAAAAAAGGCTTCTGTTGCCGACCAGCTTTCGCAAACTTATCCATTGGATTTTAAAGCACCCAAACAATACCAAGATGCAGGACGTCTAAGAAACGATGAATTTTTTATCAATATGTATGGCGGTACATCATCGGCGGTAAATGCCAATTTGGTCAAAGTTTATTGGCAACCTGCCAAGAAAAACCTACAATTTACCAAAGTCAATGGGGCTGCCAACCAACTTAAAAAAGTTGGTGATGAGATTGCCCAAAATCCTGTGCTGAGCAAATATGTTGCCACGTCATTAGGCACGTTCAACTTTCGCAAAATCGCTGGCACAAATCGTCTTAGCACACACAGTTTTGGCATTGCGGTGGATTTTCACCTACCCAAACATCTGCACAAATACTGGCGTTGGGATGGTTGTAAAAGTGAAGATAAAGCCTGCCCATTTCCACAAGCCGTATTGCAAGAGCAAAACCTAAATCAAGTGGTACAAATTTTTGAAAAACATGGTTTTATTTGGGGTGGCAAATGGGCAAGTTACGACACGCCACATTTTGAATATCGTCCTGAATTACTCATCAAAGAATGTCGTTCTTAGCTATGGGAGTTTGTATGAAAAAACTATTGACTTTACTTGCCATCATCACACTGGCTGGCGTTTCTACCGCTCACGCAAAATATCTATGCTCTTATACCGCTTATATCAGTCAGGGTGATAAGTATAATTCTAGTGGCAAATTTCTCGGTTCACACGCCAACCGTGCAACCGCCGCCGCCATTTTACAGCAAGACCGTGCCAACGCCCATCGCTTTACTGAGTTAAGAGATGAAGGCGACAATATAGACTGCTATTTTAATACCACTCAAAAACGCAAAAAAATGGCAGCCATGCTACAAAAAGGCTCCATTTCACAAGCGGCCATCAATGACATTGTGCATGGCGACCCTGTGGTCAATGTGGAAGTTCATCACGACCGTGTTCATGTTACCATAGAATAAAAAGTAGCCAAAAAGACTTTGTAATAACCACAAAGTCTTTTTAATAGCAAATCAAAATGGGTTAATTTTTGTGTGTTTGAGCAATATAAAATTAAGTTTTTCTATTTATTGACATCACCTTTATCAGATGATGATGCACAAATTTAAAGCTTGTATTGAAAAAGCAAAAAGCCAAGCGTAAATGCTTGGCTCATCACATCAGTGCTCCCGTGTCGCTCTAAACGCCACTTCTGGATACCGCTCTTGCATGAGCTGTAAGTTCACACGACTTGGAGCCAGATAAGTCAGATGGCCACCACCATCTATGGAAAGCTGGTCGTGGGCTTTTTTCTTAAATTTTTCAAAAGCTACTTTGTCATCACAATGCACCCACCGCACCGTGGCGATACTAATCGGCTCAAAAGTGCATTGCACCTTATATTCTTCTAGCAATCTGTGTGCCACCACTTCAAATTGCAGTACGCCCACCGCCCCCAAAATCAAATCGTTGTTGATTTGGGGCATAAACACCTGCGTTGCCCCTTCTTCGGAGAGCTGTTGTAAGCCCTTTTGTAGCTGTTTGGATTTCATCGGGTCTTTTAGCACCACACGGCGAAACAGCTCAGGAGCAAAGTGCGGAATGCCTGTAAAATTTAAGGTCTCACCGCTAGTAAAACTGTCGCCAATCTGAATCGTACCGTGATTGTGCAAACCAATAATATCGCCAGCATAGGCTTCGTCTAGCGTCTCACGGTCGCCCGCCAAAAACATCAATGCGTCCGACACTCGCACTTCTTTGCCGATACGCACATGATTCATTTTCATGCCACGCTCGTATTTGCCTGAGCACACTCGCAAAAACGCCACACGGTCGCGGTGCTTGGGGTCCATGTTGGCTTGGATTTTAAAGACAAAACCCGTAAAATTTGGTTCATCTGCCTTGACAGTACGCTCAACCGCTTCATGGTCTTTGGGTGATGGGGCGTACTCGGTCAAGACGTCCAGTATCATATTTACCCCAAAGTTACCCAGTGCCGTCCCAAACAGCACAGGCGTTTGTTTGCCTGCCAAAAACTCACGCTCGTCCCAATCTTCGTAAGCCATCTGAGCCAGTTCAATATTTTCTAAAAACTCATCCCACAAGATTTGCCCTAGGCGTGCTTTGATGTCGTCGTGTTCATAGCCGTCTCGGCTCTCAATGTCGGTGATTTGCGAGCCAAAGCCTTTTTTGTAAAAGTAAGTTTTGCCATCCACAAAACTATACACTCCCACAAAATCCTGCCCCATGCCAATCGGATAAGCAAACGGCACACATTTAATCTTTAAGACGCTTTCTATCTCATCAAGTAGTGCTAGTGGATTTTGAATCTCACGGTCAAGTTTATTAACAAAGCTGATAATCGGCGTATCACGCATCCGACATACGTCCATTAGCTTAATCGTCCGCTCTTCTACGCCCTTTGCCCCATCTATCACCATCAAGGCACTGTCCACAGCGGTGAGCGTACGATAGGTATCTTCTGAAAAGTCAGCGTGTCCAGGGGTGTCAAGCAAATTTACCATGTGGTTTTTATAAGGAAACTGCATGACCGATGTGGTGATAGAAATGCCCCGCTCCTGCTCCATGCTCATCCAGTCGGATGTGGCATGGCGGTCGGCTTTACGTCCACGCACTTCACCCGCGACTTGGATAGCCTGCCCCCATAGTAAGAGCTTTTCGGTCATGGTGGTTTTACCAGCGTCAGGGTGAGAGATGATGGCGAAGGTGCGGCGGGTGTTGATTTTATTTAGAAGATTGGTTGTCATTTTATGCCTTGTTAATTTTATGCACACAATATGTACAATTTTTTTGCATTAAACAAAAATAAATGTGCTGTATTATATCTCAAAATGTATTTTGTTAATATAAAAATAAATGTCCAAGACACATTATTAAAGCATTTTTATTTCTACTTTATCCAAAATATTTTTTATTCATACATTGCCACTGGTTTTATTTCATTTTATTAATTAAATTATTTGATATTTTTATATTGACACAAAGATGGTTTTGGGATATTTTTTTAAAGCTTCACCATAAATTTGGTATAGCCATTCACACAATGATGCTCTAAGGAACCAAGCTCATGACTTTTAAAAAATATGCCTTGCTCACCGTAGCTGTTTGTAGCGCTCTAACACTGACCGCTTGCAAAAAGGACGAAACACAAGGATTTAGCCCCGCCAAGCCTGAATGTATTGCTCCTGCCAAACCTGGTGGTGGCTTTGATTTGACTTGTAAACTTGCCCAAAGCGGTCTAAAAGACACAGGACAACTTGACAAGCCCATGCGTGTTACTTATATGCCAGGGGGCGTAGGAGCGGTTGCTTATAACAAAATTGTTGCCAATGACCCTGCCAACAATGATGCCATTGTAGCTTTTTCAACTGGCTCGCTGCTTAATCTTGCCCAAGGCAAGTTCGGTGAAAACTACACCGAAGACAATGTGCGTTGGCTCGCTGCCGTAGGTACTGACTATGGCATGGTGGCTGTCAATGCTGAGTCCCCCCTAAAAACACTTCAAGATTTGGCGGATGCCCTCAAAAAAGACCCAAAATCTATCAGTTTTGGTGCTGGTGGTAGCGTGGGTGGTCAAGATTGGCTACAAACTGCCATGATGGCAAAAGCTGCTGGTATCAACCCCAAAGACATGACTTATGTTGCCTTAGAAGGTGGCGGCGAAGCTGTAACTGCTGTGCTTGGTAATCATATCAGCGTAGTTAGTGCAGGCATTGCTGAGATGGGTCCACATATTGAATCTGGTAAAGTGCGTGTATTAGCAGTATTTGCTCCTAACCGCCTAGAAGGTAAACTAAAAGACATTCCTACTGCCAAAGAACAAGGTTTTGATGTTGAATGGCCAGTGATTCGTGGCTACTATATGGGCCCACAAGTGAGCGAAGAGTCTTATACTTGGTGGAAAGAGCGCTTTGATGCGATGATGGCTGATCCCAAATTTGCTGAGCTGCGTGCTTCTCGTGATTTATTGCCCTTTGCTATGACTGGTCAAGAACTACAAGACTATGTCAAAAAAACCACCAACGAAATGCGTGAAATTTCCAAAGAATTTGAGCTAACCGAAACCAAATAATATTTTGTGGCTCATCAAGCCATCAACCGTACAGACAAAGCAAGACTTTGTCTGTATTGTTATAAGGATATTTTATGAACACAAAATTAGAACGTTATTTTTCGCTCGCATTGCTATTGGCAAGTTTATTTTTGCTATATATCGCATGGGGCTATGTTGCACCAATTGCTTATGACCCACTAGGTCCACGCCCCTATCCTGTATTGATTTTAGGTCTTATGTCAGGATGTACTTTATTTTTGGTGGTACGCCCAAACATCAAACCCATCAACCTAGGTTATACCCCCAAACTATTAAAACACCTTGGTATCTGCTTGGCGACGCTGATTGGCTATGCCCTATTATTTGAAATTTTAGGCTTTCCACTGGCAACAGCAATCATGGCGTTTGTTATAGGCAAACTCTTTGGTGGCAAAACCGTACACTGTCTCATCTCTGGTGTGGTCATGGGCGTACTGCTATATTTGTTATTTGACCAAGCCTTAGATGTGCCTTTGCCACTTGGCTTTTTTAAATAAGGGAGCATCATGGATACCTTAAACTATTTACTATCAGGCTTCGCTGTTGCTCTGACTCCCACCAACCTTCTTTTGGCACTCATTGGCGCTTTTTTAGGTACGATTGTTGGCATGCTCCCTGGGCTTGGTCCCATCAATGGTGTTGCACTGCTGCTACCCTTTGCTTACGCTCTAGGCTTACCGCCAGAATCAGCTTTGATTTTACTGGCAGCTGTATATCTAGGTTGTGAATATGGCGGACGTATTTCAGCAATCTTAATCAATGTGCCAGGAGATGCTGCTGCCATCATGTCCACCTTAGATGGCTATCCGCTTGCCAAAAAAGGTCAGGCAGGCGTTGCTTTATCATTATCAGCGGTCAGTTCATTTACAGGCAGTATCATTGCCACCATTGGTGTGGTGCTGTTTGCACCCTTGCTTGCCAATTGGGCAATCGCCTTTGGTCCTGCTGAGTACTTTGTCCTAATGGTCTTTGCCATTACCTGTCTTAGTGGCTTAGTGGGCGATCAACCCATCAAAACAGCCGTAGCAGCATTGATTGGTCTGGCTTTAGCAACCGTAGGTGTAGATGCAGTTACAGGTGTATATCGTTTCACCTTTGATTCAGTCAATCTGTCAGATGGCATTCAATTTACCACCATCGTGATAGGTTTTTTTAGTATCAGTGAAATTTTAATTTTACTTGAACAAACCAGTACTGGCCAAAAAGCCTTAGAACAAGGCAAACGTGCATTCTTTAACTTTAAAGAATTTATGTTCAGTCTTGGTGCGATGATACGAAGTGGCGTTGTTGGCTTTGTGGTGGGGATTTTACCAGGAGCAGGAGCGACCATCGCCAGTGCCATGACCTATACCAACGAAAAAAAGCTTGCTGGCGAGTCAGGTACGTTTGGTGAAGGGGATTTACGTGGTATTGCTGCACCAGAAGCAGCCAATAACGCTTCTGCTTGTGGTTCATTTATCCCAATGCTAACCTTAGGTGTGCCTGGTTCTGGAACCACAGCAGTAATGATGGGAGCTTTGACACTATACAATATCACGCCTGGTCCACAGTTATTTAGTGAACAGCCTGACATCGTATGGGGTCTGATTGCTTCACTGTTTGTTGGTAATGTGATTTTGCTGATTTTAAACTTACCGCTTGTCGGTCTGTTTGCCAAAATGCTCAATACACCAAATTACATTTTAATCCCCGCCATCGCTGCGGTGAGTTTTGTGGGTGTCTATGCCATTCATAGCACCACTTTTGACCTTGTATTAATGGTGGCACTTGGTATATTGGGGTATCTTTTACGCAAACTACATTTTCCATTATCTGCTTTGATTTTGGGCTATGTGTTGGGTGAACTCATGGAATCCAGCTTACGTCGTGCTCTTTCAATTTCCCAAGGCGACCTGAGCGTATTGTTTCATGGCAACATCACCAAAGTATTGTGGGTCTTAGTTATCTTTATGGTGCTACTGCCCATCTATCGCAACTTTCGTAGCAAAAAACCCAAAACTGTTGCTTAGATTTTGATGACAACACATAAAACAGCTGCTTTGATTGGTGGCTGTTTTTTTGTTTTTAGTATATATTACTATTTATCATGTCATTTTAGGAATATTTATGGCAAAAACACTACAAGCATATGTGCCAAGCTTTATAATTGCACTCATTGGCGGGGCTTTTGCCAATATTTTAGGATTGCCGATTCCGTGGTTACTTGGCTCATTATTTACTATGGCAGGATGTAGCCTAGCAGGACTACCCACAAAAAGTGCTGGTTTTAGCCGTAAGGCAGGTTTGATGGTCATCGGCATATCTCTGGGGCTATACTTTACACCACAGATGGCTGTGCTGCTTGGGCGTCATGCTTATTTGATGGTGGCGGTAGCACTGTTTAGCATATCGCTTGGATTTATTGGTGCCTGGATTATCTATAAAATGGGCGGGGTTGATTTTAAGACGGCATGGTTTGCTTCTGTCATTGGTGGCGCGAGTGAAATGTCAAATTTTGCTGAAAAACAAGGAGCAAGAGTAGACCAAGTGGTCGCCGCTCACTCATTACGTGTGTTTTTGGTGGTAACCAGTGTGCCATTTTTCTATCAGTTTATGGGCTATCGTGGCGGTGATGATGCTTTTTTAACATCCAATCAGACAGTGAGTATTTTTGGACTAATGTTATTACTGACCCTTAGTACAGCCACCGCCAAACTTTTTGAAAAATTTCACTTATCAAACCCTTGGACATTTGCTCCACTTTTGGTAACTGTATTGCTAACTGCAAACAACATACATCTGTCTGCCATACCAACATGGCTATCTGCTTTGGGGCAAGTGTGCATTGGTTGGACATTGGGTACCAAGTTTCGCTCTGACTTCTTTGCCACCGCTCCTCGCCTGCTTCTTGCTACTGCCGTTAGTGTCATGGTGCATTTGCCCTTAACAATGGCGGTAAGTCTCGGTCTTGCTTACCTGACGGGCATTGACGCCACCATTTTGGGCTTGGGTTTTGCTCCTGGTGGCGTGGCAGAGATGACCATTACTGCAAAAACATTACAGCTTGGCGTACCGATTGTTACCATGCTCCATGTGGTGCGTATGATAGCGGTCATTAGCACAGCAGGGATTTTATATCATTGGCTTGATAACTGGCTTTATAATAAAAAGTAGCTCTTGATAAATTTTTAACCAAATAAAACCTGCATACATTTAACCCCAAATTGCTATCATGACAACAATATTGTAAAGACAATTACACTTTTAAGGTTGTTTGTGTGTTTAATCACAAGCTGACTTTAAGCCAATTTTGATAAAATTTACATGATTTATGCTCATTAAGCACAGTCATCATAAATCTGTCAAAATAAAAAGTCTATTTTAGCAGATTTTATATCAAATTCAAAAATCAAACCGCATAGCCACTACGATAGTTTTCAAACGTCAGCCAAGATTTATCTATATTAGGCATAATGCGTTTGCCTGTGGGAGCAGAAGGTATGAGTACTGGCATGGGATAACCACGCACTTGACAAATAAACCCCAGCACCTGTGCCAAAGTCGCCCCATCAAAATCACTCACCAAATACAAAGGCTTTGGGGTTGCCATCACCAAAATTTTTGCGATAATCGCCACTAAATCCGTCTGATGAATGCGATTGGTGTGATGATGACTTGGCACACCGTCTTGATGGGCTTTTTTGGCAAGCTCTATCATGCGATTGCTACCACCATAAATACCACTTGGTCGCACGATGATGGCACGCCTGCCATAAGTGGCACTGATGAGATTTTCAGCATTTAACAACACCAAGGCGGTAGGATTGCTTGGGCAAGCAGGGGTGTTTTCATCAATCAGTTGTCCGTCATTTTCACCATAAACCGATGTAGATGACACAAACAAAACTTTTTGACAATCTATCTTTAAGTCCGCCATATGCTGACACACCGCCAAATAACTGTCTTTATAGGCTTGTACCCTATCGCTATTTTTATCAGGCGTGATGATGATGGCAACACCATCAAAATCATCAAGCTCATTTTTGGTCAAATCCAAAGCATTTTTTTGCCAAAAAGTAACCGCCACATCATCAGGATAACATTTGGCAGAGCGTGCCACAGCCGTGATGTCATGACCTGCCCTAGCAAGCTGTATTGCTACTGCTTGCCCAATATTTCCTTGTCCAATAATCAAAAATCTCATCAATTTACCCAGCCATTAAAAATAACGATGATAACCAAACTGCACGCTGTTTTGGGTTTTGTCATACAATCGTTCACTATTTGCCACAAAACGCAAAGCATCACGACGTGTCAAATCATACTGAACCCCCATCACCACCGACGGCTGAACATAACCTGAGCGATTGGGCGAGTCGTCATGATGATACCAGTATGGCACACTAAGCTCACCCAACACTCGCACATCATCACTCACACGATGACTACACCCAACCGATAGTCCAACGCCTAACCGATAGCCCTGATTTATTTTGCCAAACTGCCCACCTGCCCCACCAAACACATAGCACAGCGTATCTGCCAAATCACCTGTATTGGTGGCAGCTTGACCCATCAGCCATGATTTGCCTTTTTGTGCTTGCACATTAAACACCAAATGGTCAGCGTTGTCTTTGTTTGATGCGTCTGTGGCTTGCTCTACGGTTAAATGTAGCCCCCAAGCCGATTTTGGCTTGCCAGTGATGGGATTTGGATTGTTCTTGGCTGAGTTGGCAGGGTTGTAGCTACGACTTGAAAAAATGGTGGCTTTGTCCAGTTTTAACTTTTCTTTGTCATATTTGATGTCTGCTGATAAAATCGTCAAATCCAAATATGACCGCACCCCATCAGATCTGTCCAGCAAATCCTGATAAGCCGAACGCAATGACAGCCCATATACCGCCCCCAAACCATGACCGCCATGATGGTTATCATCAGCCACTGACACACTAAGGCGATGGGTGGGGCTGGCATGAACGGGGTTGTTATTATTTGATTGCAATTTTGACCAATCAAAGTTTGTGCCGTTATTGATAAAAGCCTGTCTAAGCGTGGCATTTGATGGCACAAACGTCGTCTTACGCACCATGCCATGACGCTCTAAAATACGAGCAATCTTAGCAGGAATGACAATGCGTCCCATGTCATGAGCAATGTCTTTATCCGCTCGCACCACATCAATCAAACGCACAATCTCTGTGGCACAGTTATCATGAGTAAAAAAATAAGGGCGATTCATGTCTTTGGTTTCCCACAGATGACGCAAAATCTGACGCACTTGTTGTTCACTCAAATCCATCTCATATTGCCAAAGGTCTCGTTCACCTTTGATGGTGTAGTCTTCTTTTTTGTTTTGGTAATTAAAAAACTCAAGCCCACCATCATAAGCCCCCACGATGGATTTTAAAGCCCTGACCGCTTCTTTTGCTTCTTCGTTTGGTACCACACTGCTATAATTAATCGCAATGGCATCCTTGTCTTGCCCTGTGCTTAGGCTTTTTTGGGTATCCAAACGCAAAAAAGCATGACCATAGGACGACCCCAAAGAATTTGGGTGTTCTTCGGCAAAAATCAGCGACAACACTCGCCCATCTAAGCCATCAGCCCATGTTTTAAACTCTGCACACAGTTCATCATCATATTTGGTGTCAATGCCCATTTTATTAAGCTCGGCAGTCAAAAACGCCATGCGAGCAGGAAAACGACACATTGCTTTTTTATCTAATTGTTGCAATGCTGCCAAGTTTGCCATCAGCTCAGATTTTGGGTCATTTTGTTTGGACAAGAAAAAATCAGGGTCTTTCACTTGGCTCACGCCCTGTTTTGCCAAAAGTAATCTTTGCCACAGCACATGCTCTGCCAGTTTATCCAAAGCAACATCGCTTAGCCCAAAGGCGGTTTTGGTGGCAACAAGTTGGGCTTGGGTATTTGTTATTTGTGTGCCATCTGCAATGCCATGAGCCGATGAGTTGGCAAAAGCCACACCAAACGTCAAAGATACCACAAACAAAATACATTTATTAAAATTAACAGTCTTCATAGAATAAATTTGCTAAAATATGAAATTTTGTCATTATGACAGATTTTATTTTTTAGATAAAGCCCTTTTACCACCCAAACAAGACTGACCATGACCACCTTCACTATCAAAGACGGCATACTATCTGGGGCAACGTTTGTGCCATCACCCAATTTTAATACACGCCCCACCACCGATGATAAACCTGCCATTACTGGCATTGTCATTCATAACATCAGTTTACCGCCTAGCCAGTTTGGACAAACCGACAAAACAGGCACACACTTTGTCAAAGCCTTTTTTCAAAATAAGCTAGACCCAAATGACCATGATTATTTTAAAACCATTGCTCACCTAGAAGTCTCCGCTCATCTGTTCATAGAGCGACATGGGGCAGTTACACAATTTGTTAATTTTAATGAACGAGCGTGGCACGCAGGACAGTCTTGCTATCTTGGACGAGCAAATTGTAACGATTTTACCATAGGCATAGAGTTAGAAGGTGATGACTTTTCACCATTTAGCGATAAGCAATACAACACCCTTGCCCAAATCATTGTGGCAATTTATCACGCCTATCCCGCCACTAAGCGACACCTGATGGGTCATAGCGACATCGCTCCGATTCGCAAAACTGACCCTGGTGAGTTTTTTGACTGGGGACGACTTAGAAAGTTGGTGCATGAACATTTGTAGCATTTCTTGATGATTCATGGACTTTCCACACAACTTTTTACACAAGTTTACCCCAAATCCTTTATAATACGCATTTTTGGTTATAAATCATCATGGCAAAATCTCGGCTTTTTCATTCTACCGCCATTGTCAGTATCATGACCATGCTTTCTCGCGTTTTAGGATTGGTGCGTGATGTGGTTTTGATGGGGGTATTTGGGGCAGGCGGTCTGATGGACGCTTTTTTGGTGGCGTTTAAAATCCCCAATTTTCTAAGACGGCTTTTTGCCGAAGGGGCGTTTTCCCAAGCCTTTGTGCCTGTTTTATCCGAATACAAAGAACGACGCACCCTTGATGAAGTCAAACTGCTCATCGCTCATGTTTCAGGCGTGTTATCGGTCATTTTGTTGGTCTTGACAGTGGCGGTGATTGCCCTAGCTCCCTATGTGATACATCTGTTTGCCCCCGGTTTTGCTGATGACCCTTTGCGATTTAATACCGCCAGCGAGCTGCTTCGCTTAACTTTTCCTTATTTGTTATTCATCTCCCTAACGGCGTTTTTTGGTAGCATTTTGCAGAGCTATGGTAAATTTGCTCCCCCTGCCTTTGCTCCTGTTTTGCTCAATGTCTGTATGATTTTAGGAGCATTGTTGCTTGCACCAATGATGGACACGCCGATTATGGCATTAGGCTATGCAGTGGCAATCTCGGGGCTGTTACAACTACTCATACAACTGCCTGATTTATACCGCCAAAAACTGCTGGTTGCCCCAAAAATCAACTTCAAAGACGAAGGGGTCAAACGCATTTTAACACTCATGCTCCCTGCCATTTTTGGGGTATCAGTTACACAGATTAACCTGCTACTAAATACCATTTTTGCATCAAAAATGATAAATGGTTCGGTATCATGGCTCTATGCTGCCGAAAGATTGAGCGAATTACCCTTAGGACTGATTGGTGTGGCAATTGGTACGGTGATTTTACCCAGCCTGTCAGCAAGTTGTGCCAAAGGCGACCAAGATGAATTTACCAAAACCTTAGATTGGGCGGCTCGCTTGATTATTCTGGTGGGGTTACCTGCATCTGTGGCAATGTTTGCCTTGTCTGATGTGTTGATGAATGCGTTATTTGTGCGTGGCGAATTTACTCAGACAGATGCCACCAATAGCGGACTGGCTCTAAAAAGCATGTCAGGTGGTATTTTGGGCTTTATGCTCATCAAAATTTTTGCCCCAGCCTTTTTTGCCCGCCAAGACACCAAAACGCCTGTAAAAATCGGCATTATTGCCGTGTTTGCCAACATGATATTTAGCGTTGTATTTATGGCAATTTTTTATTTGGTCAAATTACCGCTACATGGCGGATTGGCTTTGGCGACCACAGGGGCAAGTTTTGTCAATGCAGGTCTTTTATATTATTTTTTGCACACTCGTGGCATTTGGCGGTTTGGCAGTCATTGGCGAAAAATGATGGCTCAATTTACCATCGCCACCATTGCCATGCTCGCCTGTTTGTATGCCATCATGCCATTTTATCCCACCGATGGGGCGGTCTGGCAAAAAATTGCTGTCTTGCTCACTTTGTGCATCGTTGGAGCGATTGTTTATGGTGCTGTTCTGCTTGCCACAGGGTTTAGACCCAGACAGCTTAAACATGGCTGATTAATTTGGGCGGTGTTAGCGGTCTTTTGGGTCATGATGATAATTACGACGCACATACAAATAAAGCACCGCCAATGTCGCCCCTACCATGTCTACCACGCCGTCCCAAAAATCCATCGTGCGTGCAGTAAAAATCCCCTGCACCAGTTCGCTGACCACCGCCCAAAGCAAAGCCACAAGCCACAACTTAAAAAACTGCGATTGACGATTGACCACAAATACTCTGCCCAACAAATAAAATTGCCCAAAAAACATGGCAAAATGAGCCATCTTATCCAAATGAATCACGTTTGGCACGCCAGAGCTTGGTACACGCAAAAACAAACCATAACACGACAATAAAAACCAAACCACCGCCACAAAACGCCGCTTCATCAAACATCTCATCATTTTCATTAAAATGATATTTTATGATAAATTTTTAACAAATTTTATGAAAAATTGATGGATTTGACCTATAATAGGCATTTTTGATTGTTTTTATCCATGAAAATTCTTCATCTCAACCCCAAAAATATCACCACCTTACCAGCTCACACATTAACCATTGGTAATTTTGACGGTGTGCATTTAGGTCATCAAGCCATGCTAACCGCCCTAAAAAAAGAGGCTCACAGTAAAGGGCTTGCCACCGCCATCATGATATTTGAGCCACAACCCCGAGAATTTTTTAACCCTAATAATCCCCCTGCTCGGCTCACAAGCTTTGATGAAAAACTGACTTTGCTTGATGAGTTTGGCGTAGATTTTATCATTAAGGCGAGCTTTAATGATGAATTTCGCCAACTTTCTGCTCACGATTTTGCAAATATGCTCAACGCACTTGGCACACGGCATTTGGTATTGGGCGATGATTTTCGTTTTGGACACGACCGCACAGGAGATAAATATTTTTTAACAACGCTTGGTTTTAGTGTGGAGAGTTTGGCAACCATCAAGATTAATGAAACTCGCGTCAGCTCAACTGCGATACGTCAAGCCCTAAGTTTAGGGGAATTATCCCATGCCAAAGAGCTGCTTGGACGAGATTATGTCATGACAGGTCAAGTCATTCATGGCGACAAAATCGGAAGAATACTGGATTTTCCTACCGCCAACATACAAATTAATCGGTTAAAACCTGCTTTACATGGCATTTTTGGTGCAGACATCATCGCCCACAAAGATGGGCAGCTTATTGATTTGTACCAATGTCATCAAACAGGCATTAAAGGGCTGACACCTTATAGTTTATTTGGAGCGGTCAATATTGGCACGCGACCAAGTATCAATGGCACACAATACCGCTTAGAAGTACATTTGCCCAAATTTTCAGGTGATTTATATGGTTTAACACTCACGGTCATATTTACCAAATATCTACATGAAGAAATCCGCTATCCCAATTTAGAATCATTAAAAGCAGGCATTCAAAAAGACGTAAATGAATTACTAGCATGGCAAGATACCCACTTTTAATGTCGCATTACTCCACTTCCCCCTACTTCACCCCCCCACAAAAACCCCCACCAATCTCTTGGCGGGGGTAAATAAGGATGCTGACGATGACCTACTCTCACATGGGCAAACCACACT
>NZ_NKHK02000016.1 GCF_002224245.2 Moraxella sp. VT-16-12
CATAAAAAACCGCTGTGTCCAAGATAGGATAACACAGCGGTTTTTTGCATAATCTCGCTCACATTATGCGAAGTATTAGCTAACTTAGCGAATATAATTATTTGATATTGTTATTATTTTTATTTATGCTGTATTATACATCAGCCCCATTAAATTAGCAACTCATATGCCAATCAGGTAAAATTTGGTACTATTTTTAAAGTATACTATAATGCAAAGATTTTATCAGCATAAGGAGAACCTATGCAACAAACCAATAACAAATTAGATTGGCGGTCTTTTGGTCCAGGAATTTTAATGGCATCGGCTGCCATTGGTGGCTCACACCTAATCGCTTCCACACAAGCAGGTGCATTATACGGCTGGCAACTTGCCATCATGATTATTTTGGCAAATTTGTTTAAATACCCATTTTATCGCTTTGGTACAGAATATGCGTACAGCACAGGTGATAGCTTAGTGGCAGGATATGCCAAAAAATCCAAAGCCTACCTTTGGGCGTTTTTTGTGCTATGCATCATATCAGGAGCCATCAGCACAGGTGCGGTCGCAATTTTATGTGCAACCATCTTGGGATTTATGTTACCCATTGAATTAAACACACTCGCCCTATCCACCATCATCATGGTATCATCATGGATATTATTGATTGCAGGACATTATAAAACTTTGGATAGCCTAACCAAATGGATTATCGTGGCCTTAACCATTGCCACCATTTTGGCAGTCATAGTGGCAGGTTTTTCTCCAAGTAAAGTCGCCCCAGATTTTGTGCCTGCCTCCCCTTGGAACCTTGCTTCTTTGGGATTTATCATTGCTTTGATGGGTTGGATGCCAGCACCGCTTGAATTTTCTGTCATCACATCTGTATGGACCGCCAAAAAAATACGCACCGACCACACCAACCGTTTTCAAGGCATGGTAGATTTTAATGTGGGTTATTTTACATCGGCAATTTTGGCGTTATTTTTCTTGGCGTTGGGCGTTTTTGTGCAATATGGCACAGGCGAAGAGATTGCCACCAAAGGCGGAGCTTATGTGGGTCAATTAATACAAATGTACACAGATACGATTGGCGATTGGTCAAAAATGTTGGTCGCTTTTATTGCTTTTTTATGTATGTTTGGCACGGTCATCACCTGTGCTGATGGTTATGGACGCACCAACGCCGAAAGCCTATCGCTCATCAAAACAGGCACAACCGAGCTGACCGAAAAATACGTCATGCTTTGGACAACATTGACGATAGTAACAGGCTTTATGCTGATTGCTTTCTTTTTGGGGCAAATGGCAACCCTGCTTAAATTTGCGATGATTAGTGCTTTTGTAACCGCACCAATTTTTGGTTATCTAAATTACTCGCTCATCAAAAGTGAAGGTCGTCTCACGCCTGCAATGAAGTGGTTTGCCTTGGCGGGCATTGCCTTTTTAAGTGGGTTTACCGTGCTGTTTTTATTGCAATTTTTTAAGATTATCGGCTAATCAAAAAAGGGCGGATTATCACCCTTTTGTTTGATAACCAAAAGATTATTCTGTACCAAACTCTTTTCTTTTGTTGGCAAAAAACCGCTCTAACCTATCCATCGCATCTTCTAAATCTATCAAATTTGGCAAAAATACCACGCGAAAATGGTCGGGAGCGTCCCAGTTAAACCCTGTGCCTTGCACCATCAACACCTTTTCTTGTACCAACAAATCCATCATAAACTGCATGTCATCATCAATCGGATAGACATCACGGTCAATCTTAACAAAACAATAAAAAGCCCCTTGCGGTTTGGTGCAGCTAATCCCTTTAATCGCATTTAGTCTAGTTACCGCCAACTCTCGTTGTTTGTACAACCGTCCTGTTGGTGCGGTTAAAGCCTGCATGGACTGATAGCCACCCATGGCAGTTTGTATGGCGTATTGAGCAGGCACATTGGCACACAAACGCATACTGGCAAGCATGGTTAAGCCTTCAATAAAATCACTTGCATGGTCTTTTTTGCCGCTAATCATCACCCAGCCTGAGCGATAACCAGCGATTCGGTGTGATTTTGATAAACCATTAAAAGTCAAAACAAGTGTCTTATCAGTGATGGTACACATGGGTGTATGCACTGCGTCATCATACAAAATGCGGTCATAAATCTCATCTGCCATAATCACCAGCCCATATTTGACTGCTAAATCGGCAATGCCCTTTAAGACTTCATCAGAATACAATGCGCCTGTGGGGTTATTGGGATTAATTATGACAATGCCCTTAGTATTTGGGGTGATTTTACTTTCTATGTCTGATAAATCTGGATGCCAATTATCCTCTTCTACACAGCGATAATGTACTGCCCTGCCCCCAGCAAGATTTGCCGCTGCCGTCCACAATGGATAATCAGGCATGGGGATGAGCACTTCATCACCATCATTTAAAAGTGCTTGCATGACCATCACAATCAGCTCACTGACACCGTTACCGACATATACGTCATTCACATCGGTAGCGGATAACAGCCCCTTAGCTTGATAATACTGCAAAATCGCCTTACGAGCCGCAAAAATCCCCTTAGAATCGGAGTAACCAGAAGCATTGTGCAGATTCATCGCCACATCTTGTACAATCTCATCAGGTGGCAAAAGACCAAATGGCTCAGGGTTACCAATATTTAATTTAATAATGCGTTGCCCCTCAGCTTCCATTTTGTTGGCAGTTTGTAGCAGTTCACCACGAATGTCATAGCAAACATTGCTAAGTTTGGTGGATTTTTTTAGTGGGCGGTGATTGGGCGTGTTCATCGTGGTATCTCTTAAAATGTTGGTTTCGCCCATCATGGGTTCACCTGTTAATAAATAGCTTTCAGTGGTGTGTAAAATCTTAGCTAAAATGGGTAATTTGTCGCTGACAATGCCATTTTTATCACATTCCCAATTGGCAATCGCCCCACGACTGACAGGCGTACCATGTTCGCTTAACAACTTTGCCAATGCATCTGCGGACAGACCAAGCTGTTTTCTAAGTTGTTTTAGACGTTCACCTTGGGTTTGTTTGGTGTTTTGTGTCATGTTTTTACCCAATTCATTCAAAAAATCTCTTGGATTTTAGCGAGTATTTTTGTTTTTTGCAAGCAAAACTACACAAAAACTCAATATTTTTAGTAATTTTTTATAAAATATCAAAAATTGCAAGTTAAACTTGCAAATCATGTCTTTAAAAATGATAAAATACGCTCAAATTAGGGTTGGTTGTTTGATGATTTTGTTCAAAATCAGCCAAATTTCATCATTAAAAATCCCAAATTTCCCAAAATTTTCTGTATGACTCATCAAAACTTGCCATCATTTTATAAAAAAGATTTGACTTTTTATTAAAAAACGCTATAATAGCCAAAATTAACGGGGTGGTTAGCTCAGTTGGTAGAGCGTCTGCCTTACAAGCAGAGGGTCAGCGGTTCGAATCCGTTACCACCCACCATAGTTTTTTAACTTTACTGATAAAGTTAAGCGACCTAGCAGCGGTAGTTCAGTTGGTTAGAATACCGGCCTGTCACGCCGGGGGTCGCGGGTTCGAGTCCCGTCCGCTGCGCCATATTATCCCACCATCATGGTGGGTTTTTATTTTTAGACATTAAAAAACTTGGTTTTACGACCAAGTTTTTTTGTTTGATTTAAATGTTTCTAACCCCAAAAGTATCGCACTGCTGAATGTCGCCAGATTCAAAACCACGATAAAACCAACGTTTGCGTTGTTCACTGGTGCCATGAGTAAAGCTGTCAGGCACAGTATGCCCATGAGCTTTGTGTTGCAAATAATCATCACCGATTTTTTCAGCAGCATCTAGGGCTTCTTCAATATCTCCCGCCTGCAAAAACTGTGTTCGCTTATGATTATGATGAGCCCACAGCCCTGCAAAACAATCAGCTTGTAGTTCTTGGCGAACCGAAAGCTGATTGGCATTGGTTTGGTTGGTCTTAGCTTGGGCTTGACGGACTTGATTTGAGATGCCAAGCAAAGTTTGTACATGATGACCCACTTCATGAGCAATCACATACGCCTGAGCAAAATCGCCTGCTTGACCTGTTTGTGTTAGCTGCGTACTGCCCGCCTGCTCACCTGTGATGCCCATCTGCCGTCTCATGTCTGCAAAAAACTGCGTATCCAGATATACTTTTTGGTCGGCAGGACAATAAAAAGGCCCACTGGCTGACGTGGCAGAACCGCAGGCTGACTGTACTCGCCCTGTAAACATCACCAAAGTTGGTGGCTGATAAGTACCCCCAAGCTGACGAAAAATCGGTGTCCACACATCTTCGGTATCTGCCAGTACAGTTGCTACAAATTGTCGAGATTCTGCTTGGCTGGCGGTTTCATTGGTGGGGGTGCTTTGGGTATTTTGGGTGATTTGTTGGGTAACGCCAAGCGTGGTCTCAGGACTGATACCAAACACCTTCCACACAATTAATGCAATGATGATGCTGCCAATCCCTATCCCGCCTGCTTTTTTTGCACCACCACGACGGTCCTCTATATTGGTACTTTGTCTGCGACCTTTCCAGTCCATATCATGCCTTTAAGTAGATAAAAACTCATTATAATATCTTTGGCACGCTTTGGCAATTTGCATTTATTTGATTTGCCAAGTGGGTGTTTGTTCATCTACTTTTTGGGGAGCTTGTACATTGGGATTGAGTCCGATGGCAAGTTTTTTATGCCAAGGCAACGCATCATAAGCTTCGCGCACTTTAATGGCGTTTTGTTTTTTATGCGCAAGGGTTGCTTTATGAATGACATAAACCATTTTTTCATCTTTGGCAACGGTTTTGGCGTTTTTATCCATGATGATGGCACTAAGCTGATAAGCATTTGGGTCTAAATCTTGTGTTGGTATGCTGGCAGTCAGTCCATCGGCGACCACACGTCCATTTAATAAAATGGCAGTCGTATAACCTTGTGGTAAATAATCCACTTCGGCGACCACCTCTATGTTTTGAAGTAGCTTGTGATAAGCTCTATCCACAGATGGCTCAGTGATGGTGATGTCATACGCCCATACAGATGATGACATCACGCCTGCCAATACAAAAAGATATTTAAACATGGAATGTTCCTAAGATGATGAAACCCCTAATATACCCCAAATCCCACAAAAAACAAAACGACACAAGATAAAACTTATGCCGTTTGTCTAAAATTTAGGGCATGCTCTCCCATTCATGCTTCCATGCCATCATAAATTTTGCTTCTTGGCAAGCTGTTTGCTCACCCTGCTGACATCTGGCTGTGTATTCTTGGTAAAGTGCTTCTTTTTTGGGGTTCCATTCATAATAATCTTTTAGATTACACGCAAATTCATGAGCGTTATCACAAGCACGACTTGCCCACATGACCGCCTTTTTGGCGTATTGCATTCTTTGCTCTGGTGATGCAAGCGATAACACTGCCATTTGATAGTTGCCTGCCAGCTCCCACTGAGCAGGGGCAAAACCTGCATTGGCTGCCTTTTGTAAATGTTGCATGGCAAGCACTTCATCAGTGTCATCATAAACATCAAATGCCAACACATAATCGGCAGGTGCATAACCGCCTGCACTCGCCTTTTTAAGCAGTTCAATGGCAGTCTGTCGGTTGCTCTCATCACCACTTTTTAATAAATCTCTACCAAGATTGACCATAGCCATCAGATGATTTTGGTTGACCGCATAGCTCAGATACTCACGTGCCTTTTTGGGGTCATTGTTTTTCAAATAATAAACCGCCAAGTTATTTTGGGCATCGCCATTACTCAGTTTTGCTGATTTTTCGTACCATTTTAGTGCTTGTACTTGGTCTTTGGGGGTGTGTATACCCAGCTCATAAAACTTTGCCATAAGAAACTGGGCTTTGTCATCACCAGTATTGGCAGCTTGTTTTATGGTGACAAAATCCAAGGCGTGCAAATTTGCCTCCAAATAAGCCACTGCTCTTCCGTAAGCATTAAAGTCGCCATTGGTGGTTTTGATGATGGTTTGTGTTGGCTTGCCTGTGACGTCATCTGCCATCGCACCATGAGTGAATACAACAGCCAATAAGGGTAAAATTATTTTTTTCATAAATCACCTTTGATAAAACCAAAATCGCCCTAATGTCTATTAGGGCGATAAAAGTTTAACAGCGATAATACATCTCAAATTCTAAGGGGTGCACCGCTTCATTAATACGCTGAACCTCTTTGGTTTTTAAGGCAATATAATCTTCAATCATCTCTTTGCTAAATACGCCACCTTTTAACAAAAATTCATGGTCATCACGCAAAGCAGCCAATGCCACCTCCAAACTCTCTGCCACTGTTGGAATCAATGCTTCTTCTTCGGGTGGCAAATCATACAAGTTTTTATCAGATGCCTCCCCCGGCTCTATCTTGTTTTCAATGCCGTCAAGCCCCGCCATCAAAATCGCCGCAAAGCACAAATAGGGGTTGGCTGATGGGTCGGGAAAACGCACCTCCACACGCACCGCCTTGGGGCTATTGACGTGGGGAATGCGAATGGATGCCGAGCGGTTGGATGCCGAATAAGCCAGTTTAATTGGGGCTTCATAATGTGGCACAAGGCGTTTGTAGCTGTTGGTGCTTGGGTTAGTGATGGCATTTAATGCACGTGCGTGTTTAATCACCCCGCCAATAAAATACAACGCCGTTTTTGACAATCCAGCATATTCATCACCTGAAAAGGTGTTTTGTCCATCCTTTGAAATGGAAATATTGACGTGCATGCCCGAGCCATTATCACCCACAAGCGGTTTTGGCATAAAAGTTGCGGTCTTACCAAACTGATTGGCAACATTTTGGACAATGTATTTAAACTGCTGTACTTCATCTGCTTTTTTGACCAACGTATTAAATGAAATGCCAATTTCAAGCTGACTTGATGCCACTTCATGATGATGAACTTCAATGCGACCTTCACCCATCACCTCATCAATACGGTCGCACATCACCGCACGCATGTCATGATAATGGTCAATCGGTGGCACCACCGCATACGCCCCTTTGACCGCAGGACGCTGACCGCTATTGCCCCACGCATAATCTTTGTTGGTACTCCATGCTGCTGCCTCACTGATGACAGTATTTCTAGCCCCAGACATATCAATGTCCCATTTGACCTCATCAAACACAAAAAACTCAGGTTCAGGCCCAACCAGTGCTTTATCACCAATGCCAGTAGATTTTAGGTAAGTTTCGGCACGGCGAGCGATGGAGCGTGGGTCTTTAGCGTAGCCTTGTAAGGTGTCAGGTTCAATAATATCACAAGTTACCACCACAGTTGGCATCTCAAAAAATGGGTCAAGATACGCCGTATCAGGGTCAGGCAGCAGTATCATGTCTGAGCTTTCCACGCCTTTCCAGCCTGCCACGCTTGATGCGTCAAACATTTTACCGTCTTCCAAGGTATCTTCGTCAATGCTATATGCTGGGAAAGTTAAGTGCATTTCTTTGCCGTGCGTGTCAGTAAAACGAAAATCCACCCATTTGGCATTGGTAGACTCAATAAGGTCAAGCAGTTTGTTTGACATGAAAGCTCCTGTGAGTTAGCAATTTAGCAATAAAGGCACATTATACGCTCTCCCTGTATGGCATTCAACAAAAAAGTAAAAATGCACAAAAAACACGCATATTCTACCATCATAAATAAAGTGTGTTATAATGAGTTTTTTACAAATTTTGGAGCATGAAATGACCTTAAAACTCATGACCCTTGCCACAAGTTTGCTGATGTCGCCACTGGCAATCTCTCAAAGTTACGAACAAATCACCCTAAGTAGCGAAGTTAGCAAAGTCATTGACAACGATGAAATGCACGCCACATTAAGCAAAACCGCCCAAGCCACCAACGCAAAGACTTTGGCGACCACCTTAAACAGCACGCTTAACCAAGCGATGACCATCGCCAAAAAATACCCAGACGTCAAAGTGGTTACAGGACAACAAACCAGCTACCCACGCCATAATAAAGACGGCAAAATGGTCGGTCTGACAGGCATGGTATCCATCAACTTAGAAAGCCAAAATTTTGAGCAAACGGGCGAGATTTTGGGTGAACTCCAAGCCATCATGACCATGGACAGCATCAGCTTTCAAGTCTCTGAAAAAAGCCGTCAGCACCATCAAAAAGAGCTGATGAATGGTGCGATTGCTCGCTTTAAACAAGATGCCAAAGATGCCGCCCTTGCCTTTGGGGCAAAAGATTATAAACTGGTCAATGTAACCCTAGACCGTCAAAACGCCCATTATCCTGTGCTAAGAAGTGTCGCCATGAAAGAGATGGCATCTGATGCCACCATGCAAAATCTATCAGCAGGCGACAGCACGCTGCGTTATCAAGTTTCAGGTACGATTGAATTGGTGCGATAAACCAAAACCATTTTAAGGATATTTTATGACTTTAAAACAGCTCACTTTATGCGTGGCGGCGGCGTGTTTACCCATCATCGCTCATGCCAATACGGACGCTGCAACCGACACCCAAATCAAGCAATCAGATGGCGACATCAGTTATGGCGATGTGGAAATCCCCAGCATTACTGACACGCCTGCTGATACTTCTGCCATCAACAGCATAGAAAAAGACGGCAAACGTTATACCACGGTGAACCTGTCTAATTATGCCAAAGCAGTTAATGAATCCACATGGTCGCCCAATATGAAGGTCAATAGTGCCATGACCATCAAAATGCAGGTTTTGTTAGATTGGAATCACGCCTCCCCCGGTCCGATTGATGGTGGTTGGGGCATGAACAGCAAAAAAGCCCTGACCAATTTTCAAAAAATCAAAGGCTTACCTGCCACTGGCAAAATGGACGAAGCCACTTGGAAGGCACTGACTGCCAACATTAACCCTAATGAGCCGATTTTGGTTGGTTATACCATCACCAAAGAAGATGTCAATACCAAATTTACTTCTTTGCCAGCAGGGGCAGAAGCCCGCTCCAAATTAAAGGGGTTATATTATGAAAACATCACAGAAATGTTTGGTGAGCGTTTTCATATGGACGTCAATTATCTAAAAAAACTCAACCCCAATAAAAAATTTGTGGCAGGCGAGACCATCACCGTCATCAATACCGGCAATCCATTAAATACCAAAGTAACTCGTGTGGTTGCTGACCGTGCCGACAAAATACTGTATGCTTATCAAGGCAATAAACTGGTCGCCGCATATCCAACCACCGTTGGCGGTTCGGCCAGTAACACCCCCGGTGGCACTTACAAAATCGTCAATAAAGTGAAAATGCCCCATTACAAAGCCACCGTAGATAAAGACACCAAACCAAAAAGCTATATTCTACCCCCCGGCCCAAACAGTCCTGTGGGCGTGGTATGGATGGGGCTAAGTAAGCCATCTTATGGCATTCATGGCTCTCCTGTGCCCGAAGGCATCAGTCGCCAAGCATCGTTAGGCTGTGTGCGTTTGACCAACTGGGACGTACTGGAATTATCATCTAATATTGATGTTGGTGCCAGCGTTGAAATCAAATAAGCCTCAAAACCCGCCAGTTGGTGGGTTTTTTATGTAAAATTCTAACCTACTGATTTTAAGGAGTTTTTATGTCTGATTTATCCACCTTAACTGCCATCTCTCCCCTTGATGGTCGCTATGTGTCCAAATGTGATGCCTTACGTCCATATTTATCCGAATTTGGTTTGATTCATGCACGAGTTACGGTAGAAATTCGCTGGCTACAAGCCCTAGCCAACCACACCCAAATCAAAGAGCTGCCTGCGTTTTCAGATGATACGCTTGCCCATTTAAATGCCATTGTCGCCAATTTTAATCAAGACAATGCTGTGCGTATCAAAGAGATAGAACGCACCACCAACCATGATGTCAAAGCAGTAGAGTATTTTTTAAAAGAGCAAATTGCTGATATAAATGAGCTTACTGGTGCAGGCGAGTTTATCCATTTTGCCTGTACGTCCGAAGACATCAACAACCTATCACACGCACTCATGCTCAAATCTGCCCGTGATGTGTTGGTGGTGTCCATGCAAAAAATCGTGGATGAGATTGCCACTTTGGCGAATAAATACGCTGATACCCCCATGCTTTCTCGCACCCATGGACAGACCGCCAGCCCCACCACGCTTGGCAAAGAGATGGCAAATGTTGCCTATCGTTTACATCGTCAGTTAAAGCAATTTAACTCAGTAGAGTTATTAGGTAAAATTAACGGTGCGGTGGGTAATTATAACGCCCATCTGTCTGCCTATCCTGACATAGATTGGGGCAAACACGCCCAAAACTTTGTGGAAAGCTTGGGACTGACCTTTAACCCCTACACCACACAGATTGAGCCACACGATTACATGGCAGAGCTGTTTGATGCCCTACGTCGTTTTAACACCATTTTGATTGATTTTAACCGCGATGTTTGGGGTTATATCTCACTGGGCTACTTTAAACAAAAATTAAAAGAAGGCGAAGTTGGCTCATCCACCATGCCCCATAAAGTCAATCCCATTGATTTTGAAAACTCCGAAGGCAACCTAGGGCTTGCCAATGCCGTACTGGCTCACTTAGGCGAAAAACTGCCGATTAGCCGTTGGCAACGAGATTTAACAGACAGCACGGTACTGCGTAATATGGGCGTGGGCTTTGCTCAAAGTTTGATTGCCTTTGAAGCTTGCCTAAAAGGCATTGGCAAATTAGAAATTAACGAAAATCGCCTAGCCGAAGACTTGGATAATGCCCAAGAAGTGCTGGCAGAACCCATTCAAACGGTGATGAGACGCTACAATGTAGAAAAACCTTACGAAAAACTCAAAGCACTCACCCGCGGTCAAGCCATGACTCGTCAAATGATGGTGGATTTTGTCAATGGTGATGAGCTGTCTGCTGTGCCGACTGCCGAACGCGAACGCCTTGCCAAGCTCACGCCAGCGACTTACATTGGTAATGCTGACAATCAGGCAAAAGCCTTGCAGGATTATTTAAAATAATATCGCTTGCATCAGTAGCCCAAACTTTTATAAAATGACGGTTTAGCCGTCATTTTATTTGGAAAATTGATGAAAAAATTAATTTTATTCAGTGCGTTTTTAGGAGTTTTGGGAGTTGTCGCCAATACTGCCCATGCCAACTGCTACTGTCCACAAGGGGCGTTATCGGGTGGACTGTGCTACATTCCCCAAGGTCAATCACAGACCATGCGACCGATTGGTTATGCCGTCTGCCAAGGCGGTGCTCGCAAACAATCAGATTATCAATACAACCCAAAGATTCACTATCAAGAAGACTGTCAACCCACCCAAGACGGTGGTCAAGCGTGCAGTTTGTATGCAAATGACCGCTTAAATTTTACCGATTTTACCGACAAAAATGGCAAAATGATTTTTCGGCGTTATTATTATGAAGACCATCGCAAAATTGTCAAACAAGAATCTGCTTATAATGGCAAAAATAATCGGCACGGCAAAACGGTGATTTATTATGACAATGGTCAGCCTAAATATGTCCTAAATTATGTCAATAACAAAGCCCAAGGCGAAGAACGCCAATATCACGAAAATGGCAAACTAAAAACCATTATCTATTATGTGGACGGTCAATTTCATGGGCAGTTTAGATATTTTGATGAAAATGAACAGCTCATCCGTACAGAAATCTATGATAAAGACAACAAAACCCACAGCCAAGAATATTTAAATGGTCAAAAACATGGGCAAGAGCTGTTTTATAAAACAAATAAAAAAGGCAAAACCAAAGTTACCAAAAAAGTGCTGTGGCAACATGGCGTGCCTAAATCTTAGTTAGTCATAAAAACAATGGGCTCGCCTGCATTTGTCAAATCAATCACCCCCCGTGCAATAAAATCAATGGTGCGTGGTAGCAACATATATTCAAGTTCATGCACTCTGTTTTGCAAAGTGGCAGGCGTGTCGCTTGCACCCACATCAAGCACCGCTTGGCTTAACACTTGCCCTGCGTCCAACTGCGTGGTTACCAAATGCACGCTACACCCGTGCCGTCTGTCGCCAGTTTTTAAGACTCGTTCATGTGTATGTAGCCCCTTATAAGCAGGCAATAACGAAGGGTGCAGGTTTATCATTGGAGCATTAAGCTCATCTTGAACACCATTGATAAACAGTGGCGTTAAAATTTTCATAAAGCCTGCCAGCACCACCAAATCCACCCCCAAAGGTTGTAAGGCGTTAAGGGCAAGACGCTCAAATTCGGCACGGGGATAGGTTTTGCCTTGTGGGTTTTTATCCATCACAAAGGTGGTGATGCTTGCTTGTTTGGCACGAGTCAGCGCATAAGCATCTGCTTTGTTGCTGATGACTGCGACAATCTCAATGGGCAATTTTCCTACTTGCATTTGGTCAATCAATACTTGCAGATTACTGCCATTGCCAGAGACTAGGACAGCGATTTTTAAAGGATTTTTCATGAGCATATCATCACTTTGAACTTGGACAGTCAAACTTGATTAATCGATTATTGGTAAAATTTGCTGTAACCGTACCCACTTCTGCTTTATAGGCTTGCCAAGTAAGTGTATTTTGGTGTTGAAAATTAGGTTCTTTGGGTTTGCCAAGCCAAAATATTACCATTTCTTTATCCATGCCAAGCTGTATTTTATGGCAATAGTCGCCTGAAAGCCAACGCCAATCATCAATACATATATCGTCTTTTATGCATTGTTTCATATAATTTGAGCGATAGCACTTTGAATGCACGCTACCCCATTTACCACCTAAATTTTCGCAAATTTGTCTTTTTTGTGTGCCTGTACAAGACACTGATGAGATTGCACAGGCAAAAATCATCGGTTGCATTACGGCTACTTTTAAATTGAATTTCATCAACCATTTAAAAGCAAATTCAACCTTTAAACATAAACCACCGCTTTATCGGTACGCTTGATGATTTGCCCAATCTGCCAAGCAATTTCGCCTTGTTCTTTTAAGAAATGTAGCACGTCATCTTTTTTGTCGCTAGGGACGACCATCACAAAGCCCACCCCACAGTTAAAGGTACGCACCATCTCACTTTGCTCAATATTGCCTGCCTGTTGTAGCCACTTAAATACCGCAGGGAACTCCCAAGTAGTAAGGTCAATCTCGGCAGATAGGTTATCAGGCAATACTCTGGGCAAGTTTTCGGTCAAACCACCACCTGTAATATGTGCCATGGCGTGAATGTTTGCATTGCCAAGCTGTTTTTGTAGGGCATTGACTGATTTGACATAAATGCGTGTGGGTGCCATCAAGGCATCCGCCAAAACTCTGCCATCATCTAGCGTATGAGCATTGACATCAACCCCGCTTACTTCAATGACTTTACGTACCAAAGAATACCCGTTAGAATGCACACCAGAGCTTGCCAAAGCAATTAGAACATCTGTTGTGGCGACATTTGCTCCTGTGATGACCTCATCTTCTTCTACCACGCCCACACAAAAACCTGCCAAATCATAATCATCATCTTGATACATGCCTGGCATCTCAGCAGTCTCACCGCCAATCAAGGCACAGTTGGCAAGCTGACAGCCATCGCCAATGCCTTTAATTACTGTTTCTGCCACGTCCACATCAAGCCGACCTGTGGCATAATAATCCAAGAAAAATAACGGCTCAGCCCCACAAACAAGCAAATCATTGACACACATGGCAACCAAATCTTGACCGATGGTGTCATGACGGTTCAAGTCAAGGGCAAGTTTTAGTTTTGTACCAACACCATCTGTGCCAGAAACCAACAAGGGCGACTGATAACCTTGTGGAATGCGACATAATGCTCCAAACCCACCAAGTCCGCCAACAACTTCGGGACGTGTGGTGGCTTTGGCAACAGATTTGATACGTTGCACAAGTGCTTCGCCTGCATCAATATCTACGCCTGCATCTTTATAGCTTAATGATTGGGTGGTCATAATATGTCCTTAGCAAATAAAAGGGGCTAAAATTTTGCCATTATAGCAAATTATTTGGCTGATTTTAAGGTATGCAGGCGTGTGGTGCGAAAATTTTTGCAAATATGCTATAATGCCTTAAATATTGATACACAAGGAGTCTTATGCCACATCGTGTCATTGACCCATTTTTTCGCCGTCTCATCATTTTGGCATTTGTGGGCGGTTTGTTGTATGCGCTTTTTTTGTTGCGTTCGGTGATAACGCCATTTGTGGTGGCGTTTATTTTTGCCTATATGCTCAATCCTTTGGTCAGTAAACTTGCCCAAAAAATGCCCCGCATATTAGCCATCGTCATTGTATATGTCCTGAGTTTGATTGTATGTGTGGCATTGCTAGTATGGCTTTTGCCCATGCTGTGGCAACAATTACAAATGTTTTGGCAATCCATACCCGTTGCTGTGGTGTGGTATAACGATGTCGCCAAAGTTTATATTGAAAAAAATACTGATTTTAACTTGCCCACGCTAGATTTTGACACATTAAGCGTTTTGATGACATACATACAAAGCAATTATGAAGTGTCGGATGCCCAAAGCATGATTAGAAAAATCTTATCATCAGGGATAAATGTTGCCAGTACCTTTGGGCTGTTTGTGATGATGCCAATTTTAACCTTTTATTTTTTGATAGATTGGCAAACTCGCCTGCATACATGGCTGTCTGCGTTTCCGCTTGCTTACCAAAAAAAAGTGGTCAGCATTGCTAAAGATTGTGATGTCGCTTTGATGAGCTTTATCAAAGGTCAGTTGTCTGTGATGTTGTTGTTAGGCATGATTTATGCGGTGCAGTTGCAACTGATTGGGTTAAATCTAGGGTTAATCATTGGTATCAGTGCAGGCATTGCCAGTTTTGTGCCATATTTGGGTTTTGCAGTTGGGATTTTGTCAGCACTGATTGCAGGCGTGATGCAGTTTGGGTTTAGCCCTGTGCATTTGGTACTTATCATTGGTGCGTTTATGGTGGGTCAAGCCATGGAAGGTTATGTGTTACAGCCTTTGCTGCTTGGCGATAAAATCGGTCTGTCGGCATTGTGGGTGATTTTTTCGGTATTGGCAGGAGCGTCTTTGTTTGGTTTTGTGGGTATGCTCATCGCTTTGCCTGTCTCAGCCATCATCAATGTATTGTTTCATCATACTTATGAGGCATATCGCCAAAGCAATTATTATTTTAAAGGTCAAGTAAGATAAATTAACTTGCCAAAACTCATAAAAATATGTTATATATATCACAGTTTTATTTTCAGGCAATTTGATGACATATAAAGCCCCATTTCAGCCATCTTTGGATAACATGGACGTTCGCCAAGATGCCAGCCTTGATGATTTTACCAGCACAGGATATGCCCCCATACTGACCGCCATTGAAGCTCTGTGTCAAGGAAAAATTAGCGAGCTGTTTATTATTGGTGATGAAGGTGTGGGTAAAACTCACCTAGCGATTGCCATTTTAAATCATTACAGTAAAAAAAATCCCAATGTAGTTTGCCTGTCTTTAAGTGAAGTGATTAATAGCGGTGATGATGTCATGGTTTTGGCAGGACTTGAAACCTTTGACTTGATTATCTTAGATGACGTACAATCAGTATGCGGTCATGATGAATGGGAAGAAGGATTGTTTCACCTAATAAACCGAATCAGAGAGCAACAAAAAAATCTTATCTTTATCGCCGATAATCCCTCCATAGATTTAGCCATTCATTTGCCTGACCTAAAAACCCGCCTATCCACACCACCTGCCATGCGTTTGCCAACAGGTGATGACATAGAAGATAAAATCGCCGTCATTCATGCCATTTTACGCAGAAAAAACTGGCGATTGCCTGATGAAATTTTAAGCCACCTGATTCATCAAGGACCACAAAACGCCAAAGACATCGTAAGTGTTTTAGATGGTGTATCACCCCTTTTGACACACCTATCTCGGGTACAAGTCCCCAAAAAAATCATTGAAGAAGCCAAACAGCTCATTGACCATGAGACACTTTCGTTGGAAATCACACGCTATACCCTGTAACCCACCCCTATAAGGAAGCCCTATGAAAAAATTCCTGTTAATTGCAACCGCCTTTATCAGCACCGCTGTATTTGCTGATGTTAAGTTGAGTGTTGATGATAACATCAAAGTTATGGCAATCAACGGACAAGAAGTTCGCCACAATATCCTGCAACCACTCAAAAAAGACTTTACATTGCAGGCAGGTCGCCATGTCATCACCGCCCGTTATGACCGCTTATTTGACTTAACCAATGGCAGTCATGATTATCTTAAATCAGGTAACATCACCATTACCGCTGAGTTGGCTGATAACCAAAATTATCAGCTCATCATGCCAAATCAACCAAATAGTTATCAATCCGCCAAAGAATACGTCAAAGCACCGAGCCTTGCCATCTCTCATCATGGCAACATCATTGCCCAAGAAAACACCAGTCAAGAAAGGGAAGGTATTTTATCAGGATTAGGTGGTATTCGTGGTATGTTTGGTAAAGACAAAGCCATCAATGACAACCAAAAAGCCATCAACTCACTAAACACCGCTCAAAATGCAGGCGTGCCGACCACTCAAACCCAGCACACCCAAAACGTTCAAAAAAAGGATAACTTAGATGGGTTTATGGAGCTTTGGTTGAATGCCAGTGAAGAAGAACGTGAAAAAATCCGCCAATGGGTAGAAAAATAATCCCCACCACTAAAAAACCTGCTAATTTAGGCAGGTTTTTTATTGCAAAAACTAATCATCTTTATCTTTTTTGTCTTTTTTCTCATCATCGCCATCAGGAATGACTGCTTTAACAACAACGGCTGTTCCTTTAACCACACCTTTGGTGGTCTTATAAGCCACTTTTGCAGGAACGGTAACTATCTTATGCACACAGCCTGTCAAGACAGTTGTCGTAAAAATTAACATAAAAATAACAAAAATATTTTTCATATCATGCCTAAAATCTGATAAGCTGTTTGTTGTTAATTTTATATGAACTTTTTTAAAAATCAACCCATAATTCAAAGAATTTGGGTTGATTTTTTATGCCCTATTTTATCTTTTTAATTTTAAAATTTCTGAAATTAAAAAAGATTATGTTAAATAAAATAATAAGCAAAAAACAGGCTATTTCCAATCAATAAGGCTAAGCTATGCTAACAAAAAATCCCAACTTGCTCTATTTGTCCAACTGATTCTAGGCTTGTCTATTGTTCTATTATAGGGTTGGTCATATAAATAATGTACCCATGTTGGTTGAACACTGCCTGTGATATGTGACTTATCATCTATCAAAATATCACCACGCACCCATGTTTTGTCTTTGATAAGAATGATTCTCTTTATCCATTCATGTCCCAAATGTCGCTCTACCCATGCAAATTTTTCACTCACACAATGTCGATACGCATTAATAGGTGCCGTACAAATTCGTACATCCAGCCCAGCATCTAACAGCTCGTGCAAAGCATTTATCGCTCCGCTAATGGGTGGTAAATTTTCAAAAAACCCTGGTTCGGCGTAAATATTATTTAGGCTTTCGGCATGGTGTGGCAATTCTTGGTGCAAATAAAAATGCTTTCTATCTTTACTCAAAGGTAGCGGTACACCATAACGATTTTGCCAAATAGATTTGACTGACTGTTCAAAATCAGCCAATACGCCATCTTGGTCTATTAAAATGAGTTTCATTTTCTTGATATAAATTTAAGTACTTTTTTATTTTATAAAATTACCATTATCTTGTAAATGGCTATTGATAGTTTTAAAAAAAAGATTATGTTAAATAAAATAAAAAATAGGGATTAATCTACCCCCATATTATCTTTTAAACACCAAATTTTGCCCAAATTGGTGCGTGGTCGGATGGTTTATCCAAAGCACGAATGTCATAACTAATCCCTGCACCAATACAATCTTCAATCAGCCCATCTGTGCATAAAATATGGTCAATACGCAACCCACGTTTTGGTGTGTCTTCAAACCCTTTTGAGCGATAATCAAACCAGCTAAATTCATCTGCACCATTTGGATTAAATTTACGATAAGTGTCATGCAAATCACGACTCATCAGCTCATCATACCACGCACGTTCTTCTGGCAAAAAGGAGCAAATGCCATTTTTAAGCCAGCGTTTGGCGTGCTGCTCACCAATCCCCACATCATTATCATGGGGAGAAATATTCATATCGCCCATAATAATCAGCTCTCGCCCCTGCCCTTTAAGCTCATCAATATAGACATTTAAATCAGCATAAAAGGCTTTTTTCATGGGAAATTTGGTTTCATGACCACGATTTTCGCCTTGGGGAAAATAGCCATTAATGACATCAATTTCTCGCCCACCAATGTCAAAACGAGCATGAATCAGTCGTCTTTGGGCTTCTGAGTCAGCAAAAGGAAAGCCTTTTTGTACAAAAATGGGGGCATATTTTGATAAAATCGCCACGCCATAATGAGATTTTTGCCCAAAAAACGCCACATGATAGCCCAGTTTTTGTACATCAGCCAAAGGAAAGGCGTTATCATGCACTTTGGTTTCTTGCAGTCCAATAATGTCCGCACCTAACATATCACGCACAGCAAGAAGTTGATGGGGTCTGGCACGAAGCCCATTAATATTAAAACTAACAAAAGTAGTCATGACATCTCTTTTAAATTTTGTGTAAACTTTGTATTTTAGCAGATTTTTTCATATTTGGTATGCAAAAATATGCTGTATCATAAGCTGTTGATTTTTAACACTTCATCAGCCACTCGCCTAATGTCATCAACCGTCAAATGGGATTTGCCACTAAGTGCCTGTCGCCATTTTCTAGCACCTGTCAATCCAGTAAACAGCCCCAAATAATGCCGAGAAAGATTTGCCAAATTTGTGTTATCATCTTGTTGTTTTAGTAGCTGCTGGCACAAACTTTCTAAAATATGACGATGTGTGGGAGCTGATTGCCCCCAAAGTTTGCAACACTCCCCCATCAACATGGGATTGTGATAAAATGCTCGCCCCACCATCACACCATCCACATGAGCCAAGTGCGTTTTGATGTCAGCAAGATTATCAATACCGCCATTGATTTCTATAAAAAGATTGGGAAAATCTTGTTTTAAACAATACACATCATCATAACGCAAAGGGGGGATTTCTCGGTTTTGCTTGGGAGATAAACCTTGTAGCCATGCAATACGGGCATGAGCAATGAAATGAGTACACCCTGCCTGTGCAACTTCCCCCACGAAATCACGCATAAACTCATAACTATCACACTCATCAATACCAATACGGTGCTTGACTGTGATGGGTTTGTCGGTGTTGTCTTTCATCGCACGCACCATATCTGCCACCAATTTTGGCTCTGCCATCAAGCACGCTCCGATTTTATTGTGTTGCACACGGTCAGACGGACAGCCAACATTGATATTAAATTCATCATAGTCCATGCCATCCGCTATTTTCACGCATTGTGCCATCTGGCTAGGGTCTGAACCACCAAGCTGCAACACCAACGGGTGCTGACTGTCATCATATCTAAGTAGATAACTGGCATCACCTTTTAAAATGGCACTGGTGCTAATCATCTCAGTATAAAGATAAATGTATGGATTAAATAAACGAGCAAAATGGCGAAAGTCAGTTGTCGTCCAATCAATCATAGGTGCTAAGGATATTCTCTTATCTTTCATAAAATCAGTCATTTATAAAAAATCTCTTAAAATTTAAGTGGTTAATATTAAAAATTACAGTTTATTTACTTGTGCTTACTTGTTGATACTTGTGTTTGCTTGTATTTTTATTGTACCATATTTACACCATTATTAAATAACTCTTTTATGGTGTAAATCTATGGGAACAATTACAGAACGCACAACCAAAGATGGCAAGATACGTTATCGTGCTGCCATTCGCATCAACAAAGATGGTGTCAAGTATAGCGAAAGTCGCACATTTAGCAAGAAAAATTTAGCCCAAAATTGGCTAAAAAAGCGAGAAGCTGAAATAGAGCTTAATCCTAACAGCATACATCAAGTACAAGTTGATGACATACGACTGTCAGAAGCCATAGAACGTTACTTGTCAGAAGCAGGTCGCTCCTTTGGGCGTTCACACAAGATGAGCTTGCTATTTATCGCCAAACAGTCCATTGGTGCAAAATATATCAGCAAATTAACCAATATGGACTTTGCCAATTTTGCCAATCATCGGCTAATTACTGTAAAACCACAAACCTTAAATGGCGATATGATAGCCATTCGTGGTGTACTTCGTCATGCAAAACTTGTGTGGGGCATGGAAATAGATTTGGCAGGTTTTGAAGGGGCAATGCTTGGGCTTCGCTATGCCCGTAAAGTCCAAAGCTCTGCCAAACGTAGTCGTTTACCCACAAATGATGAACTAATTGCTTTAACACAGCATTTTGCTCAAAAGTATACGCATTATAAATCCGCCTACCCCATGCACCTCATCATGTGGCTTGCCATCTATACTACACGCAGA
>NZ_NKHK02000017.1 GCF_002224245.2 Moraxella sp. VT-16-12
TTTGGTGTCAAACAAGGCATAAGACACCAAGAAGATACCAAAGCCAACAAAGGCGAATAATATCACCAGCCGTCTAATTGGCAGACGTGATTTGGCGGTGTTGATGTTGGTGGACTTATACAGTTTAAAGATGTGTTGTGATGGCGTGAATGAGAAAGAGTCCTCAGCGGTGAGCTTAACCGTTCTGGCGTTGGGATTGGATTTAAATTCGCCGTACTGATAGATTTTGGTTTGGAAACCATAAGGCACAGTAGCATGATAATGGGTGTACACCAAGTCTTTAATCAGTACATGCAAATTGCCTGCTGACTGAGTAATCAGATAAAAATCAAAGCCACGATGACGATGGACGGACAGCTCGGTAATAATGGGATTGGAGCGGTCTTTAATGTCAGAGTAAGGGTGGACGAGCTGAACTTCATCAATGACAATCAATGAGCCATCAGGGCAATCACGCCAATCAGGGAGCAAGAAGCGGACATAATCAATCTTTAAGGCTTCAATATTGGTGTAGATGGTGCGTACTGGTAAGATGGCAGACAAACCCAAATCACCATGCTTATCATGGATACGCCCTATCATTTTATTAAAGCGAGCTGAACGCTTAAAGTAGTCATCAGGGCGAAGAAAGTCATAATCGCCCACCCCAAGCATGTGATAATAATCGTCTGGCAGTACGATAATCTCTTGACGGTAAGTGTCGCCAGAGCCTTGCTCATCAACATAATACGCCAGTTCACTTAATAGGTCATGTTTGGTTAAAATGTCAAGGTTTTTTTGGTAGATGGTAGGATTTTTGGCGATATTGACCTTGTTGTCAATCTCTATCTTATCTAATATGGACACCACATAGGCGGTCTTTTTAGCACCCGTTGTACCTGTTACCAAATAAATCATATCGCCCCCTATTCTAAGCGTTTTAAGGTCAAAGATGAGCCATGTAGCACGCTTTTGGTAACGATTGCCCCAAGCACACAGCTGACATAATAATCCAAAAAGGCAATGTCTGCCAAAGCTAAGGCTAAGGGGGGAAGCTGGGTAACGCTGTCTTTCATGTTGTCAATGAACTTATCTAAGACAATCATTGTGCCCCCTGCTGTGCCAAGTGTCAGCCCTGCCCCCATTAAGGCTTTTTTAATGAAGCCTGCGGTAAAGGCTTCTAATACGTCATTTAAGCTATCAAATCTCACGAGAACCACCCCCTAAAATATAAATGGCATGAAGCGGACCAACAAAGAGCATGATGGGAGCAACCCACGTATCTAAGAAGTTACACAGCTTGGGCGTGTCTAACAAGGTAATGCTGACATCTTTACTGCCAATAAAACCGAAATCTATGACAAATTCAAGCACATAAGGGGCAGGACAAGTGCCAACAAAGTTAATGTTGGTGTCTTTATTTTTTGGGGTGTCTGGCTCGTCTATGTCTAATTTGGTGTCTTGTGGTGGGTCATCATCTGTTTGTGTCCAGTTAATAAATTGGCAGATTTTTTTATGAAACTTAGAGCTGTCGCAATCTATGTCATCGGTTTTATCGCCTTTGGGCGTTGGGTCTGTGTCTTCATCATCTTTGGGCTGTTCGGCTTCGGCTTCAAAGTCAAGCTCTAACTGTTTTTTGGCTTTATCGCAGGATTTTATTTTGTTGTTTTCAACTTCACAATTTGCCTTGTTAATCTTGTCAATGTCGTATTTGCTCTTGTTTTTCATGACTTCATCGCCAAACTCGGCGGTCAGCTCATCGCAAGCATGAGCTGAGCAGTATTGCTCTATGTTGATGGTGTCGCCATAGTTGTTGATGATGTAATCAGGGTCATTGTCTTTGGCGTACTGGATAATTTTTTGAGTATGTTGGGATATGGCTTGGCTTTTATCTGTACAATTAAAAGAAGCACCCGCATTGCCATTATATTTGTTCGTGCCACCATACACCAGACACATGCCATTGGTGGCTTTATAGCGGTCTGCAAAAACATAACCTTGACGGTTGTGTGAATTGGCTTTTTTAAAAAAATAAGCACATAAATCATCGGCAGAAGCAAACTGTTTGCCGTCATAATGACATACTTGGTTTGTCTCATCATCAAAGAACCATTCAGCAACATCACCAATGGCGTCTTTGCATTTTTGTTTGTTTTTTTTACAGTAGTCAATGGCAAAAGGCACACCCAAGCTCACTGCCACACCTGCTAAGGTTTTTTTATTGGCGACCTTAATAACCGCACCCCCTGCCGTTCTCACCAATGCCCCAGTAATTGCAGGCACAAAGACAATGGCATGAACATAAGCAGGCATCACCACCAACACCAACGAAAAGACAAAGACCGCAAAACGCATGACTATCCCCCAAGCCAAACATAAATCAGATAAACACACAAACCCAATAAAAAACCAATCAAATAATCTTTCATAATCTACTTAAACGTACCAGCCACATATATCAAGGCAATGATGATGATGGCATAAGGTAAAAACTGTAATAAATTTAACAACATAACAATCTACCAAATAAAAACAGCCCCCGAAGAGACTGTTTTTGCGTGTTCGGTTACGCCTTTCTGATACCGCCTTTGAGTAGCGAATAACCCTTAAATGAGCCAGTGATGGTAATACCAACACCAAACACGCCCATTGCTGCTTTACCAGCGTTTTTAATGCTGTCAAGGGCTTCATCAGACAACGAAGCGAAATTGACTTCACTGGTAACACCGCCAGCGGCTAAGGCTTCGGGCATGGTTACTGTGCCAACCACTGCCAGCAAGGTGGCAACGGTTTTTTTATTGGTGGCAAACTCTTTGCACACCGCTTTGTAGTAGCCGAATTTTTGTTTTAGGGGGCTAACCTGTGGATTGTGAGTGTTCATAGAACATTTCCTATGCTGTTTTAATTGCTTTGGTGATGAGCAAATAGCCAACCACACAAGCAAAAAACAAGACTAATACACCGCCCAACTGACTAATTTGACTCTGCGAAAGTACATTATCCTGCTGGGCGACCCAATTTTTACATGACTGGTAACCGTCAGGGAGCTTTTGAAGCTCCGTACAAACATAGTGGGTCATGTAAAATACTAAGCCTTAACCGGCTTTTTAACTTGTACATCATGAATGATGGTTTTTTGGCGTTTGCCTGTGGTAACCAATTCAAAATCCACCAACACATCAACAGGCAATGCCAAGTTTTCAAAATGTTTGTAGTTGGTATGGTCGCCCCATACATATTCCACCGTACACTTGCCATTACCATCAGACAAGGTTAGTTCTAAAAAAATCTTGCATTGGTCAAAAACCTTGCCTTCAATGGTTTCATTAAAAGGCTTAGCACCTGTTAAAACAAAATCAGATTTCATACGCATAAAATAAGCTCCTTAGGCTACTTTGTTGATTGGGAAATAACGTTTAAATTCATTTAAATACTGGGTGGCTGGGGTCTGATACCAAGATGGATTAGGGGCAGACAGGTTGGCATCTAGGTTTAATATTCTTAAAACAGGAAGCTCTTTGTTGTCTTTGGTTAGGTTTTGTAGGTAGGAGCGGGAAAAGCCACAAGCGATTAAATCACTAACTTTTCTGCTAAAAGTAGCTTTGTGCGTATCTGCTTTGACTTCATAATAGCCATTTTCTTTAATGTCCAAATAGAAGCGGTAGGCATTTAACGCTCGGGTTTGTGATTTTTTGCCTGTGGGTGTAACGGTGGTTAATTTGTCAATAAGAAGCTGTTTGACTTTGGCGTCATTATAAGTTGTCATATCCATACCTTGTAACGCATTAAAAAAATCTTTGGTCTTAATAAAAAATAATTCTTGATAAATGTGCTGATTGAATAACTGAAATTCTAGAAATTGCCAAAGGTTTAGGGGATAATCTTGACGGCGTATCATTTCACGAGCGATTTTACATTCCACACGTACAGAGCGTTTGGCGTATTCTCTTAGGTCATTATGTAAGATATTAAGCCTTGCTAGGGCATGTAGGTTGCCTTTTCTTGCTTTTTTCTCTAAGGGGTAAATCTCCTTGTTAAATAATTCAATGCCTTTGCAATACACCTTAAATCCCCCTACCTTGCTGTCTTTGGCACCAAAATAGACGGTATTTAGGGTGTCGGCGAAATCGCCTTCTTGGTTAAAGTTTAAATTTTTAAGTCTGCCCCAGTCCACATTGCGAATATATTCGCGCACCTTTTGGGCGACAAATAAATTCGCTACCTGCATCGGTAGCGTTACATCAAAACGGCTGATTTGGGCATTGGCAAAGTCTAAGTATTTAATAAATTCTGGGGCAAATTCGCTAAAATACCCAAGTATCTCACAAACACCGACTATCATGTCGGTATTACCGCACACATTATGTCCTTGCAATATCTTGGCAATGGAAGCATTAAGATAGACATAAGGCAAACTATTTTGTGCTTGGTGGTAAAACTTAAAAGCAATGCCTGTATGTGATGTGGGAATGCTTTCAAAGGGGTGATATTTTTCAAAGGCAATCTCTGTACCATCACGTTTGATGATATGACGGCTTGAAGCAACCAAGCCGTAATCATTGACATCACCAATCAGCTCCCATTTGGTCTTAGAACCATCAACAAGCCTAGCATAGGTTTTAAATACTGGAATGGTGATTGCCACCGTATCAATCATCAGCATGGCAAGCCTACTTGTACTTGTACCAATCGGCAGAATACGCATCAGGTAACTGCTCGTTAAGTTTGCGTTGTAGGCTGATAAGATTGGGGTTATCCATCAGGTGCGGTGGTAGCTGAATGCGATAGGCTCTTAGGGCATGAGCAAGGGTTTGGATTTCGCTACGGTCTAGTTTGATGGTGAATTTGTTCTTTTTACGAGCCATGTTTGCCCCCTTTGTCTTGGTTTTGTTCGGTTCTGAGCTGTTCTTTAATCTGCTGTCTAAGTTCGTCTCTGTAATTCTCACGCTCAATCACACAAACGATGTAAGCCAAAAGCAGGACTAGGAAAAAAACAACAGAATGCTCAACAAAAAACTGCCATATTGGCTGACCTACATCATTAATGACATTCATAGGTTGCCCCTTAGTGTTCTGGGCACATCAGGGGCGTAATTAATATAAAAATCCATAAACTCTTGATAATCAGATGGTTCAATGCAGGCACTGCCAAGCTGATATACGCTGTAATGAATGCCTGTGTCATCTGCACGATGAATAATGATGTCTTGGTCTTGGGATAAGACGGCAACCAGTTGGTCTTGTAGGGGTAGTTGCATGGTGGAAGCTCCCAGAAAGCTAAATATTTTGGAAAATTTTATAACAGTAAACCGAATTATAATTCCATAAATGGAATTATGCAATACATAAGAAAGAATTTTTTAAGTAAAATATGTAAAAAGTTAAAAAAGGTCAAAAAATGACTGTTGGCAGTAATATTCTAAAACGTTGCAAAGAGCTTAATTTAACAGTCAAAGAACTGTCTATTTTGTCAGGTGTGCCAAACACAACACTTCATAATATCGTAAGTGATAAATCGGTACCCAGAGTAGATAGTATTAAAAAAATTGCTGTGGCACTGCACACCACATCAGATAAGTTAATTTTTGATGAAAGCGATATAAATGCAAATGATGAGCTAAGAATTTTATTTATGGAAATTGCCAAGATGACAGAAAAAGAGCAAGACAACATTAAAGAAATGATAAGAGCAATGATAATTCAAGCAAAGACAAGAGAGCTAGTCTTTAAAAACGACATCATCAAGACTAAAATATAATGTAAAATTAGGTAACTAATGTTACTAAGACAGTTACAAAAGCCCTAAAAGTCTCAAATTTGAGACGCCATTACACCACCACATACGGTGGATATGACCCCGTCGCGTCGGCTCGCTCTTCGGAGCTCATCGCTCCCTAGCTCGGGGTATTTTTGATGGTGCATTGGTAGTATGTGCTTCTACCCAACGTCAGTTTTGGTGATGCAGACCCAAATAATTAACAATGGCGGTTGGTCTTGGGGCTTGGGTGGCTGGGTGGCACTTGGACAGATGGTGTGTGGCGGTGCGTTTGGGATTGATTAACAGTGGTGGGCTTCGCCCCCACACCCCCACAAGGGGGGATAATCCCCCCTTGACCCCTTAGGCACACATAACTTGTAATTACATAATAATTACACAAGAATAACAAACACACATCTATACTTCGCATAATGCAGATTATGACCTGTCGGCAAGCCGACATAAAAAACCGCTGTGTCCAAGATAGGATAACACAGCGGTTTTTTGCATAATCTCGCTCACATTATGCGAAGTATT
>NZ_NKHK02000018.1 GCF_002224245.2 Moraxella sp. VT-16-12
TTTGAAATTTTTTAAAATAATGCTTGACACCATAAAAAATCAGCGTATAATACGCACTCATTCGCTGGACGACAGACGAATTACTCTTTAACAACAAACAAAGAACAACTTGTGTGGATTTTTGTCAATACAAGATGATACAAATAACATATTATCATTTATGTGAGTAAGATACAACTCATACTGACAAAAATACTCAAAGTTAATTCATTTACACGATGAGCAGATAAACAAATCATCTTAATACATGGTTTGAATATCAAATTTGCTAGTAGTACGATTAAGTACACATAAATGAGCCAAAATAAAAGTCCTAACTTCTTAATAGTTTATATTATTATCGTTAATAGGCAAACAAAGATTAAACTGAAGAGTTTGATCATGGCTCAGATTGAACGCTGGCGGCAGGCTTAACACATGCAAGTCGAACGATGATTACTAGCTTGCTAGTATGATTAGTGGCGAACGGGTGAGTAATGCTTAGGAATCTGCCTATTAGTGGGGGACAACATTCCGAAAGGAATGCTAATACCGCATACGTCCTACGGGAGAAAGCAGGGGATCTTTTGACCTTGCGCTAATAGATGAGCCTAAGTCGGATTAGCTAGTTGGTGGGGTAAAGGCCTACCAAGGCGACGATCTGTAGCTGGTCTGAGAGGATGATCAGCCACACTGGGACTGAGACACGGCCCAGACTCCTACGGGAGGCAGCAGTGGGGAATATTGGACAATGGGCGAAAGCCTGATCCAGCCATGCCGCGTGTGTGAAGAAGGCCTTTTGGTTGTAAAGCACTTTAAGTGGGGAGGAAAAGCTAATAATTAATACCTATTAGCCCTGACGTTACCCACAGAATAAGCACCGGCTAACTCTGTGCCAGCAGCCGCGGTAATACAGAGGGTGCAAGCGTTAATCGGAATTACTGGGCGTAAAGCGAGCGTAGGTGGTTACTTAAGTCAGATGTGAAAGCCCCGGGCTTAACCTGGGAACTGCATCTGATACTGGGTAACTAGAGTAGGTGAGAGGGAAGTAGAATTCCAGGTGTAGCGGTGAAATGCGTAGAGATCTGGAGGAATACCGATGGCGAAGGCAGCTTCCTGGCATCATACTGACACTGAGGTTCGAAAGCGTGGGTAGCAAACAGGATTAGATACCCTGGTAGTCCACGCCGTAAACGATGTCTACCAGTCGTTGGGTCTTTTAAAGACTTAGTGACGCAGTTAACGCAATAAGTAGACCGCCTGGGGAGTACGGCCGCAAGGTTAAAACTCAAATGAATTGACGGGGGCCCGCACAAGCGGTGGAGCATGTGGTTTAATTCGATGCAACGCGAAGAACCTTACCTGGTCTTGACATAGTAGGAATCCTGCAGAGATGCGGGAGTGCCTTCGGGAATCTACATACAGGTGCTGCATGGCTGTCGTCAGCTCGTGTCGTGAGATGTTGGGTTAAGTCCCGCAACGAGCGCAACCCTTTTCCTTAGTTACCAGCGGGTTATGCCGGGAACTCTAAGGATACTGCCAGTGACAAACTGGAGGAAGGCGGGGACGACGTCAAGTCATCATGGCCCTTACGACCAGGGCTACACACGTGCTACAATGGTAGGTACAAAGGGTTGCTACACAGCGATGTGATGCTAATCTCAAAAAGCCTATCGTAGTCCGGATTGGAGTCTGCAACTCGACTCCATGAAGTCGGAATCGCTAGTAATCGCAGATCAGAATGCTGCGGTGAATACGTTCCCGGGCCTTGTACACACCGCCCGTCACACCATGGGAGTTGATCTCACCAGAAGTGGGTAGCCTAACGCAAGAGGGCGCTCACCACGGTGGGGTCGATGACTGGGGTGAAGTCGTAACAAGGTAGCCGTAGGGGAACCTGCGGCTGGATCACCTCCTTAATGAGATTATCTGATTGGCAAGAATCCACAACAAGTTGTTCTTTGGCAGTAAAGAAATAGAGTTAAAAGCTAAAATTGCGTTGCAATTTTTTAACGCTTTTCGGGGTCTATAGCTCAGTTGGTTAGAGCACCGCCTTGATAAGGCGGGGGTCATAAGTTCAAGTCTTATTAGACCCACCATTAACTTTCAGGGGTTATAGCTCAGTTGGTAGAGCGCCTGCCTTGCACGCAGGAGGTCAGGAGTTCGACTCTCCTTAACTCCACCATCATTAATGAGAATTAAGCAATCAAAACAAGATTGAATAAAACAAGATTGAAGTTTAGATTTCTTACTTCTACTTAATGTAGATGACTTATAATTAACTGATGAAGTTAATTGCAATTCTTTAACAACATAGATATGAGTCTGGGTAATTTATTTAATTCCAACAAATAAATTACCATTCCAATCATACTCCACATCAAAGCATAAAGTTTTATCTTCATTGATAACAATGTATTTGATGATGATTGGATAAAGTAAAGAGAACTGAATCAAGCGTAAACATAGGTAAATCGTTACAATCATTCTCATACATCACAAGTGAGACTACTTGGGGTTGTATGGTCAAGTAATGAAGTGCACATGGTGGATGCCTTGGCAGTCAGAGGCGATGAAAGACGTGATAGCCTGCGATAAGCGTCGGTGAGGTGGCAATATCCTGTGACCCGGCGATTTCTGAATGGGGAAACCCACCTAAGATAACTTAGGTATCATAATGTATTTTATGAGGCGAACCGGGAGAAGTGAAACATCTCAGTACCCCGAGGAAAAGACATCAATTGAGATTCCCTAAGTAGCGGCGAGCGAACGGGGAGTAGCCGATCAATTTTACAGTAGCAAAATGGCGTGGGAAAGCCAACCGTAGTAGGTGATAGTCCTGTATGCGAAACTGTTTAAGCGACATATTAAGTAGGGCGAGACACGTGAAATCTTGTCTGAAGATGGGGGGACCATCCTCCAAGGCTAAATACTCCTGACTGACCGATAGTGAACCAGTACCGTGAGGGAAAGGCGAAAAGAACCCCTGTTAGGGGAGTGAAATAGAACCTGAAACCGTGTGCATACAAGCAGTGGGAGCGGATTTATTCCGTGACCGCGTACCTTTTGTATAATGGGTCAGCGACTTATATTCTGTAGCAAGCTTAACCGTGTAGGGGAGGCGTAGGGAAACCGAGTCTTAATAGGGCGATTAAGTTGCAGGGTATAGACCCGAAACCGAGTGATCTATCCATGAGCAGGTTGAAAGTGCCGTAACAGGCACCGGAGGACCGAACCCACTGTCGTTGAAAAGCCAGGGGATGACTTGTGGATAGGGGTGAAAGGCTAATCAAACTCGGTGATAGCTGGTTCTCCCCGAAAGCTATTTAGGTAGCGCCTCGGACGAATACCATTGGGGGTAGAGCACTGTTTCGGCTAGGGGGTCATCCCGACTTACCAAACCGATGCAAACTCCGAATACCGATGAGTACTATCCGGGAGACAGACGGCGGGTGCTAACGTCCGTCGTCAAGAGGGAAACAACCCAGACCGCCAGCTAAGGCCCCAAATTCCTAGTTAAGTGGGAAACGATGTGGGAAGGCATAGACAGCTAGGAGGTTGGCTTAGAAGCAGCCACCCTTTAAAGAAAGCGTAATAGCTCACTAGTCGAGTCGGCCTGCGCGGAAGATGTAACGGGGCTCAAACTAGGAGCCGAAGCTGCGGATTTAATTGTTTCAATTAAGTGGTAGGGGAGCGTTGTGTAAGCCTGTGAAGGTGTGCTGTAAGGCATGCTGGAGGTATCACAAGAGCGAATGCTGACGTGAGTAACGACAAAACGGGTGAAAAGCCCGTTCGCCGGAAGACCAAGGGTTCCAGTCCAACGTTAATCGGGGCTGGGTGAGTCGACCCCTAAGGCGAGGCCGAAAGGCGTAGTCGATGGGAAATCGGTTAATATTCCGATACTTGTTTATGATGCGATGGAGGGACGGAGAAGGTTATGTCAGCCTGGCGTTGGTTGTCCAGGTGGAAGGATGTAGGTAGGTTTAGTAGGCAAATCCGCTAAACTATTACTGAGATCTGATAGCAAGCTGTACATGTACAGCGAAGTGGCAAATACCATGCTTCCAGGAAAAGCTTCTAAGCGATAGTCTTAAACAAATCGTACCCGAAACCGACACAGGTGGTCAGGTAGAGAATACCAAGGCGCTTGAGAGAACTCTGCTGAAGGAACTAGGCAAAATGGTACCGTAACTTCGGGAGAAGGTACGCTGCCGATGGTGATTAAACTTGCTTTATGAGCTGTTGGCAGTCGCAGATACCAGGCTGCTGCAACTGTTTATTAAAAACACAGCACTCTGCAAACACGAAAGTGGACGTATAGGGTGTGATGCCTGCCCGGTGCTGGAAGGTTAATTGATGGGGTTAGCGTATGCGAAGCTCTTGATCGAAGCCCCAGTAAACGGCGGCCGTAACTATAACGGTCCTAAGGTAGCGAAATTCCTTGTCGGGTAAGTTCCGACCTGCACGAATGGCATAATGATGGCAGCGCTGTCTCCAGCAGAGACTCAGTGAAATCGAAATCGCAGTGAAGATGCTGTGTACCCGCGGCTAGACGGAAAGACCCCGTGAACCTTTACTACAGCTTTACATTGAACTTTGACCTAACTTGTGTAGGATAGGTGGGAGGCTTTGAAGTGGCGACGCCAGTTGCCATGGAGCCAACCTTGAAATACCACCCTGGTTATGTTGGGGTTCTAACTTGAGATTAACAGATCTAAGGACAATGTATGGTGGGTAGTTTGACTGGGGCGGTCTCCTCCTAAAGAGTAACGGAGGAGTACGAAGGTGCGCTCAGAACGGTCGGAAATCGTTCAAAGAGTATAAAGGCAAAAGCGCGCTTAACTGCGAGACCCACAAGTCGAGCAGGTACGAAAGTAGGTCTTAGTGATCCGGTGGTTCTGTATGGAAGGGCCATCGCTCAACGGATAAAAGGTACTCTGGGGATAACAGGCTGATACCGCCCAAGAGTTCATATCGACGGCGGTGTTTGGCACCTCGATGTCGGCTCATCTCATCCTGGGGCTGAAGCAGGTCCCAAGGGTATGGCTGTTCGCCATTTAAAGAGGTACGCGAGCTGGGTTTAGAACGTCGTGAGACAGTTCGGTCCCTATCTACCGTGGGCGTTGGAAATTTGAGAGGATCTGCTCCTAGTACGAGAGGACCAGAGTGGACGAACCTCTGGTGTTCCGGTTGTTACGCCAGTAGCATTGCCGGGTAGCTATGTTCGGATGGGATAACCGCTGAAAGCATCTAAGCGGGAAGCCCACCTCAAGATGAGATTTCCCTAAAGAGCCGTTGTAGACTACGACGTTGATAGGTTGGGTGTGGAAGTGTAGTGATACATGTAGCTAACCAATACTAATTGCTCGTTTGGCTTGACCATACAACACCCAAGTGGTTTAAGTTGTATGCAAGTGTAAAGATTTTACCTAAGCTTGATTAAGTCAAATAAATAATTATCTTGAAAATAAAAACAAACAGACTCATACAGCGTTGTTAATCCTTTTACGCTGACGACAATAGCAAGATGGAACCACCTGATACCTTCCCGAACTCAGAAGTGAAACGTCTTAGCGCCGATGGTAGTGTGGTTTGCCCATGTGAGAGTAGGTCATCGTCAGCATCCTTATTTACCCCCGCCAAGAGATTGGTGGGGGTTTT
>NZ_NKHK02000019.1 GCF_002224245.2 Moraxella sp. VT-16-12
AACGCAAGGGCGTCGGAGTTCTAAGTTAACCGAGATTGCGTTTGTGACACAAAAATCCGTTTGTATGGCAACATATGGGCGGATTTTATTTTGGTGGCTTGTTATCATCCCCTTTGGGAATAACTGAAAATAGCTCCATTTTTGGGCGTTTTGCGGTCATCTCAAAAACCGCCCAATCTTGAACCATATTGCCGTAGCCGTCATCTCTTAAAATGGTGCTTTTGAGCACCTTGTTATTTTCAATCACGCTAGTTTCAGCCAATGCACTTTCAACCTGCTTCACTAAATCATCAATCGTATATCCGTCCTTAATGGCTCGGCTGTTGTAGTGATGCCTACCCATATACAAAATTTCGTTACATTGAACAACTGGCAAGCCTTTTTCAAGTTGTTTTTGGTTGATTGTGGTTAACTGCTCATCAGTCAGCTTGCCGATTGCTACAAATTTAGGGCGTTCACCGTTTTGTAGCTGTTCTAAGTTGGTACGGATAATTTCTAGGGCATTATCGTATAGGGGCATAATTTTTTACCTTAAAATAATGGGTTTTTCTTTGTGCGTGCTATGATAAACCAAAGAATTTAACAATTACAAAACTTGTGGGGGTAGACGAAATTAACGCCCAAACCCCCTGTTATTATCTCGTCTTAGCTCTTTTTGCTGTTCTGTAACAAGCTCGTTAGCCTGCTGTTCTCGCTGTTTAATTTGGCGTTCTGTGTCGTCAATTTGTCTATTAGCCCCTGTAATTGCTCGTTCTGCATTCTCAAAGACCGATTGACTGCTGTTAATTGCTGCATCTGCTCGCTCTGTGTTGCTGTGGTCGCTTGTAAAGCGTTTAACTGCTGTTCTAGCTCGTTCAACAATGCGTTGTAGTCGTTCATAAAGCTGTTGTGCATTGGTTAAAAAATCCTGTCTTTTTGGAGAAATCGCATTTAAGGGGTCTAGGAGCTCCGTAGAGTGATTTTTGGTATTGAGTGGCATCTTACCACCACCCATCCCAAAAAAATCGCTTGTAGGGGCTTCTACGGCGTTTATTTGGGTATTTTGATTGTGTGTCCTCCGTTTTTGTTGGCGAATACTTCCGCTTTCTTGTTCTTGGTCGCTAGGTAATAATATTTGTCGTCCTGCTGTATGTTGAATCGGTTCAACACTTTGGGCGGTAGTGGCATTTGTTCTATGGTCGCCAAAATTTCGGCTTGTTCGGCTCGGCTGTCTTTCAGACTGCTGTAAAAATACATCGCCATTCCCCCCAATGCTAGGACTATCGCCAATAATACCCCTATGGTTATCATGAGCCAATTCTTGAACGCTAGGGCGGTGTTTAATTTCGCTTGCAGACTCTTTTGGTGGTTGATAATAGAGTTTGCGATTGAATGCTCGCTTTCTCTCAATCTCTGCTGTAAGAATTGTTCCAGTTTCTGCAATTCGTTCTGTACGATTTGCTCGGTATTCTCGGCTCGCTCGCTCGTTTTCTGTTGAATAGTTTTGGCTAAATCTGAAAGCGTCTGCATAAATTTCCCCTTTTAGGCGGATATTTCGCCCATTTTCGTTGGTTGGGTCTTTGATACTGATTGAATTAGGGGTAACTCTCGCCACAGATAGTCCTAAATCGCTCTGTATGGCGTTTAAAACGCCTTGACGGTCTTTTACCTTACCTAAGCCCATTTCGTTCATCAGATAGCCTGTAATCGCTTCCTGTAACGCTTTTTTGTCTTTGGGTAGGTTAGACTTGGGTGTCAATGGTTGGCGATTAGCTGGGTCATTGGGGTCTGTTAGGTTATATTTGGCGTTGGTGCAGTCTTTGAATGCGTTTACTCTCTTTCTGTCCACGCTGTCAAAATAGGGGTTTAACGCCTTACCTGTGGTTAATTCAACCTTTGGAATGACAAAATTCAGCTCTAACCGCCCTTTGTCTCGGTGTTCTATCCAGCAGATGTTGTATTGGTCTTGTTCTAGTCCACACAAAAGGGCTTTTTCAAAGTCTGCCATAATCTCACGCTTTTGGCGGTCATCAAGGTCGGACTCCCCGAACGATAATACCCCAACCGTGTATTTGTGCTTAAATTCTAGGCTGTCGGCTAACTGCTGTGTTAATTTGGGGTCGCCTTGTAATACTTTGGCGTGTTCTCGGTCGCCTTTCCTGCCTAGTAAATAATTCATTGTTGCTAAACAAGTACCTTTCCCCTTATTGGGTAAAAATTTAACAATCACTGGTTACGCTCCAAAAGTTCGTCTAGTTGTTCCCTAATGGTGGCTAATTCTGCGGTTACTCTCAAAAGATTGATAATATCGCCCCTTGCTTGCTCGGTGTTGGTGGCTTTGGCGATTTGGTTCAAGTTACCGCCAATCTTGGCAAGTTGTCTAAGTAGTTCAGGGTCTGCCGTCTTGATTGGTTTTTTCTTGGGGGATTCAGTTTCTAAACAAGTATCCCTAATCCAAGTTGCCAACTCTGCCCCTGTTTTTTTGTCTAATAGAATCTGATGTTCTTGTTCGGTTAATCTGATTTTGATTTCTTTGGTGCGTTTTGGCGATTTCATTGTTAAAAATTTCCAATGTTGCAAATGTAATGACATTGCACGCCTATTGTCATATTTTTATTTTGTAGTGTAATGTGCGTGCAATGTGTTACATTTTTCTTTTGCCTTTTCAACAGGGGGTTTGGGGGCTTGTCCCCAATCATCGTAGCGAAGTGGAGATGACAAGGGGTTAAGGGGAATTCCCCTTACGAGCTTTTAAGTATCCCAAAGGGTACTTAAAGTATGCTCGCCCTTACTATAAAATCATTATATTTTACTATGGTTTTTAGTGGTTGAAAAGACAAAGAGAAGTAGTTTTAGAGTCAAAATTCAAAATTTTTTGAAAAAGGAGGACGGTATTATTTAATTATATATATTATTATATTATAGGGGCGTTTTTTCTTTTTAAAATCAATAGATTACAGTATTATAAACGGAGAAACCCCTGAATTCAAACGGAGAAACCCCTGAATTCAAACGGAGAAACCCCTGAATTCAAACGGAGAAACCCCTGAATTCAAACGGAATTTATTTTTTTTTTCCTTATATGTACTTTTTGAAGGCTTTTCCGTATAAAACGGAATTGATTATAATTTTTCCGCTTGTTATAATGAGCCTTATTTTTTATCCGAGATGCCCATGTCTGATTTTGTCCAAAATGCCAGCTTTTATATTGAAGGTAAAGAAATTGAGATTTTTAAATCAAATGCGTTGGTTGAAGGTGCTTTCGACCTGTCGCCAGCCGAGCATGATTTGATGACGTTGGCGATTAACAAGCTATTTAGCCAACGTATCGGCGGTAAACAAGTTTTTATCTCTGCCAAAGAGTTTGCCGTAGCTAATAAAATCAATCAAAATTATGCCTATGAAGTTTTGGCGGAAACTGCTAAGAAAATTTATGGACGAGAATTTAAAGCACAAATCTACAAAGATGATTTAAAGCGATTGGCGGGCGAAGAAGACCCTTACAGCGTGGCACGCCCAAAAGGTTCACATACTCCAATGGAATTAAAATCCCGTTGGGTTCAAGCCGTAGCCTATCACAAGGAAAGCGGTTTTATTGCTATTATGTTCTCTGATGTTTTGGCTTATTTAATCCAAAAGACAGGCGAAGCATACACCAAATACCCCTATGAGAAAACCATAGATTTAAAGCGTTTTCACACAAAACGTCTTTATGAATTTTGTTGCAAACGAGCTGGCTCAAAACTGCCCCAGGGTAAGAAACACCCACAAGCTACAATGGTGGTTGATGAATGGAAAGAATTTTTTGGGTGTGCTAATAAATACGAAGCTGTTAATGATTTTAAAAGATATGTATTAACGCCTGTAATTAAAGAAATTAATGAGCAGGGCGAGTTTGAGCTGACATTGGAACAGGAAAAGCTAGGTAAAATCATCACGCATTTTACGCTAATTATCAATGATAAACGCACTAAAACCGCCAAAATTGATAAGATGATTAGCGATAACCGAGACCCTAGCACGGTGGACATTATACACGGCTTGACCGATAAGGAGCTTGTTATCGTCCGTCAAAAAGTCGCTGATTATATCGCCCATTTGGAAAGCAAGGGCGAGCCAGTGAACGATTTTCATAGAAAAAATATTGAGAATAAGGCGATAGCCGAGCGGTGGGGGCTTGATGAATACTATGAGCAATTACAAAAAGCCGAAAATGAACGCCTAGAACGCAAGGAGCAAGCGGAGCGTGAAAGACAAGCCAAAC
>NZ_NKHK02000001.1 GCF_002224245.2 Moraxella sp. VT-16-12
CATCAGCCAAGTTGATGGCGCCAAAGTGGGTGTGGCTCAAGCAGACACCACCATCGTTGACAGCTCAACCACGCCAAACTTAGCCCCAAGCGTTGTGGTAACCGTTACCATCACGCCTGAGCAAGGTAAAGCTGTGGCAGGTCAAGAAGTTGCTACTAGTGTTGGCACAGATCCAGAAGGCGAGCCTTTGGTGTATAGCTTGACGCCAAACTCAAACCCCGATGGTTTGTACGCCATTAACCCGCAAACAGGCCAAGTTACCTTAACTCAACAAGGTGCCGACCATATTAATGCAGGTCATGATTTGCCTGTGGTGCAGGTAACTGTTACTGACCCACATGGTTTAACAGGTCAAGATAACGATAATAATGTACCAAGCACAATTGATGTGCCTGCCCCTGCAACCGCACCAGAGGTTAGCATTGTTAAAGACGCAGACAATAACGGCTACATCAATGCTGATGAAAAAGGCACAGACACCACCACAGATGTTAGCGTACTGATCCCTGCTGATGCCAAAGATGGTGATGTGGTTACGGTGGTTGATGGCAACGGCGTTGAGCTTATTAAATACACCGTTGGTCAGCATGGCGTTGTTGCAGGCTCAACCCAAACCTTAACAGGCGTGATGTTACCAAATGAAGGTGAGACGTTGAGTGTTAAAGCCTTTATTACAAACGTATCAGGCTCACTCACAGGCAATACCGATTCTGCGATTATTGATACCATTGCCCCAGATGCCAATAACTTGTCCATTGAGATTATCAGCATTGCAGGTCAAGATAATGTTCTAAACTTATCAGAAGCTGTGATTACTGACAAACTTATCCCTGTGGTAGGTAAGGTAACAGGCGACTTCTTGCCAGGTAACTATGTTACTGTTCATGTCAATGGTAAGTATGAGACAGTGGCAGTTGATGACCAAGGCATGTTTACTGCTTACTTTGCAGGCACGGAGCTTAATGCTGACGTTGATAGAGTGGTAGAAGCAACCATCTTGGCACGTGATAAGGCAGGCAACCTGACCACCAAAACAGCCGATAAGATGTTTACGGTAGAAACTGCCATTGCACCAAGCATTGATGACTTTACGACTTTAACCAACCCCATTTATGTGTCTGAGGAAGGTCTTAAAAATGGCATCACTGATAATCAAGGCTCGCCAGATACCACCAATAGTAGCGTGATAACAGGTCAGTTTACCTTTAAAGACCCAGACAGCTCACAGCTAAGCTTGGAATTAGAAGGCTTGACCACGGTTCAAACCTTGTCAGGCAACGATGTGGCGTGGCAGTGGGACGCAAGCTCCAACACGCTCAAAGGTACAGCCAATGGTGAGTTGGTATTGACCGTAGAAGTGGCACAGCCTGTGCTTGTCAGCGGTGATAAGTTTGCATCTGACTATACCATAAAACTGCATCAGCCCATTTTGCACCCTGTGCATGGCATTGAAGATGTGTTAAATCTTGACTTTAACCTAAAAGTCTCTGATGGCACGTCCACCACCACAGGTCAATTTGCCATCGTGGTAGAAGATGATATGCCATCTATTGACCAAAATGCTCATGTGGATATTGTGCTACAAAAACAACCTGCTCAAACCAACCTATTGGTCGGCTTTGATGTGTCAAGTAGCATGAACTCACCTGCCATTCTTGATGGTAAACCTGCAACTCGTCTGGATGTAACTCAAAAAGCTCTGTCTGATGCCATCAAGCAGTACGATTCGGGCGATAATGAAGTGATGGTTAAGATGGTGTTGTTTGGCAGAGAAGCAAATACTGTTGGCAATACTTGGATGACAGCATCTGATGCCTTAGCTTGGATTGCTACTTTGAGAGATTATGCGGACGCTAATATTAATCGTGGTAGCACCAACTATGAAGATACCTTGGCGAAGATGATGGATGCATTTGCGCACCCAGGCAAGTTTACAGGTAGCGATGCAAATAACGTCTCCATTTTCTTGACAGATGGACACCCAAATGTGTCTATGGGTGATAATAATGGTCTATCAGGTACAGTAAATGGTGGTCATGACAGTCCGCGTATCAGTAAAGCCGAAGAGAAAGTGTGGACAGATTGGCTGAAAACCAACAACATCAAGTCTTATGCTTACTCAGCCCACATCGGTTCAGATTCATCAGCGATTGACCCAATTGCTTATGATGGCAAAACATCAACTGACTTGGACGGTTTGGCAGCAACTGACACATCAGGCTTGGCTCAAAACTTGACTGAAAATACCAGCATCTCAATCCAAAGCGTTACTGCCACAGGCGATGGTTCTGTATTTATCAATGATAATACCATCTCAGGTCAGTTCACAGGCTTTGGTGCAGATGGTGGCTATGTCTCCAAAGTGGTCATTGGTGGGGCGACTTACACCTTTGATGGTAAAGACATTACCACGCCAAATGGCACAATGACCAACACCAGCTTTGTTAGCATCAATACTCCACAAGGTGGCAAATTGGTGGTGGACATGGCAACTGCCAAATACAGCTACACATCAGCAGTTAATAAATCTGCTTATCAAGAACAGATGACCTATACGGTAGTTGATGGCGATGGCGATGGCGTTGAGTCTAAGCAAACGTGGAATGTGGTTGTCAAAGACGTTGATGGCAATACATCAATCAATGGCAAAGCGACACTTGATGTGATCGATGGTAGTATCAAAGGCTTAAATGGCGAGTACTATGGTTATAACGACCAAGTAGTTGCAGGCAATAAAGTGCATGCTGATGATACTAAGTATGGCAACCTGCAAACCATTTCTGACATGGAAGGTATCATCAACGGACGTAATGGTGCAGACGTGGTTGGCACAAATGCTTCTGCCCATCAAGGTGCTCCTGATGCTCGCTTTACTGCCACAACCATTAACTATGGTAATGTCAGAACGAGTTTGGGTACAAACACCAGCTTAGCAAGTGGTGAGACAGCAGGTACAGGTGGTTTAACAACAAGCAACAGTCAATTGTACAAATTCTTGTCAAAATCCAATAGTGATGGTAACAGTATTGTTGCTGAGTCAGGTTTGGGCAACACCACAGATGCTGGCATACGTGTTACGGGTAATATCTACTTAGAGCCGGGTCAGTATGATTTTAGAGTCTATTCTGATGATGGTTTCCGTTTGTTGTTAGATGGTCAGTCTGTGATTGAGTATGATAACATTCGTGCCCCAGACACCAGTACTGCCACAGGCGTGCAGATTAAAGGCGGTCTTGTACCAGTGGAGCTACTCTACTGGGAGCAAGGAGCTCAGGGCGTGCTTAACTTTGAGTACAAACCAAGCCATGAAACTGAGTGGAAGACACTGGATTTAAGCGACACATTGATGCTCAGAGACAACTCGCTAGACCTAAACATCTTGCAAGACATCGTCATGGTTAATGATGAATGGCATGTTCGTACAGGTGATGTGATTAGTGGTACCAACCCCAAAGACCAAGAATTCATCACAGGTACAGAAGCCAAAGACATCATTTATGGTGGCAAGATGAATGACGCGCTTGTTGGTGGCAAAGGTGCTGACTTGTTTGTCTATAACACGCAAGTGGACAATGATAACGACATCATCAAAGACTTTACTGTTGGTGTGGATAAGATTGTCCTAAGTGATGTGATTGACGTCAATGCTCAAAATCTAGGTATTAATCTGGATAACCCAGCTTGGGCAGGCAAAGACAGTGTCAGCGACATGGCGTGGAATGACAGCACTAAGACCCTAAGCTTCAAGACGGCTGACGGTGGTAGCAATGCCATCACGTTTGAGAACATGACAGAGTCTTATACTGACTTAGATGCGTTCTTAAAAGCCAACGCCATCTTGTAACGCCAACCAACCCAAAAAACCTGCAAGTTCGCTTGTGGGTTTTTTGTTATTATGAAGTGCGGTTGAGTCATTTTTTGGTATGATTTTTGCTAAATAACAAGTGCTGTTATCGGCACAAATCGTTTAACAGCCCAATAAATCGGCTCAAAGCAAGAATACATAGGACAGGCGTTGCAGTAATTTAAGCCAAAATTTGCTATGATAAACCGATGAATATATTGACTGGGTAGGTGGTTGTGATAACAACAAAAATTTCAAAACTCGGGCTTGGCATACTGGCGATGATGACATCGCTGGTTGTGCGTGCCGAAGTCAATCCTTTAAATATTGATGAACTTATTATTAAGGCAACCAACACGCACCCTTTGGTGAATGCAGCTCGTGCTGATGAGCTTGCTGCCCAAGAAGGCGTAAAGGCTGCCAAGTTAAGCTTGTGGGCGACCCCCAGTGTCAGTGCAGGGCATGACAGCCAAGATGGTCTTATCAGTACTGTAACCATCAGACAACCTGTGTGGACAGGTGGTCAGCTGACTGCCAACATTAACCGCAGTATTTATGACGAAAAATCGGCAACTGCTTACATTTTTGACCAACAAAACACGGTGGCAAAAAATACCATAGACATTTGGCAAAGCTACATTTATGCCATTGCTTTACAGGAGCTTTATACAGCGAACTTGGAGAGACTTCGTGAATTTGAAGCCATGATGCAGCGACGTGTGGAGCATGGGGTTTCTGCCAGAATTGAGCTGGATTTGGTAAAAAATCGCATTTTGCAGGATTATAACTCATACCAAGGGGCGTTAGAGCAAGAGCGTGTGGCAGGGGCAAGATTGGCACAGCTTGTTGGTGAGAGCATTGGCACAAAAAACTATCATGTTACTTTAAAAATGCTGACTGACTATGCCAAGACTCAATCGGTCAATTTTGAAAACATGGTGTTTAACAGCTCAGGAGCAACCCATCCAAGTGTGGTGCGTCAGTTTTACCAAGTAGAATCTGCCAAACAAGAAGCAAAATCCCAGCTTGCCAGCCGTTATCCAACGATGTATGTGCAATATCAGCATACCTTTAAATTGGAAAAACATAGTGATAAAGGGGATTTTTCGGTGGGCATGAGTTATGACCCAGGGGCAGGATTTTCCAATATGGCATTGGCTCGTGCATCGCAAGCTCGTGCATTAAGTCTTTCACAAAGCCAAGAAGCTGCCCGCCGTAATGTCATGGAAAGCTTGCAGACGCAGTATCAAGAGTTTGTCTCTGCCAAGGACAAAGAGCGTTCGCTCACGTCCGCCATTGATGGGGCTCAGATTGTTGTGGATTCTTATGGGCGACAGTTTATTGCAGGGCGAAAATCTTGGCTGGAAGTGCTCAATGCCGTGCGGGAATTGTCAGACTATCAGCGACAGCTTTTAGAAGTGCAAAGTCAGATGGTGGCAAGTTTTTATAAATTGCAAGTGGATTTTGGGGCGATGCCGTGGCAAAAAGAGCATAAGGCCATCATTGAGCCTGTCAGTGAATTTCGTCCATATCGAGCGTTTGTGGATTGGGCACAGACTCAAAAGAGCAAGCTGAAACGCCCAAAAATCAGCCCAACACCAACTGATGACAGTTTGCCTGAATGGACGCTAGATGAGCTGGCTTTTGCTGGCGATGAAACAGAAGATACAGACATAGATGGGGGTGATGTGTTGATACCTGACGACCCCCTGATGATAATTGACACCAATTAAGGAAACCTATGCTTTCGCAGAATACCATTAGTATCAAACAAAACCTAAGTGAGCTTGGTCATGCTACTGCTGTTTTATTAAAAGAGCAGGGCGTGCCTGTGGATGCTAACCGTTTGCACTCTGCCATCAATGGGTTGGATGAGATTCATGACCCAGAAGGGCAGTTGTTGGTTTTGTTGTCTGTGCTTGGTATTGCTGATTTGCCATTTATTCTAAGTGAGCCCGACCCTGCATATATGCCACTGTTGGCACATCATACTGAGCTTGGTTATGGGCGAGTGGTGGCACAGGTGCAATCAGGTCTGTGGACCTTTGAGCAGTCAGGTGGTCGTTTTACTTGTCGCACGTCTGATTTGGATTTTGTGGCAAAGATTACGCTGACCGATGAACATATTGCTCAAAAAAACATCACGTTTTCACAATTATTAAAACAAAATTTACGCCAATATAAATGGGTGGTCATAGAAGCGGTGATGGCATCTTTTATCATCAATATGCTGGCACTTGCCATCTCGCTGTTTTCTATGCAGGTGTATGACCGTGTTATTCCTACAAGCAGTAAATACACACTCATCATTTTATCATCAGGCGTGGCATTGATTATTTTGTTTGAGTTGGGTATGAAATTTGCTCGCTCAAAAGTTATGGATAAACTGGTGGTAGGCATAGACCAAACTTTATCACGCAAAATCTTTGAGCGTTTGTTAAAGGTGCGAATAGACCAAATGCCAAATTCGGTCGGCAGTCTGGTGGCACAGCTACGTGGCTATGAGCAGGTGCGAAGTTTTTTTACTGCCAGCAGTTTGTTTACGGTGGTTGATGTACCAATGAGCTTGCTGTTTATTACCATCATTGCTGTCATTGGTTCGCCTTGGGTGGCGTTAGTGCCAATCATCGCTGCGGTGATAGGGGTGTTTTTGGGCTTAAATAGCCGTAAAAAAATGGATGCCACAGCCGCCGAAGGGGCATCTGCTTCTTATCTAAAAACAGGGATTTTGGTAGAAACTGTAGAAGGCATGGAGACCATCAAAGCAGGCTCTGGTAACTGGAAGTTTTTATCACGTTGGCTAAACGTCATGGACACCACCACCAAAAATGACCTAAAAATGCGTCATATCAATGATAATTTGACATATAGTGTGCAAATGCTTCAACAGGTCAGTTATATTGGTATTGTCATTGTGGGGGCGTTTATCGTGATGGGGCAACAGATGACCACAGGGGGGCTGATTGCTTGTACGATTTTGGGGGGGCGGATTTTAGCACCCATCATGAGTTTGCCAAACCTTTTGGTTCAACATTCGCACGCCAAAGCTGCCCAAATGAACATTGAACGCTTGTTTAGCCTTGCCCAAGACAATGACAACGTCAGCCACCCTTTATCACCAAGTCGCATCTATGGTAATTATCAATGCGAGCGTTTGCAGTTTAAATATGGTGAAAATGATCGTTTGGCATTAGATGTGCCAAGATTGACCATCAATGCAGGTGAGCGAGTGGCGATTTTGGGTTCTATCGGTTCAGGCAAATCTACCTTGCTAAAAATGCTTTCAGGACTGTATTCGCCGACATCAGGAACTGTTTTGGTGGATGGACTTGACATGAGTCATATCAGCCGAGAGTCTTTAAATCATCAAATTGGCTACTTGCAACAAGACCACCGCTTATTTCAAGGCACGCTTAGAGAAAACTTGCTCATTGGTATGCCAACCCCAAGTGATGACATTTTAAATAAAACCTTGCACCGCACAGGGCTTATCCGCTTGGTGTCAGGGCATTCTAATGGTTTGGATTTGCCCATCAGTGAAGGCGGTAAGGGTTTGTCAGGCGGTCAAAAACAACTGGTGGCTTTTACACGTTTGGTGCTGACAGAGCCGTCTGTGTGGCTGATGGACGAACCAACAGCATCTATGGACAATCAGCAAGCCCAGCAATGTCTAAGGGTTGTTGCCGAAGAGTTAAAAGACCCATCAAAAACGCTCATTGTTTCCACGCACAAAATGGAGCTTTTGGCACTTGTCAATCGCATCATCATCATGGCAAACGGTCAGGTGGTGATGGACGGACCTAAGCAGATGGTGCTGGACCAACTGATGAAAAATGAACAAAACGCACACGACCGCCAACAGTTATCAGGTCAAAACCAGACGATGATTCAGGGCAAACAGTCTTAATGGAAAATATCTATGAATGAGTATAATTACCGACCGACCAAACCTCAGACAGGTAAATTTAGCCTTGTGATTTGGGCGACTTTGGTGATGATTGTGATTTTGGTGGTGTGGGCATCGTTTGCTAAGATTGACCAAGTAACCCGAGCTACCGCCACCGTCATTGCTAGTGCCAGAACCCAAGAGATACAAGCGGTGGACGAAGGAGTGCTTTCTGAACTGCTTGTCAAAGAAGGCGATGACGTTAAAAAAGGTGATTTGTTGGCGGTACTAGAAGAAGAGCGAGCCAAGGCGGCTTTGGACAATAGTGCAACCAAAGTGGCAGCCCTGCAAGCAAGGGTGGCACGTTTGGAAGCAGAGATTTTTGATAAGCCACTTAAATTTAGTGCCGATGTCCAAAAATACCCTGAATACGTCCAAAACCAAACCGAGCTGTATAATCGCCGTCGTCAAGCCATTCAGCAAGATGTGTCATCACTGGAAAACATGCTCAGGCTTGCCAAACAAGAGCTGTCTTTAAATGAGCCACTACTGGTACATGGTGATGTCAGTCAAGCAGACGTGATTAAACTTCGCCGTCAGGTGGCAGATATTGAAGCTCAGATTACCAATAAGCGTAATAAATATTTTGAAGAAGCCCAAACCGAGCTGACCAAAGCCCAAGAAGAGCTACAAGTAGAGCAAGAACAGCTTAGAGACCGCACCCAAGTACTAGAAGAAAAACGCCTGTTTGCTCCCACAGATGGTAAAGTAAATAACATTGCTGTTACCACCATTGGTGGGGTGGTCAGACCAGGTGATACCATCATGCAACTGCTACCGACCAGCAGTGATTTGATTGTAGAAGCCAAGGTAAAACCTGTGGACATTGCCTATGTCAAAGAAGGTCAAATGGCAAGTGTGAAGCTAGATGCGTATGACTTTTCTATTTTTGGGGCGATGGACGGTGAAGTCATCTACATCTCTCCTGATACGCTGATGGAAAAGACACCACAAGGTGAAGAGCCTTATTATCGGGTGCAAATTCGTATCGCGGGGGCTCAGTATGAAAACCGTGCCAAAGACATTGTCATCAAGCCGGGTATGACCGCCAGTGTGGACATCAAAGCAATGGAGCGAACAGTATTGTCTTATCTGACCAAGCCGATTACCAAAACATTGTCAGAAGGTTTGGGAGAGCGTTAATCGTCAGTTGGGGGACGTTGGGTGTATTTGGCATCATATTCTGCCTTTTCTTGGCGATAAATCTCAAATACACATAACTCTTCACAACCACTTTGACAGCATTCATCGTCTTCTGGTGGGGTGGGTGGCGGTGGTATGTCGGTCATAAAAGGCTCCTAAAATTATCATTATAAAGTTTTTTGTGGGCATTGCAAGAGCCAGCGTGCCGATAAAATATTTGTGCTTTTTTGTGTAGATGGCTTGCTATTGATGAGAGTTTGGTTATAATCATGTGGTTAAACCTTAAAATAAAAAGGGGTGTCAGCATGAAATTTTTTAAAAAAACTCTATTAACAAGCATATTAAGTGTCAGTTTGATTTTGCCCATGTCAGGCTGTTCTAGCACCACCGAAGCAGGGGCGGTGGGGGCTGACCGTAAGCAGTTGCTTTTGGTATCTAGTGAAGAGGTGCTGGCATTATCCAACCAAGCCTATCAGCAAACCATCAGCGAAGCCAGACGAGCGGGTAAATTAGATGTTGATACCGCCCAAGTGGCTCGCCTAAGACGCATCGCCAATCATCTAATCCCACACACCACCATTTATCGTGGCGATGCAGGTATGTGGCGTTGGCAGGTGCATTCTATCCAAGATAATACCATAAATGCCTATGTCATGCCGGGCGGTAAGATTGTTTTTTATAGTGGCATCATAGACAAATTACAATTAAGCGATGCTGAGATTGCCGCCATCATGGGGCATGAGATGGCACACGCTTTGCGTGAACATAGCCGAGAGCGTATGAGTCGTAGCATGGCGACAGGTAGCGTGCTGTCCATTGCATCGGCTGCTTTGGGTTTGTCATCAGGTCAAGCACAGCTTGCCAGTTTGGCAGGGAGCATTGGTCTTGATTTGCCCCATTCACGCACCCAAGAAGCCGAAGCGGATAAAATCGGTCTTGAGCTGATGGCAAGAGCAGGTTATGCCCCAACTGCTGCCATCACGCTTTGGCGAAAAATGCAACGAGCGTCCGAAGGGAGCATGCCCCAGTTTTTAAGCACGCACCCCAATAGTGAAAATCGCATTAAACAAATCCAAGCTTTATTGCCAATTGTTAACCCTTTATACCAATCTTCTGTAAAACGCTGATATGACCACACACACACTTTTGACAAATGCCCTAAACGCTCTTAATCCTGTCTATATGACCCTAGATAACGAAAGCCATATGCACGCAGGTTATTATGATGGTAAAGAAAGTCATTTTAAACTGGTCATCGTCTCTGATGACTTTAAAAACAAGCGTCTGACAGCAAGACATCAGGCGGTATATGCCATTGCCACGCCGTTTTTGATGGCACAAGGGGGAAGTATTCACGCCTTAGCCATTCATGCTTATACACCTGATGAATGGTCGGCATTATCATCAGCCCCAGACAGTCCAAACTGTGCAGGACAAAACAAACATTAATATAAGTTGAATATCATGAAAAAAATCATCAGTTTAAGTGGGTGTATTTTGGTTTTGGCAGGCTGTGCTACCACAGGTACGATTGCCCCACAGTATATCAACCCTGCCAATTATCAAAGTCATGATTGCAATACATTGCAAGGTGAAATTGCCCGAGTGAGCAAGCTGGCACAAGCCACCGAAAACCAAAACGTCAGTCTAGCCACAGGTGTGGGCATTGGCATCTCAGCAGGGCGAGGTGGCATTTATCCGTCCATCAGTTTGGGTACAGGTGTTGGTAGTGGACAACGTCAAGCCAAAAAGAACACTTTGGCTCGTCTGTATGGTGAACATGATGCGATGGTTTTGTCGGCTCGTCAAAAGAGCTGTGCTTTTGTGCAGGGCATAAAAATCTATGGCGAATGATTTACCCATGCTCAGCGATGAGCTAAATGCGTCCTTAGATGATAAAGCATTTGCCTTGTGCCAACCTTTGTGTGATAAGAGCATGGCAGATGGGCAAATCACCGCCTTTTTTGATGCTCGTGGACTGGCTTGTCCCATGCCTTTATTAAAAGCGAAAGTTGCTTTGCGTACGGTGGCAGATAGCAAAAGTTTGTATCTGATTGCTACGGATAAAAACAGCCAAACCGACTTGGTGGCGTTTTGTCAAAAACAAGGTCTTCAAGTACAAAGCTGGGCAGATGACGTTTATCATTTTATCATCACCAAATAACCTTGCCATCAAAAAGCCATCTAATTTTGCTGATACATTGAAATTTGTTAAAATGTTTATCAATTTAACATACGCCCCTAGCGTTTCACCATTCAAAGGCTTACAATAGGGGTGTTTTTATTTGATATGTAGAACAAAATGACCAAATACCGACATGACAATCCTGCCCGAACAGATGATTTTGGCGATTATGATGAGTTTGATGGCGATTATGATGATTTTGAAGGATTTGATGGCTTTGATGAGTCAGATGAGCTTGATGATTTAGATGATGTGGACGAAGATTTTGGGGTGAATGCACTTCACCGCCTCAATGTTGTGCGTCTAGATTCCCCAAACCATGATGTCGCCACCAAAGATTTGGTGCCTGCCATGCCCACCCATCTGACCGCCCCCGGGGTAAATTTAGGTGCGTATATTAATACCGTTCACCAAATCCCAATACTCACCCCCAACGAAGAAAAACAGCTGGCTGAGCGTTACTATTATGATGGTGATGTGGAAGCGGCACGGCTTTTGGTGATGAGCCATTTGCGATTTGTGATACATATTGCTCGCAGTTATTCAGGTTATGGGTTGTCGCAAGCTGACCTTATCCAAGAAGGTAATTTGGGATTGATGAAAGCGGTCAAGCGTTTTGACCCCAGCAAAGGCGTGCGTTTGGTAAGTTTTGCAGTGCATTGGATTAAGGCGGAGATTCACGAGTTTGTCATCAAAAACTGGCGGATTGTTAAAGTGGCAACCACCAAAGCCCATCGCAAACTGTTTTTTAATTTGCGTAGCCTAAAAAAATCCAGCAATCAGCTTACTTTGGAAGAAGCCGAAGCCATTGCTCATGATTTGGGGGTAACGGTCAAGCAAGTGTTGGAAATGGAAAGTCGTTTGACCAGCTATGATGCGTCCTTTGAAATGCAAGACAGTGATGAAGACGATGGGCGTTATGCGCCACAGCTGTTTTTAGAAGATGCCATTGACCCTGCTGATGTCGTAGAAGATGCCAACTGGGAAGAAAACACCACCACTGCCCTGCAAAGTGCCATGCAGGGGCTAGACGACCGCTCACGAGACATCATTACACAAAGATGGCTTGCTGACCAAAAATCCACACTGCATGAACTGGCGGCGGTTTATAATATTTCAGCCGAAAGGGTGCGTCAGATTGAAAAAAATGCCATGGATAAAATCCGTGATGCGATGATGATGGACACCATGATTTTTGATGAGTGATGAGATGGATAGACAATATTGGTTAAAAATTGCAGGACTAAATCTTGCCATAGCCGTGGCTTTGGGGGCTTTTGGGGCTCATGGTCTAAAAAAGATGGCAGACAGCTATGCCTTGCAGATTTGGGATACGGCGACTTTGTACTTGTTTGTGCATGGATTGGGTTTGCTTGCTTTGGGCGTGTTGGCGGTATTGGGCTATCGTATTGGTAAGATTGCCATGACTTTGCAAGTTGGTATCATTATTTTTAGTGGCACACTGTATTTGATGGCACTTGGACTGCCTAAATGGCTAGGAGCAATCACGCCGATTGGTGGCACAATGCTCATCATTGGTTGGCTGTTGTTGTGTTTTATGAAATTGCCTAAGGATAATCTATGAACGTCATGCTAAATGGCACGCCAATAAATACCCACCATCAAACTGTGCTGGCATTGTTGGAGGAGCAAGGACTCACGCACGGTCGTTTTGCAGTAGAGATAGATGGATGGCTGATACCTAAGGCACATCTGGCAGACACCGTCATTACTGATGGCCTAAAAATAGAAGTGGTGCAGGCGGTGGGGGGTGGTTAGGCATATTTTTGCTCATATTCAGAATTCTTATTAAGGTTAAGCGTACTAAACCATAATTTTTAACATGGGGTAAATATCTGAATTTGCAACCAAAGTAGCAGGCGGTCATCTGATTTATTCTTAGGTTGTGTCAGGTAAATTCTGAAATTTGAAACGATTGGATTAACTCAGGGAATGGACACACTAGATTTGAACGCTGTAAATGGCTTAAAAATAAATACCAGTATTCTAAAATGCCGTTAAAGCTACTAACAAGTGCGGGACTGTCGTCATGGTAGAGCAAGTAAGAATAAGAAGAAAAAATGATTGATGATATGACAAAGGAAGTGGAAATACTAGCCTACAAATACATGGAAAGTCAAGATGATGAAACTGTCTTTGATTACTTACAAGATACAGATGGCAAGGTTCGTACCATTGCAGGCAAGACCATTCAGCTGCGTGGCTCTGATGAATTATTTTATCAAGTCATCAGCCTAAAAAACGCCCAAAAATATTATCTTCGTGAACTTTGTGCGTTTATTTTGGGTCAGTTTAAAACGGTTAATCAAGACATTTTGGCACAAATTCCACCGATTTTATTGGCATTATCCAAAGATAACAGTATCAGCGTTAAGACGAATGCCATTTATGCGTTGGGACATTTTTATGGCTGTCATTCCATGAATTTGCCCTTATCGGACATTGATGACAAAATCAGAAAGATGATACTGTCATACAGCACACACCCAACATCATCAGTTCGGGTCAGTTGTGCTTTTGCTTTGGGTAACTTACCTGACGATAAAACGGTCAGAGCCACTCTCAATCAATTGCTAAATGATGAAAATGCAGAAGTCAGTGAGTGGGCAGAAGTTTCGCTTGAAATATTGGATAATAAATAATCCAGAGTAAAACGAAATTTGCGACATACACGCCATTGGCGAGGGTATGCGTATTGAGGTGGTGCAGGCGCGGTGGGAGGTGGCTAACCAAAGCCTTCTAGCCACTCTTGTTTGTCAATGGTGTACTCAGAAACACAAAAACCGTCAGGATAATCTTTAAAGCCTTTTTGGGTTAGGGCGTATTGCTTGGCTTGCTCTGCATTTTCAAGACTTGAAAATACGCCCAGACATTTGTCATTATCACAGCCAAAAGCATCAACTCTGGTGTGCCATAAAATATAAACCTTATCCACAAACTTGACCTATAAACTCTTGTCAAATAAAAACACCCATCAAAAGATGAGTGTTTGTTATATTAGTATTTGCGAACAGTACGTACTTGCTCACGCCATACTTTTTTCTTGTAACGCTTAACAGCAGCCGCTTTTTTGCGTTTACGTTCTTGGGTGGGCTTTTCATAAAACTCTTTTTTACGAACGTCAGCAAGCACACCTGCTTTTTCGCAAGCACGTTTAAAACGGCGGATGGCAATATCCACTGGTTCGTTTTCTTTGACCTTTACTAAAGGCATAAGTTACTCCTATCAAGACAGATAACATCAATTTGGTCGTATTATAATGAGCTGGTACGGTCTTGGGGCGTAGGCATCGACTCAAATTGGGACAAAATAAGCTCCCCATTATAACAGTTTTTCGGTAAATTACAAGATGTTCAATGGGCTTTGCCTGTCATTTTTTTAAATATCACAATAACAGCAACCATGATACAGCCAGCAATAAAGCCAACAATGCCATTGTACAGATTTTCGGTCAGTCCGCCAAACATACCTGACAGCTGCGATAAATGTTCGGCTTGATGATGCAGTATGTCCACACCATGCACCAAAATACCGCCGCCCACCAAAAACATGGCAAGCGTACCAGCGATGGACAAAAACTTCATCAGTTTTGGAGCAAAGGCCAGTAGTAACGCACCAAGTTTTTGACTGGCTGTGTCGGGTTTGTTGGCAAGATGAACGCCTGCATCATCCATCTTGACGATAAGTGCCACCAAACCATAAACACCAACGGTCATCAAAATAGAAATGGCAGACAAGCTCAAAGCCTTCATGGTAAAGGTGGCAGTTGCCATCGTGCCAAGTGAAATGACCACAATCTCAGCCGATAAGATAAAATCGGTGCGGATTGCCCCTTTGATTTTGTCTTTTTCTAAGGCGACCAAATCCACATTGTCATCCGCATTGGCTTCTAGGCGAGCGGTGTGGGCATCAGGGTCATCTAGCTCATGGGGCAGCAGTTTGGGAGCGAATTTATGCAACACTTTTTCTGAGCCTTCATAGCACAAAAACAGCCCGCCTATCATCAATAGTGGCGTAATCAGCCAAGCAGCGATTTGGCTGATGGCAAGAGCGGCAGGCACCAAAATCAGCTTATTGACAAAAGAGCCTTTGGCAACCGCCCACACCACAGACAGCTCTCGGTCAGCTCGTACGCCAGTAACTTGTTGGGCATTGAGTGCCAAATCATCACCAAGCACGCCAGCGGTTTTTTTGGCGGCGACTTTGGTCAGTACGGATACGTCATCAAGTACGGTGGCGATGTCATCTAATAAAAGTAATAAACTGCCTGCCATAGCATTTCCCATCATAAAAATGAATTATTTTAACACAAACACGCATTTTGGGGAAAAATCTCAGTTGAGACTTTGTAATCAGCGTATCAAAGTGGTTTTTGGTTGTGGTTTATTTGGCTGCTGCGTTGCCAGTCAGATGTTGTATGGCATCGCTGGTGCTTAAAAAGGTCTGACCGCTTAGCTCTTTTAGTAGGCAAGTATGAGCCAAACTGTCCATCACAGGTCCTTTAATTTCGCTAAAATGCAGTTTTTTGCCCATCTGGTACAGCTCTTGGTTTAAGCGGGCGAGCATTTCTTGGGCGGATAAATCTAGGTGATTGACCGCTGTCATGATGATGACAATGTCGCAAGCGGTGTGCTGATTGATGAGCTGATAAAGTTTGTCTTTGACGCTTTGGGCGTTGCCAAAATAGAGATTTTCATCAATACGAATGAGCAAAACATCATCAAAAGTACGCACCTCATGACGCAGTACGTTTCTAAAATGCTCGCTGTCGCCCACTTGTCCGACCACCGCAATATGCACCCGATGAGAGCGGTAAATAATCCCTGCAAAGCTGACAAACAGCCCAAAAATCAGCCCCATATTTAGCCCAAAAAACACACAGCCCAAAAAACTTGCCCCAAAATTTATCGCTTCGCCTTTGTCGTGAGCTAGGGCGGTTTTTAGGGTGTCTAAATCTATCATGGCAATCATGGAGCTCATGATAATCGCTGACAAAAGTACATAAGGCAACCCTGCCATATATCCCCCAAAAAACAGCATGATAATCAGCACGCCACAGCCACAGATGACAGATGCCAAGGGGGATTTTGCTCCAAGCATGATGTTTAGGCTGGTGCGAGATAAACCACCTGTAACAGGAAAGCCCCCAAACAAGGAGCTTGCAACATTGGCAAAGCCTAAGCCTTTTAATTCTTGGGTGTTGTCAAAATGTTGTTTGCGTATGCGAGCGATGTTACCTGCCACACTGGCACTAGACACAAAGGCGATGAGTGCGATGAGCAAGGCAGAAGGTAGTAGCTCCACCAAGATGTGTGTATTTAGTACAGGCAGGCGTGGCAAAAACAGCTCTTGGGGTAGGGCGGATAAAGTGGCGATGCCAAAACTTCCCCAGTCCAAGCGGTGATGAAGCACAATCAGTACCACCACACAGCCCACCGCAAAAAATTGCTTGGCGATGGATTGGGTATTTTTTGGAAGTATGCCCCACAGATAATGTGGGCGGTAGCGATTTATGACCAGTAGAGCAAATAACACGATGCCAAGTAAGGCGGTGTATGGCTTTATCCAAGTCTCTACATGGGCTAGGCTTTTTATCATACCAATTAAGCTGTCCCCTGATATGGGCAGACCAATTAAGTGTTTTAGCTGACTGATGATAACTAGGCACGCCGCCCCACTGACAAAACCTGCTGACACGCCACGGCTGATAAATTGCATAATCCAACCAAGTTTTAACAAACTTGCCATCAGCAGGATGACCCCAACAAGCAGCGCCAAGGTGATTGCCATTTGGATATATTGTGGGCTACCTAGGTCATAAGACGATAACGCCCCTGCTGTCATGACGGCGGTGATTGCCACAGGTCCTAGGGCATTGACCGAGCTTGAACCAATATAGGCATATACCAAGGTTGGTACGATGGCACTGTACAGACCCATCACAGGGGGTAAGCCTGCCAGCATGGCGTAGCCTAGGCTTTGGGGTATGACCAGTATTGCCATCATCAGCCCTGCACTGATGTCAGGTAGGGCAGTTTTTGGTTGCTCAATAAAAGGGATAAGCCAGTTTGGAATCAGTTTTTGCCACATAACAAGTCAAGTGTTAAATTTTTGCTATTATAGCATTTGCGTACTAACTCTGTCTTAATGTTCTTAAATTATTATGATTTGTAACATTTTTAAGAAATTATCACCTGTCATCGATTATTTTGATAAAATGCAGGTCATACTTCATTTATTGATAGGAAAATCTCATGAGTCTTTTACAGAACATCGTTACCAAAGTCATCACCAATGCCATGACAGGCAATCAGCCCCAACAACAAAGTGGCTTAGGTGGTTTGCTAGGTGGTCAAAATTCAGGCTTGGGCAATGTGCTTGGTAGCGTGGTCGCCAGTCAAATGGGTGGTCAGTCTAATGCTGGTTTGGGTGGTTTGCTTGGTAGCGTGCTTGGCAGTCAAACACAGCAAAGCCAACAAACTCAACCAAAAGCGGGCGATTTGGGCAGTATTTTAGGCAGCGTGCTAGGCAGCCAAAAACAACAAACACAGTCAGGAGGTTTTAATAAAGGTGCGTTATTGTTGGCGTTGTTGCCGATTGTTTTGGGTCTTATTCAAAGTAATGGCGGTTTGTCAGGTCTATTAGCAAAATTTAATAACAATGGCTTGGGCAACAAAGCCCAATCATGGGTTAATATTGACAGAGATAATGACGGCTTGGACGCAGGTGATATTCTCAGTCTTTTTGGTCAAGAGCAGATTAACGATGTTTGTCGTCAAGTTGGTGCTGACCAAGGTCAAGTTTGCCAAGGCATTGCTGAGCTGTTGCCCCAAGTGGTCAATGATTTAACGCCACACGGTGATGTGCAAGCAGATGAAAAAGAAGCCAATGATGAAATCAGTCAGATTTTAGCCCAATTTAAAAAAGCGTTTTAACGAGCAAATCAAAGCAGGCTTGTTAAGTGATTTTGCCAATATGGTGGTCTAGTAAAGGTACTATCCTAGCTTAAAATCATCTTGGCAAAACTTTAAAAGCGTCCATCACATCATGTAGGCAAATGGGCGTGTCAAACCAAAACTGATTAACGTTTTGGAATACATGATTAAACCATAAAAAATCGGGCAATTTGTCCGATTTTTTAAGTTAAGCTATTCATACTTTTTGTACTCGTTCCAATAAAAACGCCACAAAACTACGCACCGTTGCCACCGTGCCACGATTTTTATAATAAATAACATACAAAGGCACATCTTTAATCTGCCAGTTGGGCAAAAGTTGTATCCAATCATCACAAATCAAATCATCAAAAAGCGGTAATAAGGCAATGCCCAGGGCGTACCGAAACGCAAACCGACATCGATTTGCGTCCACCACATCCACCAAACCAATATCCGCCCGCCAATCAATCGTCAAATCGGGAAACGCCGCCAATCTGTCCCACGGGATTTCCGACAGTCGCACTCGCTGCGCTGCTCCGTCTCAAACTGCATCTATTTCGGGCGTTTTTTCAAAACGTTCAAGTCATTAACGAAAGCCGTTGTTCGTTGTCCACTGCGGCAATCGCATCGCCCTGCCCCGTTTGCGCCGCCACAATCATGCCTTCGCCGATTAAAAACAAGTGATCCGCTGCCATTTGCGCATCTGTAACGCCCGCTTCTGCCAATCGCGTGTGTAACAGCCTGCGGATGTCTTGTTTGTGTGCGGCGGCATGGCGGTGGGTATGGCTGTGGCGCTGATGTTGGTGCTGCGGGTGCCGCATCCGCCAGCGGGATCGAACCCGTTTATTGTGATGTTGGCGGGCGCGGGCTGGGATTTTTTATGGATGCCGACTTTGTTTGGTTCGCTGATTTTGGTGGGCGTGGCGCTGGTGTATAACAATTGCGGATCGGGGCGGCGTTACCCGACGTATTGGTGGTAAAAAACCACGATGATTCAAATGACCCCGCATTTGACCGCCCCCGCCGTGAAAATGCCGACGATGATTGTTCAGGTCAAAGGCGATGCGTGGACGAGAAATCCCGAAGACGAGCAAAAGACTTTTGATTTGCTCGGAGCGAAAGAAAAAGAAATTTTCTGGATTGAAGGCACGACCCGCCGCTTTAAAGACGGCTACAACTGGTTCGGCAGAGAGCCGCAAACCATGCTGGATTTCTTGGCGAAATACATGGATTAAACCCAACGCCGGCAAATGTCCAAGGCTGTCTGAAAAACGTTTGAGCTGTTTTTCAGACGGCTTGACTGTTTTCATATGACGGCAAGCACATTGGCTTAAGCCAATGTTTTTTCATACAGATAATCCACCTCGTGTATGCCTTCGTCGGTTTTTTCCAGCAGGGTGTAGCCGTATTTTTCATACAAACCCAAGTGTTGCGACACCAGATATACCTGCGCAAACCCTTGCTGGCTGGCCTGCGCTTCCAGATGACGCACGATTTTTTCGGACAAACGCTGCCCGCGTGCTTTGGGATCGACATACACCAAGGCAATCCACGGTTTGACGCGGGGCGCGGCAAATAATCTTTGTCCACCAGCGCGCCAAAGCCGATGAAAACGCCGTCTTGGCGAAAAAAATACAAGCCGGCACTTGCGCCATATTCGGCTTGAAAAGCATCTTTTTCCAACAGTGCCGCCAAATGCTTGCCTGCGCCCCATTCAATGCTGCGCAAATAGGCAATGGCTTGATGGGGTTCGGATAAATCGCGGTATGCAATCCAGTTCGGTTTAGACATTTCGTTCTCCTTTCATCAGCGGTTGGGCGGTTTTTCAGATGGCCTTTCCCCATTGACTGCTTGATTTATACGCCCAAGCGCGTTCCCGCCGTGCCGCGTTGATACAGCAGATCGGGCGGAATGTGATACAGATGCCGCTGCACTTCCCGTATCGCGCGCTCGTATTCGCGCTTGCCGCCGAACAGCGAAACAATCTTCATCGGTGTGCCGATGTCGCTGAACGGGGCGTTTTGCAAGATAGCAGTTTGTTCGAGGCTGATGCCTTCGTTCATGTATTTGTCCAAGAGTGCGCTCAACACCGCGCGGCATTCTTCGCTGTATGCCTGCAAAAAGCCGTCTTTTTCCAAGCGGCGGGCGCGTTCTTTTCGGGTCATGGCGGAGCGGTTGTAGGCGATATTCAGGATTAAATCAAAAGGGTCGATACCCTCTGCTTTGCCGTAGGTTTCCTGCAAAATCTCCACCGACAAGCCCGCGTCTTCCAGCGCGTCCAGCACCGCCTGTTTTTTCTCTGCGTCGTTCCACGCCTGCAAGAATACGTCGAGCGTGGCGTATTGGTTCAAAATATTGCGGCGGCTGTAATCGGTGAGGCTTTCGGTGATCAGCCTGCCGTTTTCATCGAGAATTTCCACGCGCTCGTTCAAAATGGTAACGTCCACGCCGCGCACGCGCACCTTTTTCTTTTTCGACTCGTCTTCAGGCGGAACAAAACCGTCGCCGCCTGTTTCGCTGCCGTCCTCTTGCTCTGCTCCGTTTTCAGACGGCCTTCCGCCGCCGGGTACATCATGGATAATCGCATCATCGCCGCTATCGTCCATCACCGACACCGGTTCGCCGTCAAACTCGGGGTCGGCAAACAGATTGGTTACGTTGCGAAAATCCATGATGGTGAAATATTGCTTGCCGTAGGCATCGTTAATCCGCGTGCCGCGCCCGATGATTTGCTTGAACTCGGTCATCGATTTGATTTCGTTGTCCAGCACAATCAGCTTGCAGGTTTTGCAGTCCACGCCCGTGGTCATCAGCTTGGACGTCGTGACCACGGCGGGATAACGCTCGTTGGGGTCGATAAAATTATCCAGCTGCGCTTTGCCCTCGGGGTTGTCGCTGGTAATCCGCATGATGTATTTGAGGTTTTCTTTCATTCGCTCGCGGTTTTCTTTCACCAGGGCATGGCGCATCCGCTCGGCGTGGTCGATGTCGGTGCAGAAGACGATGGTTTTGGCAAACGGGTCGTTCTCTTCCAGCCAGCGGGTAATGCGGCGGGCAACGGCGGCGGTGCGTTCGTCGATAATCAAATGGCGGTCGAAATCTTCGCGCTCATACACACGGTCTTCCACCAAATCGCCGTCGGTGTCGGTGGTGCCCACGGGCGGCCGCCAGCCTTGCAAATCCTTGTCAATGCCCACGCGGATGACTTTATAGGGCGCCAAAAAACCGTCTTCAATGCCCTGTTTTAACGAATAGGTGTACACCGGCTCGCCGAAATAGTGAATATTGTCCGCTTCCGTGCTCACTTTGGGCGTGGCGGTCAGCCCCAAATGGGTTGCGCTCTGGAAATAATCCAGCACCCTGCGCCATTGCGATTCGTCTCTTGCGCTGCCGCGATGGCATTCGTCCACCACAATCAAATCGAAAAATTCAGGCTTGAACTGGCGGAACGGCTCTTCGCCCGCGTCGCCCGCCAGCTGCTGATACAGGCTCATATACACCTCATACGAGCTGTCGAGCTTTTTATGTTCTACTTTGGTGATTTTGTTTTTCAGCGGACGGAAATCGTTTTGTATGGTTTGGTCGATCAAGATATTGCGGTCGGCAAGGTAGAGCACGCGCTTTTTCTGCCCGCTTTGCATCAGCCGCCAGATGATTTGAAACGCAGTGTAGGTTTTGCCCGTGCCGGTTGCCATCACCAACAGCACCCGCTGCTGCCCGCCGCTAATGGCCGCCACGGTGCGGTCGATGGCGATGCGCTGGTAATAGCGCGGCGTGGTTTGCTTGTCGGTATCAAAATGATAATCCGACTGCAACAGCGTCTGCTGGGTATCCGAAAGCCCGCTCTCGCCCGAAAAACGCGCCCACAATTCGCCGTAACTTGGAAATTCGTCTAAGGCCAATTCGCGCTCAACGCCCGTTAAGCGGTCGTGCTCCAAAAAACCCGTGCCATTGCTGGTATAGGCAAAGGGAATGTCCAAAATCTCGGCGTATTCGATCGCCTGCTGCATCCCGTCGCCCAGCGTTTTATCGCGGCTTTTGGCTTCGACAATCGCCAGCGGCAGACGGCGGTTGGGCGCGGTGAGCAGATAATCGGCTTTTTTGCGCTTGCCGCGACGCGCGGTTTTGCCGTGCACCTGAACGCGCCCGTCGGTAAAGAAATACTCCATCAATATTTGTTCTTTCGCCCAGCCCGCCGCTTCAATGGCGGGCGTGATGTGGCGCAGCTTGGTGTCTTCTTCGGTGAGCAGGGGGTTGCGGCTCATGACAGGTTCTCCAAGGATTCGATTTGTGCCAGCAGCGCGTCCAGCTTGGCGACAATACGGGCTTGTTCGGCTAGGGGCGGGAGGGGGATTGGTAAAAGTAAAAGGTCATCCCTACCAACTCCCGGAATCATGCTTTTTGCACTGGCTTTAATTTGCGTTACATACGATTGCAAAATGATTTTTATAAAAGCGAGTTCAACTTTATTGCCAACGGATGTAATTGCCATGACTTGCCGTGCGATATGTGCTTTCTCTTCTTGTAAAAAAGCCATTTCTCCAACCGTACCTTTACAAGTAAATAACAGGCTGCCTTTTTCTGCAACGCTTCTTGGAAATTTTGTCCATCGGCTAATGTTTAATTGCCCGTTATTAAAATGGCTTGCCCCTGTAATATAAGGAACGCCATCGGCGGTTGAACTGTATTCAGACGGCGTCAAATCCTGCCCTGATTTTAGGAAAATAACCTCCCCCAACCTAACCCAAACCCAATTTTCCGGAATGGCAAACGGTTTTTCGTCTTCGCTGATTTCAGGTAGCCCTTTACTTTTTTTCAGACGGCCTGCTTGAATTTGGGCGGCTTTTTCGGCTTGAATTTGTTGGAGCAACTCTTGGGCGTGGCCGTCTCCGCTTTCCTGTTCGGTGAGTTTGCCTTCAATCGCCGCCTGCAACAGCGAAGCGCGCAGCATTTTGGGGAAACTTTTCTGCGCGTCGGCCAGTGCGGTTTCCTGCGCTTTGAGTGCGTCGGTTTCGGCCAGCAGCGCATCCAGCTTGGCAACAATACGGGCTTGTTCGGCTAGGGGTGGGAGGGGGATTGCAACATTACCAACCACCGCACCCGATACTTCTTTGAATGTCGTTCCTGTTCCCAATTTCTCAATTTCAGATTTGAAAGCCAGTAAAACGTAATAAAGATATTCGTTCATAGCCTCCTGAAACGGCACAATAGATTTAAATCCCTGATTGGTTGCCATTTCAGCTTTGGCAATCGCAACATAACCAATCGGGGCACGACTGGAAAATAAAACGCTGCCTTTGGGTAAAAGCCGTGCTGATGAAGACTCCAAACCTTTTTGCGTAATGTTGCGTGCACCTTTCTCTATATATCTTGATGTTAGGCTACGCATATCGGCAGGCGTAATCCACGGAATTGAACCATCATTCCAGTATTCTGAATGGGTTGTTTTAGGCGTGCCCCCGCCGATAATCTGCCCAATCTCCCCCAACCTAACCCAAACCCAATTCTCCGGAATGGCAAACGGTTTTTCGTCTTCGCCGATTTCAGGTAGCCCTTTGCTTTTTTTCAGACGGCCTGCCTGGATTTGCGCGGCTTTTTCGGCTTGGATCTGTTTAAGCAAATCCTGTGCATGGCCATCGTCGGCTTGGCGTTCGGTGAGTTTGCCCTCGATGGCGGCCTGCAACAGGGCGCGGCGCAGGTTGTCGGCAAGTTGCGGGGTGTGCATTATTCGCCCCCCTGATTCAAGTCATCCAAGTCAAGGCCGTCTGAAAGCCCGATAAGCGTGCGGATGTTCGCCAGCCGGGCGTCGATTTCGCGGTTTAATCGGCTGCGTTCGGCGTGATAGCGAGCGATGGTCTCGGCGGGGCTGAACACTTCGGCTTCGTCGTTGGGGTAGCCGCACACATCCAGATTGCAGCCGCCTGCGAGCAGTTCGGCTTTGTCAAAAGCTTTGGCTTGGTAGCTTTCGCGGTCGGGGTCTTGAATTTCGCTGCGGTTGTGCCACCACGCCATGCACTCGGCAAAGTGGGCAAGCTGCATGGGCTTGGTTTTGGAAAAGGCTTTGCGGTCGGCGGGTATATCGACGCGGTAGTACCAAAGTTTTTCAGACGGCATTTCGCCCACCCGAGGTTTGTTAAAAAACAAGATATTGGTGGTAATGCTAGTGTAGGGCGCAAACACGCTTTTGGGCAGGCGGACGACGGTGTGCAGGTCGAAATCGGTGAGCAGGCGGGTTTTGAGTGCGGTTTTGGCGCCGTCGTTACCGAACAAAAAGCCGTCGGGAATGATGATGGCGGCGCGTCCGCCCGCTTTGAGGCGGTACAAAGCCAGCGCGATAAAGAGGTCGGCGGTTTCGCTGGAGCGCAGTTCGGCGGGGAAGTTCTGCTTGATGATGTTCAGCTCGGCGCCGCCGTAGGGCGGGTTCATCAAGATGATGTCGTGGCGGTCGCGCTCGCCGTAGTCGCGCACGTTGTGTTCCAGTGCGTTGCCGTGGCGGATTTGCGGGCTGTCGATGTCGTGCAAAAGCAGGTTGGTAATCGCCAACAGGTGCGGCAGCGGTTTTTTCTCCACGCCGTGTAGGCTGGCGTTGAGGGTCTGTCGGTCGGCTACGGTTTTGACTTGCGGCTCCAGGCGGTTCAAGGCGGACACCAAAAAGCCGCCGGTGCCGCAGGCAAAGTCGGCCACGCTTTCGCCCAATCGGGGATCAATCATCTGCACCATAAAGTCGGTAACGGCACGCGGGGTGTAAAACTCGCCCGCATTGCCCGCGCTTTGCAGGCTTTTCAGGATGGTTTCGTAAATGTCGCCAAAGGCGTGGCGCTCTTTGCTGCTATCAAAATCGATGGCGTCGATTTCGTTAATCAGTTGGCGCAGCAGCGTGCCGTTTTTCATGAAGTTTTTGGCGTCTTCAAACACATCGCGCACGATAAGGTGGCGGCGTTGGGTGCTCTCGGTTACGCGCAGGCTTTTCAGTGCGGGGATTAATTCCTGATCGACGAAACGCAACAGCGCGTCGCCCGTGAGCGCATGACCGTCTTTGCGGTCGCTTGCCCAGTTTTCCCATTGGTACTCGTCGGGAATAATGGATTGGTAGCGGTCTTCGATCAGCGCCCAGTTTTGTTCTTTGTTGCCGTAGATTTTGAGGAAAAGCAGCCAGGTCATCTGCTCGATGCGCTGCGCATCGCCGTTAATGCCCGCATCGCCGCGCATGATGTTCTGAATGGATTTAACGAAGGTGTTGAGACTCATAAGCGTTTGTTTGTATTTAAAATTATTTGCCATTATAATGTTTTGGCGCGGAAATATCAAAGTTTGTAAAGGGAAGACGAGGCACTGTTGCCAGCTATCGCTTTACGACCGCGCAATACGATTGGCAAATCGTAAGTACATCTTGCCGCCGGCGGAGACCGTCTGAAAAAACGCGTTTATTGTGCGGCAACGGTAAAGCGTTGGTGCAGATGTGCTTTGTTTTCCACATCGTCGGCAATGGCAATCGCCAAATCCGCCACGCTGATGCCGGCGGGAGCATCGCCTGCCATCAGCAGGTCTTCACCGCCCAAGCGGTATGCACCGGTACGCTCTTCGCTGTAACCGCCGGTAACGCCGAGCAGGGTGGGCGGTGATACGAACGCCCAGTTCACATCGCGGCGGTCGCGCAAAGCATTGAGCAGATGGCGGGCGGCATTGGCACCGGCAAAATATTCTTTCGGAAAATCAGGGGTGTCGAGCACTTGAACGCCCGGGGCGACATAAAGGCTGCCCGCACCGCCCACAATCAGCAAATATGGCACTTGCGCGCTCTGGGCGGCGGCGATGATGGCGTTTGAGCCTTTGGTGTAGTCTGCCGCCAGATTCGGGTTGCTCCAACTGGTGTTGAACGCGCTCACCACGGCATCGAAGCCTTGCAATTTGTCGGCAAAATCTGCCGCATTCACATCAGCGACAACCGCCTGTACGTTCGGTTTGCCGGCAACTTTTTCCGCGTCGCGAGCAAAAGCCGTGACCTGATGGCCGCGTGAAGCCAATTCGTTGACGACCGCGCTGCCCACATAACCGGTTGCGCCAATGACTGCGATTTTTTCATAGTATTTTCCTTTTAAAATAAGAAAGATAAAAAATAATCCGGCTTGCCGCGAAAGTAAGCGGTTTGCCAAATCGGTTGACGGGGCGTATTATCGGCACCTAACTTACGATTAGGAGGTACTTACACGATTGTTAGTTTGTAAGAATTTTTATACATCATTATTTTTTAGGAAAATAAAAATGAAAAAAAATTCCAACCCCATATTGCGCGGCAATGTATTGGCGCAAAAATGCCCCTCGCGTCCCATCATGCAGCACCTGACCAACCGCTGGGGCACGCTCGTCATGATTGTGTTGCGTGACGGCACCAAGCGTTTTAGCGAACTGCGTAAAGCCATTGAAGGCATTAGCGAACGCATGTTGGCGCAAACCCTGCAACAGCTGGAACAAGACGGCATGGTGCACCGCCAAGACTTCCAAACCGTGCCGCCGCATGTGGAATATTCGCTCACGCCTTACGGCGCGCAGGCGGCGGACAAGCTGGCGGATTTGGTGGATTGGCTCGAAGGCAACCTGCCCGACATTCTCGCCGCGTCCGCCCCAAACCGGACAACTCAGGTGCACCTAGCAAACAGAAAGGTTGTCTGAAAACGGATTGCTGATGTTTTCAGACGGCCTTTTATAGGACAAAAAGTCAAACCTGTTTGCCTTTTTGTCCAAAAGTACATTGACAAACACCCAGAATATCAAGATTTGGTTTATCAGGCGTGATGACAGATGGTTATTTGGTTTGGGTGCGATAATCCAAGCCAGTACTTGATGGCTGTTTAGTCAAATAATGGCAAGCGTTCATAAAATAAGCGAGCAAATTGTGCTGATAACACTAACATTGCTAACAACATCAGGGTAACTTTTAGCAGTTGAGCAATGAGTTTTTGCCATGTGAGTTTGCATAACACATTATCCAATAAAAAGCCACTGGCAGATATTATCAAGAAAATGATTAAAAATAACCCATGTGCCATCACATTGGTCTGATATAAAAAATAAGAATAGCCAACCAAAACACCTGTGGTCAGCCATAATAGCAACAACAAATCAGTCAAGAGATTGCCCCGATAAGATGACGAGTGGCTTTAATTGACAATGATTTCTAGGCGAAATGGCACTGTTTGATTGCGACGAGCAGAAGCACGCATTTGATAGACAGAAATTTTGTACTCACCAGTGGCTGGTGCAATGGCTTCAAATTGTTCGCCTTGGGTTGAGCTATTAAACAATGCCTCATCACCATTTGGAGCAAAGATGTTAAAATAGGCAAATGGTGCATGTGTTGCTAGACTGATATTTAAAACTTGTCCTTTTTCGGCATAAAAGCTAAATTGCTTGGTGTCATATCCTGTAATTTTGCCTTCATGGTGCCAAACATTGCTTGGGTGATTTAAAGTTTGTTTGGGGGCTGATGTGTTTGTGGTTAAGGGTTTTGCGGCACAAGCGGTCAGCGATGTGATGGCAAAGATGAGTGCAAAGGACAGTTTGGTTTTCATAAAGTGTTTATTATCAAATTAAAAGGGTTTCTATTTTAGCACATCGTATCACCAGATTTGTTTCTTATGTTTGGCTCCTGTTGTGGATTTTTGTACAAAAATACATTGACAAACATGCAGAATATCAGGGCGGTTTGTGGCACATTTAAGATAACAAACATAAATCACCACGCAAATAAATTCCCATAACTCTGCAAAAATCATTACAATTGTTCTTATAAAGATTTTATCGTTCTATTTTTGAAAAGATAGATTGCAAAAATGGCGGTTTATCAGATAAACAGATTGCGTTATAATTTACAGCAATTAAATAACACCCTTTTGGAGCATCTTATGCAAACCGTTTATCACGCTGCCGACTCTCGTGGCAATGCCAATCACGGTTGGTTAAAAAGCCGTCATACCTTTAGTTTTGCCAACTACTACGACCCACAGCGTATGGGCTTTGGCGTACTTCGTGTCATCAATGATGACTTTGTTGAAGGTGGCATGGGCTTTGGTACGCACCCACACCGTGATATGGAGATTATCTCTATTCCGCTATCAGGTGATTTGGCACACAAAGACAGTATGGGCAACGGCAGTATCATCAAAAACGGCGATGTGCAAGTGATGTCAGCAGGTACTGGCGTAACCCACAGCGAAATGAATGCCAATGCGGATAAGCCTGTCAAGTTTTTGCAAATTTGGGTACTCACTCGCAAAAATGGCGTACAGCCACGTTATCAGCAAATCACCATCGCTGACCAAGCTCGCCCTAATGATTTTCAGCAAATCCTATCACCCAATGCCGATGATGATGGCGTATGGATTCATCAAGACGCTTGGTTTTCGCTCGCCAATTTTGACAAAGACGTCTCTCGCCATTATGACGTGAAAAAGCAAGGCAATGGCGTGTATGTATTTGTCATCAAAGGCGAAGCCAAAATCGGCGACACACAGCTCAATGAGCGTGATGGTTTGGGCGTGTGGGCAACCGATGGCTTTGAGGTAACCGCCACCAGCGACGCTCAAATTTTGCTGATGGATGTACCAATGGACATCGCTGCCAATACCAATCAGCGTTAATTATTATCAAAAAATTCACTCACGGACACTTATTGTCCAAATTCAAACAGGAGACAGTTATGTCAAATAAATTTTTAGACCTATTAACCCCAGAAAACAGCCAGCTGATTTTTATTGACCATCAGCCACAAATGGCGTTTGGTGTACAATCTATTGACCGTCAAACTCTAAAAAATAACGTGGTTGCCTTGGCAAAATCTGCCAAAGTGTTCAACATTCCGACCATCATCACCACTGTTGAAACCGAAGGCTTTTCAGGTCATACCTATCCTGAGCTACTGGCGGTTTTCCCAGAAAACAAAATCTTAGAGCGTACTTCTATGAACTCTTGGGATGATCAAAACGTGCGTGATGCCCTAGCTGCCAACGGTCGCAAAAAAGTGATTGTCGCAGGTCTTTGGACAGAAGTATGTAACTTAGGCTTTGCCCTAGCAGCGGCGGCCGAAGGTGATTATGACATCTACATGGTGGCGGACGCATCAGGTGGCACATCGGTAGAAGCTCACGAATACGCCATGCAACGCATGATTCAAGCAGGCATTATCCCTGTAACATGGCAACAAGTGCTACTAGAATGGCAACGTGATTGGGCGAAAAAAGACACTTATGATGCCGTACTTGACATCGTCAAAGAGCATTCAGGTGCGTATGGCATGGGTGTAGATTATGCTTATACCATGGTACACAAAGCCCCAGAGCGTGTAACACACGGTGAGCGTATTGGTCCTAACCCTGCCAAATAATCGCAAACGATGGTTTATCCCAAAGGCGTGTTTTTTAATACGCCTTTGTTGTTTAAACGCTTTATGTTTTTATAAAAAGTTAGGTAAAGAATTTAAATCTTTTCCCAAGGAAAACCGATGAAAATGTATGTTTTTTCGTTTGGGGCAGGTATTTTGGTGGGCGTGGTGTATTATTTATTAAACGTCCGCTCGCCTGCACCGCCTGTTGTTGCCTTGCTTGGGCTTTTGGGTATGCTTATTGGCGAACAAGCCATTCCCATGGTCAAACAATGGGCATCGCCCAACAGTCAAATCAGTAGCCAAGTTAGCCCAAACCCAGCCAACCTCCACGATAAGGAAAGCACATGAGCACAAACCAACCTGTGATTGATACCATTTTTTATAATGGCAACATCACCACCTTAGACAAAGCCAATCCGACCGCCCAAGCCGTTGCCATCAGTCAAGGCAAATTTGTGGCGGTGGGTGATGACAACACCATTTTAGCCATGTCAGGCAGCCAAACTCGCTGTATCAACCTAAAAGGCAGACGGGTACTACCGGGACTGTTTGACAACCACACCCACATCATTCGTGGCGGTCTCAATTACAATCTTGAACTGCGTTGGGACGGCGTGCGTAGCCTTGCTGATGCCATGGCAATGCTTAAAGCCCAAGTGGACATCACCCCCGCCCCGCAGTGGGTGCGTGTGGTTGGTGGTTTTACCGAACATCAGTTTGCAGAAAAACGCCTGCCGACCATCGCTGAGATTAACGCCATCGCCCCCGATACGCCGGTGTTTATTTTGCATTTGTACGACAGAGCTTTGTTAAATGGGGCGGCACTCCGAGCAGTGGGCTACACCAAAGACACGCCAGACCCTGTGGGCGGCGAGATTTTGCGTGATAGTAAAGGCAATCCAACGGGGCTGTTGCTTGCCAAACCCAATGCCATGATTTTGTATTCCACCCTTGCCAAAGGTCCAAAATTACCCTTTGACTATCAAGTCAATTCCACCCGTCATTTTATGCGTGAGCTGAACCGCTTGGGCGTAACAGGGGTGATTGACGCAGGTGGCGGTTTTCAAAATTATCCAGATGATTATGAAGTCATTCAAAAATTGTCTGATGACAATCAGCTGACTGTGCGTATTGCCTACAATTTATTCACCCAAAAACCCAAAGAAGAAAAAGAAGACTTTTTACGCTGGACGTCCTCGGTCAAGTACAAACAAGGCACTGATTATTTTCGCCACAATGGGGCAGGCGAGATGTTGGTATTTTCTGCCGCTGACTTTGAAGATTTTCGCCAGCCACGCCCTGACATGCCCCCAGAGATGGAAGGTGATTTGGAAGAAGTGGTGCGTATTTTGGCACAAAACAAATGGCCTTGGCGACTGCACGCCACTTATGATGAGACCATTTCTCGTGCTTTGGACGTGTTTGAAAAGGTCAATCAAGACATTCCACTTGACGGCATCAACTGGTTTTTTGACCACGCTGAGACCATCTCGGACAAATCCATTGACCGCATTGCCAAACTAGGCGGTGGCGTGGCGGTTCAGCACCGTATGGCATATCAAGGTGAGTATTTTGTGGAGCGTTATGGGGCAGCCGCCGCCCAAGCCACACCACCTGTCAAGCGTATCTTAGAAAGTGGCGTGAAGGTTTCGGCAGGCACGGACGCCACACGGGTGGCTTCTTATAACCCTTGGGTGTCCTTATCTTGGCTGACCACAGGTAAAACGGTGGGCGGTTTGGCACTTTATCCCAATGAAAACTTGCTAGACCGAGAAACTGCTTTGCGTATGTGGACGGAAAATGTGGCGTGGTTTTCTAATGAAGAAGGCAAACGTGGTCGCATAGAAGCAGGTCAATTAGCCGATTTTATCATTCCAAGCAAAGATTATTTTGCCGTCAGTGATGATGAGTTGCCCCATTTGACCTCGCATTTGACGGTGGTGGGCGGTAAAGTGGTGTTTGGTGATGGCGAATTTTCATCGCTTGATGACAATCCCTTGCCACCTGCCATGCCAGAGTGGTCGCCAACTCGCCGTTTTGGGGGTTATGGGGCATGGGCGGACAGCGATTTGAGCCAAAATGCCTTTACCCCTGCCCAAAGTCAAGCCATGATGGCAAGCTGCGGCTGTGGCACAAGCTGCGGACTACACGGACACAACCACGCCAAAGCTTGGGGCTCGTCTATCCCAAGTAGCGATTTAAAAAGTTTCTTTGGGGCGTTGGGCTGTGCTTGTTGGATGGCGTGATGGGGGCGTGTGATGACTGACAATTCAAGCAGTTTTGCCCCCCTAAAAGTCAAAATCTTTTTGGTGCTGTGGCTGGCTACCATCTTGGGCAATGTCGGCAGTTTTATCCGTGATGTCGGCAGTGCGTGGATTATGACCGATTTGTCGCCCTCACCGATGGCGGTGGCGATGGTGCAAGCGGCGGCAACCTTGCCCATCTTTTTGCTGGCAATCCCTGCTGGGGTGCTGTCTGACATCTTGGACAAACGCAAATTTTTGATTGGCATTCAGATACTGATGGCAGCAAGTAGCATAGGTCTTATGCTACTGTCCGCCTTGGGTATGCAGTCGGTGGCGTCTTTGATTGGCTTGACTTTTTTAAGCGGTATTGGCGTGGCACTCATGGGACCGACATGGCAAGCCATTGTCCCTGAGCTGATTGACAAAGCCCAACTTAAAAATGCCGTCGCCCTAAACTCGCTGGGTATCAATATCGCTCGTGCCATTGGTCCTGCCTTGGGCGGACTTATTTTGGCAAGTTTTGGTGTGGCGGCTGCCTATGGGGCGGACGTGCTGAGCTATTTGGTGGTGATTGGAGCACTCATTTGGTGGAAACGCCCCGCCCAAACCAAAGACGCTTTGTCGGAAAACTTTGTTGGAGCCTTTAAAGCAGGGCTACGCTATGCCAAAGCCAGCCGTGAGCTACACGTCATTTTGTGGCGAGTACTGATATTTTTTGTGATGGCAAGTGCGGTGTGGGCACTGCTACCTTTGGTTGCCAAAAATTTATTACAAGGCGACGCCAGTTTTTATGGCATCATGCTTGGCTTGGTGGGTATTGGGGCGATTGTGGGGGCGGTGGCATTGCCCAAACTGCGTGCCAAACTTACCGCTGACCAGATTTTGCTAGGCTCGGCACTTATCACAGGGGCGGTCATGCTTGTCTTGTCCTTGTCGCCTGCCAAAGCGGTCGCCTTGGTGCTGTTGTTATTTTTGGGCATGGCGTGGATTGGTGCTTTAACCACCCTAAACAGCTTAACCCAAAGCATTTTGCCAAACTGGGTGCGTGGGCGTGCTTTGGCACTGTATTTGATGGTGTTTAATGGGGCGATGACCTTGGGTAGTGTGGCGTGGGGAGCCATTGCCACGCAAGTGGGCTTGGTGGGGACATTGATGACGGCAAGTGGTGCTTTGGTGGCAAGTAGTGTGCTTGCGTACAAACTCAAACTGCCCAAAGATACGCTCAACACCACGCCTGCCAATCATTGGGCATTGCCACAAACGCAAATTGACATTGAGCCTGACCAAGGACCTGTGTTGATACAAATTCGCTACCAGCCAAATCCAGAACGCCAAAGCGAGTTTTTAAAAGCGATTTACGAGCTTTCGGTAGAACGTTACAAAGACGGAGCGTATCAATGGGGCATTACCCAATGCACCGAAGAAGCAGGCGTGTTTTTGGAGTACTTTTTTGTGGAATCGTGGCAAGAGCATTTACGCCAACACCAGCGTGTCTCGTGTGCCGATGCCATGCTCCAAGAAGAGATTTTGGGCTACTTACAGCCTGATACTAAGCCTGTGGTGCGTCATTATTTGACGGCTCGCTGACAACTAAGTCATTGACCTCCTCCCCTCCCTAAAGTGAGGGGATTCCTTCTACAAGACGGTCAAGCCCGACCGCAAGAATGTTCTTGCTGGCATTAACATCTCTATCATGCCATGTGCCACACTTTGCACAAGTCCATTCTCTTATTCGCAAACCTGCTCTACCTTTCGGACTACTGGACATATCGCCACAGCACGAGCAAGTTTGGGTAGTGTATTTCTCATTCACGATTTCAAAACGGCAACCTGCATTCTTACATTTGTAGGTCAGTTGTCGTTTGAGTTCAAACCAACCTGCATCGTAAACCGATTTGGCTAGTTTGCTTTTTTTGCTGTTAAATTGAGTGGTTTTAACATCACCTACCACGATTAGGGCATTATCCTTGACTAATTGGGTGGTGAATTTGTGAGTTAAGTCTTGACGTGTGTTTTTGATTTTGGCATGGATTGCCTTTACCCGTTGCTTATTTTTGGCACGCTGAGCAATGGCTAACTCTTTGGCATATTTTAGGGTTTGTTTGATTTGTAGTTTTTCGCCATTTGAAGTAGTTGCACTGTCTTTTAAACCTAAGTCTATGCCAACACTACCAGTTCCACACGATTGTTTCGGATAGTCTTTGACGGTAATACACGCATACCAACGATTACGACTATCTTGGACAATGTCGCAAGTGTTGATTTGATATAGTGATAGGTTGTAGCTATCCCATAGGTCAATGACCAGCTTTTGACCTTTGGATAAACTAAGTTGTAATTTGGATTTTAAGCCCTTTTTGCCTGTTTGGTAAGTGGCAATGTGTTTAATGGCAGATTGTTTAAACGGCAACCAACCTAATGATTTGTGTTTAGACTTTGGATTATTGGTTCGCCATGATAATTTAGCCTTTTTAAATTGTTTTCGGTTTTTGGCGTGGGTTTCATTGATAGCTTGAATGGTTTGAGAGTGCAAGCCCAGTAATTCACCGCTACCTTTGGTATATTCGTTTAGGTCGTAAGCACTCAAGAATTTACCCGTCTTTTGTAGGTATTTGTAACTTAAATCATTAACATAGTTCCACACAAAATTGACCGAACCGCTTAGGCGGTTTAGTTGGTCTATGTGCTTATCTCGTATGCGTAACTTGAGTGTTTTCATGGGGTTATTATATCATATTTTGGTTTAAAGTCGCCTTGTATCCACCGCCTAAAGTCGGTGGTTTTACGGCAACGATGGATAAACGCTGTCTGAACCGCTTTTTTATCGGCAATGCCGCCAGCGAGCATCATCGGCAAATCCACTTTACCCACAAATTCCGCCAATACATTAAAACTGCCAATTTCTTTCATCGGCAAGGTTCCGCCTTCATCAAACCCTGTCAGCACCAAAATATCCGCACCCAATTTTTGCGCTTTTAAAGCGTCTGGCAAATTCGGATTCGGCAGGCGACAAATGATTTTAATGCCTGCTGTTTGAGCTTGGCGTAAATCGCTTCATCCAGCCAACCATTATCCAGTACCACAGGCACTTGCTCTTCAATCAGCAAATCCACCATCAGCGGAATCAGCGAAAAGTCATAAGACAACATAAATGGCACGCCAAAAGGCTTATCCGTCAAGGCTTTGACTTTGCGAATTTCGGCACGCATACGGTCTAATACATCTTGATTAGATGTTGGATTGGTGGTTTGTCCAGCGTGTGGGGCTAAAAATCCCAATCCGCCAGCATTAGCAACGCTCGCCACCAAATGTGCATCGGTCAGCCACGACATTGGGGCTTGGACAATGGGATATTTGATGTTTAGGATTTGGGTAATGCGGTTCATAAAATTTTCTCTTTAAAATAAATGGAATGGGGGTATTATAAATTTTATAATTGGCAATGGAATGGCGTTTTTTGGAAATTTGGTTTTCAAATATGGAAATTAACTTTCAGGCAGCCTGAAAGTTTTTTAAAGTAAAAAACACCGCTTTATCAAAAGCGGTGTTTTTGCCTTATTGCCTCTACTGTTTTAGCCAGTCTTGCATCAGCTTGATTTCAGGTTCTTGGGCTTTGATGATGTCTTGAGCAAGCTTTTTCATTTTTTCGTCTTTGCCGAACTGTAATTGCACTTTTGCCATCTCGACCGCCCCTTGATGATGCGGAATCATTGCTTTGGCAAAGGCGACATCAGGGTCGGTCTCATAAATTGCCGTCATCATTTCGCTGTGTGAATTGTCCAAGGCATAGGCTTTGGCGTGTGGGGCGTTGGCGTTTTGGGTGGTCGTGTCTTTGCCATTCAGCCAGCCATTCATCAAGTCAATTTCGGCTTGTTGCCCATCAATAATCGCTTGGGCAAGTTTTCTCATTGTTTCGTCTTTGCCAAATTCAAGCTGTACTTTTGCCATCTCAACTGCTCCGATATGGTGCGGAATCATACCTTTGGCAAAAGCGGTATCAGCATCGGCAAGATTGCCCGCTTTGCTCATCTCATCGCCCATCTTGTTCATCATTGCAAGATAGGCTTGGGTATGGGGCGGAGCATTTTGAGTGTCCATCGCCATAGCAGAGTGGTTCATATGGGCGTGGTTCATCTCTGCGTGCCCGTTTTGGTTATTTGGGCTGTCGTGGGTGGTTTGGGTGTGGTTATTGTCGCCCACCATCGAGTGCGTCGGCACTTCGTTTTTGCCGTCGGCACAAGCGGTTAAAGTCGCCAAAATAAGGGCAAGGGCAGATAATTGTACGGCACGGTTTTTAAACATTTTCATTACAGTTTTCCTTATCAAAATGGGATTTGGCAAACATTGGGCAAACATAAGTCCGCCCAATGTTTTTAGCTAATCAATTACTTGCAATCACAATCGCCACAAGTGCAGTTTTGACAAATGCACGGCTCGCCATTTTGGCAGTTGCATTTTGGATTGCAATTTTGCCCTGTGCAAGATTGGCAACCGCAGTGGGCGTTTGGGTTTTTGATGATGTCGTTCATAACAATTCTCCAAATTAAAGGTTGATTATCAAAACAAAGTGCTTTTAAGCGATTAAAAGCATTGCTTTTTTGTTTTGATGTGCGTATCATAAACCCTAACCTTACGTTAGGGTCAAGAGTTATTTTTACTTGATAACATTTTTTTACACACCACTCAATAAGGAGCAACAATGAACATCGGACAAGCGTCTAAATCTACACAACTTTCCGTCAAACAAATCCGTGATTATGAAAAAGCAGGCTTATTAATTAACCCATCACGCAGTGAAGCAGGTTATCGGATTTATAACTCCAATGACATCGCTCGGCTAAAATTCATCGCCAAAGCCCGCAGCGTCGGTTTTTCGCTTGCACAGATTGGCGAGCTTTTGGCACTGCAAGACAATCCACACCGCACAAGTGCTCAGGTCAAAACGCTCATCGCCAGTCATATTGATTTTTTATCCAATAAAATCAAAGAATTAAAATCAATGCAACACACCTTGCAAGCGTGGAGCGATGCCTGCGGGGGCGATGACAATCCCGACTGCCCCATCTTAAAAGGCTTGAGCGATTTTTAACCACCATCAAAGCAGATGAATGCCATAGCTTGATAACAGCCTTTTACGATGGCACTTGTGGGCTGGTTGTTTTTTCGGGTGTTTTTTGCAGGTTGGGTGGACGCACAGTCGGCACAAGAATACATTGCCGGCATGATTTTGCTGGGTGTGGCACCGTGTACGGCAATGGTGTTTGTGTGGTCGCAACTGGTCAAAGGCGACCCCAATTACACGCTGGTGCAAGTGTCTTTAAATGATGTGATTATGATTTTTGCCTTTGCCCCGATTGCAGGGCTACTTTTGGGTATGAACGACATCACAATCCCGTGGGATACGCTGTTTTTTAGCGTGTTGCTGTATTTGGTGTTGCCTTTGCTTGTGGGAGTTGCCACTCGCAAATCTTTGCAAGATGAACACAAAATTCGCCAATTCAGCCAGCGTTTTAAGCCTTTGTCTATCTTGGGATTGTTATTGGCGGTGGTGCTGTTGTTTGCGTTTCAGGCACAAACCATTGTGGATAAGCCGATGATTATCCTGCTGATTGCCATTCCTTTATTGGTGCAGACTTACGGCATTTTTGCCTTGAGTGCGATTTGGGCAAAATGGCTTAAATTGCCCCACGCCATTTCCGCCCCTGCTTGCTTAATCGGCACAAGCAATTTTTTTGAATTGGCGGTGGCGATTGCTTTATTTGGTTTAAATTCAGGGGCGGCATTGGCAACGGTGGTGGGCGTGTTGGTTGAAGTGCCTGTGATGTTGTCGCTGGTGTGGTGGATAAACCGAAAATCGCTGGAAAATAAAGGGGTGTAGGTTTTCAGGCAGCCTGAAACTTATTTTTGCAAAATTCCCAAATAAAAAACACCGCTTGAAAATCAAATTCAAACGGTGTTTATAAATTAACTGACTTTTAATTCCACCCAAGCCCTTTTGATGATTTCTTGACTGGCTTGTAATGCTAAAAATGCCAAAACAAAAGCTACAATTAAATCAGGATATTTTGATTGAAAAAAATAAACTGCTATACCAGCCAAAATCACTGCCACATTACCAATCGCATCATTGCGAGAACATACCCATACACTTCGGACATTACTGTCGCCATCACGGAATTTTAATAATATCAACAATGCCGACACATTCACCAACAACGCCAAAAATCCCACAATGCTCATTTCGCTATAACTGGGAATTTCCCCATAAAACGCACGATAAATGGTTGTAATTAAAATAAACACGATAAATGGTTGTAATTAAAATAAATAAGCCAAAAACGCCCATCGTTAGCCCCTTAACCATAGATGCTTTGGCACGGTAACTTAATGCCATTGGTAAAACAATCAAACTTATTAAATAATTGGCACTATCGCCCAAGAAATCCAAGCTGTCCGACAACAGCGAAGTTGAACCCGATTTAACCCCCATTACAATTTCCACAAAGAACATTGATAAATTTAATACCAAGACAATCCACAAGGCTTTTTTGTACTTGGGTGATTGGTGAATGGGCTGATTTGAACTGCAACAACTTTGGCACGCCATAACAAACTCCGAAAGATGATTGAAATTTGCTATAATATAAACTCCGTAGTCATTACAGGGTCAAGTACAATGTCAAAAATTTTTCAAATTAAACAAGCCAGTGAACAAACAGGCGTGCATTTGGAAACCATTCGTTATTATGAAAAATAAGGTTTAATCAAGCCAACTTTTCAAGCTAATGGCTACCGAGTTTTTGATGAAAATCAGCTAGAACAATTACGCTTTATTAAAACTTGTCGCAATATCGGTTTCTCTTTAAAAGATATTCAGGTCTTATTGGCATTCCAAACAACTCCCAATCATCAATGTGATGATGTTGATGAATTAACCCAAAAACATTTATCGCATATCAATGAACAAATTAAGCAATTACAAGAAGTTAAATCATTTTTGGAACAAATTATTGGTTGTCAAAATAAATTACATACAAATGGTTGCTTGCCCATAGCCACAAATGGTAGTATGGGCAAGCAATCTATTAATTAATCAACCATTAGCCTATGAGCTAGGATAAAAAATGTTAAAAAAATACTTATTGGTAATATGTTGTGTATTTATGTTGCCTAATTTGGCAAATGCAAATCAACATACCGACCAAAAAGATACCGTTGTGCGTGATTTTACCGCAGCAGGTAATATATCAGAAAACGAAGGCTGGCGAGTGGTTATCAAAAGAAATAGAATGTCCCTTGAATTAACAAAAAATAATGAATTTCATCGCAAAATCAAAGTTAAGCGTTCAGCTTACGCTAAGGGCGTAGAATTTACAGGGTTTACATCATCAGACAGTGAAGTAACAATAAATATTAATAGCAAGCCTTGTGTTGATAGCAATGGCAACACCAATGAATTTACAGCTAAGCTTTATTATAAAGGTAAAGTTATGCAAGGTTGTGCGGTGCGTGGTGCTTTTGGCTATGCACCAACCTAATTGATTTGACCATATTAAACCATCTGCAAACTTATGGTATCATGCCTATTTAGCCAACCGCCAAAATTAGGAGTTTTTATGTCCGTACAAAAATACGATGCCATCACCAAAGACGTTGGGGGCATTCCTGTGGCTCGCCTACTGCCCCAAGGCAAACGCCGCACGGTGGGGGCGTGGTGCTTTTTAGACCATGCAGGCCCTGCCGAGTTTTTTGATGATAACAAAGGACTACAAGTGGGACTACACCCACACATCAATCTACAAACCTTTACTTGGATGCTCTCTGGTGAAGTGTGGCATCAAGACAGTCTGGGCTTTCGTCAGCTGATTCGCCCAAAACAAGTCAATCTGATGACCGCAGGCACAGGCAACCACACCGGCATCAGCCACACCGAGCAGACCCCTGATGGTGTCAAAGACTTGCACGCTGTACAGTTATGGATTGCCCTACCTACCAACCAAGACATCAAGCCCAACTTTGAGCATTATCCAGAGCTGCCCACTTGGCACAAAGATGGCGTGGATTATGTGCTGACCACAGGTAGCTATCATGGGCATACCGCACCGACCACCCAGTACAGTCCGCTTGTTGGCGTGGACATGCAGTTTGGTGGGGCAGGCGAGTTTGTGATTGACAAACAAGACGGCTTTGAATACGGCTTTTTGGTGCTAAAAGGCACGCTCAAAGTCAATGGTCAAAGCTACACCCAAGATGAGCTTGTGGTGTTATCCGATTGTACCGCCGATGACAATGCCGTGCTATGGGCGGATGCTGGCACGCATCTTATGCTACTTGGCGGTGAACCTTTGCCACACCCCACGGTGATTTGGTGGAACTTTGTGGCGGATAATGTGGATGATTTACGCACCGCCGTCAAAGACTGGAATGACGGTCATGAGCGTTTTGGCGACATCAATTTAGACGGCACACAGCTAAGACGTTTGGTTGCCCCTGAGGTGCCAGAGGGCTTGAAAGCTTAAATTTTCTCAACAAAAAATCCCATCTGTTTATCCGATGGGATTTTTATTATTTATCAAAAGTTTGATGGATTATTTTTGGCTAATTGATGGTCAAGCGATAATGAACCTGCCCCTGTCAGCCATAACAGCAAAAATGCCATACAAAACAACGCCGCCGCTTCACCTTGGTTGGTGATGGGGTCAAAAATCACCCCTGATGATGCATGAAAAGCAAAATATGCCACTGCCATCATGCCTGCCATCAAAAATGCCACAGGGCGGGTTAATAAACCAATGGCAATCAAAATTCCACCAGTGATTTCAAGTACGCCACCAATGCCCATCAACGAAAACAAAGGCAAAGCCCCATTGCCACCTGTCATGGATACTGGAAATTCAAAAAACTTGGCAGTGCCATGCAATAAAAACATATAACCAACCGCCACACGCACCAACAATAACACATAAGGACTCAGTGATTGGGCTAACTTTTCAAAAAATGTATTCATAAAACTCATGTCTGTATCAAAAAATGTGGTGCTATTATATTTGCTTTTATTTTTGCAACAAGATACAATTTAACAAGATTATTTTGCAATTTTGGAAAGATAATGAATACCCCAAGTCTTGATGATGTGCGTTTGTTTGTGGCGATAGTGCAGTCAGGCAGTCTGACAAAAGCGGCTGAATTGACAGGCGTACCCATTTCACGGCTGAGTCGGCGACTGAGCGAACTTGAAAACGCTCTTGGCACACAACTGGTCAATCGTGGCAAAAAGGGCGTGAGCCTAAATGAGCTTGGCGAGCTGTTTTTTGCACATGCTCAAACCATGCTGACTCACGCTGACATTGCCATTAACAGCATTCAACATAGCCTAGATAAGCCTGCCGGACGACTAAAAGTCTCTGTACCTGTGGACATTTCGCATTGTCTCGTCATGCCAAAACTGGATGAATATTTACGTCAATATCCTGATGTCAGTTTGGAGATTAGCTTAACCCAACAAAAAATCAACATGATTCAAGATGGCATTGATGTTGCTATTCGTGCGGGCAATGTTGATAATGACCATGTGGTTGCAAAAGTGCTGACATTAATGACTTGCGGTATTTTTGCCACACAAGACTACCTAAATCAGTATGGCACACCACAAACGCCCCACGATTTATATCAGCATCGCATCATTGCCCAAACCTTGACCTTGCCTTGGCAATTTAGCAAAGACCAACAAAACATCAAAGTGTCGCCAAGCGTTTATGTGGGCTGTAATGATTTTGTGTTGGTGGAAGATATGATTAACAAAGGCTTGGGCTTAGGATTGCTCGTTGAGCATAAAGATAGGCGTTATCAGCATTTGGTGCGTGTGCTTGATGATTGGCAATTGCCATCATCGCAGTTATCGGTGATTTATTATAAAAATCGTGGCTCTATCCCAACAGTAAGGAGTTTTGTGCAGTGGCTGTGTGAATATTTTCAATAACGCATCAAAAAATGAGTGGGTTTACTTGTCATTGGCTTGATGTGCTATTTGTTGGTCTGTTTTGGTATAATACCTAAATTTGGGAGAAAAACCATGACCATAGAAATGATAATGAGTATTTGCTTGGGCATTGGACTGTCAGCAAGCTCAGGATTTCGGGTGTTTGTGCCATTATTTGGCATGTCTTTGGCAAGTTATTTTGGGATTTTGCCGTTGAGTGGAAATTGGGCGTGGTTAGGCAGTACGACCGCCCTTATCATGCTGGCGGTGGCGAGTATTGCAGAGAGTTTGTCTTATCTTGTGCCTTTTGTGGACAATCTTTTGGACACCATCGCCGTTCCTTTGGCAGGCGTGGCAGGTACGGTGGCGATGGCAGGCAGCCTGACTGACATCAGCCCTGCAATGACATGGGCGTTAGCGATAGTGGCAGGCGGTGGTACGGCAACGGCGATTAAAGCGACATCAGCAACCACACGAGCGGTCTCAACCACCAGCACCGCAGGGCTTGCCAATCCTGTCATTGCTTTGGCTGAAACAGGCACGGCGGTGGGGTTATCTGCATTGACAATCTTTGCTCCTGTGGTGGCAGGCGTGGTGGCATTGATTGGGGTAGTGGTGTTTATTTGGCTGATGATAAAATTAAAAAATAAAGCAACGTCGTCTTAATCTTTATTCATCGAAATCCCCCAAGTTCATCTTTAACGCATCAAAACACACGTCCATACAAAAGCCCCGATACTGCAAAAATCGTAACTGGCGGGCTTTTTCTTTGGGGGTTTTGGGAATGTCATCACCGTATTTTTTGCACCGAGCTTCAACAGCAAGTTTTAACCAATTAATCTCATCATCGCCATCAGCTTCTAAAATCGTGCCATCTGCCATGCTTTGTACATCTGCACGCTGTATCAGCACATCAACACCACCAAAATCCCCAGCTTCTAGCCTGGCTTTTTTTAGTTGTTCAGACAGATAGCGAACGCCACGCCCTTTGCGTATGGTTTCACGCACAAGCATGCTGGCACAGCGTTCATCGGATTGGTAGCCTTTTTTGGCAAATTCGTCAAGCAGTTCATCAACTGCCACAGGGTCGCATTCTTTGGCAAGGAGTTTGGATTTTAATTGCCAAGCGGATAATTCACGTCTAGACAAATAATAAAATGCCAACCAACGCATATAGCTGGTGGCTTTATCAGGAAGTTCTAGCTTTTGAATCTCAACTTTGCTAAGTAGCCGTAAGGTTTTGTCATCTAGGATTTGTTGGTGTTTGTCGCCAAATAGGGGCGTGATGGTGGAGTGTTTGTTGGCTGTTTTTGTGGGTTTTGGTTGGTCGTGTTGGGGAGTGGTTTTGTTTTGTTTGTTTTTTGGTGGTGTGGCTAGCTTGTCAGTGGGTGCGTTATTTTGATGGTTTTGGTGGTCTTTTTTGAGGGTGTGCTGGGTGCTGGGTGCAGATTTTCCCATGTCTGCTAAGATGTCATCTAAGGTTTTTATTTCAATGGGTTTGGTCATGTTTGTCGTTTTTATGAACACATATTAAAAAACATAAAACAAAAGGGCGAAAACGCCCCTTTATCATACTTATCTGGCTTACTCTTCCATGCCTTCTATATATTCAGGCACATCGTCTGTGTCATCATGAGAGATGGTGGACGTGGCTTTGCTTAGCTTGGAATCACGGATTTTTTGCTCAATTTCTTGGGCAATGGTGGGGTTATCTGCCAAAAACTGGCAGGCATTGGCTTTACCTTGACCGATTTTTGAGCCACCGTAGCTATACCATGCCCCAGATTTGCCAATCTCTCCAATATCTACGCCAAAATCAACAATCTCACCTAGGCGGTTAATGCCTTGACCGTATAAAATGTCAAATTCGGCTTGGCGAAAAGGGGGTGCCATCTTATTTTTGACGACTTTAACACGAGTTTCGTTACCCAAAATCTCTTCTTTGTCTTTGACCGAGCCAATACGGCGAATTTCCAGACGTACAGACGCATAGAATTTTAGGGCGTTACCGCCTGTGGTGGTCTCAGGCGAGCCAAACATCACACCGATTTTCATGCGGATTTGGTTGATAAAGACAACCATGCAGTTGGCACGTTTGGCATTACCTGTGATTTTACGCAGGGCTTGGCTCATCAGGCGAGCCTGTAAGCCCATGTGGCTGTCTCCCATTTCGCCTTCAATCTCAGCTTTTGGGGTCAAGGCAGCAACTGAGTCCACCACAATCATATCCACCGCCCCAGAGCGTACCAGCATATCCACGATTTCAAGGGCTTGTTCGCCATTATCAGGTTGGCTGACCATCAAGCCATCAATATCAACCCCAAGTTTTTTGGCATAGACAGGGTCTAAGGCGTGCTCAGCATCAATAAAAGCACATTTGCCACCTTGCTTTTGGCATTCAGCAATCGCTTGTAGGGTTAGTGTGGTCTTACCAGAGCTTTCAGGGCCAAAAATCTCCACAATCCGACCCTTTGGCAAGCCACCAATCCCAAGAGCAATGTCCAGCCCAAGCGAGCCTGTGGGAATGGTATCTACTTCTACTTTGATGGAATCATCGCCCAAATTCATGATGGTGTTTTTGCCAAAGGCTTTTTCAATCTGAGCCAAGGCGGCGGCGAGTGCTTTTTCTTTGTTAAATTCAACATCACCGTCATTGTTTGACTTATTTTTTGTTGCTTTTGCCATGTTTTTACCTTATTTAACTGTCATAAATTTGGCATTATTTTAGCACTTTTTATGATGAAGTGGGGGAAATTTTATGGTATAAATTTTGGTCAGTTTTATTTAATACTGTTGGTCTCTTTTAAACACCCATTCATCATCACTGCTGGCTTTTTGGTCAAAATAATAACCCGCCATGTCAAAGTTTTTTAGGTCATCAGGGTGGGTGATGTTGTTTTTGCAAGCAAAATTCACCATCATGCCACGAGCTTTTTTGGCATAAAAACTGACGATTTTATATTGTCCGTTTTTTGCTTCTAAAAATTTGGGGGTGATGATGTTGGCGTTGATTTTATTTGCTTTGACGGCTTTGTAATATTCGTTGGACGCAAGATTGATGAGTACGTTTGAGCTGCTTTGTTTGATACGCTCATTGATGAGATTGGTGATGTCATCGCCCCAAAATTCATATAAATCGTGAGCGTGTGGCGTATTAAGTTTTGTACCCATTTCAAGGCGATAAGGCAACATATCATCTAAGGGTTTTAAAAGTCCATAAAGCCCTGACAATATGCCCAAATGTTTATTTAAATATAATACTTCATCAGCAGTTAAAGAATAAGCATCTAAGCCTGTATAAACATCACCATCAAATAAATAAACCGCAAGTTTTTTATTGTCATGAAAAGGGTATGTCCATTGTTGATTGCGTATGACATTTAACTCGGCAATTTTGGCAGATACGCCCATAAGCTCTTGTAAATCTATTACGTCTTTTGTTTTTAGGGTCTGCATAAGTTTAATGGCGTGATTGATAAGTGCAGGCTCGCTTGCGTATTCATCAAATGTAAATGGGGGCGTGGTTTTTTCGTCTAAATTTTTGGCAGGAGATAATAAAAAATACATGAGATGTTCCAATAAGATTTGTTTCATTATAAAAGCAATGTGGGGTGATTGCAATTTAAAATTAGTTGTTGGTTGATTGTGTTTTTTAAATTTGCTATGATAAAAATCTTATGTGTTTTATATGATTTATCTTAAAAAGGAATTGTTATGACAGAAACGATTTTATCACGCCTAATGCCCACTCAAAACGGTAAATATATCGGCATTATTACCCTAAATAATCCCAAAGTTTTAAACGCCCAAACGCTTGACATGGTCAAAACCACCAGAGCAATCCTTGATGAGTGGGCAAGCGATGATGCTGTGGCGATGGTGGTCATACACGGCATAGGCGACAAGGGGCTATGTGCAGGGGGCGACATTAAGGCGTTATATGGCGGTACAGATGAGCAAGTGGCTTATGAGTTTTTTGTGCACGAATATGGGTTGATGTATGCCATGCACATTTATGCTAAGCCCATATTGGCGTGGGGTCATGGTATCGTCATGGGGGGTGGATTGGGACTGTTTTGTGCGTCTAGCCATAAGGTGGTTACACCAACAACGCTGATGGCAATGCCCGAAGTTTCCATTGGTCTGTTTCCTGATGCGGGGGCTTCTTACTTTTTAAATCATTTGGCGGGCAAAGTGGGGCTGTTTTTGGGCTTGACGGGAGCTAGGTTTAATGGGGCGGATGCTTATGAGTTGGGTGTGGCGGATTTTGCTTTGGCACATGACAAATTTGATGATGTATTAAATGCGTTGGTCAAAACAACATTTGTCAATGATAATGCCCAAAACCATCATCTGCTGTCAGCGTGTTTAAATCAGTTTCATGATAAAGCCATATTGCCAAATTCTCAGGTGATGAACGAATTTGATGAAATAAATCATTTGATGAATGCAGGTGATTTACTTGCTATTGATAGAGCGTTAAAGATTTATCAAGGTAATGGCGAATTTATCAAATCTGCCATTGAGATTTATAAGCATGGCTCAGACACCACCAAAGCAATTATGTTTAAGATTTATCATGATTTAAGAACGCCTAAAAAAGATTTTTCACTAAAACAAATCTTTGATATGGAAACGGTGGTGGGTACAAACGCTGTCAATCATGGCGACTTTAAAGAAGGCGTGCGAGCATTGCTGATTGATAAAGACAAAAATCCGAAATGGCGATATGCCTTAGAGAGTTTGCCTAATGGCTATATTGATGGTTTTTTTACGGTTAATTTTGGTAAAAATCAATAAACATCAGTAGCGAATCCCCAAAAAAGGCGTATGGTGATAATAAGATAAACGCTTTTTAGGGGGAAGCCATGAAAGTATTATCCCGCCCTTGGCATAAAATCAGTATGGCGGTATGCTTGATGTTGATTGCATTTATGATGCCAGCTTGTGCCAAACCCACCACAAAAAACACCAATCACCAAAACTGGTATCCAAACTTAACATTTGCACAATCATTTGACCTTTGAACAAAGTAGCAAGGATTTTGCTTGTGTTGCTTGTCATCTGCGTGAGCTGATTTGATGGGTTTGAGCCAAATACAACAGGCTGTTTACATGGCTGTGCTTATCAATATTTACTTATGGGCTGTCAGGGTGGTTTTTTGGGATAAAGTGGGAGTGGATTTGATATTAAAAAACCGCCCTTAAAAGGACGGTTTTTTGTGAGTTAAATCACGCTTTTGGGGGCAGACAGCTTGCCTGATGTTTGGCAGGGTCGGTGTCGTAAGCTTTGATGGCATCTTCTACCGTCATGCCAAGTGCTTTGGCAACACCCATGCCGTAATCAGGGTGGCAAGCGTGGCAGTTGCGGATATGGCGATATTTGATAAAGTCAAGAGCATCACCCATCGCTGCGGCAGTGTTGTTGAACAATGCTTGTTTTTGCTCATCGCTCATCAGGTTAAATAACGCTCGTGGCTGACTAAAATAGTCGTTGTCATCTTCACGGAAATCCCAATGCTTAGCATCACCGTTGATTTTTAGTGGTGGCTCGGCATACTGTGGTTGTTCTTGCCATTGACCAAAGCTGTTTGGTTCATAATGTGGACGACCGCCATAGTTGCTATCAACACGTCCTAGTCCATCACGTTGATTTGAATGTACAGGGCAACGTGGGGCATTAACAGGGATTTGGTTGCGGTTTACGCCAAGGCGATAACGCTGAGCGTCAGCATAGTTAAACAGACGAGCTTGTAGCATTCTGTCAGGTGAAACGCTGATGCCAGGTACTAAGTTGCTTGGTGCAAAAGCAGATTGTTCGACATCCAAGAAGAAGTTTTCTGGGTTTTTGTTTAGCTCAAACTCACCCACTTCAATCAGTGGATAATCGGCTTTTGGCCATACTTTGGTCAAATCAAATGGGTGATATGGCACTTTGTCAGCATCTGCCTCAGGCATAATTTGCACATACATTGTCCATTTTGGGAAATCTCCACGTTCAATGGCTTCAAACAAATCACGCTGACTGCTTTCACGGTCTTTGGCGATGACTGCCTCAGCTTCGCTGTCAGTTAGGTTTTTAATGCCTTGTTGGGTGCGGAAATGGAATTTAACCCAAAAACGCTCATTATCTGCGTTGATAAAGCTGTAAGTGTGGCTACCAAAGCCATGCATAAAGCGATAGCTTGCAGGAATACCACGGTCGCTCATTACGATGGTGATTTGGTGAAGTGCCTCAGGCAGTAGTGTCCACCAGTCCCAGTTGTTGGTTGCTGAGCGTAGGTTGGTTTTGGGATCTCTTTTAACAGCTTTGTTTAGGTCAGGGAATTTGCGTGGGTCGCGGATAAAGAACACGGGTGTGTTGTTACCAACCATGTCCCAGTTGCCTTCTTCGGTATAAAATTTAAGTGCAAAACCACGAATATCACGCTCGGCGTCTGCGGCACCACGCTCACCTGCAACGGTGGTAAAGCGAGCAAACATTTCTGTTTTTTTACCAACTTCGCTAAAAATTTTAGCTTTGGTGTATTTGGTGATGTCGTGTGTTACTGTAAATGTACCAAACGCCCCTGAGCCTTTGGCGTGCATACGACGCTCTGGAATGACTTCACGAACAAAGTCAGCAAGTTTTTCGTTAAGCCACAAATCTTGGGCAAGTAGTGGACCACGTTCACCTGCGGTGAGTGAGTTTTGGTTGTCAGCAACAGGAGCACCATTGCTCATGGTGAGTGATGTGCCTGAGTAGGGGCATTTCATGCTGTTTGGATTGTCGGTCATGGTATGTTCCTTAATAAAAAAGGTGGCTGGCTATTTAGCTTGCTGATTAAATTTTAACATAAATCAGAAGTCTTGGTGCTATTATCACTGAATTTTTATGATGAGTAAAATATATAAATTTTAATTTTTTATTTTGTTTTTTTAATTAAAATTTGATGTGTCATTAAAATTTACAATACAAGCCCTGACATGTGGTCAATAAAAAAATTCCAAGCTGCCATAAGATGATAGAATTTTTTTATTAGTGGGATTTGTAGGGCGGTGATTGGTGGACTTGCTGTGTTAGAAGTCAAATTTTTGATGTGTTTTTAAGGGCATTAAGCCAAAGGTTGCGGAAATTTTACCATTTTTTAAATAAATGTTGGCTATGATTTATATTTTTTTGAATTTATAATAATTTTAGGGTATGATAAGCCTGTTAGAGTTGGGCAAAAAATGCCTTGAAAATCAACGTCTAGGCACTTGATAATTATTTTTATAATGAGAACTATTATAAAATATCATCAAGCACTTAGGACATCATCATAGGGAGTCATGCTATGTCTCAAATGTTAGCTGAATACAGAGCCCACGTTGCTGAACGTGAAGCCTTGGGCGTACCACCACAACCACTGACTGACGCACAAACTGCTGATTTGGTGGAGCTACTTAAAAACCCACCAGCAGGCGAAGAAGACTATTTGGTGGATTTATTAGAAAACCGTGTGCCAGCAGGGGTTGACCAAGCCGCCTATGTCAAAGCTGCCTTTTTAAACGCCATCGTCAAAGGCGAAGCGACATCACCACTCATCAGCAAAGAGCGTGCCGTTTATCTGCTTGGTACGATGCTTGGCGGTTATAACGTGGCTCCTTTGGTTGAGCTGCTGGACAATGCCGAGCTTGGCGGATTGGCTGCTGATGCCCTTAAAAAGACACTGTTGGTATTTGATGCGTTTCATGATGTAGAAGAAAAAGCCAAAGCTGGCAACGCCAATGCTAAAGCGGTGCTAGAATCTTGGGCGGAAGCGGAATGGTTCACCAGCCGTCCTGACGTGCCAAGCGAGATGACTATTACTGTCTTTAAGGTAACAGGCGAGACCAACACAGACGATTTATCACCTGCCCAAGACGCATGGAGTCGCCCTGACATTCCACTACACGCCAACGCCATGCTAAAAAATACCCGTGATGGCATCAACCCTGAAAAACCTGGTGAAGTAGGTCCGCTAAGCCAAATCAAAGAGCTTATCGCCAAAGGCAACCAAGTGGCTTATGTGGGCGATGTTGTGGGCACAGGGTCTAGCCGTAAATCCGCCACCAACTCTGTTTTGTGGTTCTTTGGTGATGAAATCCCCCACATTCCCAACAAAAAAGACGGTGGTGTGTGCTTAGGCGGTAAAATCGCTCCGATTTTCTTTAACACCATGGAAGATGCTGGTGCGTTGCCTGTTGAGATTGACGTTACCGACATGAACATGGGTGATGAAGTTACCCTAAAAATTGACCATGCCACCGCCACTGTTACTGCTTTTAAAGACGGCAAGCAAATCGCTCAAAGCCAACTAAAAACTCCTGTACTTTTAGATGAAGTGCGTGCTGGTGGTCGTATCAACCTTATCATCGGTCGTAACTTGACAGGCAAAGCCCGTGAAGCCTTGGGACTAGCTCCTTCTACTTTGTTCCGCACCCCAGAGCAACCTGCTGATACAGGCAAAGGCTTTACCCTAGCTCAAAAAATGGTCGGTCGTGCCTGTGGTCTTCCAGAAGGTCAAGGTATCCGCCCTGGCACTTATTGCGAACCTAAGATGACTACGGTTGGTTCACAAGACACCACAGGTCCGATGACTCGTGATGAGCTAAAAGACTTGGCGTGCCTAGGCTTTTCATCTGACTTAGTCATGCAGTCTTTCTGCCATACTGCTGCTTATCCTAAGCCGATTGATGTGGTTACCCACCATACTTTGCCTGACTTTATCATGAACCGTGGCGGTGTGTCGCTTCGTCCGGGGGATGGTGTGATTCACTCATGGCTAAACCGCATGCTACTGCCTGATACTGTGGGTACTGGTGGCGACTCGCACACTCGTTTCCCAATTGGTATCTCATTCCCAGCAGGTTCTGGTTTGGTGGCGTTTGCTGCTGCCACAGGGGTCATGCCACTGGATATGCCCGAGTCTGTTTTGGTTAAATTTAAAGGCAAAATGCAACCTGGTATCACCTTGCGTGATTTGGTTCATGCCATCCCTTATTATGCCATCAAAGAAGGTGATTTGACGGTTGAGAAAAAAGGCAAAAAGAACATCTTCTCAGGTCGCATCTTGGAGATTGATTTGACCGAGATGGAAGATGATTTGACCGTTGAGCAAGCCTTTGAGCTGTCAGATGCGTCCGCAGAACGTTCAGCGGCAGGTTGTGCCATCACCGTATCACAAGACAAAGTGGCTGAATATTTGCGTTCCAACATCGTCATGCTCAAATGGATGATTGCCGAAGGTTATGGTGATGCTCGTACGCTGGCTCGCCGTGCTGAAAATATGCAAAAATGGCTGGACAACCCAAGTCTACTAAAAGCAGACGATGACGCTGAGTACACCAAAGTGTATGAGATTGACCTATCCCAAATCAAAGAGCCAATCCTATGCTGTCCAAATGACCCTGATGATGCCAAATTGCTTTCAGAAGTGGCAGGCGATAAGATTGATGAAGTGTTCATCGGTTCGTGCATGACCAACATTGGTCATTTCCGTGCCGCAGGTAAACTGCTCTCAGAAGTGCCAGCAGGCAGCTTATCTACTCGCCTATGGATTGCTCCGCCCACCAAAATGGATGAGCGTCAGCTGATGGACGAAGGCTATTACAACACCTACGCCCAAGCAGGGGCAAGAACCGAAATGCCAGGCTGTTCACTGTGCATGGGTAACCAAGCTCGTATCGCCCCTAACAGCACGGCGGTTTCTACCTCAACGCGTAACTTCCCCAACCGCTTAGGTCAAGGAGCAAACGTGTATCTGGCTTCTGCTGAGCTTGCTTCTGTGGCATCGGTGCTTGGTAAACTGCCTACTGTTGAAGAGTATATGCAATACGCAGGCAAACTAGACTCTATGAAAGCCGAAGTTTATAACTACCTAAACTTTGACCAAATGAGCGACTACACTGAAAAATCAGACAAGATTAGTGTAGCTCAACTTGCCTAATCGCTGATGACAAAACACCGTCTTATCTAGGCGGTGTTTTTTGTGGGTATAAATATGGAAAATAATAATATTTAAAATGGCTTAGACTGATCATATGGCGGCAAATATCCGTATTAAAATCAAGCATGGTTCTTGATTGCTCATCAATGATTTATCGGATAGATGATGTGATAATTTTTTTTATGAACAACAATCTGTTATTGTATCAGTATATTTATGGTGATATAAGTTATTTTTCTAAAAAATAAATCATAAAAAAATTACCTGAATTTTATTATGCAATCAGTTGGTTGTGGTAGAGTATGTTTTAAAATATAACTTTATGATTTTAAAAATATTTTTAATAATGGGTGTTGTAAAGAAATGTTTTTTTGATATGTCAAGTGATTTGGGTTTAATCAAATCAATATAATAAATCTTAAAAAATGTGGTTTTTTTATGAGTCAAAAGGTTGATAAATTAGTTTTTTTGATAAAGGGATGGTGATTAAAAATTTGATGGTGATAAAATAATGGCGGTTTATTTAAAAAACTGCTAGACAAACTATGTAAGCATGGTATAATTTGCCACTTTTTAAATTTAACTTAGTTGGATTTAAAAACTTGCCGTACAAGCGGTTGAATCGCCATGTTTTATCCCCATATTAGGATAAAGACGAGGTGATTTGCTCTTGTTAAACTTGGTGTGCAATTTGCTTTGTGTTTTGCTGATTGACCCACACGCCGAACGTCGTGAGCCTAATAAACCCAAACGCTGTGTTGGGTTTGGGTTTTGTAGGTTTTTCTTTTAACCCTTATCGGAGATGGTAATCCAATATGAGCGTTCATACCCCTGTAACTCCTACCCCCAATGCTACCAATGACTATTATTTGACTCGCCAAGACCAGATGGAGTCTAATGTTCGTAGCTATCCACGCAAACTGCCCCTAGCCATTGCCAAAGCCCAAGGTCTTTGGGTAACGGACGTAGAAGGCAATGAATATCTTGACTGCTTGGCAGGTGCTGGTACATTGGCATTGGGTCATAATCACCCTGCGACCATTAACGCCATCAAGGACGTGCTAGATAGTGGATTGCCACTACACACCCTTGACATCACCACACCCATTAAAGATGCGTTTACTGAAAAACTGTTGTCGTTTTTCCCCAAAGATTTTGTGTTGCAGTTTTGTGGTCCAACAGGAGCAGATGGCACCGAGGCAGCGATAAAGCTCGCCAAAACCTACACGGGACGTGATAATGTGATTGCATTTAGTGGTGGTTATCATGGCATGACGCATGGCTCACTGGCGATGACAGGCAATTTATCTGCCAAAGAAAAAGTGGGTAATTTGATGGCGGGCGTGCAGTTTATGCCCTATCCGCATGAATATCGCTGCCCTTTGGGCTTGGGTGGTGAAGCGGGTGTGGACGCTTTGACCTATTATTTTGAAAACTTTATTGAAGATGTAGAGTCTGGCGTGGTCAAGCCTGCCGCCGTTATCCTAGAAGCCATTCAAGGTGAGGGCGGTGTCGTACCAGCTCCCAAAAAATGGCTACAAAAAATCCGTGAAGTAACTGCCAAACATGACATCGTGCTGATTTTGGACGAAGTACAAGCAGGATTTGCTCGCTCTGGCAAGATGTTTGCTTTTGAGCACGCTGACATTGTCCCTGATGTGGTGGTGATGAGTAAGGCGGTCGGTGGCGGTTTGCCTTTGTGTGTGCTTGCCATCAACAAAAAGTTTGACGCTTGGGCGCCTGCTGGACATACAGGCACATTCCGTGGCAATCAGCTCGCGATGGCAGCAGGCTATAACGTCCTAGAAGAAATCACCAAGAACAATCTGGCAGAAAATGCTCGTGTCAAAGGCGAATTTTTAAGAGTGGAACTCAAAAAACTTGCCCAAGAATACCCCTGTATCGGTCATGTGCGTGGACGTGGCTTAATGACAGGCATTGAGATTGTGGACGAGCGTAAAGAAGCTGACCACATGGGTTCTTATCCTGCTGACAGTGAGCTTGCGGTCGCCATCCAAAAAGCATGTTTTGACAACAAACTGCTGTTAGAACGTGGCGGTCGTGGTGGTACGGTGGTGCGTCTATTGTGCCCAATCACCATCAGCCAAGATGAGTGCGAGCAGGTGATTAGCCGCTTTAAAAAGGCAGTTGGTGAAGCACTGAAAAAGGTACGTGGCTAACTAAAAATAAACAAAGATGTACAAATGATAAAAATGGCAAGTTTTAAATTGCCATTTTTTTTAGATTTATTTATAAAGATAACAAAAAATTATGATAATTCTTTAATTTCTCAACCAAATTATTCATGCCAATATATTGCTTATTTTCATCAAACCAATAATTGTCAATAACTGCCACTTTCATAAAACTACCCCTGCCAAATTTTTGGAGTTTTTTAATTTCTGGAAATTTACCCTTAGCTTGACTAAGTAAATATTTTGAAAATTCATTTCTTATTTTGGTGCTTTTGTGGATTTTGTCATAAATTCCAAAAATTAATTGTTGTTCATGAATGGCAAAAACAATGGTGTAAGACATTTTATTATGAGCTTGCCATTCTTTCTTTTTAAAATCTGCTACCAAAAATGGACGAGTAGGATTATTAACTATTCCCCACCAAGTTAGCAGATTTAGATTATCCAAGTGTTGATAAAATCCCTGCCATTGTCGCGATTCCCATTCGCCAAGGTCTGCTATGCTAAATTTTTGTGTTTTGCTTTCAATGTCTTGTAAATATTCTATAAAATCAATAAAAATATCATTGCTAATTTTATCTTTATATGGAGTAAAATGATTTAATAAGTCTTGGCGATTAACGGCTTTAAAAGGGTGAATGTTCTTTTGATATGCTCTTGATTCATTACCTGTTTTTAGATAAATTCCGATAAAGTTTTTATATTTTTGTTTGGCGTAATCAGCATAACGGTTTAGTTGGTTGGAATGTAAATGGCTGCTGGTTTTGCTCTCTACAATAATACATATACTGCTGTTAATAATAATCACAATATCTATGAAATTACGTTTTTTATTTTCATAAAAAGTCTCTTGTGTTTTGATTTTTATGTCTTCAATAGTAATATCTTGATTAAGCCATCTTTGTAATAATCTTACTGCACAGTCATGTAATGTTTGATGGTCATTTTGATAAATAGGATTGGCAAAATTAAATAGCCATGCAAAAAAATGTATCTTGAATTAATTCACCATAAGCCAAGGCAAATAGGTTATTTTTAGATTGGTTCATTGGTTATCCTTTTTTAAAAATTATAATAAGTATCATATCAAAAAAATGAAAATATATAAAGAATTTGTTTTAATCCAAACTAACTTGACCCTAGTGCATATTAGTAATAAAATAGGTAAACTTTAATAAATGTGGGTATTTGAAATGTCAGACCTATCCAAACACCGCCAAGCCCTATTTTGTAATGACCCTGCGTCCATCGCTGACTATGAACGCGCGATGACCGATGCTGTCAGAGCAGTCAAAGCATGGCTGCAAAACGATAAAATGTACACTGGTGGCAGTATTAGCGAGCTACGTTCACAGATTACCTTTGCACCTGCCAAAGATGGCTTGGGCGTGGATAAGGCGTTGGAGCGATTGGTGGAGTTGTTTTTAAATAAAAGTTTAAAAGTCCATCACCCACATTCGCTGGCTCATCTGCATTGCCCAACGATGGTAACATCGCAAATCGCCGAAGTGCTGATTAACGCCACCAACCAATCTATGGACTCATGGGACCAGTCGCCAGCGGGCTCACTCATGGAAGTTCAGCTCATTGATTGGTTACGTCAAAAGGTCGGTTATGGTAGTGGTCAGGCTGGCGTGTTCACATCAGGGGGCACGCAGTCCAATCTGATGGGCGTGCTACTGGCTCGTGATTGGTGCGTTGCCAAAAATTATACAGACAAAGATGGCAAGCCGTGGTCAGTGCAACGTGATGGCATTCCTAGCGATGCCATGCAAAAGGTGAAGGTCATTTGTTCAGAAAATGCTCATTTTAGCGTGCAAAAAAATATGGCAATGATGGGTATGGGTTTTCAATCCGTGGTTACTGTGCCTGTTAATGACAATGCCCAAATGGATACCGCAGCACTTGAAAGCATCATGACTGATTTACAAAATCAGGGTAATCTTGTGGCGTGCGTGGTGGCGACTGCTGGTACGACAGATGCAGGGGCGATTGATGACATCAAAACCATTCGCAAACTCTGTGATAGATTTGGGGCGTGGCTGCACGTGGATGCTGCGTGGGGTGGGGCTTTGCTGTTGTCCAATGAGTATCGTGATATGCTTGATGGTATTGAACTGACCGACTCAGTAACGCTTGATTTTCATAAGCATTATTTTCAAAGCATCTCGTGTGGGGCGTTTTTGTTAAAAGACGAAGCCAATTATCGCTTTATGCACTATGAAGCCGAATACCTAAATTCTGCCTATGATGAAGAGCATGGCGTGCCAAATCTGGTGTCTAAATCACTGCAAACCACTCGCCGTTTTGACGCCTTAAAGCTGTGGTTTACGGTAGAGGCGTTGGGTGAAGAGCTCTATGGCTCCATGATTGACCATGGTGTCAAACTCACCCGTGAAGTGGCGGAGTATATTCGTGCCACTGATGGCTTGGAGCTACTGGTTGAGCCGCAGTTTGCGTCTGTGCTGTTTCGTGTCGTGCCAAAAGATTATCCTGCTGAGTTTATAGACAGCCTAAATCAAAACGTTGCTGATGAACTGTTTGCTCGTGGGGAAGCTAATATCGGCGTAACCCGCGTCATTGATAGCAAGCAAAATGTACAGTCATTAAAAATGACCACATTAAGCCCCATCGCTACGTTGGATAATGTCAAGGCTTTATTGGGTCAAGTACTGACCGAAGCAGACAGAATTGGTGATGATATCAAAAATGGCACTTACACACCGCCGATTGATTGATGGCTGATTTTTTTAAGCACCGCAACGGTCTCGGTGGCGGTGTTTTTATTGGAAATACAAAAGGTTGGGGTGAGTTCTTCTTGTATTTTTACAAAAATTTGTTACAATAAAAATTTTGATGGAGAATCATCATGGCCTTAAACTGGCATGACACCCTAGATATTGCCATTGCATTGTCTGAAAAGCACCCTGATGTGGACGTGCAATACATTCGTTTTACGGATTTGCACCGCCATGTCTGTGAGCTTGATGGCTTTGTGGGTGAGCCTGATAAGTCCAATGAAGCGATTTTGGAAGCCATTCAGATGGCATGGCTTGATGAGTTGGATTGATGGTTTGACCACCAATCCAAAACCTTCAAATGACAAGCTGCGTTAAGATGTTTTCATAAATCAATGTCAATTTTTCCAAATCATCAACCGCCACTTTCTCATCAATCTGATGGATGGTGTCATTGAGCACACCAAGTTCTACCACTTGGGCATTCATGATGGGGGCGATAAAACGTCCGTCCGATGTGCCCCCTGATGTGGATAGCTGAGTATCTGTGCCTGTGATGTCTTTGATGGCACTGACCACCGCATTTACAAACTCACCTTTGGGGGTCAAAAACGGCTCGCCAGATAAGCTCCATTCAATCTCATAATCAGCTTTACTGTCTTTGAGATGTTTGTCCAAGATGGCGTGCGTTTTTGCTTTTAATGTTTCGGCACTGCTTTGGGTACAAAAGCGAAAATTAAATAACACATCCACGCTGTTGGGTATGACATTGGTTGCTCCTGTGCCAGCGTTGATGTTTGAGATTTGCAGACTGGTCGCAGGAAAATATTCGTTGCCATTATCCCATGTGGTATTGATGAGTTCCAACAGTGCAGGAGCAAGGTGATGTATGGGATTGACAGCCAGATGTGGGTAGGCAATATGCCCTTGTTTGCCCGTAATGGTCAGTCGTCCGCCCAATGAGCCACGTCGCCCATTTTTAATCACATCACCAAGCGTGGCACTGCTAGATGGTTCACCCACCAGGCAATAATCCATACGCTCGCCACGCTTGGCAAGAGCTAGGGCGACTTTGTGTGTGCCATTGATTGCCACGCCTTCTTCATCTGCGGTGATAAGCAGAGAAATGTCGCCACGATGATTGGGGTGTTTGGCGATAAATGTTTGACACGCCACAGCAAACGAAGCAATGGCAGTTTTCATGTCGGATGCACCACGCCCCCACAGATAGCCATCTGCCACAGTCGCCCCAAAAGGGGGATAACGCCAAAGTTTTTCATCACCCACAGGCACAACATCGGTATGCCCAAGAAAACACAAATGGGGAGCGTTGGGGTCTGTCCCCCTTTTTTTGGCATATAGGTTTTTGACTTGGGCATTTTTGCCGTCATCATTAGGGTCGCCAAAATACATAAATTCGCAGTCAAAACCCAATTTGCCCAAAAAATCTGCCAAAATATTTTGACAATCATGGTCATTTGGCGTGATTGATGGTTGTTTGAGTAGGTCTATGGATAAAGATAGGGTGGGAGTCATGGGTCTTCCTATTTAATCATATGGTGATAAAATTCATATATTGTCCATCATAAAATAAAAAATCGTCTTTATTGATGCCATTAACGTCAATGTCTCTATATGTTTCAGGCAAATCATGAATGATGCTCCAATCATTGACATAACTGTCCAAATGGTAGACTTGATTGATGATATTTTTGATGATTTGAAAGACAAATTTGGTGTTTAATACAGTTTCGTCTTTTGAGTGTTCATCATAATCATCAACCAAAGCATTGGGGTTGATGGATAAATCCTGCGTTAAGGATTGCTCATCAAAAATACGTCAATGACAACTGCAATTTTGGGGTGCATCAGTGGCAATGCGATAATGTTGCGTGTATTTTAAATGAGTATTATTTGCTGTCTTTTCAAAATATATCCTAAGCGTGTTAAAGACAGATAAATCATCAGGATAATCGGTGCTTAATTGGACTTCATGGCACATCATTGGCTCTTTGGTGGGGTGATAAAAACCAAAAATCGGACACTTGCCCGATTTTTGTTGTGTTTTTGTCATTCGTCCAGACTTTCTAGGCGAATGCGAACCACAGGTTCTACCACCGCAGATAGGGCTTCTATCTCTTTGATGGCTTGATTCATCTGCTGTTCTAGCACAGGCAAAGTTAGGATAATCACAGGCACCAACCCTGATTTGTGGGCGTCTCGCTGCATGATGGCATCAATGTTAATGCCGTTATCACTAAGAATGCGAGTGGTGTCTGCCAATACGCCAAGCTCATCTTTGACTGTCAAACGCAAATAGTAGCCACAAGTCATCTCATCGCTGGACAGTACGCGAGTATCAGACAGTTGCTCTGGGATAAACGCCAAATGTGGCACATCTGCTAGGGTGTCGCTGTCATCGTCATCAGGCGTGGCTTCAATGACATAAATCAAGTCCATCACGTCCGCCATCACTGCCGATGCTGTCGCACCTGCCCCTGCACCATCGCCGTAGTAGAGTGATTGACCAAGGGGGTGAGCATCTACCATGACGGCGTTTTTTACGCCATTGACGTTGGCAAGTAGGGTGCTGTTGGGAATGAGCGTGGGGTGGACACGCAGCTCAAAGCCATGTTCACGGCGAAACGCAAAACCTAAGTGCTTGATGGTGTAGCCAAGCTCTTTGGCATAGACCACATCTTGTAAGCTAATTTTGGTGATGCCTTCACAATACACTTTATCAAACTGTAAAGGAATGCCAAAGGCGATGGACGCAAGCAAAGACAGTTTGTGAGCAGCGTCAATGCCTTCCACGTCAAAGGTTGGGTCAGCTTCGGCATAACCTAGCTCTTGGGCTTCGGCAAGCACATCGCTAAATTTGCGATTTTTTGACTGCATTTCTGACAAAATAAAATTGCCCGTACCATTGATGATGCCTGCCACCCAGTCAATTTTGTTGGCAGCAAGAGCTTCACGAATGATTTTGATGATGGGAATGCCACCTGCCACCGCCGCTTCATAACGCACCTGTACGCCGTGCTGTTCAGCTAGGGCAAAAATCTCATTACCATGTTTGGCAAGCAGAGCTTTGTTGGCGGTAACCACGTGTTTGCCGTGTTTGATGGCGTGAGTGATGACATCTTTGGCGGTGTCTGTGCCACCAATGACTTCAATGACAATATCCACATCAGGAGCAGACGCAATGGCAAGCAGGTCATCGCTTTGTTTGATGGTAGGATCAATGTCGGTGCGATGGCGACGTGTGCCAACATGGGTGATATTGAGATGATAGCCTGTGCGGCGGGTGAGTTCTTGGACGTTGTCTTTTAAAAGATGAACCACGCCTGTGCCAACAGTGCCTAGCCCAAGAACAGCAAGATTGATAGTTTTCATGATGATATTCTGATGATAAAAGCGACTAAATTTAAAAAAATGGGTTGTCTAACTTACCACAAACCACCATCTTTCGCTAGTGGTCTTTTAAATTTTTTTGTAAAAATATCCCTAAAAATTATAGGGATATGATTGTCATGCATAAAAGCCTTAGTTTTTATTGGCAATGGCAGATTTGATAAGCTCATTTGATGGCAAATATCCGCCAAGTTGCACGCCGTTTTCAGCAAAAATGGCAGGCGTGCCTGTAACACCCAAGCTATACCCTAAGGCAACATGAGTTTTGACAGGGTTATCGCAAGCAGGAGCATTAATGCTCTCGCCTTTTTTGGCACGAGTTAAGGCATCTTTGCGGTCAGGGCTACACCAGATGGCTTCTGCCAGTGGCAGGGGTTTGTCGCCACGAGGCCACGCCAGATAACGAACTTCTATGCCGCCTGCATTGATGTCGCTGATTTCTTCATGCAGTTTTTGACAGTAGCCACAAGTGGGGTCAGTAAAGGCATAGATGACAGCTTTGGTTTCGCCTTTGGCAGGAAAAATTATCATTTGTGAGTCATCTACGTTGGTTAGGGCGGTTTTGGCGGCGGTGGAGCGGATTTTTACGGCAATGTCCACAGGACGCTCACCACCTAACTCTACAATTGTGCCATCAATAATATAACTGCCAGTTTTGTCCACAAAAACAGGAGACGCACCATCAATTGTTGCCCAGTACATTTGTGGCATTTGGGTAGGAACAACAGACGTAACATGAACATCAATGCCTGATTTGTTTAGGTTGTCTTGCAAGGCTTTGGCGATGTCGGGCTGATGATTGGGGTCGCTGTTTTGGGCGGGTGTATTAGAAAGCGTGCTTTGTGTTGTGGTACTCTTGGTTTTGTCAGTTTGGGGGGTGTTTTCGTTTTGCTGACAGCCAAGCAAAGCGGATAATGTGGCAATAGATAGAGCGATTTTGATGAATTTCATGGTGATATTTGTGTGATAAAATGGGTCATTATAGCATATTTTTGATGTCATCAAACAAAAAACAAAATATCCACCATCAAAGGTAAAGTAGCACAAAGCACGCAGAAAAAGACCATGTCAAAAAACAAAGCCCCCTATTTTTACTAAGTCAAAGTCAAAAATCATGTCTTAATCGCACCAATTTTTTTAAAATTGGTAAAAATTAAGTATAAAAATAGGGCGAATAACAAGAGCAAGCGAATGTTCAATTCGGTTATGCATGTGTGCGATACACTATCTAATTAACGCTTTGTGCTACTTTGGGTTGGGTCATCAGATGATTATAGGTCAATCATCTTATGCCCATAATGATTTTAACAAATTTATTCACCACTTGGCAATGTGTGCGTGGCTAATAATTCTTGAATGATTTCTTTAAATTCATTTGGCACAATGATTTTAAAATTGGCGATGTCATTTTTGATGGATACCAAATGCTCAGTTTGGGCTTTTACTTTTTCATTTAAAAGAGCATTTCGCTCATTTTGTAGGCGGTTAAATTCATCTTCATAACGCACTTTGGCTTGGTTTTCAAATTCACGAAACTTCGCCTTGTATAGATTAACAGTATTTTCATGTTCTCTATGCTCAGCCAGCAAATAGCTTTGTAAAGATTGTAATTCATCTAATTCATATAGTGGCGTGTGATGGATTTTAAATACCTGCTCACCCACCTGTTTAAAGCTGATTTTTTCTTTTTTGGTTAGACTGGTGCGAATTTTATCAAAATTATGAATAAATTTACCAATGTGTGAAGCACGAGCTTCGGCAGTTTTATAGCTAATGACATCAGACAAAGGTAATGTTAATAAAAAATCATCAATACTAACGTCTTTTATTTGTGCCAAATATTCCATATCAATATTTGGTAAAATCAAGTCTTGCTCATATCTGATTTGGCTGATTTTATCATTGATGATGGCAAGTCTTTTATCTTTTTCTTTAATGGCGGTGCGAAAAAATGCAGAAATGGCATATAATTTACCAATTTTTTCTAATTTGACATCAATATCATGCACTTTTTTAAAATTATCAAGAGCTTCACCATCTAAGCTGGATGTGTGAGTTTCAAGACTGGCTATTTCGTCTTGAATGGGTTTTAATGTCTCTTTGATGCGTTCGCAAATATAATTTGCTTGTGATGATGTCAAACCTGACACATTAAAATAAGGATTTTTGGTTAAAAGTTTGGTTGTTAATTCTTGATAAATCATTACTATTCCTTAGGTAAAATTTTAAATAATGGCATTATCATAGCATTATTTCATCAATTTTTAAATACTTTGATAAACCATTTAATTAAATTAAATGGTTTATTTTTAAAAGTTGATTATTAATGATGACAGCATTGGTATTAATGTCTGCATATAATTGAGTCTCATCACCATTATCAAAATGAGAGACATTAGGCAAATTTTTTAAAAAGCCATTAATGTCATCCATCGTCAAAAACCGCCCATGCAAATCAAAGCCCACATTTAAAATACGCCCTTGAACCTGTGCCACTCGGTCATGGATATGCCCATGCAGATGATAATAGCCTTTGTGGCGGCCGTCCCATTCATGAATGGGATAATGAAATAAAATCAATGTTTGTTTATGCTCAGGCAGTTTTAATTTTAAATAATCTTGTACCGATGATAATATGGGATTGCCATCGTTTTTAAGTTTATTTAAGAACTTTTCTTTATGTGTGGCGATTAAACTATCATGATTGCCCAGTATTAAATGATGCTGCCCATTTAATTGGCTCAATAGTTTTTCTATGTGTTTAAGATTATGACTAAATGACACATCACCCAAATTATAGACAATATCATCAGGGCTGATAGTATTATTCCAAAGCTGAATAAGATATTTATCATGTTCATCAATATCATCGGTCTTTGGGCGAAATGTCGGACAAAATTTGATGATGTTTTTATGACTAAAATGCAAATCCGAGGTAAAAAATAGCTTGCTCATATTTGATGGTGCCTTAAATCAATTTATAAGGTGCTTAAAAACACTTGAATAAACTGGATTTTATCAAGCTCTGACAGTTGATTAAATGTATCTTGATTGGCTTTGATATGCTCAATCAAAGGATAATATTCTTCATCAACATGACGTTTATCCAGTTTTTTGGTAATATTTTTATCATTGCTACGCCCCAAAAATTTAGAAATCAAATAAAAGGGAGATTTTAATTTAAATAATAACTCTTTGCTTTGGCTGTCAAAAACCATAAAGCCTTCGTGTTTGACTTCTTTTAATCGCTGTTTTAAATCACCAAAAGGGATATTTTTGATTTGCTGTGGGCGTTTTAATAAAATGCCACTTTGTTCATAAAAATTTTTGGCAATGTCATCCAATCTGTCTTCATCAAACTGTCTGCCTGTCGCCACATCAATCACGCCAATCAAAGTTTCGCCAAAGTCTTCTTTGATGATATGAACGTCTTTTTCGTCAGTAATCTCAAACAAAAAGGTATGATTGGGATATGCTTTAAAAAGAGCTTCATATTTTTGACAATGAGCTTTATTCATTTTGGCAAAATCGCTGTCTAATGACCCTGTGGTGGAATATAACACCTGATGATTAAAACTGGCATGATAACTGGGGTGGGTTTTATCTAATGCCACATAAGTACACACGCCCAAAAAACCATTGACTTTGACCACCGCATCAACACGCTGTGTATCATCAATGCTAATGGGGTATTTGCTGTTTTTGGCGATACGCTCACTATAATTAAAGGTTTTTTTAAAGGGGCGTACGATGATATGATGATGTTCATCAATGATTGTACCACGCATCTCTATGAGAGCGTCATCAAAACGGTTATCAAAAAATACCTGTCTTTTATATTTTAAAACAGACAACTGTGGATATAAGTTTGAGCGTTTGCTGGTAAAATTGCGTTTGCCATAGTTTAAATAATCGTCAGTAATATGACTTTGACGATTTTTATCAAAGGCGATGGTTTGATTGTCAAACTGAGTTAATTTATCAATCTCTGATTTGATGTCATCACTCATCGGTTTTATGGGTGTGATATGAATTTCATCACGCAAGCGATTATTATTTAATTTGATATAAGCGGATAAGACGTCATGTAATTTAACATGATGCGTATTATCAAAAAAATTATGTAGCCGATAAATCTCGGTGGTCAGCCCATGTTTGCGAGCCGAGCGTAATAGATGAATGCAGTTTGATGATTTTTGGTTGGTATTTGAGTTAATCACCAGCATCGCCAAATTGCGGTTTTGACGGCATTTATCAAAGGCGTGTTTCATCATGGTTTGACCTGTGCGTACCGCTTTGTCAATACGCTCAGGCGTCCAATGGTATCGACCTTGTTCGTCATACAGCAATTTGTCATTTTCAATATGCACAATCTCGCCATCAGGATGGGCCTGTTTAAACTCATCAATTTTGGTTTGGGCAAAGGTGGATTTGCCTGAGCCTTGATGACCACGAATCAAGATAAATTTTTGCATGATGGTTTCCTTATTGTCATTTGGTGGACATGACGGGATTCGAACCCGCAGCAATGAGATGACTGCCGTTTTTAGTCGTACAGCCAAGAAATTTTGTTGGAAAACGTGCGCCAGTGGTTGACCATTTACCATAGCCAGCACCTGCAATCCGCAACCGTGCCAAAACACCTGCTCGCCCATCTCATCTGGTATTACCCAGCCCGCCCAAGAACCAACGTTTTTGGCGGTGGCGTCCCTTTGTATGCCAACATGCCCATGATGGTGATAATTCAATTGTTGTGCCAAGTTTCAAAATGGCAGATAATTTTTATATAACTAATTGATTTTAAAAGTATAATTAAATCATTGTGGTGTGGGTGTGATAAATGGCGTTGGCAGAAATGATAGAAAATTTTCTATGATTATCATAAAAAATAGAAAATATGCTATGATGGTATCATATTTTGGGGATGGATTGATTGGGTAAACAGATGAAAAAAACAGTCATGATTGGTTTTTTGGGCACAGTGCTGGACGATGGATTTAGCCAAAAACGCCACAAAAAATGGCGACCTAATGTCAATGTGCATCATGTGCTAGACATTGACCGTGTGGAGCTATTTATCGCTCCGCAGTATGAGCGACTTGCCTTGCAGGTGGCAGATGACATTTATAGTATTCGCCCTGACATGCACATCAATTTTGTCAATATGCCCCTTGATAATCCTTGGGATTTTGGCGAAGTTTATGAAAAGTTGGCAAGCTGGGCGGATAGCTATGAGTTTGATATTGAAAAAGAAAACTATCTGACGCACATCACCACAGGCACGCACGTGGCACAGATTTGTTTGTTTTTGCTGGTAGAGAGTCGGCAAATCCCTAGCGTGCTACTACAAACTGCACCCCCCAAAGGCGATGATGCTTTGTGCAAAACTGAGCTGATTGACCTTGATTTGGCACGCTATGATGTGCTTGCCAGTCGCCTAGATACGGTCAAAAACGACGCGATGAAGTTTTTAAAGACAGGCATTGAGACCAAAAACGCTGCCTTTAACCGCTTGATTGGACAAATTGAGCAGGTGGCGATGGGCTCAAATTCTCCCATGCTTATCATGGGGGCAACAGGGGCGGGCAAATCTCGGCTTGCCAAACGCATTTATGAACTCAAAAAAGCTCGGCATTTGGTCAGTGGGCGGTTTGTGGACGTGAATTGTGCCACGCTTCGTGGTGATATGGCGTATTCGGCATTATTTGGTCATAAAAAAGGGGCGTTTACTGGGGCGATGACTGCCCGAGATGGTTATCTTTTGACCGCTCATAAGGGCGTGCTGTTTTTGGATGAAATTGGGGAGTTGGGAGCCGATGAACAAGCCATGCTTTTGACCGCCCTAGAAGATAAATCTTTTTATCCGATGGGTTCAGATACACCTGTACATAGTGATTTTTGGCTGATTGCAGGCACCAACAAAGACTTAAAAGCGTGTGTCAAGGCAGGGACGTTTCGTGAAGATTTGTACGCTCGCATCAATATATGGCAGTATGTGCTACCTGCCCTTGCTCATAGGCGAGAAGACATCGCTCCCAACATTAACTACCAGCTTGCGGTGGCAAACCAAGAGCTTGGTCGCACGGTGCGATTTGATAAAGCGGCGTATGAGCGGTATTTGGTGTTTGCCATGAGCGAGCAGGCGGTGTGGACGGGCAATTTTCGGGATTTGTCCGCCAGTTTATTAAGGCTTGCCACGCTTGCCACAGGTGGGCGGATTGATGAAGGCTTGGTAGATGATGAAATCAGGAGACTGCTAGATTTGTGGGTAGATGATGAGCCTTTGTGTCATCAACAAGCGGTTTTGTTAAGTCATCAGTTGCAGCAAAAAATAGAGCATTTGCACATTGATGAATTTGACAAAATGCAGCTGATAAATGTCATCAAGTTTTGTCAAGCACATGACAGTCTGGCAAGTGCAGGGCGAGCGTTGTTTGATGTCTCACGAAAGGGCAAGACCACCAGTAATGATAGTGATAGGCTAAGAAAATATTTGGGGAAATTTGGAATCACTTGGCAGGACATTTGTCGTTTGTAAAAGTCATTTATCCTGTGTGAAAAAATGCTTTTTTATTCTAAAAAATATCACCACACCCAAAACCATCACGGTCGTTAATACCACCATTTTGCTGATGGGAGCAATAAACGTGGCAACTTGTTCATAATTTGCTCCAAGCACATAGCCGGCATAAGCCAGTAGCGTTGTCCAAATCGCTGAGCCGATGGCGGTCAATACCAAAAATGGCAATAATGGCATACGATTCATGCCCGCAGGAATGGAAATCAGCGAGCGAATGGCAGGTATCATCCGCCCAAAAAAGATGACTGCTTTGCCGTATTTATTAAACCACGTTTGTGTGTTGGTGATGTCATTTGTGTCAATCAGTAAGTATTTGCCGTATTTTTTGGTGAGCTGATACAAACGCTGTTCATCAAACATTGTCCCCAGATAATACAATGGCAATGCCCCAAGCACCGAGCCTAAGGTGCCAGCAATAATCACAGCGATGATGTTCATTTTGCCCAGTGCTGCTGCAAAACCAGCCGCAGGCATAATCAGCTCACTAGGAATGGGTGGAAAGACATTTTCCAAAAACATCATCAGTGCCACACCTACCAACCCAAGCTCTTGCATCATGACAAGTATCCATTCGCTGAGTTTGTCCATACTATCCCCCAAACTATATATCGGTCGGCTATGATAGCAGAAAAAACGCTTTTTTGGCAGGGTGGATTTTGTTATAATAATAGATTATTTTTGTAAAAATTAAGTGAGACACCATGACCACATTTACTGACCAAAAAAACGCCGTTACCCACATTGAAGGGGCGCTATATGACAACCAAAATTTGCGTATTGGCATTGCGGTAGGTCGCTTTAATGGCTTTTTGGTAGAAAGTTTGGTGGAAGGGGCGTTGGATGCACTGCTTCGTCATGGCGTGCAAGGGGCTAATATCACCGTGGTGCGTGTGCCGGGAGCGTTTGAGCTGCCTTTGACTGCCAAACGTATGGCAAAAAGTGGCAATTATGATGCCATTGTGGTGCTTGGTGCGATTATCCGTGGGGCGACACCGCATTTTGATATTGTGGCAAGTGAGTCTGCCAAGGGGCTAAGCCATGTGGCACTACATTTGGACATTCCTGTGATTAATGGTATTTTGACCACCGAAAACATTGAGCAAACCATTGAGCGTGCTGGCACTAAGGCAGGCAACAAAGGCTATGAAGCTGCCATGACTGCCATTGAGATGGTCAGCACCTTAAAAGCAATTTAATGGCTGATGAAACAATTATGGCAGACAGTGCTGTCTGTTTGATTATTTAACAATCTATATCAACGAGTATCGCTGGCAAAAAAGCAGTCAAGTTACTGTTTTGCCATTTGATAGGTTAATCTATTTTCAAGGTCAATCATGAATACCCCAAACCCTGACAACGCTCCCAACACGTTTGATATCAGTCAAACTGGTTACAAAACCACCCATACAGCCGTGCGTAAAGCTCGCCGTTTTGCCCTGCAAGGGCTTTATGAGTGGTTGATGACGGATTTTCGTTTTGACTCTGAAAACAAAGATTTAAAAGGTGGCAACGAGCCACATACCATCACCGCTCGCACCCGAGCTGACAACGCCATGCATACGGTGCATTTGGGTTATTATCATGAGCTGATGCGTAACATTCCAGAGCAGGCAGGCGAGCTGATTGTGGAGATTTCAACGCTTTTGGACCGTAATTTTAATCGTTTGGATGTGATTGAGCGGGCGGTGCTATTGATTGGGACGTATGAACTAAAACACAGCCTGCACATTCCCTATAAAGTGGTGATTGATGAAGCCATACAGCTCAACACCCACTTTGGGGCGACAGATGCACATAAGTTTATCAATGCTATTTTGGATAAATATGCCAAAAAAGTGCGTGAATTGGAATACAACGCCAACAAAGCCAAAAAAACAAAAAACAGCGAACAATAAACAAGATAAGGCGGAAAAATTTTCGCCTTTTCTATTCAAGGTAAAACACCATGTCAAATCACCGCAGGCGTTTTAATGACATTAAGGTGTTGTTAATCAAAATCTTAATTGTGTCAGTTATGGATAAATCATGTCCGAATTTTCCCTAATTTATCAGCATTTTCAACACGCCACCAAAAAACACACCAACACCACACTTGGTATTGGTGATGACTGTGCTGTCAGCGGTGTGCCAGCAGATAGCGAGCTGGTGAGCTGTGTGGATACGCTGGTGATGGGACGACATTTTCCTATTGGCACAAGTGCTTATGCCATTGGATTTAAAGCGGTGGCGGTCAATTTATCCGACCTTGCCAGTATGGGAGCGACCCCTTATGCCATTTTATTAGGCATCTCTTTACCCAGTGAGCTGGCAAATGATGATTTTTTGGCAGAGCTTGTGCGTGGTGTGGGTGATGTTTGTGAGCAGTTTGGCGTGGAGCTGATTGGTGGGGATACCACAGGCTCATCGGTTTTGACCCTGTCAGTTACAGCACTTGGGTTTGTGCCAAAAGGGCAAGCCATCAAACGAGCGGGGGCAAACATTGATGATGTGGTGTGTGTCAGTGGTGATATTGGCTTGGCAAGTGTTGCTTTGCAAGCGGTATTGCAAGGCAAAAACACGCCCCTACAATCCGCCTTAGATTTACCGCAGCCACAAGTGGCGTTAGGGCAGGCACTACGTGGCTTTGCCAGTAGCATGATAGACATCTCGGACGGTTTGGGGCAGGATTTGGGGCATATTTTGACGGCAAGCCAAGTGGGTGCGGTGATTGAGCTGGACAAAATCCCCACCCATGATGAGCTTAATCAACTGTCCTTTGAGCAAAAATATCAACACATCATCAATGGTGGTGATGATTATCAATTATTATTTACCATTTCACCTGATAATCTGACCCATTTTCAAAACAAGCACCCAAATTTGCCCATTTACCCGATTGGGCGAATTGTTGCAGGTGATACCCTAACTTTGTGCTATCAAGATGAACAGGTGATGATGAATATCCAAGGCTGGCAACATTTTTGATGGGTTACCCAAGTCTCATTGATAAATATCTTGATTTATGATACGTTGATGACATCATTAGCAAAAGGAGTGAGTATTATGCGTCAATTCATATTCAGCACTTTGTCAGTTGCTTTATTGGCAGGTCAAAGTGTGTGGGCGGATGATAATATTGATGCGTTGGCAGGCGATGAGACAGTACTCAAACAGTTTGTGCCACAAGGATTTAATTTGGATGGACATTATTGTGATTCAGATTTTAATACTGATGGCAAAAAAGACTGTTGGATAATGATTAAAGACACAAAGCCGTCTGGGTGGGAAGAAGACGAAAAAAATCCTGAACAAATGGTGGATAGAAACCGCCGTGGTTTGATTATTTTGCTAAAAACCAACACAGGCTATCAAAAGATATTGGAAAACCGTGCGTTGTTTGCTTCTGATAATGAATATGGTGGTGTCTATTATGCCCCAGAATTATCCATAGAAAATAAGAAAAGCAAACTTATTTTTCGTTATAGTCATGGGCGTTATGGGTATTGGTATTATACCTTTGATTATCGCACAGTCAATGGTAAAAAGGATTTTTATTTGATTGGCTATGACAGTTCATACAATCGTGGTCCTTATGTAGAAAGCACGGTTAGTATCAATTTTTTAACCCATAAAATCAGATACCAAAAAAACCAAGAGACCGACTGGAATAGTGATACACCCCGATTTAAGACCATTTGGCGAGACTTTGCCAAACAGCCGTTGATTAAGCTGTCGGATATTGACGATATTGAAAATATTGACCTTCAAAATGCTGATAAAGCCTTGATAGGCATTGACTAAACCATATGCAACACAAACCTGACATCAAAAAAAGCAATCCTTGTCCACCTTGCCCATCATCTGCCAGTATCTTTGAAAAATGTGTGTATTGGCTGGGGGTTGGGTTGGGTTCGGGGCTACCCAAAAAAGCCCCCGGCACTTGGGGGACGGTGGGTGGTCTTATGGTGGCATTACCCATGCTGCTGCTTGGTTTTTGGGGGTTTTTGATAATCACGGTGATTGGTTGTCTGGTAGGCAGCTATATTTGTGGCAAAACCAGTGAGCTGATGGGCGTGCATGATGACCCACACATTGTGTTTGATGAATGGGTGGGTATGTGGATTGCTCTGCTACCAAGCGTGTGGTTGATGTTTGGTTTTGTACCTGATGACAAGGCAGGTTTGGCATATTTGCACCCAAGTTTGGCTCTTTTGTTTGTCATTCCCTTTGTGTTGTTTCGTTTTTTTGATATTATCAAGCCCTTTCCAATCAAATGGGTGGACAGTAATGTCTCTGGTGGTTTTGGGATATTGATTGATGATGTGTTGGCAGGGATAATGTCGGCGGCGGTGTTTGTTGTTATGATGGCTGTGTTTAATTAGGACTGCTAAGTTTCATCACTACCACCCCAGAGATAATCAAAAACGCCCCCAACCAGCGACCAATGGTGGCAGGGTCGTTAAAAAACACCACGCCCACCAAAAACGCCCCTGCCGCCCCAATGCCTGTCCACACCGCATAAGCTGTGCCCATGGGAATGGTTTTTTGAGCCAAAAACAGACAAAAACCACTGGCACTCATAAAAATAATCGCCATGACAATGCCATGCCAGCGATAGCCGTCTTGTTGAGCAAGTTTTAGCCCAAGCGGCCAACCGATTTCTAACAGACCTGCGATGATTAAATATACCCAGCTCATGTTGATTCTCTTTAAATTTGGATGATGATTTGTGTTTGACTGTGTCAAATTGTTATGGGTAATATGGGGATTAAAGTTTTTTTGCCAACTTTATGATACAATCAAAACATATTGATTTAAAAAAATAGTTATTCTAAGCACACTAAGGAATTTTTATGCTCAACATCATCATTTTGGCAGGTGGTAAAGGCACTCGCATGAAATCAGTCAAGCCCAAAGTACTACAAACTTTGGCGGGTAAGCCTTTGCTACGTCATGTTTTGGACACTTGTAAAACGCTGGGTGCAGATAACACCATTTTGATTTACGGCTACAATGGTCAAATGGTCAAAGATGAAATCACAGACACCGATTTGATTTGGGCACAGCAAGCTGAGCAGCTTGGCACGGGACACGCCGTACAGATGGCATTGCCCCATTTGCCCAAAGATGGCAAAAGCCTGATTTTATACGGTGATGTGCCACTGACCCAAGCGAGCACCCTGCAAAAGCTCATTGATGCAAGCACCAATGGGATTAGTATGCTGACCATGCGTGTGGACAATCCTTTTGGACTGGGGCGGATTATTCGTACTGATGGCAAAGTCATCGCCATTGTCGAAGAAAAAGATGCCACCGATGCTCAAAAAGCCATCAATGAGATTAACAGTGGCATTTATTGTGTGGAAAATGCCTTGTTACACAAATACTTGCCTGCCTTGACCAATGACAACGCCCAAGGTGAGTATTATCTGACTGATATCATCAAAATGGCAGTAGCAGATGGCGTGGATATCGCCACCACTTTACCAGAGCTTGGCTTTGAGATTGAAGGGGTCAATGACCGCATTCAGCTTGCCAATTTGGAGCGGACATATCAAGCCCATTTGATTAACCAATTACAATTAAATGGCGTGCAGTTTGCCGACCCAAGCCGTGTGGACATTCGTGGCACGCTACGCTGTGGACAAGATGTATTTATTGATGTCAACACCATCTTTGTGGGTGATGTGGTGCTAGGTAGTGGCGTGCAGATTGACAGCGGTAATGTCATCACAGATTGCACCATTGGCGATAACAGCCACATTAAACCAAACTGTGTATTAAGCGAAAGTACGATTGGTAAAGATGTCGCCATTGGACCTTTTGCTCACATTCGCCCAAAATCAGTGATTGGCGATGAGGTCAAAATCGGCAATTTTGTAGAAACCAAAAAATCCACCCTAGCCACAGGGGCAAAAGTGAGCCATCTTAGCTATATTGGTGATGCGGTCGTGGGCAGAGCGGTCAATGTGGGGGCGGGTGTGATTACTTGTAATTATGATGGGGTCAATAAATTTACCACCACCATTGGTGATAATGCGTTTGTTGGGTCAAATTGTAGCTTGGTTGCTCCTGTAACCATTGGGGCAAATGCCACCATTGGGGCAGGCTCGGTGATTACCAAAGATACGCCTGATGACAAGCTGACTTTGGCAAGAAGTAAGCAAACCACGATTGATGGTTGGCAACGACCTGTCAAAAAATGATGGCATAAATACAGATGGCAGATTTGTTACATTGCCAAAAAAATCTCTTGCACTAAAATCTGCCGTCTGTGCCAGTCATACACTGTATTTCGCCCCCAATATTCATCAAAAAATATCGTGCGTTTGTGGGGCAGTTGGCGATTTTTTTTAAACATCACATAACCAATCGGCGTATTTTTAAGATGGCGTAGGCGTTTGGCGTTACCTGACAGGCTGTCAATCGGAAAGATGCTTTTGGCACGCACCCAAGCCTTTGTTTCATTACCAAATAACAACACTTCACGCACCCATGCAAGAGCAGGGCGGTGTAAGGGGAGATTTAACAATTTTTTATGATAAAAATCAATGGGCTGATGACCTTCATAAATGATTTGAACACGCAAAGGCTGTCCTGCTTTTTGTTCTAGTAGGGCGGTGAGCGAGCCTTTGGCGGTCAAAAAAGGCACTAATGTGTCAGGTGGGGTCATGGGTTGGGTGAGCTAAATAAATTTGTTAATTTTACCACATCTTTACGAGCATAGGAATTTTGGCGATTTATGGCATATTTAACGACATAAAATGTTACACTTTAAAAAAATATTCAGTGATTTTTATGGGTGTTTATCAAATCATCATCAAGCAAATTTATCTGGGTATTTTTAAAAAATATGTATTAATTTCAATAAGATGTTATATGATAACGGACAATTATCATCAATTTTGATAATGAAATGGGCAATACCATTTATTAAAAAAATAGTCAGGATTTAAATAGGATATTGGATAAATCTCAAACTTTTGGTATGCTAGGGAGCATGAAAACAACGAGCGAAACGCCAAGCAGTTTTCATAGGCAGTTGTTAATTGGTCGCAAGACCGCCATGAACTTTAAGGAAATCATCATGACTTATCAATCAGCGTTAGAACACGTTCGCAATGTGAAAGAAAAACTCGGTGGTACTTGGGACGCCATTCGTCCAGAAGATGCCGCTCGTATGATTGTGCAAAACCGTTTTAAAACAGGTCTTGACATTGCCAAATACACCGCTTCTATCATGCGTAAAGACATGGCTGAGTATGATGCCGACCACAGCAAATACACCCAATCTCTTGGTTGCTGGCATGGTTTTATCGCCCAACAAAAAATGATTGCCAACAAAAAATACTTTGGCACAACTGACAAACGCTACATCTACCTATCAGGTTGGATGGTCGCTGCCCTACGCTCTGAGTTTGGTCCACTACCTGACCAGTCTATGCACGAAAAAACTTCGGTGCCAAAACTCATCGAAGAGATTTACACCTTCCTTCGTCAAGCTGATGCCAAAGAGCTTAATGATTTGTTCCGTGCCTTACAAAAAGCAGAAAGCGAAGGCGATGCTGCAAAAGTTAAAGAAATCGAAGCTCAAATTGACAACTTCCAAACCCACGTTGTGCCAATCATCGCTGACATTGACGCAGGTTTTGGTAATGAAGAAGCCACTTACCTATTGACCAAACAAATGATTGAAGCGGGTGCTTGTGCCATTCAGATTGAAAACCAAGTTTCTGACGCTAAGCAATGCGGACACCAAGCAGGTAAAGTAACCGTTCCACACGAAGACTTCCTAGCCAAAATCAACGCAGTACGTTATGCGTTCTTGGAGCTTGGCGTGGACGAAGGCGTTATCGTGGCTCGTACTGACTCAGAAGGTGCTGACCTAACTCAAAAAATCCCTGTAAGCCGTGAGCCAGGTGATTTGGCAAGCAAATACATCAGCTACCTAGACACCACTGAAATTGACATCAGTGAAGCCAAAGAAGATGAAATCTTAATCAAGCGTGATGGCAAACTACACCGCCCAACTCGCTTGCCATCAGGCTTGTATCAGTTCCGTGAAGGCACTCAGCATGACCGCGTGGTACTTGACTGCGTAACTAGCCTACAAAACGGTGCCGACATGATTTGGATTGAGACCCCAACCCCAGACGTGGCAGCCATTGCAAGTTTTGTTAATGACATCAAAAAACAAGTACCAGATGCCAAACTTGTGTACAACAACTCACCATCATTTAACTGGACCATCAACTTCCGTCAGCAAGCCTATGACCGTTGGGTTGCCGAAGGTAAAGACGTGTCAGGCTATGAGCGTGATAAACTGATGGATGCCAAATATGATGGTTCTGAGCTTGCCAATGACGCTGACGAAAAAATCCGTACTTTCCAAGCAGACGCAGCTCGTGAAGCGGGTGTGTTCCACCATCTAATCACACTGCCCACTTACCACACTGCCGCACTTTCTACCCACGAACTTGCCAAAGGCTACTTTGGTGATGAAGGCATGCTTGCTTATGTGGCTGGCGTACAGCGTAAAGAAATCCGTGGTGGCATTGCTTGCGTCAAGCACCAAGCGATGGCAGGTTCTGACATCGGTGATGACCACAAAGAGATTTTCTCTGGCGAAAATGCCCTAAAAGCAGGCGACGCCAGCAAGAACACCATGAACCAATTTGGCGGTTAATGCCTGATTGAACGGTTGATTGGAAAATCCCAAACGGTGTTTTGTGAGCAAAGCAAAGCACCGTTTTTGTTTAATTGTGATTGTATTTAAGGATAAAACTATGGCAACTGTGCGTATCAACAAAGGGTCTTTGGCGATTGATAAGATTTTGTTTGATTTTATTGAAAATGAAGCCTTGCCCCTAGCCAAGATTGACAGCGATACTTATTGGAAAAATTTTGAGCAAGTGGTGTTGGACTTGACCCCAAAAAACAAAGCCTTACTTGCTCGCCGTGATGAATTGCAAGCCAAAATTGATGATTGGCATAAAAACAACGCTTATGAACTTCAAAGCTACAAGGCGTTTTTGACTGACATTGGGTATCTTGAACCTGTGGTGGATGATTTTACCATCACCACACAAAACGTGGACGATGAGATTGCCACCATCGCAGGGGCTCAGCTTGTCGTGCCTGTGCGTAACGCTCGCTACTGCCTAAACGCCGCCAACGCTCGCTGGGGCAGTCTGTATGACGCTTTGTATGGCTTTGATGTGATTGGCGAAGCAGACGGAGCCGAAAAAGGCAAGGGCTACAACCCTGTGCGTGGAGCCAAGGTAATTGAGTTTGCCAAAAACTTCCTTGATGAAACTTTCCCTCTAGAAACTGGCTCTCATGCTGACGTTACTTCCTATGCCATCAAAGACGGTAAATTGGTGGCAAAAGTGGGCGATGGCGAGACCACTTTAAAAGACAACAAATTGGTTGGTTTAAATGGCTCTGCCGATAATCTAACAGAGATTATCCTAAAAAACAATGGCTTGCACGTTATTATCCAGATTGACCGTGAGCATTTGATTGGCAAATCCGATAAAGCTGGTGTAAAAGACATCGTGCTAGAAGCTGCCGTTACCACCATTCAAGACTTAGAAGACTCAGTGGCTGCCGTGGACGCCGAAGAAAAAGTAGAAGGCTATCGCAACTGGCTTGGGCTGATGAAAGGTGATTTGTCTGAAACCTTAGAAAAAAATGGCAAAACCATCACTCGCACCCTAAACGCTGACCGTACTTTTACCGATTTAGACGGCAACACCCAAGCCCTGCATGGTCGCTCGGTCATGCTTTTGCGTAATGTGGGGCATTTGATGACCAACCCTGCCATTTTGGTAAACGGCGAAGAGATTTTTGAAGGCATCATGGACGCACTCATCACGCCCATGCTGACGGCTGTGGACATTCGTGGCGAAAACAGCCTGCGTAACTCTCGCACAGGCTCTATGTACATCGTTAAGCCAAAAATGCACGGCTCAGAAGAAGTGGCGTTTGCTGTGGAGCTGTTTGAGCGTGCCGAACAAGCTCTAGGGCTGCCTGATAAATGCCTAAAAGTGGGCATCATGGACGAAGAACGCCGCACCAGTGCTAACCTAAAAAATTGCATTGCCAAAGCCAAAGACCGCACCATCTTTATCAACACAGGCTTTATGGACAGAACAGGTGATGAGATTCACACCGCCATGCATTCAGGGGCGTTTGTCAAAAAAGGCGACATCAAAGCACAAACATGGTTTAATGCTTATGAAGCTCGCAACGTGGCACTTGGTCTGCAAGCTGGTTTGCGTGGCAAAGCTCAAATCGGCAAAGGCATGTGGCCAAAACCTGATGAGCTGGCGGATATGTATCGCACCAAGATTGAACACCCACAAGCAGGAGCAAGCTGTGCTTGGGTGCCTAGTCCAAGTGGGGCAACCATTCACGCCATGCACTATCACAAATGCAACGTCATGAATCGTCAAGAAGAGCTACTAAACATCGCACCGCCCACGCTTGATGAGCTATTGACTTTGCCACTGGCAAGCGATACCAATTGGAGCGAAGAAGAAAAAGTGCGTGAGCTTGAAAACAACTGCCAAGGCATCCTAGGCTATGTGGTGCGTTGGGTGGATTTGGGTGTGGGCTGCTCCAAAGTGCCTGACATCAATAACGTGGGGCTGATGGAAGACCGTGCCACTTTGCGTATTTCTAGTCAGCACGTCGCCAACTGGTTGGCTCATGGCATTGTAACCGAAGAACAGGTATGGGAAGTGCTCAAACGCATGGCAAAAGTGGTGGACGAGCAAAATGCGTCTGACCCTGATTATCGCCCAATGGCAGCGGATTTTGACAACAATATCGCTTTTCATGCTGCCGCCGACCTGATTTTTAAAGGGGCAACCCAGCCATCAGGCTACACCGAGCCACTACTGCATAAGGCTCGCTTAAAACTCAAAGGCTATCAAGGGGACTAATACGCCCCAAATCGCCAAACCCCAAAACCTTGATGGTTTTGGGGTTTCTTATTTTCAGATGAGTGGTGTCAGATTGGCTTATTTATTGCAACAAGTGTACTGTTTAATGTCTTAACATCAGGAAAATTCGTATGAATACAAGTTTATTTTCATCATTCACTCGCCAATATCCAGTTACCAAAACCTTGCGTTTTGAATTAAAACCAATGGGTGCGACATTGGGGCACATTCAGCAAAAAGGTTTTTTACACAAAGATGAAGAGCTGGCAAAAATTTACAAAAAAATCAAAGAACTGCTTGATGAGTATCATCGGGCGTTTATTGCAGATACGCTGGGCGATGCTCAGCTTGTGGGCTTGGATGATTTTTATGCAGATTATCAAGCACTCAAACAAGACAGTAAAAACAGTCATCTAAAAGATAAGCTCACCAAAACCCAAGACAATTTACGCAAACAAATCACCAAAAATTTTGAAAAAACACCACAGCTTAAAGAACGCTATAAGCGTTTGTTTACTAAGGAGCTGTTTAAAGCTGGTAAGGATAAAGGAGATTTGGAAAAATGGCTGATAAATCATGACAGTGAGCCAAATAAGGCAGAAAAAATCTCATGGATTCATCAATTTGAAAATTTTACCACCTATTTTCAAGGATTTTATGAAAATCGCAAAAATATGTACAGTGATGAAGTCAAACATACTGCCATTGCTTATCGTTTAATCCATGAAAATTTGCCACGCTTTGTTGATAATATACAAGTTTTATCCAAAATCAAATCGGATTATCCTGATTTATATCACGAATTGAATCATTTGGACAGTCGCACGATTGATTTTGCTGATTTTAAGTTTGATGATATGTTACAGATGGATTTTTATCATCATCTGCTTATCCAATCAGGCATCACCGCTTATAATACGCTTTTGGGCGGTAAAGTATTAGAAGGTGGTAAAAAGTTGCAAGGCATCAATGAGTTAATAAATCTATATGGTCAAAAACATAAAATTAAGATTGCAAAATTAAAGCCTTTGCACAAACAAATATTAAGTGATGGACAAAGCGTCTCATTTTTGCCCAAAAAGTTTGATAATGATTATGAATTGTGCCAAACTGTCAATCATTTTTATCGTGAATATGTGGCTATTTTTGATGAGCTGGTGGTTTTATTTCAAAAATTTTATGATTATGACAAAGACAACATATATATCAACCATCAACAGCTCAATCAACTATCGCATGAGTTATTTGCTGATTTTAGGTTATTATCACGTGCGTTGGACTTTTATTATTGTCAGATAATTGATGGTGATTTTAATAATAAAATCAACAACGCCAAAAGCCAAAATGCCAAAGAAAAATTATTAAAAGAAAAAGAGCGATACACCAAATCAAATCATAGCATCAATGAATTGCAAAAGGCAATCAACCACTATGCCAGTCATCATGAAGACACAGAAGTTAAAGTCATTAGTGATTATTTTTCAGCGACAAACATTCGTAATATGATTGATGGCATTCATCATCATTTTAGTACAATCAAAGGTTTTTTGGAAAAGGATAATAACCAAGGCGAGAGTTATCTGCCCAAACAAAAAAACAGCAATGACGTTAAAAATTTAAAATTATTTTTAGATGGTGTTTTGCGACTGATTCATTTTATCAAACCTTTGGCATTAAAATCAGATGATACCCTAGAAAAAGAAGAGCATTTTTATGGGGAGTTTATGCCTTTGTATGATAAATTGGTAATGTTTACGCTGCTGTATAATAAAGTGCGTGATTATATTAGTCAAAAACCCTATAATGATGAAAAAATCAAACTCAACTTTGGCAATTCAACTTTATTAAATGGTTGGGATGTCAATAAAGAAAAAGATAATTTTGGGGTGATATTATGCAAAGAGGGTTTGTATTATTTGGCGATTTTAGATAAATCCCACAAAAAAGTCTTTGATAATGCACCAAAAGCAACCAGTAGCCACACATATCAAAAGATGGTATATAAGCTACTGCCAGGACCTAATAAAATGCTGCCCAAAGTGTTTTTTGCAAAAAGTAATATTGGTTATTATCAGCCATCGGCACAATTATTAGAAAACTATGAAAAAGGCACACACAAAAAAGGCAGTAATTTTAGTTTAACAGACTGTCATCATTTGATTGATTTTTTTAAATCCAGCATTGCCAAGCATCCAGAGTGGAAAGAGTTTGGTTTTAGATTTTCTGACACTCACACTTATCAGGATTTAAGTGATTTTTATAAAGAGATAGAGCCGCAATCTTATAAAGTTAAGTTTATTGATATTGATGCTGATTATATTGATGATTTGGTTGAAAAAGGTCAATTATATCTGTTTCAATTATACAATAAAGATTTTTCAAAGCAATCTTATGGTAAACCAAATCTGCACACCTTATATTTTAAGTCATTGTTTAGTGATGATAATCTCAAAAATCCGATTTATAAACTCAATGGCGAAGCTGAGATATTTTATCGCCGTGCTTCATTGAGTGTGTCTGATACGACCATTCATCAAGCAGGAGAAATATTAACACCCAAAAATCCCAATAATACCCATAATCGCACATTAAGTTATGATGTGATTAAAAATAAACGCTATACAACAGATAAGTTTTTTCTGCACATACCGATTACCATGAACTTTGGTATAGAAAATACAGGATTTAAAGCATTTAATCATCAAGTCAATACCACTTTAAAAAACGCTGATAAAAAAGATGTGCATATCATCGGTATTGACCGTGGAGAAAGACATTTGTTGTATGTCAGCGTGATTGATGGCGATGGTCGTATTGTGGAGCAGCGAACGTTAAATGATATTGTATCCATTTCTAATAATGGCATGAGCATGAGTACGCCGTATCATCAGATATTGGATAACAGAGAAAAAGAGCGTTTGGCGGCTCGCACCGATTGGGGGGATATTAAAAATATCAAAGAATTAAAGGCAGGGTATTTAAGTCATGTGGTGCATGAAGTGGTGCAGATGATGTTAAAATATAATGCCATGATTGTTTTGGAAGATTTAAATTTTGGTTTTAAACATGGTCGCTTTAAGGTGGAAAAGCAAGTTTATCAAAATTTTGAAAATGCATTGATTAAAAAATTAAATTATTTGGTATTAAAAAACGCTGATAATCACCAGCTAGGTTCTGTGCGTAAGGCTTTGCAATTAACCAATAATTTTACCGACATAAAAAGTATTGGCAAACAAACAGGGTTTATTTTTTATGTGCCAGCATGGAATACCAGTAAAATAGACCCAACCACAGGTTTTGTGGATTTGTTAAAACCCCGTTATGAAAATATGGCACAGGCTCAAAGTTTTATCAGCAGGTTTAAAAAGATTGCTTATAATCATCAGCTTGATTATTTTGAATTTGAGTTTGATTATGCCGATTTTTATCAAAAAACGATAGATAAAAAACGTATTTGGACTTTATGCACTTATGGTGATGTGCGTTATTATTATGACCATAAAACTAAAGAAACAAAGACCGTTAATATTACCAAAGAGTTAAAATCATTGTTGGATAAGCATGATTTAAGTTATCAAAATGGTCATAATTTGGTAGATGAGCTGGCAAATTCTCACGACAAGTCATTATTAAGTGGCGTGATGTATTTATTAAAAGTTTTGTTGGCATTAAGATATAGTCATGCTCAAAAAAATGAAGATTTTATTTTATCCCCTGTGATGAATAAAGATGGTGTGTTTTTTGACAGTAGATTTGCTGATGATGTGTTGCCAAATAATGCTGATGCAAATGGTGCTTATCATATTGCTTTAAAGGGATTATGGGTGCTCAATCAAATCCAATCTGCCGATAATATGGATAAGATTGATTTGAGCATCTCTAATGAGCAGTGGCTACACTTTACACAAAGCCGCTAATCTTTTTTTGACCACCAATCCATTAGTGGGTTGGTGGTTTTTATTGGGTAAAATATATGGAATACCATACTTTAAATATCAGTCAATTAAATGATTTTGTCTTTTGTCCTTATTCTATTTATCTGCATACGGTATATCAAACCCTTGATGATGACAATTATTATGATTTACCACAAATTAAAGGTAAATATGCTCACCAAACAGTCGATGATGGCACATACAGTACCAAAAAATCTGTGATAACAGGTATGATGGTGTATTCAGAGTATTATGGTTTGGTTGGGCGGATTGACCAATATTTTTTTGATGATAAAAAGTTGGTGGAGAGAAAACGTAGCATTAAAACAATCTATGATGGTTATAAATTACAACTTTATGCACAGTATTTTTGCATGATAGAAATGGGATTTGTGATAGATAAACTTGGGTTTTATTCTATGGTGGATAATAAAAGCTATCCATTAGCGATACCTGATGATAAAACAATCCATTGGTTTGAAACACATCTTAATCACATTCGTCAGTATCAGCCATTAGATACCCATGTTCATATCAATGAGAATAAATGCCAGCATTGTATTTATTGTCCATTATGCGATAAAACAACTTTGTTAATTTAATAAAAGGAGTGATTATGCTAACAACAGCAGATATATATCATCGTCAAGTGGTGTTATTAAACACATTGGAAAATAAATATCACTTGTGTATCATACAAGGCAATTTGGTGATTAAAAATAATGATGAGATATTAACCCGCATTTCTAAACAACAAGCCTTTGCAGTGATGGTGATTGGTAATTGCAGTATTACTAGTGTGATGATTGATTATTGTCAAAAGTATGGTATTGCCTTAGTGTTGCTTAATAGCAGATTAAGACCAATATTATTTGCCAGTCTAAGTGGTGAAGCAAATTTTTTATTGCGTCAAAAGCAATATCTATCAACAAAAATCATTCACCAAAAGATTGCCAATCATCTGGTTTATAATAAAATATATAATCACATACAACTTATTAAGAACATTCGTCAAAAAGATGATATTATCAAAAAATCCATCATTGATTTGAGTGATTATCAAGATAAATGTTATGGTATGGAGCAATTAGATGGTTTGATGGGTATTGAAGGAAATGCTGCTAGAATGTATTTTAAATGCTATTTTGGTCAATTAAAACACCATACATGGCAAAGTAGAAAACCAAGACTGAAAATAGACCCCATCAATGTAGTTTTGGATATGGGTTATACGTTACTGTTTAATTATATGGAAGCAAATTTGCGATTGTTTGGCTTTGATGTGTATAAAGGAATGTTGCACCAATTGTGGTTTAAGCGTAAATCTTTGGTTTGTGATTTTGTAGAGCCATTTCGCTGTATTATTGACAGACAAGTGCTTATTGCTTTTAATCTTGGTCAGTTTAGGTCGGAGCATTTTAGTCAAGTCAAAATGCAATATCAGCTAAAAAACAAACACAGCAAAGAGTATCATGCGATTTTGATGAAATCAATTATTGAATATAAAATGGAGATATTTATTTATGTTCGTGATTTTTATCGAGCCATTATGAAAATGTCAGAAAATAATATTGATGTGCCATTACCTTTGTTTGATATCAATATAAAACATCAGGAGTGATTTATGATTATTGTAAGTTATGATATTAGTAATGATAAAGTACGAAGTAAATTTTCTAAATTTTTATTAGAATATGGCGACCGATTGCAATATTCGGTTTATGAGATTCAAAATAGCGATAGAGTGCTAAATATGATTACTGAAAAAATAAAAGTGGAGTTTGAGCCGCTTTTTACCAATGCAGATAGTGTGATGGTCTTTCGTTTTAATCAAAGAGAAGTGTTAAGATTTGGCAATGCTTTGCATAAAAAAGAGAGCTTGTTGGTGTTATAAATATGTGTTATAATAAACAAGTTTTCATAATAAAAATGGACTAAGGATAAAATTGCAAACCTAAGTCTTCCTATGAAAATTTGATTGTTTTGGGAGTGAATATGACAAATTTTGTTTGCTATATAGACAAAAAATGTTTAAAAAGTAATAATTTTTGCCCAAAACGGGTCTAACGACCTTTAAAATTTCTACTATTTGTAGATTCACACCGCACCGACATTTATGAGACATGTCTAACGACCTTTAAAATTTCTACTATTTGTAGATGCATTACCGATGAGACCATGCCATTTTTAGTCTAACGACCTTTAAAATTTCTACTATTTGTAGATCCAAATTTGGCGATTTGGTCGGATAATGTGGTCTAACGACCTTTAAAATTTCTACTATTTGTAGATCGCCAAGTGGGGGTCATCCATGATATTTGTCTAACGACCTTTAAAATTTCTACTATTTGTAGATGATTATTGACGTGGGCAATGAGTGGTTTGTCTAACGACCTTTAAAATTTCTACTATTTGTAGATTTTTTGGAAAAAATTGGCTGATTTTTGTCTAACGACCTTTAAAATTTCTACTATTTGTAGATTGTGGCAGCGGCGATTGAATCCATCGTGTCTAACGACCTTTAAAATTTCTACTATTTGTAGATCTTGCCATCTGTGGCAATGGGGACATGGGTCTAACGACCTTTAAAATTTCTACTATTTGTAGATAGAGCTGGGTTTTTCGCCAACTTGATAAGTCTAACGACCTTTAAAATTTCTACTATTTGTAGATCAGGTTTTTTATTGCAAAAACTAATCGTCTAACGACCTTTAAAATTTCTACTATTTGTAGATTTCTAACAGTTCAAAATTTGACATATAGTCTAACGACCTTTAAAATTTCTACTATTTGTAGATGAACCATGACTTTCGAGTACTGGGATAAGTCTAACGACCTTTAAAATTTCTACTATTTGTAGATAACTCGTTGGGTATCGCCATGCTGTCAGCGTCTAACGACCTTTAAAATTTCTACTATTTGTAGATCCCATTCTTTGCGGTGATGGTCTTGAGTCTAACGACCTTTAAAATTTCTACTATTTGTAGATCCATTCTAACTGTTGGCGGTGGCGTACGTCTAACGACCTTTAAAATTTCTACTATTTGTAGATTTAATGTCGGTAGAGATGGAAACTATTCGTCTAACGACCTTTAAAATTTCTACTATTTGTAGATATCCGTACACTTGTTCAGGCTATGGTAAGTCTAACGACCTTTAAAATTTCTACTATTTGTAGATTAAAAAAATATAAAAAACTATTGACGCAGTCTAACGACCTTTAAAATTTCTACTATTTGTAGATAGTCTGATGGCGTGCATATCATTCGTGTCTAACGACCTTTAAAATTTCTACTATTTGTAGATCATGGCAATAAGCTCCAAACTGTTCAAAGTCTAACGACCTTTAAAATTTCTACTATTTGTAGATATTTTTCGCATCTATCACGCTCGTTTGGTCTAACGACCTTTAAAATTTCTACTATTTGTAGATTATTCACCAGTTTGGACATCGACCAATGTCTAACGACCTTTAAAATTTCTACTATTTGTAGATATTTTTTCGCTTGCTCTTTGCTTTTCTGCTGTCTAACGACCTTTAAAATTTCTACTATTTGTAGATAAACATTTGTTTTAATAACAATGTTTTTGTCTAACGACCTTTAAAATTTCTACTATTTGTAGATCCATTTACCTTGTTTGAATTCGCTGTCCGTCTAACGACCTTTAAAATTTCTACTATTTGTAGATTTTGATTTATGTTTGGCTTGGGGGATAGGTCTAACGACCTTTAAAATTTCTACTATTTGTAGATGGATTCCCAAACAGGTTTGTGGTTGGTGTCTAACGACCTTTAAAATTTCTACTATTTGTAGATACGATGCCCCATAAATAGCATCGGGGCGTCTAACGACCTTTAAAATTTCTACTATTTGTAGATTGCGATAGTCGGCGGTATGGTCAGTATGTCTAACGACCTTTAAAATTTCTACTATTTGTAGATTACTTATCACAGTCTGGCGTTTCATCATGTCTAACGACCTTTAAAATTTCTACTATTTGTAGATCTTTGCAGGTATTGTATTTACCCCTATCAAGTCTAACGACCTTTAAAATTTCTACTATTTGTAGATGTCAGCTCGTCAATGGTAACACCCATGGTCTAACGACCTTTAAAATTTCTACTATTTGTAGATAAAAGGAGCAAAAATAATATAGTTTATTGTCTAACGACCTTTAAAATTTCTACTATTTGTAGATGGTTTGCCGTGCAAAAATCGCTGATATGTCTAACGACCTTTAAAATTTCTACTATTTGTAGATGCGACAAGCTTAGGGCGACCGTCCTTGTGTCTAACGATCTTTAAAATTTCTACTATTTGTAGATCTCAGCGTTTTTTATTGCTAATAAGATAGTCTAACGACCTTTAAAATTTCTACTATTTGTAGATGCTCTTACCCTGACCAGATGGGGCTACGTCTAACGACCTTTAAAATTTCTACTATTTGTAGATGCAAGCAATGCCCTGCTGATGTCTCGGGTCTAACGACCTTTAAAATTTCTACTATTTGTAGATTATCATGGATAGGTTGTGTGGTGGCTCAGTCTAACGACCTTTAAAATTTCTACTATTTGTAGATCAGGAAGTCGCTAAACTTGCTGAACTGTCTAACGACCTTTAAAATTTCTACTATTTGTAGATTCCTTGACAATCGGCTCGGAGATTTCGTGTCTAACGACCTTTAAAATTTCTACTATTTGTAGATCGCAGAACAAGTGGGAAATACATGGGCGTCTAACGACCTTTAAAATTTCTACTATTTGTAGATATGTCAGGGTGGTCAGCTCGTTGAATTGCGGTCTAACGACCTTTAAAATTTCTACTATTTGTAGATTTTTTTGGTGATGATTATGCAAGAACACGGTCTAACGACCTTTAAAATTTCTACTATTTGTAGATCCATCATGGTTCAGCTTTATCATTTTGGTCTAACGACCTTTAAAATTTCTACTATTTGTAGATGTGCTGTGTGATAAGATTAAGAGCGGTTGTCTAACGACCTTTAAAATTTCTACTATTTGTAGATATGTTACCTGCTTTGGCAAGGTCTCTGGTCTAACGACCTTTAAAATTTCTACTATTTGTAGATGTTTGTATCAAAAACAGCTCATCAGCTAGTCTAACGACCTTTAAAATTTCTACTATTTGTAGATTGTGATTGGCACTTTACTGTCTGCTAAGGTCTAACGACCTTTAAAATTTCTACTATTTGTAGATCTCCTAAAATCGCAAGACTTCAAGCCATTGTCTAACGACCTTTAAAATTTCTACTATTTGTAGATTCATCAATGAACTTCGCTTTTCTGTCAAAGTCTAACGACCTTTAAAATTTCTACTATTTGTAGATCATGGATTATCTCTTTACTGCATGGTTGTCTAACGACCTTTAAAATTTCTACTATTTGTAGATTTCATATCCCAGACAAAGTGGGCGAGATGATAAAGTGTCTAACGACCTTTAAAATTTCTACTATTTGTAGATTTCATATCCTCGCTCGATGAGTTCCTGAAGTCTAACGACCTTTAAAATTTCTACTATTTGTAGATAGAGCGGATTTTGTCCACTGTATCAGGTCTAACGACCTTTAAAATTTCTACTATTTGTAGATGTAGCTTACCGCTCCCAAACAGACGCGTCTAACGACCTTTAAAATTTCTACTATTTGTAGATCCATCTACACGCACTTACCATCTACCCAGTCTAACGACCTTTAAAATTTCTACTATTTGTAGATTTAGACGCACACACAAACAAAAAATGCGTCTAACGACCTTTAAAATTTCTACTATTTGTAGATTTATCAGGCATCTAGCCACAACCTTAACTGCGTCTAACGACCTTTAAAATTTCTACTATTTGTAGATCAATTAAAGCTAGACATCATCAACAAAGTCTAACGACCTTTAAAATTTCTACTATTTGTAGATGTGCAGAAGCTCAACAACCAAGATGACGTCTAACGACCTTTAAAATTTCTACTATTTGTAGATTGCCAAATCATTCAAAGCAGTTATCTTATGTCTAACGACCTTTAAAATTTCTACTATTTGTAGATTTCATGATAACGTCATTGGAGGTGTGGGTCTAACGACCTTTAAAATTTCCACCACTATAAATTGATGACTGCAACCTAAGCAAAATATCGCTTTAACCCTATTAATAACAGCTCTTTTTCTGTTTTTAGCTCTTGATGAAATTGAGCATTAATCATATCCGCTCCGCCCCCAGTCAGTATCAGCTCAAAATCAGGATAATCTGTCATGATTGCACGCACCGCTCCCACCACACCAAACAGTACGCCATGATTGACCGCATCAAAGGTGGTTTTGCCAAGCTCTATGCTGTCAAACTTGCCTCCTTTAACAGCAATCTGCTGCGTGCCAGCATACAAAGCATGGCGTTGCATATAGACATTAGGTAGGATATAGCCCCCCAAATGCACGCCTTTGTTAATCAAATCAATGGTCAGTGCCGTACCACAGCCCACCACACATTGACGTTTGTGTTTATCCACCGCCCCAAGCATTTGTAGCCATCTGTCCACACCCAGCTCCTTGGGATTGTAGTGGCTTTTTAGCTTGTCATGATTGGCATTGACTTTGGCAAATTCATAGGGCACACCAAGCGTATCTAGCGTTTGCATGATGGCAGTATTGATTTTGTCGCCAAGCACGCTTGAAATGCCCACAAACTCTGGACAAAAACTTGCCAACGTACCAAGTAGCCCCAGTAGCAGCTCATTGGGGGCTTTTAAATGCTCACGAGCATCGTGGGCGATGATGGTGTCATTTTCTACAATCCAGTATTTTAGGCGAGTATTGCCCAAATCTAGCCACAGTTTTTTGGTAAATTGGTGGGGTAAATCGCTCATGGGTTGTCCTTATAAATCTGTGCCATGCCTGCAAAAATGGGCGTGATGCTGTCATGGTGTTGTAATAATAATTCACCTTGCTGACCAATACCAATACATTTGCCTTGCGCATAACTATCAGCCACATTATTTTGCATAAAGATTTGAACATATTGGTTTGTTAAAAGATGGCTTTGGTTAAATTGATCCACAAAACTTTGTAAATAAATCATCTCTTTACAATCATTGCAAATTTGTACCGCTTGCAGTATGGCATTGGTGATTGGCGTGTATAAATCTTGGGCGGTTAGGTGGATGTCAAACTGCCTTAAACAAGTGGCTTGATAGAGACCATCTTTGATGATGGGTGCGTGATTGACATTGAGTCCCACACCAACCACCACACCCACCAAGGTGTTTTTGTCATGGATTTTTTTAAACACAGGCTCAATCAAAATGCCAGCCAGTTTGTTAAACACGCCCATATTTTCATCATAAAAGCCCACATCATTTGCCCATTTAACGCCGATTAAAGGGAGTCTCTCTTTTTGGCGGTGGCTGTTGATAGTTTGGATTGGGGGCAAGTTGGCAAGCTTGTAGCCCACCACAAGCGATATTAAGCCTGACAAGGCGTGTAGCTGAAAATTATCTGTACCCATTGGCACATATAGGCTTAAAAGTACATTATCCACGCCGCTTACCCAAGTGCGTCCGTGCTGTCCACGTCCTGCTGTTTGATGGCTTGCGGTATAAAGATGATGGGTGGTGTGGTTGTGTGTGCCACCAGTGATGGCGTGGATAAGCTGGGTGTTGGTGCTATCAGTGGTATCAAAATGGCGATGAATGACAGAGATTAACAATTGGCTCATGGTGTTGGTCAAAGCAAAATTTGGTTATAATAGCATAAATTTTTGTATGGTTTAAGGTTTTGACAATGATGTATCTGTGGTTTGTGGTGGCAGGGACGATAGCAGGGGTGTGTGCTGGGCTGTTTGGTGTCGGTGGGGGCTTGATTATTGTGCCTGCTTTGGTGTGGATTTTATCGGCGTATGGTTTGCCAAATGACGTGGTGCCACATATTGCGGTGGGGACGGCACTGGCGACCATTATTTTGACGTCCATCAGCTCCATGTCGGCACACCACAAACGTGGGGGCGTGCGTTGGGATATTTTTAAAAATATGGCAAAGGGGCTGGTGCTAGGTTCTTTGGTGGGAGCATGGATAGCCACGATGATAGATGGCAAGGCACTACAAGCGATTATCGGTGGTGGGGCGGTGCTGATGGCAATCAAAATGCTCTTTTTTCCCAACAAAGAAAATCTTAACAAGCCCTTGCCCAAAGACTATGCCCAAAGTGCAGCAGGTGTGGTGATTGGTGGGCTGTCGGCGATTTTTGGGATTGGCGGGGGGAGTTTGACCGTGCCGTATTTGTCGCATAATGGCGTACCAATGAAGCAGGCGGTGGGAACTTCATCTGCTTGTGGCTTGCCTATTGCCATTGCTGGGGCGGTGGGCTTTATGTGGTTTGGAAGGCAAACAGTGGGTGCGTTTGAGGTGTCTGGCACGGTGGGTTTTGTGCATATTGGGGCGTTTGTGGCGATTAGCATGGCAAGTTTTGTGATGGCAAAAGTGGGGGCAAAACTGGCTCATGTTTTGCCTGCTCAAACCTTAAAGCGAGCGTTTGGCTGTTTGCTTTTGGTGGTGGGTTGTCAGCTGGTGTGGGTTGGGGTTTTTGGGTAGTTTATTGATGATTTATATCTTAATTTTAGCCTAAAATCATTTAAATCCTTACTTTTTAGACTGATGAAAAATAATTGTAAACTTATTTTTATAAGATATAATGACTATCATCTAAAACAATAAACATTGATTATTCTTTAATCAAAAAATAATGCCACAATTTTTTGTGTCCATGATGGTTAATTGACATGAACTTTTTAAAGATATTAAATAACGGTAATAAGTTAGATATTGGTGATATATTTATACTTTTACTGTTTCTTTCGTTTGCTATATTAATGACCGTTGATTATGGTATTCTTGGATATCATAGATACATACCACAAGAGAATGAATTAAAATATACTGAAGGTATTTTAAGAAAAAGATTGCAGAAAGAAGCAATGGGAAAAGGCTCTAGTACTTATTATTATCAAATTTATGACTCAAATGCAAAAAAATACCTAGATTTTAGTTGTGATTATACTGCGGTAAGTAGAGGTAGTAATGGTGACTGTCGTTTTCCAAAAGAATATGAAAACAAACAGGTAAAAGTTGGTTGGTATCAACAGCCAGATTTTTTAATGTATTCAAATGACAAATTGCAAATCGTCATTTTAGAAAAAGATGGCAAACAAATCCGCAGTTATAATCATTGGTTAGATGAGATTAGAACCAATAATATTATCAATATTATTGTGGTGATATTTTTTAATGGTATGTGTATTTTATTCTCTTATTTTTCGTTGCCAAGATATAATAGAAAGTTTAAAAACAAAATGTGAGGTGATGTATTTCTGCTAAGGTGTTTGGTGAAGTTTTTGGTATAATTGGTTTTAAAGTAGGTATTCTTAATATATCTTGTTAAAGTATTCAAAGTTTGGATTGTAATATGGTCATATTCAAAAACTTAAATACTAATAAATACATGAGATGAAATCTCACAATGTCTCGATTGATGCTCATCATCAAACCTATATGATTGACCAAATTTTTGCTAAAATACCCCATTTATCCCATCAAAACACACCATGCGTCTAAAATCCTTAAAACTTGCTGGCTTTAAATCCTTTGCCAATCCCACCACCTTTACCTTTAAACATGACATTACCGCCATCGTAGGACCAAACGGCTGCGGCAAATCCAATGTGATTGATGCCATTCGCTGGGTGCTGGGCGAAACCAGTGCCAAACAGCTTCGTGGTGGGGCGATGAGTGATGTGATTTTTGCAGGGGTGGAAGGGCGAGCAGGCAAAAGTCTGGCAAGTGTGGAGATGACCTTTGAGCACACCCAAGATGAGCGTACAGGCATTCGCCATGCCCTAAATCTTTACCAAGAGCTGACCTTACGCAGGCAAGTAACCAAAGAAGGCAAATCGGACTATTTTATCAACGGACAGCGAGTACGCCGACGAGATGTGGTGGACGTGTTTTTGGGGACAGGGCTTGGGGCAAGAAGTTATGCGGTGATTGAGCAGGGCATGATTGGGCGGATTGTAGAGAGCAGTCCGTTGGAGCTAAGAGCGTTTATTGAAGAGGCGGCTGGGGTATCACGCTATCAGGCACGCCGTGCTGAGACTCAAAAACAGCTTGATGATGCCAAAGACAACCTAGCACGTCTGAGCGACTTACAATCTGAGCTAAAAAAACAGCAAAACACACTCATTGCCCAAGCACAATCTGCCAAACGCTATCAAGCATTACATGATGAAATGACCCAGATTCAAAAAGATGGGCTGTTAAAGCGGATTTTTGATGCATGGCAGATGGTGCAAACAAAAAAAGATGAGTACAGCAAATGTACCAATCAGATGGCACTGTCGGAGCAGCACATCGCCAAAGCCAAACATGAGCTTGACCAAAAAAGCCAAGAGCTTGCCCAAGCACAACGCCATAAAGATGAGTTTAAGGAAAATTATCACAATGCACGTATGGCAGAGCAGACGGCAGAGCATAATTTTTATAAGATAAATCAAGAGCTTAAACAGCATGATGACCGTATTGAACAGCTCACCACCACCAAACAACAAGCCAAAGATGATATAAGTCATGCTCAGAACAGCTTATCGCAAATTCAAGTATCTTTGGCGAACATCAGCCCAAATCTAGCAAAACTACAAGATGAACTTGCCACACATCAAAATCAGCTCACCGCCCATCAAACCGCCTATCAGCAGGCTGGCATACAGATGAAAGAACTCACGGCGACTCATCAGCAGTTAGAGAGTCAAAAACAGCTTGCCCTAGCAGGACAAAATCGCCTAAATGTCGCCCAGCAAAAATGGCAAACACGCCACAACGAGCTGCTCAAAGAAAGCCAAGAGCTGACACAGATTTGTATAGATGACGGTCAGCTGACAAAGTTGCACACACAAATTAGTACATTGCAAAACGCCATAGATAAGATAAATCTTGATGATGATAAGCGTGTACTGGACAAAACAACGGCTCAGGTTGGGGCGTCAAAAAGTGAGCTAACCGCTCTTGAAAAACGTCATGCTGGCTTGATGGGCGAGTATGACACGCTGTATAAATTGGCATACCCACCCAAAACCACCCAAGCAAAACACACAACCACCCACCGCCATACTGCCTTAGCCACGCTCAAAGATGAAATTAGCCTAAGCCAAGCAGGTCAGGCATATGGTCGGGTGCTTGATGAGTTTTTGGGGTTTTGGTTGGATGCAAAGATTGGTGATGAGTCTTGTGTGGATATTGTCAGCACAAAAGCTGCCACACCCACCGCCATTTTTTATCCAAGTCAAACACACTCACAAGCAGACGACAAATTTATTCCACTGAATCATCTGCTAGATAAACCCAAATTAAAGCTGTTTGATGACATTTATCTTTACACAGGTCAGGGCGTGCCTGATGTGCCTGCTGGTCGGGTGGTTTTGACCCAAACAGGGTGGATAGTCGGGCAATTTGGGGTGGTGCAGGCGAGTAAATTTGGGGCAAAAAGTGATTTTTTAACTCAAAAAACCGAGCATTTGCAACGACTTAATGACCTAAAACACAAGCTTGCTGAGCTTGAAGGTGTCATTGATGATAAACGACAGGCATTAAAACAGCTAAATGCCCAAAAATTTGAATTGCGTAGGGCATTAGATGAAAAGACAGCACAGCGTGGCGTACTGATTCATGACAAGTACCAAGCCGAACAACAGTTTATCCGTCTAGAATCTGCCAAAAAAAACCACACATTAAAGGTGCAGATGAACACCAAAGCCCAAGCCCAGCTGGCTGATGAAAAGGCGGAACATGACAGCGAACTGGCTAAATTTCATGCACAACTGACCCACAGTGATGATGAGCTAGCAAGATTGTTGCCACTTTTGCAGGCTGCCAAAAGCAAATTTGAGACACTAGGCAGACAAACTGATGAGTGTCAGCGATTTATCATGGAGCATACGGATAAAATACAAACTTTGTATTTACAACAGCAGTCGTTATTACAAAGCCAAGAACATCAAAACAAACTGTTTGGGCTTGCCAAAACAGCTTTAAATCAAGCCGATGACAAGATGCAACAAGCAAAAAAACACCATCAGACATTAAGTGAGCAGTTGCCCATATTCAAACAGCAGTTTGACCAAACCAAAGCCAACACCATCAAACTTAAAGCCATGAGCGATGAGCAAACAGCGTTTATTCATGCTTTACAGCTTGCTTATGACGCAGCAAAAGATAATTTGACAACCCTACAAAACAGCCTAAGTGCCACCCAAGCTTGTGCCACGCAACTAGGAGCGGACGTGGCGGTTGCCCAAAGCCGTTTGGCAGATTTGTCAGAGCAGATGAGCTCTTATGATGATGGCTTTGAGCTGTCGGTTGTGCTTGCTGATTTTGCCACCAAACCGCCCATATTTACTGACCACAGCACACAGCTTGCCAAAATTAAAAAACAACTGGATGATATTGGTGCGGTCAATCTAACAGCAGTGGCGGAGCTTGCTGAGCTAGAAAGCCGTGTGTCTCCTTTAAATGAGCAAATCCAAGACATCACCGACAGTATCAATAAGCTCAAAGACGCCATCAGCACCATAGATGATAAAACCAAAACCTTGTTTTTGGACATGCTAAATGCGGTTAATGCTGAGCTAAATGCCTTGTTTGTCAAAGTGTTTGGGGGCGGTCAGGCAAGTTTGAGTCTGATAAATGATGATGGCTTGTCAAAGGTGGATAAATGGCGAGCAGGTTTGGTGTTGATGGCACAGCCTAAGGGCAAGAAAAACAGCCGTCTGGCGGTATTGTCAGGTGGCGAAAAAACCTTGACGGCGTTAAGTTTGATTTTTGCGATTTTTAAACAGCACCCCGCCCCATTTTGTGTGCTAGATGAAGTGGACGCTCCGTTAGATGATGCCAATGTGGGGCGGTTTACCAGTCTGATTGATGAGCTTGCTCAAAGCGTGCAGTTTATTTTTATCAGCCATAACAAACTTGCCATGCAAACTGCTCATGAGCTCAAAGGCATTACCATGCCAACAGCAGGGATTTCAAGTTTGGTTACGGTCAATCTGCAACAAGCCCAGCAATACATAGAAAGCTAAAAACACCAGTTAGGTAGGGCAGTATTGACAAGATACCCCAAATTTGATGGTTTGGAGCTTTACTGCTTAACAAATAAAACACACAAGCAAATGTTTTAAAACTGACATGGTTTTTGTGGTTGGGGGGCTTTGATTTATCGCATGGCTAATATTTTGTCTTTGCTATGTCTTTCTAGATACCATAAAAGTAATGCCCCTGCCACCGCCAGCGACACCACCAACGCCGTCCAAAAGCCATAAATCCCCATGCCCACATAAAACGCCAACACATAGCCCGGTAACAGTCCGCACCCCCAAAAGGCGATGGCGTGGATAAGCATGGGGATGGTTGTTACTTTGTAGCCACGCAGTGCATAGCTTGCCACACATTGCACCGCGTCCACCAGTTGAAAGGCAGCGGCAAATAAAATCAAACTGCCTGAGATGGCAATGACCGCCAAATCATCGGTGTACATACCTGCCAAAGCATGCCGACCCACCACCAAAAATAACGCTGTCAAAAATGACACACCCACCGCCGTAAATATCGCCACCCCTGAGATGTAGCGAGCTTTGGCGGGTTGTCTTTGTCCAAGTGCCATGCCAACTCGTACGGTGCTGGCAATCCCCATGCTTTGGGGTATCATAAAGATAAGACTGGTGATACTGATGACGATTTGTTGGGCAGAGATAAAATTTTCGGTGCTGTGCGTGCCATCACCACCAAGCTGCGCCACCAAAAAAATGATGACGCTAAATAAGCTCACTTCAATAAAAAAAGACAGCCCAATAGGTACGCCCAGACGTGTGATGTCACCAAACAGCTTGATGTTGGGCAGGCTAAATTTATCAGTTAAGCCAAATTCATAAAAGTATTTGTCTTTGGCAATATAAACGCCCAAAATCATGGCATTAAGCCAAAATACAATGGCAGTTGCCAGTCCGCACCCTGCACCCCCCAAGGCAGGCATACCAAATTTGCCATAGACAAAGACATAATTTAGGGCGATATTAATAAAAAAACACAGCCAACTGACGATCATGATGACCTTGGGTTTATTCAGGCTAGATGCATAGGCGTGTAAAGCTCGGTGTATCATTGCAGCAGGCATGGCAAAGCCAATAAACCACAGATAATCTGCGGTGGTGGCAAGCGTGCGTGGGCTAAGATGGCTAAAATACATCTCAAATGGTAAAATCGCCAGCCACATCAATGCCATGCCAATCAAGCCCATCACCACGCCGTACCACACGCCTTGTCTCCCAAGCTCACCGATGGCATGGGCAGGAGTGTCGCCTTTTTTTGATGAGCCATAGGCTTGGGCAACCATTGGGTTTAGAGCAGTCATTACGCCCATTAGGGTGATATAGATGGTGATAAATAGGCTGTTGCCCAGTCCCACCGCCGACAAGTCATCAATGCTGACACTGCCTGCCATCACCGTATCCACAAAACCTGTACCCACTTGGGCGATTTGTGATAAGAGCATGGGTAGGGCAAGCGTGGCAAGAGCGGACAGTTCTTTTTTGTAGGTGGTAAAGGAATAGCGGTTGATGTCAAGGAGCATGGTGTTGGAGTAAAGTTAAAATGGCGTATTTTAACAAAATTTTGATGACTGGTGCAAAATCCCTATGCTACAAATCAAAATATGAATAAAAATCATACAAAATAAAACTTTTATTCATGGGTATTTTGTTGTATTTTGCTTGATGAGACAACTGTTTTGATTATAATCACAGACAACCATCACCAAGGCAATCATCATCTCACCTACGAATGCCCTAGCGGTGGTTATTGCTATCGGTCTTTGGGCTGATGGCTTTCCATAAACTAAAAACAACAAACTTTATGAAAAAGTTCTCAATCCTAGCACCAACCATGAGTGCTACCGTAGCGTCTGTCCCTGCTTTTGCAGAGACCAGTTATTATAGCAAAGCAGCCCCAGTCGTTCAACCAGAGCTTGTCCGTGCTATCCACCCCAGACATCACCCCTGAAACCAGTTTTTAGGGTGGATTATCATCCTAATCCATTGCCGAAAAAATTACACATTCATATTGCCCCCAATATGAAAGCACATAGACCATGGAATGCCCCTTGGAAAAAATACTAAATTAGAGGTTTTGTTGAATGACTGACATAAACAAGTTAATTAGAAGTCTTGAAGATTATAGTGTGGGCAGTATATCAGGAGAGCAACCACTTCTTGTTTGGGATAGTGCTCCCATTGATTTTCGGGGCATTTATTATAATCTATATCATTTGATTTCTGATGAAGATATTAGGAAAAAAGATGGGAAGTATAGTAAATATCAGCTTAGCCAGCTTGATGTATTGATACAAGGATTGAAGCAGGGTGCTAGTATGGATGTATTATCGGATATTTCGTTTTTATGATAAACAGAGCATTTTTATAAGTAAATTTTTTAATCTTGAAATAGAATTTCCAAGATTAAAAGATAATTATTTGCATCAGACAAAAATATAAATAAAATTACTTTTCTATTAGTTATGGTTCTTATTTCTTTAACCACCCATGCCGATCTACCCCTAACGGTAGAGGATTTATTAGCGGATAAAAACCGCTTTAAGCTAGATACCAGTCTAAGCTACTATAACTATCATAAGACAGCGACCGCCACGCAGGGTTTTGATGGCATAGACGTGGGTAATGGACGCATCATTTATATCCCATCAGTAGGCGATAGTCATAGCAATACCAACAGTCTCATCGCAGGGCTAGGTTTGCGTTATGGGGTAAGTGATAAATTTGAGTTGGGTATTAAAGGTGGTGGTATATATAACGCTGCTCGTCATCAAAATGCCAATCATTTTACCAATACCAGCGACACTTATCTACAAGATGTCAGTATCACTAGCCAATACCAAGCCACCCGCAGTTTTTATAGGAAGTATTGATGTAAAAGATGATAAATTTTGGTGGCTTTTGCAGTGCTTTAAGGCTACAATGGTGGTTTTAAAATAAACCTTTATGAGACTCTCCCACCTAACCTCCACCAAAAATTCTAATCAGAAAGAACCAACAGACATCTCACCTGAATTTCTTGTCGTCATTGATGAGTGGCTGTCCGCTTTACATCGCCAAAATTACTCTACCCACACCATCATGGCGTATCAGTCGGCACTCACGAGATTTGCGTTATTTTTATCCAAAGATAAGCTTTTGCAAGGCAACTGGCAAGCCTGCGATAAAAAACGCCTAAGCTACTATTTGAGCGGTCGTTTGGAGATGGGAGAGTTAAAGGTGGCAAGTGTCAAACAAGAAGTTTCTGCCATCAGTCATTTTTATGCTTATGCCATTGCCCAAGGGCTGACCCACAGCAACCCCGCCAAAGGCTACCGCCTAAAAAATCCGCCCCGCCCTTTACCAACCATCAGTGATGAAGCCTTGATGGCTCAGCTGCTTGACCAACCTAGCCCTGATGACCCAAAAGAAGCCCGTTTGTGGGTGCGTGATAGGGCGATGTTTGAGCTGATGTATGGTAGTGGTTTGCGTTTGTCGGAGTTGGTGGGGCTAGATGTGGGTGATGTGGATTTGTCGGCTCGGACAGTGCGAGTGGTGGGTAAAGGTCATAAAATGCGAATTGTTCCTGTGGGCAAAAAAGCGGCATCTGCCATCAAAGACTATCTGCCTTATCGTCATCACTGGCAAAAAAACACCAATGCCTTATTTGTCAGTGAACGGCGTGGCACTCGCATTACTCAAAGAAGTGTACAGCTGCGTTTAAAAGTATCAGCCGTCCGAGCAGGCATTGCCCAAAACTTACACCCACACATATTGCGTCATTGTTTTGCATCGCACCTGCTTTCTGCCAGTGGTGATTTGCGTGCCATTCAAGAAATGTTGGGGCATAGTAGCGTTGCCACCACACAGATTTATACGCATGTGGATTTTGGTTCATTGACAAAGTTGTATGACAAAGCCCACCCCAGAGCGGTCATAGAGCCAGCATTAACACATATTGATGGTGAGCCTTTTTCCGCACCAAATGAAAGCCAGATGACAAAGTAATGATTAAAAAATAATCATATCTAAAAACCCGCACGACACTTAAAAATGGGCATATTTTGGCGGATTTTATCTTGTGTTTCTTTGTTAAAATCAGCATAAATCACCGCAAGTTCACCACAATCGGTTTGTTTGGTGTTTGCTAAAATTTGACCATCAGCATTTATTATCATGCCATGCCCCCATGTTTGGCGGGTGTAAACTTTGCCTTTGTGGCTAAATTGGTGCGTGCCACCTTGTGCCGAGCCGATAATCATACATTGGCTATCTAGTGAGCGAGCGGTCAGCAAACTTTGCCAATGAGCTTGCCCTGTGGTATAAGTAAAAGCAGATGGTACGCTAATCATGTCTGCCCCCATCTCCCTAAGTTTTTGAAATAACAAAGGAAATCTGACATCAAAACACACCGCCAAACCAATATTAACAGCCACACCATCAAGCACACACGTTGCCACCACAGGCACGCTCCCAGCTTCAAAGGTACGACCTTCATCGTACGACCCCACGCCATCAGCAACATTGGCACGAAACAGGTGGATTTTATCGTAACAAGCAATTTTTTGACCCGTGTTATCAAACAGCAAGCTACTTTGGCAAAATCTACCATCAGCAATCACACTGCCATCAAGGCGAGTGGGGCAAGGCAGTGTCCCTATAATTATGTGGACATTGTGGGTGCTGGCAAGTTCGCCATACCAAGCACAAATCTCATCAAAACGCTGTGCAAGTGGTCGCTGATAGCCCATCAAGCAAGCATTTTCAGGCAATACCACCAAATCTGCCCCTTGCGTGGCGGCGGTTTGGACAGCTTTTTTGATGATGGCTAGGTTGTTATCAATATTATCTTGGCTGTTTAACTGAATGTTGGCGATGGTTGGCATGGTAAATGTCTAAATAAGAAGGATTAACGGTAGATTATATGCTATTAAGCGTGCTTTGGGTTATTTTATGATGAAATTTGGTAATATTATGTGAAATTTTTGGGCTTTTAGGGAATTTTGGGTAAAATATGCCAAAAAGTTTGATGATGAATTTAAATTGATTAAATTTAATTTATCAAATCAAGGCAATATTGACGTTTAGCAGTAAAAAACGACAGTTTAGCGGATTTTTTTGAAAATATGCAAAATTTATGCCAAAATAATTAATTATTACCCTTAATTTGGGGCAAAACTGGATATTTTGCAGGATTTTAGCGTATGTTGCTAATAATATGTTAAAATAAAAACATTCTTATGGCTTGTTAAGTCTGGCCGAATAATCTTTTTTGTCTCCAAAAGTTGTGTGCAATCTTTGATGATTTTGTGCATTTTATTTGGGTTGTTATTTTCAATTTAAATGGTTAATGGTCTCATTTATGAGTGTGTCATTTGGTTTAGGTGTCAATCTTAGTGCATCGCAAAAGCTCACGCCGCAAATGCAGCAGGCGATTCGTTTGCTTGCTTTGTCAAATTTGGAGCTTGAACAAGAGGTGCAGTTAAAGCTAGACAGCAACCCTTTGCTTGAAAGGACAGACCTAGATGACGACTACGATGAGCATGACACGCCTGAGAGCCTAAGTTTGGACGACTGGACACAAAATAACTGGCAAACCAAAACGACCACATCAAGCGATGATGGTTTTGGTGATGAAAGTTATGGCGACAGCTTTGAAAAACTTTCTCAAAGCGAGATGGATGCTGATGCGACTGATAGTAATTGGGATAATGTCTATGCCCCTGATGTGGATTATGACGGTGATTTTTCGGTACATGCCAAATCAGATGACGACAATCATCAAGACTTTTTGGGGGCAACCGAATCCACGGTGCAAGACCATGTACGTTGGCAGATGAATTTTAAGCATTTATCGCAGTCAGAAAAGCTCATTGCTGATTATTTGATTGATGCGATGGACGAGATGGGTTATATCCGCCTTGATATTGAAGAGTTGCACCGAAATTTAAGTTTGATGGCATCATTTTATCAATGGCAAGAGCAACACGAGATTAGTCATGCTCATATCATGACGGTGCTTCAAAGCATTCAAGAATGCTCACCAACAGGCGTTGGCGCCAGAAATCTTGCCGAATGTCTTAGATTACAGCTCAACGAGCTTATCAAAGATAATCCTGATTTGCCCTTTGCTGGTGAGGCCTACATGGTGTTAAGTGCCACAAGCCACCTTGAAAATAACAACATTAAAGCACTCATGCAAGCCACTGAGCTAAATGTTGAAGAGATTAAAGGAGCGATGGCATTGATTAGGCAGTTAGACCCAGAACCTGCTTCCACGTTTTACCGTGAAAATAATACCCATAATGAAGTGGTAGAGATACCTGATGTGTTGGTGATTGCCCTTGACCAACAAGGGGGTGTTTATACCAAAAAATCACTGGCAGATACCAGCGATACAAGTGCGTGGCGTGTCATGCTCAACCCTGACGTTTTGCCAAATCTTAAAATCAACCAAGAATACGCCAGCCTTATCAAAAAAGGTGATGAAAGCCCTGACAATGTCTATCTAAAAGAGCATTTGACAGATGCACGGCTATTTATCCGTAGCATAGAAGAACGCAACCAAAACTTGCTAAAAGTCGCCAGTAGCATTGTTCGCCGTCAGCAAGGATTTTTTGAAGAAGGTGAGCAAGCGATGACGCCGATGACCTTAAAGGACATTGCCATTGAAGTGGGACTGCATGAATCTACTGTTTCAAGATTGACCACCAACAAGACCATGCTGACCCCCAAAGGTTTGTTTTCACTGAAATATTTCTTTTCATCCAGCGTAGGCAGTGAAGATGGCGACGTGTCATCTACTGCCATCAGTGCCAAAATCCGTGAGATGATACAAGCAGAAAATCCCAAAAAACCTTTATCTGATGCCACGATTACCAAGCACTTAGAAAATGAAGGTGTTAGCATTTCACGGCGTACAGTTACTAAATACCGAGAAATGATGGGCATTCCATCATCAACCTTACGCAAGCAAAAGCTTTGATTGTCTGTTGATGTGCTTGATGAGTGATGGCGGTCTTACAAAAAATAACAAAATTTTGACTGACGATTTGATGTGATTTGTGAGAAACTGAGCTTAACATATAGTTTGGTTTGATAGGTAAGTTAAGGAGTTTGCATGAATATTTTTATCAAAAGCCATCATCTTGACATTACGGACAAAATGAACCAAGAAGTACACGACAAACTTGACAAGTGTACACGTCATTTTGACCAAATTCAAAGCATTCATGTAACCTTATCTAAGGACGGTAGCGACAGCCAGCGTAAAGATGCCTATAAGGCAGAAGCAATTTTAAGAGTGGCAGGTCAAGAGATGTTTGTCAAATCATCTGCTGATGACATTTACCATGCCATTGGCGATATGGCGGATATGCTGACCCGTCAAGTCCGCAAACACAAAACACGCTTGGAGCGTCAAGGCGTCAAACATCGTGGTCGCCATGTTGAGATGAGTGATACAGCCGATGTGGATTTGGACGATGTGGAGCTGTATGAGTTTGATGATGAAAAGCGTGTTTGATATGTGAAATTGGTAACAGATTGAGCGACAGATAATAAGGCAGGTTGGGGAAACTCAGCCTGTTTTTTTATATAATATTTATCGCATTGTGTGGTGATTGTGGTGTATTAAAAAAACAAACCGCTCTAAAAAGAACGGCTGTTAAAAAAGTAAAATGGTAGGGTAAAATTATTCACCACAAGCTTGGCGGATAGCTTCATGCATTGAGGAGCTAAAACCCATTTTAAAAGGAGAATTAACAACAACTTCCCATTGCTTAGATGAAGAATAAGACCCAGCGAAGCTGTTGCCATGATTGCATACACCATTAACATATTCATATTTTTGACTGCCAATAAAAGCACTCTCCGTTTTGCGTTCATAAATTTTATAAGCCATCGCATTGCTTGAAAGCACAGCGAGTGTGGCAAGAATTGCCAATTTACTGAGAGATTTTTTCATAAGAGTTCTCCGTAGTTGGGTGATAAAGAAATGGTAATTCATTTGCTTGTGCTTTATAATAAACTTACTGAAATTCGCAATCCAACACTTTTAGAGTATTTTTCTGTCTAAATTGAGTTTTTATGAAAATCCACGAAAAAATCAAACATTTAAGAGAATTTAATCACTGGACACAAGAAGAGATGGCGGAGCGTATGTGTATGTCGCCTAGTGGATATGCTAAGATTGAGCGTGGTGAGACTAAACTATATTTAGATAAAATACAGCAGATTGCCCAAATTTTTGAGATTAATATTTTTGATTTGTTGGTGTCTGAAAATGGCGGTGATACTTTTTATAATCATGTTCATACTAACGGAAATTCAATTTATAACAGGTATTATGGCAATAATGAAAATCTTATAGATGAAATTAACCATTTAAAAGAAATTATTGTGTGTAAAGATACTATCATTGCTGAAAAAGACAAACAAATTGAGCTATTAACAAAGCTGTTAAATCAATAAATTTTTTCATGCTTTTTATCTGGTTAATTCCCCCATTGCCCATAAAATATGCTCATCTAATAGGTGGTTTAGCCCAAGTTTGTCTTGTAGGACTGATAAAACAGCTTGTCTGTCAGTAGGCTGTGAGTTACCCAAGGCGATGGCAACATTTCGCATCAGTCCCATATAACCTGTTCGCCGTAAGGGTGAACCTTCGGTTTTTGCCAAAAATTCATCTTCGCTCCACCCCCAAATATCTAGCAAACTGATGTCATCTAAGCCATGCCTTGCTTGGTAATCAGGGACACTGGCAAGTTTGGCAAATTTATTCCAAGGACAAATCAACTGACAGTCATCACAACCAAAAATGCGATTACCAATGGCTTTGCGGTATTTGATGTCTATCACGCCTTTATGTTCAATGGTCAGGTAAGAAATGCACGCCCCTGCATCTAGGGTGTGTGGGGCGATGATGGCGTTTGTGGGGCAAATATTTATGCAAGCTGAGCATGAGCCACACAGATTTTTAACAGGAATACTGACATTGTCATCACAGAGTGTCAGGCTGACAAACAGCTCACCCAAATTAAAAAAAGACCCACCATGACGGTTGATGAGTAAGGTGTGTTTGCCTGTCCAGCCAAGTCCAACAGCTTCACCAATGGCTCGCTCAAAGATGGGAGCAGAATCACTAAACGGACGAAAAACAAAGGCATTTTCTGCTCCTACGCCCAGTCCATGCCAGTTGGGCAGTTCGTTTTCTATGATTTTGGCAAGGGCTTTGAGCTTTTGACGCATGGTTTTGTGATAGTCCCGCCCCCGAGCATAGCGAGCGATGATGGCGTGATTGGGGCGGCTGTTGTCTTCTATGGTGCGGAGCTTGGGGGAAGTTTGCAGATAGTCCATGCGGACACTAATAATGGTTTTTGCTCCTGCCACAAGTAGGCTGGGGTTGGCTCTTAGGTGATGATTTTCTTTTAAAAACACCAAAGAGCCATGCAAATCCCAAGACAGCCAGGTGCGTAAACGCTCGGTCTGCTGAGCAAACAATTCATGATTTACCGACAAAAAACCACAATCAGCAAAACCAAGCTTTAAGGCTTGGGATTTTATCCATGCTTTGATGGCATCACGAGAGTTTTGTGTTGGCATAAATACGCTGTCAAAATGGCTATTATTTCATGACAGCACACATTTGTAAATCTTAATTGCCACAGTACTGCTTGATGGCGTCAGCGGTGCGTTGTTTTTTGGCACTGATTTCTTGGTCATTCAGATACACACGTTCACCATTGGCATTGGTTTCGTAAATGCGTCCACCTGTGCTTAGGTTGGCAAGGTTGGCACGCATGGTTTGACAGCGACGGGCTTCTTCTTGGGCTTTTAGCTCATCAATTTGTTTTTGTTGCTCAGCAATGCGTTGGGTGTCGTTATTTGTGGGGGCGGTGGCAGGGTCGGGCAGATTTGCCATTTGACCTGCACTGGCGGTACGCCCATCACTACGCATTTGTAAGGTTTCGTAGTTGGTGGTGCCTTTGGGCATAAACTGTGAGTACAGCGTTTCGCCATGTTTGCCAACACTTTTATAAACGGTGGTCGTATTGGCATGAGCGGTTAAGGCAAATGTGGTGATGGTTGCTATAATAAGACTAAGATGTTTCATAAAAATTCCCATGTATCAGGCAAAAGCCCAAAATATATGATTATGATGACCCAAAATGTTCAAAAGTACAAGACCGATTAGCCACATAAAAAATGGTATTTGTCGCTTTTGATTTTGAAATGGGGGGTGTTTTTAAAGTTTTTGTCAAAAATGCTTGGCAAAATGGTAATTTTGGGTTAAGATAGCGGACATTGTTTAGCCAGCCTAGCTGGTTGGTCAGCGTAGCAATTTATCAAAAGTTACGTTTGCCAAATGACAGTACATAGATTACCGTTTGTGTGTGGGTTGTTTGGCATTGCTTTGGACTTATCGGTCTGCAAGACAAAATCCTGTCAAGCCTGAGATTGTCAGTTCTGTTATTGCACTTCTATTGGTCATATTTAAGCAAGCTGTATTTTTGACCATCTTCTGCTACGTTGTTTGTTAAAGGTTTGCCCGCCAAGATGTTGGGTAAAAAGGATTAACCATGACGTACAAAACATTCCACGAAAACCAAGCAAAACTTGCCCGTGGCGAAACCGTTGCCATGAGTGGTGGTGAGCTTTTGGTACAAGCCCTTGTTGATGAAGGAGTAACGCACATCTTTGGCTATCCGGGTGGGGCGGTGCTACACATCTATGATGCGTTATTTAAACAAGACAAAATAGAACACATTCTTGTTCGCCACGAGCAAGCCGCAGGGCATATGGCGGATGCTTATAGCCGTGTTACAGGCAAAACAGGTGTGGTACTGGCAACATCAGGACCGGGTGTAACCAATACTGTAACCGCTATTGCCACCGCTTTTATGGACAGCATTCCAATGGTGGTGCTGGCAGGACAAGTGCCAAGCACGCTAATTGGCGATGATGCTTTCCAAGAGTGCGACATGGTGGGTATCTCTCGCCCCGTGGTTAAACACAGTTTTCAGGTAAGAAACCCTGCTGACATTCCTACCATCATCAAAAAAGCCTTTTTTATTGCCAGTAGCGGTCGCCCAGGTCCTGTGGTGGTGGACATTCCCAAGGACATGACCAACCCTGCCGATAAATTTGACTATGATATGCCAAGCGAAATTCATATTCGTTCTTATCAACCAACATCAAAAGGGCACGGCGGTCAAATCAAAAAAGCCTTAGATGTGCTATTGTCTGCCAAACGCCCTGTGCTTTATTCTGGTGGTGGTGTGGTGCAGGGTAACGCATCTGATGAGCTTCGTGAACTGGCTAATTTGTTAAACTTGCCTGTTACTAACACATTGATGGGTCTTGGGGTGTATCCTGCAACCAGTTCGCAGTTTGTTGGTATGCTCGGTATGCACGGCACTTATGAAGCCAACATGACCATGCATCACGCCGATGTGATTTTAGCGGTGGGGGCAAGGTTTGATGACCGTGTTACCAATAATGTCAAAAAGTTTTGCCCCAATGCAACCATCATTCATATTGACATAGACCCCACAAGTATCTCAAAAACCATCAATGCTCATGTGCCGATTGTGGGTGATGTCAAGCCTGTATTGACTGAGATGGTAAACATCATCAAATCAAGCGATAAACGCTTAGACGAACACGCCCTAAATGACTGGTGGGCTCAAATTAACGAATGGCGTAAACGTCATGGTTTGCGTTATCGTGATGACACAGACGCACCCATTCATGCCATCATGCCACAGCGAGTGGTAGAAACCCTTTATAAGCTCACCGACGGCAAAGCGATTATCACCAGTGATGTCGGTCAGCATCAGATGTTCGCTGCCCTTTATTATAAATATGATGAACCTAGACAGTGGCTAAATTCTGGCGGTCTAGGTACGATGGGCGTGGGTTTGCCTTATGCGATGGCTGCCAAATTGGCTCATCCTGAGCGTATGGTGGTGTGTATCACTGGTGAAGGCTCAATTCAGATGAATATCCAAGAGCTGTCCACCTGTTTGCAGTACAATTTACCTGTGAAGATTTTAAATTTAAACAACGCCCAGCTTGGTATGGTCAAACAGTGGCAGGACATGCTTTATGAAGGTCGCCATGCCCAATCTTATATGCAGTCTTTGCCTGATTTTGTCAAACTTGCCGAAAGTTATGGGCACAAAGGCGTTAAAATCACCAATCCTGCCACCATGGAAGCAGAGCTAAAAGCCGCCTTAGAGATGGAAGGGCTGGTGTTTATTGATGTCTATGTGGACAAGGCAGAACACGTTTATCCTATGCAAGTGGCAGGACAATCAATGCGTGATATGTGGTTATCAAAAGGGGAGCGTACCTAATGGCACAGTTAGAAAAACACCTGATTTCAGTTTTGATGGAAAACGAAGCGGGGTCGCTCTCTCGTGTGGTGGGGCTGTTTAGTCAGCGTGGCTATAACATTGATACACTCAACGTTGCTGCCACCGAAGACCCTACGCTTTCACGACTGACCCTAACCACGATTACCACCGCCGACAAGATTGAGCAAATCACCAAGCAGCTACATAAGCTCATTGAAGTGGTTAAAGTCCAAAATCTATCAGAAGTCTCAAACGGCTCTCAAATTGAGCGTGAGCTCATGCTCATCAAAGTGCGTGCCACAGGGGCGTATCGTGAAGAAGTGTATCGCACGGCGGATATTTTTCGGGCTCAAATCGTGGACGTATCTGCAAATTTGTACACCATTTTAATCACAGGTGATGCAGGTAAACTAGATGGTTTTATTGATGTCATTGGGCGTGATAAAATCCTAGAAGTGGTACGTTCTGGGGTGATTGGCATTGCTCGGGGTGAGCGGACGCTGTCGGTGTGATTGGTATTTAAGTGTAAATTTGATTTTTAATAGTAACCGCCCCTAAAAATCCATTTAGTGGCAATTTTTAAGGAAAACTTTATGAGTTTAAACATCTATTATGACAAAGATTGTGATTTGTCTATCATTCAAGGCAAAAAAGTTGCCATCATCGGCTATGGCTCGCAAGGTCATGCTCACGCCCTAAACTTGCAAGATAGTGGCGTTGATGTAACCGTGGGCTTGCGTACTGGTTCTGCTTCTTGGAAAAAGGCAGAAAATGCTGGCTTAAAGGTGGCTGAAACTGGTGAAGCGGTGGCAGGTGCTGACGTGGTGATGATTTTAACCCCTGATGAGTTTCAGCGTCAGCTTTACAAAGAAACCATTGAGCCAAATATCAAACAAGGTGCGACCCTTGCTTTTGCTCATGGTTTTGCCATTCACTACAACCAAGTTGAGCCACGAGCCGACCTTGATGTGATTATGGTTGCCCCAAAAGCCCCCGGACATACGGTGCGTAGCGAGTTTGTTAAAGGCGGCGGTATTCCTGATTTAATCGCGGTATGGCGTGATGCGTCAGGCACCGCCAAACAGCTTGCCCTGTCTTATGCAGCAGGCGTGGGTGGCGGTCGCTCTGGTATTATTGAGACCACTTTCAAAGACGAAACCGAAACTGACCTTTTTGGTGAGCAAGCCGTACTTTGTGGTGGTGCAGTTGAGCTAGTCAAGATGGGCTTTGAAACGCTAGTGGAAGCAGGCTACGCTCCTGAAATGGCGTACTTTGAGTGCTTGCACGAATTAAAACTTATCATTGATTTGATGTATGAAGGCGGTATTGCTGACATGAACTACTCCATCAGTAACAATGCTGAGTTTGGTGAGTATGTAACGGGCGTGGAAGTCATCAATGATACATCACGTGAAGCCATGAGAAATGCCCTAAAACGCATTCAATCAGGCGAATATGCCAAGATGTTTATCGCCGAAGGCATGACCAACTACCCATCAATGACCGCTCGCCGCCGTAATACTGCTGAGCATGAGATTGAGAAAACTGGGGCGAAGCTACGTGCGATGATGCCTTGGATTGGTGGTAACAAAATCATTGATAAAGAAAAGAACTGATTTATCCATCACTCAAAAATAACCGCTCATTTGGGCGGTTATTTTTTTAAGGCGAAGGCATCAAATTATGGTTTAATCACGAGCGATACGCACAAAGTTGCCATGTTGCAAATCCATAAAAGCTTGCATAATCTCTTCACGAGTATTCATCACAAAAGGACCATGCCCTGCGATAGGTTCGTTAAGTGGCTCACCTGACAACACCAAAAGCTCGCTGTTGGTTGTGGCATGAATGCGAAACTGACTGCCACCTTTTTCAAAAGTAATCAGCTCGCCATCTTTGGTGGTATTACCATTGATGGTGATTTGACCATTTCGCACAAGGATAAGCAGATTGTGCGTGTCAGGCGTGCTAAACTCATGCTCACTACCGGCATTTAGTGCCACATCCCACAGATTGATGGGGCTAAATGTGCTGGCTGCTCCCGTGGTTTTATCAAACTCACCAGCAATCACACGCACCTGTCCACCATCAAATGCCACAACAGGAATGTCTTTATTTACAATGGCTTGGTAGCGTGGAGCAGTCATCTTGTCTTTGGCAGGTAAGTTTACCCACAACTGCACCATTTCAAATATACCGCCTGTTTTTGAAAATTCTGGTGCGTGAAACTCTTCGTGCATGACCCCTGAGCCTGCCGTCATCCACTGCACATCGCCTGTGGCAATCACGCCTTCACCACCTGATGCATCTTTATGAGCGACTTGTCCTTGATAAGCGATGGTAACTGTCTCAAAGCCACGGTGCGGATGTTCGCCTACGCCATGTGGTGCGTTTGCGTTTGGATTGGGCTTAAAATACTCTGGGCTGGCATAATCCATCAGTAAAAAGGGATCAATGTTTTTAAAGGTTTCACCATAATGAAACATACCTGCCACATGAAAGCCATCGCCTACCCAATGTTTGGCAGGGGCGGCGTAAATGCGTTTGATGGTTTTGCTGTTCATAAAAAACTCCTAAATAAATCATGACCTTATAATGGCGTTTTAATTTATTTTATCAAGCGTAAATCCATTTTCATTTAGTAAAACCAATATTAACCCATAAGAAAAAGCGGTTTTTGGTGATTTTTACCAGCTTTTGATGTACAATGATGTCATTTTGTTATCTCATGCCATTTTTATGGATTTAAACAGCTTTTTTAGTGTGCCTGTGTTTGATATTTTGTTTGGCAGCTATGAATATTTGTATATTTTGGCAAGTTTTGTCGTGGCGGTGCTTATTTGGATAGAATCCGCCTTGGTTGCCAAAAATCATGGTAAACTGCCACAATCTTCCACTTTTTTTGCCATCATCAGCCTGATAACATCATCTTGGTTTATTGTGTCAGGTGCGGTGTTGTATTTTTTGGATTTTGATGGTGTAACAATCAGCGTGCCAGTGGTTTATGGTGTGTATTCGGTGATGAGCTGGATTAAAGGGGCAAAGCTGATGAGTCATGATTTGCCTGATGACCCCACAGACATCGTGTTGCCTGCAAAATACCTAACTTACACGCAGTCTTTTGCTTTGGTATTTGCAGGGCTTTGTGGGTTATTTTTAGTGCAACCGTATTTAAAATCACTTATTTGATAAAATAAATTCCCTTTTTGCCAAAACTTTGCTATACTTAGTACACAAGTATTTATGTATTTGCAGTCAGTTTTGCAAAAACACGTTAGTTGCGTTAAACACCTTAGGGTGCGTTAGAACAATCTTTGAACATGGTTTATTGTATTGGGAAGTGAACGCTTGTCATGCTATTTTGCATGTTTGACAACATAAATATGCAGCGGCTTTTGCCATTTTTTCAATTCACACAGGAATTTTTTCATGTCAAACAAAGTTCAAGGCACTGTTAAGTGGTTTAACGATTCTAAGGGTTTTGGTTTTATTGCCCAAGATAACGGCGGTCAAGACGTATTTGCTCATTACAGTGCTATTGTTGGTACTGGTTTTAAAACCTTAAAAGAAGGTCAAAAAGTTGCTTTTATCCTAAGCGAAGGTCAAAAAGGACCACAAGCTGATGAGATTGAAGCCATCTAAGCAGATGCGTTTTAACAAAAACATCACGTTTTGGCGTGGTGTTTTTTATTGTGTTTTTTGGGTTGAACAAGCTAAAAACGAACGATGATGTGCTTAAAATAGATATTTACAAATCATGCGATAAATGTTATAAAAGTATCATTTTTCAACAAAACATGGAGATTTTATGAAAGTATTGGTGGCTGTTAAACGTGTGATTGACCACAATGTCAAAGTGCGTGTGAAGGCGGATGAGTCTGGCGTTGAGACGGCAAATGCCAAGATGAGCGTAAACCCATTTTGTGAGATTGCCATTGAGGAGGCGGTTCGTCTAAAAGAAAAAGGCATTGCCAGTGAAGTGGTGGCTGTAACCGTTGGGGGTAGTCAATCAGCAGAACAACTTCGCTCAGCCCTAGCACTGGGAGCAGACCGTGCCATTTTGGTGGAAACAGATGAAAAAGCCTATCCGTTGCAGGTCGCCAAAATCCTAAAAGGCGTGGTAGAGAGCGAGAGTGCTGATTTGATTTTGCTTGGCAAACAAGCCATTGATGATGACAACAATCAAACAGGACAAATGTTATCGGCATTATTGGGGACATCACAAGGCACATTTGCTTCTGAGGTGGTCGTCAATGGTGATAAAGTGGTGGTAACTCGTGAGATTGATGGTGGTTTGCAAACTGTTGAGCTGGCTTTGCCTGCGGTGATTACTACCGATTTGCGTTTAAATGAGCCACGTTTTCCAAAATTGCCCAACATCATGGCGGCAAAGAAAAAACCCTTGGAGACCAAAACCCCAAGCGATTTTGGTGTAACAATGTCATCAAACATCACCACTTTAAAAGTGCAAGCACCTGCTGAGCGTGGCGCGGGTGTAAAAGTTGCAAGTGTTGATGAGTTGATTGACAAGCTAAAAAATGAAGCCAAAGCCATTTAATCATCATTTGACATCAATCATACTAAATTAATAAGGATAAAATCATGACTGTATTAGTTTATGCCGAACACGATAATGTGGAATTAAAGCCTGCCACGCTTGCTGTGGTGAATGCAGGTTTACAAATTGATGGTGATGTTCATGTGCTGGTGGCAGGACATCAAGCTCGGGCGATTGCTGACAGTGCTTCGCAAATTGCAGGGGTGAGTAAAGTGTTGTTGGCTGACAATGCTGCTTTTGCCAATCAGCTTGCTGAGAATGTCGCTCCTTTAGTGGCGGAACTATCTGCAAATTATAGCCATATTTTAGCCCCTGCCACCACCACAGGTAAAAACTTTTTGCCCCGTGTGAGTGCTCTGCTTGATGTAAACATGGTGTCTGATATCATCAAAGTGATTGATAAAAACACTTTCCTTCGCCCCATCTATGCAGGTAACGCCATTGCCACTGTGCAGGATAATGAAAATAAAATCATCGCCACTGTGCGTGCTACGGCTTTTGATTTGGCGGTTGCCACAGGGGGAAATGCTAGCATTGAAAGTGTGAGCGTGGGTGCTGATAGTGGTAAATCGGTATTTGTCAAAGAAGAGCTGGCAAAATCGGCTCGCCCAGAGCTGACATCGGCGTCTGTGATTGTTTCAGGTGGCCGTGCCTTGGCAAGTGGTGAAAACTTTACCAAATACATTGAGCCATTGGCGGATAAATTGGGTGCTGCCGTGGGAGCCAGCCGTGCTGCGGTGGACGCAGGTTTTGTGCCAAATGATTTGCAAGTGGGACAAACAGGTAAAATTGTTGCACCAAATCTGTATATTGCTGCGGGCATTTCAGGAGCGATTCAGCATTTGGCGGGTATGAAAGACTCAAAAACCATCGTTGCCATTAATACTGACCCTGACTCACCGATTGCGTCTGTGGCAGATTACTTTTTGGAAGCTGATTTGTTTGAAGCATTGCCAGAGCTGACAGCAAAGTTATAAGCAAGTCATTGTATTATCACACTTAATTTTTAGCCTGTTGTGTTAAAAGTTAAGTGTGTTTTTTTAAATAATAAAAATCAATGACTTATACGATGGTTTGTTTGATTACACATAAATGTCTTTTTCATAGTTACCATAAAAAACTCCCTAAGAGCACTTAGGGAGTGGTTGTGTGATGGTAAATCACAATTTATAGCCTTGGATTGCCCAACCATTTACAAGCGGATAACGGCGGTCTCGCCCAAAAGATTTTTGGGTGATTTTGGTGCCAATGGCTCCTTGACGGCGTTTATGCTCGGCTTTATCAGTCATGGACAGCACTTTTTGTACCACATCAGGGTCAAACCCTGCTTCACAAATGCCCTTGTAGCCCACATCTTCATCAATATACAAACGCAAAATGGCGTCTAATAGGTCATAATCAGGCAGGCTATCTTGGTCGGTTTGATTGGCTTTTAGTTCGGCAGATGGTGGACGGCTGATGACACGCTCAGGAATGACGGGTGTGTCTTCTAGGCGATTGCGGTATTGGGCTAGGCGATAGACATCAGTTTTATAGACATCTTTTAGGACATTAAAACCACCCACCATATCGCCATAAAGGGTGGAGTAACCCACGGCGTTTTCGGATTTGTTGCCTGTGGAGATGACCATGTGCCCAAACTTGTTGGATAACGCCATCAATATCACGCCACGAGAGCGGGCTTGTAGGTTTTCTTCGGTGGTGTCAGGTGTACTACCTACCAATAAAGGAGCAAGTGCAGATGACAGACCTGCCACCGCATCATGAATGGGGCAAATGGTGTAGGAAACATTCAGTCGGGCAGCCTGAGCGGCGGCATCTTCCAAGCTCATGGCGGAGGTGTATTCATAAGGCATCATCACCGCATATACCCTATCAGCACCAAGTGCGTCCACAGCGATACATAGGCTTAATGCACTGTCAATCCCCCCTGACAAACCTAAAATCACACCTTTAAAACCTGAGCGATTGACATAATCACGCAGACCCACCACCAATGCTTGATAAATCTCTGATTCTTCGGACAGGTCAAGTGGGGCTTTGGTCTGGCTGTCAAATTGACCTTTTGCCACGTCAAAATCTGCCATGATAAGCTGATTGACAAAGCGAGAGCCTTCATGGGCAATGCTACCATTTGCCTGCATGATGAGTGAGCCACCATCAAATACAATGTCGTCCTGAGCCCCTGCGGTGTTGATATAAATGATGGGTAGGGCGTATTTTTGGGCTTGTTTTTTAAGCAGATTTCTGCGAACGGTTTGTTTGCCAATCTCAAAAGGTGATGCGTGCAAACTGATAATCAGCTCGGCACCTTTTTCTTTTAGGGCTTTAATGGGTGCATCTTGTCGTAAATCTTCGCCGATAAGCAGTCCAATGGTGGTGCCTTTTAGGTCAAATAATACTTGGTTGCGACCTTCTTTAAAATACCGCCTTTCATCAAACACACCATAATTGGCAAGACATTGTTTATGATAAAAGCCTTTTTGTGTGCCATTTTGCAAGATGGCGATGGAGTTAAATGTGCCGTGATTGTCTACGTGCGGATAACCTAAGATGATGACAATGTCTTCAACCTGTGCCAAATCGTGCAGCGCTTCTTTGATGCGTTCTGATAGGGTGGGGCGTAGGAGTAAATCTTCTGGGGGAGAGCCGATGAGTGATAATTCTGGAAAAATAACAATATCTGCACCACGCACCTTGGCATCATGAGTTAAAGCACGCATTTTGCGTACGTTGCCTGCGATGTCGCCTACCCAAAAATTGGTCTGCATCAGGGCAATGCGAAGTATTCCATCTGGTGTGGTGATTTGGTGTAGTGTTGTTTCTTGTTGAGCGTCTGACATAGTCATTCCTAATCATTTGTTGTAAAAATGGCGGTCTTGGTGTTGTCCATATAAAAACACAAAACCACCAAAATAGTATATCACAGTCTGTCTTGATTTGTGGTATAGTATTGTGCTGTCATTAAAATTTTTGAGTATGCGATGTTTGCTTTTATTTTAAACGTCATCATCATTTTAATTGTGATGAAAATTTTTTTTAAATGGATGTACCCTAAGCCGCCTAAGAGCTTTTTGCCCCAAGAAGGCGATGACACCAGCATTCGCACCTGTGATTATTGCGGGCATAGCTTGGCAACTTATCGGGGGATTTTGCAGGCAGATGAGCAGGGCGAACACTTTTTTTGTAATGACGAGCACCAAGCTTCGTTTAACAACTCCCAAAACAAATCATAAGCCCACTAAAAATCATAAAAACGGTGTTGTGTTGTTTTTAAATTTATCTGGTTGTTGGTGTGGGTATCAAATTTTAAACTTGTAACAATGGCAGTTATTTAGCCAGACATATTTACCCAATCATTGTCATTAATTATTGTATAAAAAATAACCAATATTAAGTAAAACACAAGATTGATTAAAAAGGGTTGTGTAATGTTAAAAAAAACGGCATAAAGCCGTTTTTTGTTTTAACTTTCTCATCATTACATACCAAAGCCATAAGCTCCCAAACAAGAAATCGTTTTTGATTTTTTATCAAAAAATAGGTTTTTAGAATAATTACCACCACTACCTACAAATATTTTTTGATAGCCAGTTTGATGTATTTTATAACTTTCTACTTCATGACGATGAAGTTCGTAACTGTCTTCTTTGATAAGTTTTTTATGGTTTTTTACCAATTTATTTAAAATAGGCTGTTGATGTTGTGTAAATTGTTTGCTTGCTTTGTTGTGTGGTTTGTAATTAAGTAAAACGGCACTATATCTTTGCATTAGGTCTTCATCAGCATCTTTATGGTACAAAGGTACATCATGTGTGGCAAGAATGCGTTTGTTTTTATTTTCTTCATTAGTTGAAAACTCATTGATCCAATATTTTGGTGTGCCCAAAGCTACTATGCGTTTGCCGTCATTAACTGCAAATTGGGGTATGAGCGTCATAAAGCCTTCATTGGCAAAGGTTAATGTAAGACCATCGCCATCACCTTCCTCTGCTACTTCAATTTTAACCAAAGGTTGTCCAAAAAATGTAGCATTTTTTAACAAAATAAATTCTGTACCATCTTCTTCTGATGTGCCATGTTGAACAATGCTGGGATGTAAGATTTGGGGAATTTGTGCAGGCATTGCTCGGCCATAGTCATAATCGTAATGAGGAAAAAGGCGATAAATATCACGACTGTTACAGTTTTCTGTTATGCTTTTGATGTAAGGTGTCCAGTCCACTAATCTAGGTGTATGTTGTGTGGCGGTTTGGGTTTGTTGTGTTGATTTGGTGATTTTATTGCTGTTTTGGGTTTCTATGCCAAACACGGATTTTTTAAAATCATCACTCAAATGTAGTATTCTGTCGCCACTTTCTAATGTGGTGATAGCACATCCTTGTAATAAAAGCCCTGTCATACAAATTGTCAGCAATATTCTCATTTTTACCCCCATTGATTTGATGTAATTTTATTCTACCAAAATATTGGGGAGAGATAAACCATTTGCAAATATAATTTGTATTATTTTTTATCAATAAAAACCAACCGAAGTCAGTTTTTATTTGATGGGGTGTTTATTGGTATCAATTACATATTAGGATAGTTTGGACCGCCACCGCCTTCGGGCGTTACCCAAGTGATGTTTTGAGCGGGGTCTTTGATGTCGCAGGTCTTGCAGTGCACGCAGTTTTGGCTGTTTATCACAAATCTTGCCCCATGTTCAGCAGTATCATCTGCCACCACTTCATAAACGCCAGCAGGACAGTATAAACGAGCAGGTTCGGCATATAGGGGCAAGTTTTTGCCAATAGGTACGCTTGGGTCAGTCAGTTTAAGATGACAAGGCTGGTCTTCGGCGTGGTTGGTGTTTGAGATAAAGACACTAGACAGCTTGTCAAAAGTGAGTTTGCCATCAGGTTTGGGATAATCAGGCTTATAAGAGTGGTCAGCCTTATCAAGCTGTGCAAAATCATGGCTGTTGTCATGGATAATCAGTGGCATTTTACCGCTTAGTAGGTTTTGCTCCACAAAGATAAATGCCCCACCAAGCCACGAACCCATACGGTGCATGGCAGGCGAGAAATTGCGAGCTTTGTTGGCATCTTCAAACAGCCATGAGCTTTCACAGGCTTGTTGGTATTCTGCCACATCATCATGCTGTCTGCCGTTTTGAATTGCTTTAAAAATACTTTCGCCAGCAAGCATGCCTGACTTCATGGCGGTGTGTGTGCCTTTGATTTTGGCAGGGTTTAAAAAGCCTGCATCATCACCCACCAGTACGCCCCCTGCAAAGCTTAGCTTTGGTAAGCTGTTTAGACCGCCTTTAACCAAGGCTCTTGCCCCATAGGATAGGCGTTTGCCACCTTCTAAGATAGGACGGATAAGTGGATGAAGTTTTAAGCGTTGTAGCTCATCAAAAGGTGACAGATAAGGATTTGAATAAGATAAATCCACCACCAAACCAAAGCTGACTTGGTTGTTTTCGGCAAAATATAGCCACCAACCGCCATTGGCACCTGTGTCATTGAGTGGGTAGCCAGAACCATGCAAAATCACCCCTTCTTCATGCTTATCGGGGTCAATCTCCCAAAGCTCTTTTAGTCCAATGCCATAATGTTGTGGGTCTTTGCCTTTGTCTAAATGAAAGCGACTGATAAGGCGTTTGCCCAGATGTCCACGACAACCTTCGGCAAAAACGGTGTATTTGGCAAGCAGTTCATAGCCTGCTTCAAAGCTGGGTTTTGGTTCGCCTTTGGCATTAACGCCCATATCGCCTGTTTGTATGCCACGCACCGAGCCGTTGCTATTGTATAGGATTTCGCTGGCGGTAAAGTTGGGAAACAGCATGATGTCCATGGCTTCGGCCTGTTCAGCGAGCCATCTGACCACATTGCCCAAAGACACGATATAATTGCCGTCATTGTGCATGCTGGCAGGCACGACCGAACTTGGTAATTTGATGGCTTTTTTGGCATTGGGGAGCATATACACACGGTCTTCTTTGGCTTTTACCGTGATGGGGGCATTCATGTTTTGCCAATCGGGAAACAACTCGTCCAAGGCTCGTGTTTCTATGACTGCCCCAGATAGGATATGAGCCCCAAACTCTGAGCCTTTTTCTACAACGCAGACCATAAACTCATCAAGCCCTGCTTCTATGGCAAGCTGTTTTAAGCGAATGGCACAAGACAGACCTGATACACCACCACCGACCACGACCACGTCAAATTCCATTGACTCACGTTGTATATGTTGCATAAAATTATCCTATTGGCTATTTGGCTGATAGAAAACAGGGTTTGATTGATGAATAAACCCAAGCATTTACATGGTTAAAGATGAAAATCATCGTTGATGGGGGATTTATTAAAAGACATGAATAAAAAACAATCAATGTTTTATCCAAATTGGCTCTTTTAAAAATACAATCATTCAACAAAACCAACAAACGACCACAAGCGTTAAAGCATATATTTTACCAATCTTAACAGATTAGGCAAGTTAATTATGATAAGTTTTTAAAAATCATGGCACTTAGGATGATTTACTATCCCATCAAGAGATGTTATTAAAAAATATAAAAGTTGCTTTTTTGATGGATTTTAGGCAAAATTAACCATAAAAATGATAAAAGGCAATGAAATAATGACGGATAATGTCCAAAAAAACAACCAGTTAAGCAAATTTTTATCGTCGCTTGGTCGTGAGCGTAAAATACCCCCACTGGACAAATGGTCGCCAAGTAACATCACGCCTTTTGATGTTGTCATACAAGATAATGGCGATTGGTATCATGATGGTATAAAAATGACCCGTCAGTCGTTGGTGGATTTGTTTGCCAGTGTGTTATGGGCACAGGTGAGCGATGGGCAAAAACGCCATTTTTTAAAAACACCAACAGACAACTATGAGATTTGTGTGGTAGATACGCCCTTATTTATCAGTGGTGTGGATAAGGTGGTTGTGCAGAATGATGAATGGATAGTGTTTCAAACGACCAATGGCGATGACATCATATTAGATGATAAGTCTTTGTATTTTAAGGAATTTACCAAAGATGGCTTGAGTGAATATCGCCCCTACATAGACACACGTTTTAACTTAACTGCTCGTATTAACCGCAACGCCTTTTATCATTTGGTGGCACTGGGCGAGTTGGTTTGTGAAAATCAGCAAACAGTTTTGCTTTTGCAAAGTGGCGGTAAGACACACCGTGTGTATTACCCTGATGACTTGGCGAGTTAAAGATGATTGTTCAGCACCCTGATTTTCAAGATGACCTAACCGCTCCTATTGGTGTGTTTGATTCTGGGGTGGGGGGATTGTCGGTGTATTTGCACCTAAAAGAAGTCATGCCAAATGAGCATTTCATTTATTATGCGGATACTGCCAATGTGCCATATGGTGATAAATCAGGCGATGAGATACTGCTTTTGACCTTGCAGGCGGTGGCGACGCTGTGTAAATATGGCTGTAAACTTATCGTCATGGCGTGTAACTCTGCGTCTGCCCATGCCCTAAATGTGGTCAGGGAGCGATGTGCTGTTCCGATTGTTGGGCTTGTCCCTGCGGTAAAACCTGCGTGCCATCTGACAAAGACTTGCCAAATTGCGGTGCTTGCCACTCGGGCAACTTTAAATGGCGAACTGTTAAATCAAGTCATTAATGACGTTGCCACGCCACTTGGAGTTGTGGTGCATAAACACTTTGAGCCAGCTCTTGTGCCTTGGGTGGAAAGTGGCATGTCGGCTGATAGCCAAGTGGCAACGCTACTGATAAAGCAGGTCAAACAATGGGCAGATGACGGTGTGGACGTGGTGGTGTTAGGTTGTACGCATTACCCATTTTTTAAGGGGTTTTTGCAAGATTATATAGATACCAAGGGGCTAAATATTCGTTTGATTGATTCAGGACGTGCCATTGCTGAGCGGGTTAAATATCTATTAGCCATGTATCAAATCAGCAGTACCAATACCCATAAAAATATTGAGTCCTTACAATTATATGCCACGCATTTAGATGATAAGGTAATTCACATGGTGCAAACATTAATTTATCAAGAACCTATCAAAGTAATTGATTGGTATGATAATTCATGATATTTGGTAAATTTTTGTATTATTTATGTTTATTATCTAACAGCGATGATGCTCTGATTGGTTTTTTAAAAGGCTTTGATGAGTCAAAACATTACAAGGGCAATTATTTTGCCCTTTATTTTTTTTAAAAAATAACTATAATAACGCTCTCACTTATCATTTATCATATAATCAATTTTTTATTGTACATCTAATTTATTTTTTAAAAATATATCATATATTTTTATGGGTTTTAGGATTGATGAGTGCTTTGATTTAGGGATTTAAATATATTGTCATTATCGTAACTCCTAATTTAAAAATATCGTGGTTAATTATTAGACAATACAATGTTTGGTTTTTTATCATTGGTGTGATTATTGTTTTGAGAGGTTTGTGTGTCATTACCCCGTCATCATATTCATCTTGCTTGCGTTGCTGAGGACTTGGCATTAAGAAATGCCCAAGATGATTTGGCGATATTTGCCGAAGGGCGGGCTTTTTTGACCAGAGACCTGTTTGCCAGTCGTGCTCGCTCTGCTAATTATAGTTGGCGGTGTATCAATGATTGCGATGTGGTGGTGATGATGGTTGGTGAAAGTTATGGCAGTACCAACCCATCTGGGGTCAGTCAGCTGCATTTAAGTTATAGTAATGCTCGCACCACCAAAAAACCCATGGTAATACTCATTCATCGCTCAGCATCGCAGACCGCAGACCGCAATTTGGCTGATTTTGTCAAGCTGATTGAGACCCAAGTGAGTGAGTCGGTAAGTTATTTTGATGAAAGCAAAAATCTAATCTCTATTTTAGAGGCAACGGTCGGTAAACTGCTTTTGGAGCAGGAGCGTAACAAACAGGCACTGATTACTGAGATTCCTGTGTTGCCCAAGCTAATGCCGACCATTCATGAGTTAAAAACCCCCCAAATTAATGAAATGCGTGCCAAAAAGCACATTGGTTATGGCTTAAGACCTGCACTGCTATTGGATAATGAGTTTGATGTGGGTTGTACGGCTCATGCGTTTCAAGGTGGGACACTGATTGACGTGGCGTTTAGTTTTAGATTGACGTGGCGAGAGGTTATTGGTGCATTGATGCAGATGGGTGTGCCTTTTTCATCGCAGGGGCTGACTCGATGTCTTAACGAACGTATTGACAAACAGCAGGCTCATGATATGATAGTACAGACATATCCCAAAGTCCATGCCGTCAGTCGTCATCAAGTGGTAAAATCAGAAGCTTTGTGGATTCAAGATGAATTGCAGTTGGCAGGACATATCGTACCCATAGACCCTAATGGTGCAAGCACGTTGTGGGAAATCAGCCCAAGTGCCAAAAACGCCATTAGCCCCCTTAAAAAGGAGAGTAGCCATGACCAATCATGATAAGTTATTAGATGGATTAGATGAACTAACAGACACCATGCACCAAGCCGAAAAAAAACGCACCTTAGAGGAGCAAGTGGCTTATTTAAAATCAAAAGGCATTGACCCATCAAAAACTTATGCCAAATGGGACGATGACAAAGACGATTGGGACGATGACTGGCATGATGATAAGTAACTGTTAAATGGTTGATTGTATTAAAATTTGAGCTTATTTACTGTTTACTTACTATTGAGTTATCAAAATAAAAGGCGAACATTGTTGTCGCCTTTTTTGTGATTAAAATTTAGCTGCGATAGTCGGCGTTAATTTTGACATAATCATAAGACAAATCACAAGTATAAACCGTATCGGTGGCATTGCCTTGACCTAAATCAATGGTGATGGTGATTTGTGGGCGACTCATGACCGCTTGCCCTTGTTCTTCGGTATAAGCTGGGTTTAATCCCCCTGCTTGACAAATCATCACATCATCCAGATGGATATTTACCTGTGATGGGTCTATTTTTACCCCAGCATTACCAATACTTGCCACAATACGCCCCCAGTTGGGGTCAGAGGCAAAAAACGCTGTCTTAACAAGGGGGGAGTGAGCCACCGCATAGGCAACTTTGGTACAGTCATCGCTTGTCTGCCCGCCAGTAACCGTGATGGTGATAAATTTGGTTGCTCCTTCGCCATCTTTGACGATTTTTGTGGCAAGGTCAATAAATACGTCTGCTAAAGCATCAAATAAAGCTTGATAATGGGGGTGGCTTTCATCATCAATGAGCGGTGCGTGAAGGGCTTTGGCGGTAGCGGTTAATGTACAGCAATCGTTGGTGGAAGTATCACCATCAATGCTAATGCGGTTAAAACTTTGCTCGGTCAGACAAGCAAGCATACGCTGTAATAGTTTGGGGGTGATGTGTGCGTCTGTCGCCACAAAACCAAGCATGGTTGCCATATTTGGGCGTATCATGCCTGCCCCTTTGCTGATGCCTGTGATGTGGTATGTGGTGTCATCAATGGTGATTTGACGGCTTGCCACTTTTGGGCGAGTGTCAGTGGTCATGATGGCATAAGACGCCTGCTCCCAGTTATTGGGGCTAAGATTGGCAAGGGCATCAGGTAGGGCGTTGATGATGCGTTCATCAGGCAGGCTCTCACCGATGACCCCTGTGGAAAAAGGCAAAATCTCTTGGGGGGTGCATTCACCCAGCTTTGATAAGGCTTGGCAGGTGTTGGTGGCTTTGGTGATACCATCTTGACCTGTGCCAGCGTTGGCGTTGCCTGTGTTGATGAGTAAAAATTTGGGGCAAGCCTGAGTGATGTGTTCTTTGGCAATGATGACAGGAGCGGCACAAAACGCATTTTGAGTGCTCACTAGGGCTGTGCTGGCGGTGTCAGCAAATTTAAAGACAGTCAAATCATCACGGTTTGGGTAGCGAACGTGTGCTTTGGCGACACCTATCTCTACGCCATCAATGGGGTAAATGCTGTCAGGTAAACTAAAATCATTCATCAGTCATATCCTTGGTTTGTTAATCACTGTTATTCAGCAGGAACGTCTTCGCCATCCCCTTCGGCAATCACCGCACCAGCAGGCAAGCTGACCATGTCGTTTTGCAAGCTGTCTGTGGCAGATGGGGCGTTTTGGTTACTCTCTTCTATGGCTTGGGCGATTTCGCTTTCATTATCATCGGTGATGTTGATGACTTTTTGGGTGGCTTTTTCGCTTTTTGCGACGTTGGCTTCTGAAACCCATTGGGTGGGCTTGCCTTTTAGCTGACCGCTCATAAAACGAACCCATACAGGCAAAGCAAGTGTGCCACCAAAGGCTCTTGCCCCTAACGATGCAGGGTCATCATAACCCATCCACACAACCGCCACATTGGTGGGGTGTACTCCTGCAAACCAAACGTCTTTGGCTCGGTTGGTTGTTCCTGTTTTACCACCAATGTCCGAGCGACCCAAGGCACGAGCTTTGGTGGCAGTCCCCCCCATGACCACACTGCGGAGCATACCTGCCATCTGATAGGCGGATTTGGCAGATAGGATACGGGGAGCTTGTTCAGCGACGGTGTATTGAATGGCTTGTTTGGGTCTTAGACGGTCAAAAATCGGCTGAGCATCTAGCTCTGGGTGCTGCTGGCGAGCTAAGTTTTGTGCCTTGATGATGTCTGTATTGGGCATAAACTCAGCGACATCTTGCGGGTCGGTTTTATTGGTTTTATCGGTTTTGGCTGATTTTTTGTTTTGTTTGGTTTGTTTGTCTTCTTTGTCTGGTTTGTTATCTTCGGCGGTTTCGGTTGGAAGTGGTTCTTTACCAAAATTATCAAGCAGTTTGGCGTTGGTTTGGCTTAATGTTTTGTTAAAACAGATGGCACAGGCTTGGGCAGGGTTTGCTTGATAAATGGTGTTGCTATCAAAGTTATAAATACGTTCAATAAAATAAGGCTGTATGCGATGACCGCCATTAACAAAGGTGGCATAAGAAGTCGCCATTTGTAGGGGGGTGGCATCTGTTGCCCCAAGTGCCAACGTATAAGAAGCTGGCAGACGCTCTTTTTCTAAGCCAAATTGCGACAGCATTTCGTGGGTGCGTTCCATGCCAACGCCCTGCATGATGCGAATGGACGGTAAGTTACGAGAAAACGCCAATGCGTTACGCATACTGACCGCCCCACCAAATCCGCCCCCAGCGTTTTTAGGTCGCCAACTGCCGATACGCAGTGGGGCATTTGAGATGACGCTATCGGGGGTGTATTTTTTGGTTTCTAAGGCAGCAGCATAAATGAGTGGTTTGATGATAGAACCCGGTTGGCGATAGCCTTGGGTGGCACGGTTAAATTTGCTATGATAAAAGTTAAAACCGCCCACCAAAGCAATCAACGCCCCATTTTGGGGATTGAGCGAGACTAATGCCCCTTGTACACGTGTGGGTTGAGTGATTTTCCAATGACTGCCTGTGTTGATGACGCGCACGATGTTGCCAACTTGAATGCGTTTTGGGGTGTCTTTTTTTGGGTCGCCGTCTATGCGGTTTTTGCCAAGATGTTTGGTTGCCCAAGGTAGCCCCGGTCCTGCAACTTTGATTTTTTCGCCTGATTGTAGCTGTACTTCATAGGTACTACCTAGCACGCGTGTTACTTTGGCAGGAAGCATGTTATCAAAAGGGCGAAAATTTTTTAAGTCGCCTTCTAGGGCTTCAACACCACGATAACCGCCGTGGTCATAGCCTTTTAAGCCTGCGATGACGGCTTTTTCTGCTTGTATTTGGTCATCACTGTTTACTGTCAGTTGCACTCGCCAACCACTGTCCATCACCTGCTCGCCGTATTTTTCCACCAGTGCTGAGCGTGCCATTTCGGCAATGTAGGGCATATTTAGGTCAAGTTTTTCTTTATATAGGTGCAAACCAATGTCTGCTTTAATGGCTTCATCATGCTGAGCTTGGGTGATAAAACCTTGTGAGAGCATACGCCCAATAATCCAGTTTCGTCTTTCTAGGGCGCGCGTGGGGTTATTGACAGGGTTAAAGGCAGATGGGGCTTTAGGCAGACCAGCGAGCATTGCCATTTCAGCGATGGTGAGATTTTCTAGTGATTTACTAAAATATTTTTTGGCAGCAGCACGAATGCCATACGCCCCTTCACCAAGATAAATTTTATTGACATAAAGTGTCAGAATTTCATTTTTTGTCAGTTCATTTTCAATTTTTCGTGCAATAAACAGTTCTGTTAATTTTCTTTCTATGGTTCGCTCTGAGCTTAAAAAATAATTTTTTGCCACCTGCATGGTGATGGTTGAGCCACCTGTCTGTGTGTCATCACTGGTGGCAACTTCGGTTAAAGCACGCCCCAAACCCTTGATACTAATGCCCGTATGCTCATAAAAGGTGTCGTCTTCTGCTGCCAAAAATGCCTGAATCAAATGCTCAGGTAACTCTTCATACGCAACAGGTAAAGAGTATTTATTGCCATATTGACCGATTAATTTATTATCAGCAGTGTAAATTTGGAGTGGCATTTGCAACTGCATGGTTTTGAGTTCTTTGACATTTGGTAAAGTGGGTTCTAGGTACATTGCCATACCATAAAATCCGATGGGAAATGCTAAAATAAGAATCAAAATCAAGGCAAAAAGTGCCAAAATAAGCTTCAAAAATGCAGAAATCAGACGAACGGCAGTATTTGTTTGAGACATAGCAGATTGGGGTAGTTAAAAATAAGTTTAAATGGTGTATTATACTCTTTATGTAAAGATTGCGTTACAAAAAATGTAGATTTATGCAAAAAGATACAAAAAATTACTTCTAGGTATCTGCTAAGTGTAACGCTGTGTATCTTTATCACGATAACTTTTAAAATATACAATTTTTTTCGTCAAACTGCAAATATAAGGAATAAAGTCTGTGAGACTATTTACTCCCAAAGGTCGGCATCTCATAGGGCTAGATGTCAGTACCACGTCAGTAAAACTTGTTGAACTTCAAAAACAACAAGGTGGGCTTTTGCTTAAATCTTATGGCATTGAGCCATTAGAGCCAGGCTGGGTCGTTGATAAAAATATCGTCAATAGCGAAGAAGTTGGCGAGGCGATTGCACGTTTGGTACGCAGAACAGGTGTGGGCTCAAAAGAAGCTGCCACAGCAGTATCAGGCTCTGCGGTCATCACCAAAGTCATTGAAATGGAAGCGGATTTGTCTGATTCTGACCGTGAAGCACAGATTCGTTTAGATGCTGAGCAATATATCCCTTATCCTTTGTCAGAGGTCAACCTAGATTTTGAAGTGCTGGGCAATGCAAATGTTGAGAGCTTGGTTAGAGTATTGTTGGCAGCTTCTCGCTCTGAAAATGTGGACCAGCGTGTTGAGACACTTGCCATTGGTGGCTTAAATACCAAAGTGATGGACGTGGAGTCTTATGCCATTGAGCGAGCATTTAGTTTGATGGTAGATACCCTGCCACATGAACCAAAAATAGTGGCATTGATTGATATTGGTCATAAACAAACCACGCTTTATATTGCCAAAGATGGTGAGTTTATTTATAGCCGTGAACAAGGTTTTGGTGGCGAACAACTGACCGAAGCCATCCAAAGCCGTTATAGCATTCCTTATCATGATGCGATGATTGGCAAGCATGAATACACGTTGCCTGCCGATTATCGTGAGACGGTGCTGATACCTTTTATTGAAAATGCTGTTCAGCAAATCAGCCGTTCATTGCAGTTTTATTTTTCATCTAGCGAATATAACAACGTTGATCACATTGTCTTATGTGGTGGCACAGCAGGTTTGCCGGGGCTGGTGGAGATGGTGCAAGAGCGTATGGGTGGTTTGGTGTCGGTTGCCAATCCTTTTGAAGGCATGAATATCAACAGTCGTGTGAATGCAACTGCCTTACAAAAAGACGCACCAAGTTTGATGGCAGCTTGTGGATTGGCTTTAAGGAGTTTTGACTGATGGCACGTATTAACTTATTACCCTGGCGAAAAGAAGAGCGTGAACGTAAAAACAAAGAATTTAACGCACTCATCGCAGGCACACTCGTGTTGGCGGCGATTTGTGGTTTTATTGCTTATTCTGTGTTGAATGGGGCATTAAATAGTCAAAATAATGCCAATCAACGCATTAAAGACGCCAATGCACAGCTTGATGTGGCACTAAAATCCATTGAAGAGCTGGAAGCCCAACGCGAGCAAATGCTCTCACAGATGAAAGTGATTCAGGATTTGCAAGGTCGCCGTTCTATTCCTGTGCGGGTATGGGACGATTTGGCTCGTGCTGTGCCAAGTGCTATGTATTTGGTCAGCATTAAGCGTGAAGATGATTTGATTACCATCACCGGTCAAGCCAGTAACGCCAACGTGGTGGCAGGTTTGGTGCGTAATTTAAATGCCAGTCAATGGCTAGATGGTTCGGCAGTGGTGAGTATTAAAAGTAAAATTCAGGCTTATCAAGACAATGCACCCACGCAACTGGCATCTGGTTCAAATGAACCTGCCCGTCCTGTGTATCCTGAGGACAGCTATGTGGAGTTTGTGGTAACCACCAAAGTTCAAGAGCCAAAAGCCCAAGAAGAAGGTCAAGCAGGCGAGCAAGCAGTTGTGATGCCAGAGACGACCATGACAGACCCTACTCAGTTTGACCAGTCTTTGACACAGCCTGTCAATGTAGAGCCTGTTGGTACAGAGTCGCCACAGCCACAAACACAACCACAGTCGCAACCACAAATGACTGAACCAACACCTGCCCCACAGCAAGCAGACCCAAATCAAGTTGCCCCTGAAACAAGCAATGCACCAGCGGGAGTATAGTAATGAAATTTAGTCTAAAAAAACCCAAAAAGACCCAAGAAGACATACAACAAAGCGAAGAGACCACAGGTGCATCCAATCCAAAGCCGTCATTGGCAGGAATGTTTTCAAAGTCAAAGGGCGACAAAGCAAAAACTCGCACCAGTCCTGCTAAAAAAGGCAGAACCAAAAGCAAAAAACTTGCCCCCAAAAAGAAAAAAGAGTCTTTTAATTTTAAAAAGTTTTGGGCAGAGGTAAACTCGCTAAATGCTCAAAACTATGGCTCTGCCCCCCTGGCGGTTAAGATTTTTTTGTTAAGCGTACTGTTTTCTGTCATTTTATTGGTGGCATGGCTTGCACTATTAAGACCAAAGCTAGATGAGATTAAAGCTGCCGAAGCTCAGCAAACAACACTTTTGGCTGAATATCAACAAAAAGAATCCAAAGCCCGTCATTTAGACGAATACAACCGTCAAGTTAATCAAATGAAAGCGGATTTTTCAGAGTTGCTCAATCAGCTTCCCAAAGACACCCGAGTACCAGAGCTTGTGGATGGCATTAATATGGTGGGAAGTGGTAGTGGCATCAAATTCCAAGACATTTCAGTACAACCTGAGGTAGAGCAAGAGTTCTTTATTGAACAACCTATACAAATCATTGGATTGGGCAACTATCATCAATTTGGTTCTTTTGTCAGTGGCATTGCTGCTTTACCTAGAATTATCACCATGCATAATTTTGAAGTTAAAAATCAACAGCCATCTTTGGATAGAATGCCTGAGCTACAACTGGTGCTTAGCACAAAAACTTATCGTGCCAAAGAAGTGGATTTAAATGCACCTGCAAACAATCAACCAACGGAGAATAAATAATGCATCGTTTTAAAAATGCAAAAATCGCCTTGTTGGTCGCTATGATGACTGCCATAGTGGGGTGTGCTGACAGGGTTAGCTTGGCAGAAGATGAAATGCAAAAAATCCGTCAGCAGCCACCACAACCAATTCAGCAGCCACCACAACCACAGCCGATTGAGGATTTTGCTTATGCTGCCAGCAACATCAGAGACCCATTTTTTCCACAAAGTCTGTTGGAACTTCAAGCAAAAGTGGCAGACGCACCAACCATCAAACCTGATGAAAATCGTGCCAAAGAAGAGCTTGAATCTTATGAGCTGACCGAGCTTGTTTATAAAGGTAAAGTTGTCGCTCCCAATGGTCAAGAGTACGGTCTGGTGTTGGCTCCTGATGGCTTAGTCAGAGATGTGCAGATTGGTAATTATATGGGTAAAAATCATGGTCGTATCGTGGAGATTACCCAAACCCAAATCAACATGATTGAAATTGTTGAAGATACTCGTTTGGGTTATGTTGAAAAATCAGCCAATCTTATCTCCCCTAACTAATTAATCCTGAGGATACAATAATGACTTTTTTCAAACACAAATCCGCTTTTGCTTATTCCGCCCTAGCAGTTGCTACCGTCATGATGGCACAAGCCCATGCTGCGGTGATTCAAGGTTTGTCCGCCACCCAAGTTTCAGCAGACACCACACAACTGCGTATTAAGTTTGATGGCACACCTGTCTCCCCAACCGCTTACCAGCAAGCAGGTTCAAATCAGCTTATTTTGGATTTTAACCAAGTAACCAGCAGTGGCTTGCCCCGCAATATGCCGATTAACCGTGGCGTGGTTAATAATGTAACCGCTTTAAACAGCAAAAATGTAACCCGCTTGATGGTGGGGTTAAATGGTACGGCAAACTATTCAAGCTCTGTTGATGGCGATAATTTGCTCATTAATGTGGTGGGTCAAAATCCACCATCTGCCATGGCAACACCTGTCATGCCTGCTCCTGCCAGCATGGTACAAGCAACTCCTGTGGTGCCTTCCACGCCTGTAATTCCCGCTGCTGGCGAGCCGATGAACGTGCGTGTTAATCCTTTGTTGGCACCGCAAGCAGGTTCAATTGGCAGTAGTTTTTATGATGGGGTTTCTGCCATCAATTACTCAGGTAATGGCAAAAATGGCGGCAATATTACAGTTGCTTTGACCAATGAAGCTGTGCCAGTAGATGTGCAACGTCAAGGCAATAAAATCGTCATTCGCACACAAGGGGCGACCATTCCCCGCCATCTGCTTCGTCAAATTTCAGCAGGTGGACTGGTAACAGGCGTGAATGCGGTAAACCAAGGACAAAGTGGCATCATCACCATTAATATGTCTGGGGATTATGAATACCAAGCCTATCAATCAGGGTCAAGCTTACACATTTCTGTGATGCCACCTAAGCCTGTTAAAGCACCCACCTTAGAAGAGCGTACTTATACAGGCGAACCTTTGTCAATGGCGTTTCAGGACGTATCAGTGCGGACGGTGTTAGATGTGCTTGGTCAGTTTACTGATACCAACATTGTGGCAAGTGATAATGTTCAAGGCAACATCACCCTGCGTCTTATCAATGTGCCTTGGGACCAAGCTTTGGACATCATTTTAAAAAGTAAAGATTTGGATAAACGCAAAAATGGCAACGTGATATTGGTTGCTCCTGCCAAAGAGTTAAAAGACGCTGAGCTTGCCACCTTAAAAGCCTTAGAAGAAGAAAAGAGTTTGGCACCTTTGCGTACAGAATACATCCGTCTAAACTATGCCAAAGCAGACGATGTGTTAAAACTGATTGAAGATGCTCGCTCGTCAGGTTCTCGTAGCAATGATGTGGGTAATGCGTCTTTGTTGGCATCCAGCAAAGGGGTGATTACGGTTGATGCTCGTACCAATACGTTGATTGTCAAAGATACCAGCGAAGGCATTAACAGCATGCGTGCGTTGATTGAGAAAATTGACATTCCTGTGAAGCAAGTGATGATTGAGGCTCGTATCGTTACAGCATCCGAAACGTTCGCTCGTGAGATTGGCGTACGTTGGGGTGCTAATAAAGGCTCATCAACCAATCCATTTTCTCTAAAAAGTGGTAGCCCAACTAATTTATCTGTGGATTTAGGCACATCTAAGGGTATAGGTGGTGGCTTGACAGTAGGGCTATTAAGCATCAGCGATATGTTGCTTGATTTGAGTTTGTCCGCCCTAAAAACCGAAGGTCGTGGTGAGATTATCTCAGCACCAAAAGTTTTAACTGCCGACAAACAAAAAGCCCGCATTTCATCAGGCAGACAAATTGCTTATCAAGAAGCGTCTGCCAGTGGGGCAACCTCGGTTAGCTTTAAAGAAGCCGCTTTGACTTTGGAAGCAACACCAAACATCACCCCTGATGGCAAAATCTCCATTCAGCTAGATGTGCGTAATGGCGACACCACAGGTGAAGTTTATGCAGGTGTGCCTGTCATCCGAGAAGACAGAATCAGTACCAATGTTGTTTTAGAAGATGGTCAAACCGTGGTGTTAGGTGGCGTGTTCCGTGATAGACTAGAAAATAATGACCGTAAAGTGCCATTTTTGGGAGACATTCCGGGGGTGGGACGTTTGTTTAAATACGATGGCAAAACAGTGGATAAATCCGAACTGCTCATCTTTATCACGCCACGACTTGTTAATGACGGCATCAGTCGTATCAACTAAGGCAACTACAAAAAGCGGGCAAATGCTCGCTTTTTTTTGTGTTTTCGTGGGCTGATTGCAAAAATATACTAGAAAGATACGCTCAAAGATTGTATCATAAGCCATTTTAAATCAGTGATAACATATATGCCTTTTGATGAGAATTCTGCCATCATAGAAGACGTTGTGGTAGAAAAACCCAAAACTGCTTTATCCCAAAAACTACCATCCATATTTTTGGTAGGACCGATGGGAGCAGGTAAAACCACGATAGGCAAGCTGCTTGCCAAGCATTTGGGGCGTACTTTTATAGATTGTGATTGGTATATTGCCGAGCAGACAGGGGCGGACATTCCGTGGATTTTTGAAAAAGAAGGCGAGATGGGTTTTAGGGAGCGAGAAACCAAGGCTTTATCTGAATTATCGGTCATGTCAAATATTGTCATGGCAACAGGTGGCGGAGCGGTTGGTCGCCCAGAAAACAGACAGCTCATTAAGCAAGGTTTGGTGATTTATCTTGATGCCAGTGTGGATACTCAGCTTGCTCGCACCAAAAAAGACAAAAATCGCCCCTTGCTCCAAAATGACAATCCCAAGGCCATCTTACAAGCATTGTACGAAAAGAGAAGTCCGCTATATCAAGAAGTTGCTGACATCATCATACCAACAGGCAAGACTTATCCAAAACAGATGGTGCATGATATTTTGCAGATATTAAGCCAGTATGCCAACGCACATAAATAACAAACAGAACCCGATTAAGATGAATATTTTTAAGACTTTAACCGTTCACACCCAAAGTCATGATTATCCCATTTTTATTGGCGGTAGTGATGATGGGGTGGAGTTTACCGAGCCATTATTGCCTTTTATTCGTGGCAAACAGGTCATGATTGTCAGTAATGACACAATCGCCCCTTTGTATTTGCAAAATCTTAAAAATGCCCTACAAGACCAGTCGCTGATTGTGGCAGAATGCGTGTTACCTGATGGCGAGCAATACAAAAATCAAGAACACATCAACGCCATTTACGATGCTTTGATGGAACATCATTTTGCCAGAGATTGCACGCTCATCGCCTTAGGTGGTGGTGTGATTGGTGATATGGTGGGTTTTGCAGCAGCAAGCTTTATGCGTGGGGTGGATTTTATCCAAGTGCCAACCACTTTGCTGGCTCAGGTGGATTCATCGGTAGGTGGTAAGACAGGCATTAATCACCCTTTGGGTAAAAATATGATAGGGGCGTTTTGGCAACCTAAATGCGTTGTGGCAAACATGAGCGCTTTTGATACACTACCCATGCGTGAATTTAGTGCAGGCATGGCAGAAGTGGTCAAGTACGCTTTAATTTTTGATAAGGATTTTTTGACATGGCTAGAACAACACCAACAAAAAATCATGCAAAAAGACGGTCAAATATTGAGCGAAATGGTTCATCGCTGTTGTGATTATAAAGCTAAAATCGTCGCTGATGATGAGCGAGAATCGGGAGCAAGAGCCTTATTAAACTTTGGACATACCTTCGGACACGTCATTGAGACGCACATGGGTTATGGCAACTGGCTACATGGAGAAGCGGTGTCAGCAGGCATGATGCAGGCAATGGTGATGTCCTATCAGATTGGATTGCTTGAAAAAGCGGACGTTTTGCGTGTGGCAAAACTTTTGACGGCGTTTGATTTGCCAATTTATCCACCACAAATCTCACCTGATGTGGCACTTAATCTGATGGGGCATGACAAAAAAGTCGCCCAAGGAAAAATTCGCTTGGTGCTTCTTAAATCTTTGGGACAGGCCTTTGTAACGGCAGATTTTAAGATGGATACCTTATATCAAGTGCTAACAGGAATCAATGACCATCTGGACAATCAGGAGTAAATCATGTCATCTAGTGTCTCACAGATTCGTGCCGAAACTCGCAGTCGCACCCTAAGATGGTTTGCTCTTGCGGTAATTTTTGCGTTGGTGTGGGTGATTGTTTGGCTGATGAGTGATACGCCAAAATCCATGCAAACCACCAAATCTGCTGACATCACCAGTCAAGATTTGCCATTACCAACCAGTATTGATAAATTTGAGCAGTTTGCCAAAGAAGTGCCTGTGGTGGATATTTCTAGTACAGTTGTGCGTGATATGCGTAACTATCCTGCTGAATTTAAAGATAAAAAATTTTTTGACAAACATCAAAATCGCTGGACGGTACAAGTGATGAATGTGGCTCAAAACGACATCATCACAGGTTATCTAAAAGGGCGACAAGACCGTGATAAGTTTGCTTATTTTCGTTATAGCACTGGCAATGAACAGCGTTATATCCTAACTTATGGCATCATGGGCAGTCGCCAAGAAGCCTTAGGAGCGATTAAAACGGTGGATTTTGGCTTACCCCAAAGTGTAACCCCTGTTACTGAACAGATGAGCCGTTATTTGCAGATGATTGACAATTATGAACGCACCGAAGAGATTGTAGATTCTGCACCAAATGCCCCACGCAAAATTAAATTGCAAGCAACACGCAATGAAATTCCTGCTGTTGCCCCCAAAGAAAAAGAAGTTAGAAAAAAAGAAGATGCCCCAAAACAAGCTTCTCAAAAACAAGCCACCAACACACAAAAGCCTGCTGAAAAGCCCCAAACTAAGCCAAAATCGGACAATGCAGAGCCTGCCAAAGAAGCCCCTAAAAAAGCACCAACCCAAGCACCCAAAGAGCGTGAACGCAAGCAGGAACGCACCGAAGAGCCACCAAAAAGAGCAGTAAAAGAAAAAGAAGACAGCCCAAAACCTGCTGAACCTGCACCCAAAGCAGAAAAAGAAGTGGCAAAACCGATGACAGAAACACCCAGCGTCCCCGGTTCGTCCGAAGATTGATGGTAAAGGATAAATATGACACCAGCCAATTTAGATGCCCAAACGGTACTAGACCAGCTAAAACAAGGCAATGAACGCTACATTGCCAATCTTGCCAGCCGTCAGCCCATCAAAGTGCCACCCCCTGAGCTGGTTAGAGAGCAAAGCCCCAAAGCCATCATTTTGGGTTGTTCCGATGCTCGTGTGCCAGTGGAGATGATTTTTGATCAACCTTTGGGAGAGTTATTTGTCATACGTGTGGCAGGCAATGTGGTTGCCCCAAGCCAAATCGGCTCCATAGAGTTTGCGGCTGAAAAATTTGGCACACGACTTGTGGTGGTGCTAGGTCATAGCAACTGTGGTGCGGTGAGTGCTTGTGTGGAGACGCTTGTTAATCCTGAGCAGTATTATTCACCAAACCTACAATCCATTGTGGATAGAATTCGCCCCAGCGTTTATAATTTGCATGAGATTTTGACGGCCAATGATGGTGATGTGGACATGGACGAGTTTATTGACCGTGCCATCAGAGCAAATGTGCGTATGTCAGTCAGTCAGTTAAAACACGGCTCACGCATTTTAGAAGATTTGGTCAGCGATGGCACACTGATGATAGTTGGGGCAGAATATGATGTTGCCACAGGTAAGGTTAATTTTTTAAAAAGCTAATTTGGAGTTTGAATAGAAATGATGAGTATCTCACAGCCTGCCAATGCCTTGGTGGTTGATGGTGTTAAAGACATTGCCCGTGTGTCAGAAGGCTTTACCTTTAACCACACCATGCTACGCATTAAAGACCCTGTTAAATCGCTTGAATTTTATACAGGCGTGCTTGGCATGACCTTACTTCGCCACAGCCAGTATCCTGACGCAAAATTTGATTTGTATTTTTTGGCGAAACTTACCAAAGATGAGCGTGAAAATTTGCCAAACGTTGATGATTTGACGGCTTATGTGTCTCGCCAGCGTGGGATTTTGGAGCTGACACATAATTATGGCACAGAACACGATGTCAATTTTGCTTATCACAACGGCAACAGCGACCCACGTGGCTTTGGGCATATTTGTTTTGCTGTACCCAATCTTGATGAAGCGGTTAAATGGTTTGACCAAAATCACGTTGTGTTTCAAAAACGCCCAGAAGATGGCACAATGAAAGACATTGCTTTTATCAAAGACCCTGATGGTTATTGGGTGGAGATTATTGAGCTAAAACCTTAGCTGTCATTTGTGGGTATTATTTTAGGTTTATTTTTCAAACCTTATTGCCAAAGTGGATTTTTTGTTGTAAAGTGAAAATTGTCCCAATTTGGAACATTTGTTCGCTTTTTTCATATTTTATAAGGACTGTTTATGAAAAACCTTTCTCTTTCTATTCTGGCTGTGTCATCAGCAGTTGTGCTTGGTGCATGTAGTAGTAATTCAGATGGGCACGGACATAAGCCAACAACGCCTATGGTTAATCCAACCAATCCAACCAATCCAACCAATCCAACCAATCCAACCAATCCAACCAATCCAACCAATCCAACCAATCCAATAATTAATCAAAATATCATGGGTCAAGCCATAATTTTCAAGAATGGGACTAATGAGGCAAGATTAACTAATTTAAATGCAAATGACATTAATCATCTGAATATTGATGGTAAAGTTTTTCAGTTGTCAGGTGGTATGTCCAAGGATGGTTTTAGTTATTATTCTGATGATGATTATTATGGGCAGATTGGTCATCTAAATTATGCTAGATATGGATATTTAGGTAAATCATCTGGCATTGAATACAGTTTTTATCAAGGCGAGAGAACGCCTGTGGCAAACATGCCCAATCAAGGTGTAGTAAACTACTTGGGTCATTATATTTATGGCGATGCCCTGACAACACGGAAAGGAAGGGTTGAATTTAAGGCTAATTTTACTGAGAAAACCATGATTGGCACTAGTGAAACCAATGCTGCCCTTAATTTTATTGCTGACATTAAAGGCAACACCTTTGTGAATGATGGCAGTAAAACGGGTATTCAGGTAGATGGGGCATTCTTTGGCAATAACGCCGAAGAGCTCAGCGGCATCTATATGGATAAAAATGAAAAATTTGCAGGTGCATTTGGGGCGAAAAAATAACCCAAATACACCATCCAAACAAAACCCCATAACTTCGGTTGTGGGGTTTTAATCGTGCAAAAAGATAAACCAAGCAGGCGTTTAGTTGCCAGATTTTGACAACATCTCTTCACCAAAATGCTTGACAATCAGCTTATCATAAGTGCCATCTGCTTTAACGTCAGCTAAGGCTTGATTAAATTTGGCAAGTAGCTCGGTATCATCAGGATTGACAGCGATGGCAAATTTATCGTTGATGTCAATCTCATCACCTTTAAGCTCAAAGTCTTTACCTAAATCGCTTTTTAGCCATGATAGGGCAGGCAGTTTATCGCTCACCACAACATCACTGCGAGACGCCCCCAAATCCAAAAACGCCCCATCAAGTGTCGGATACAACTGTGGCTTGATGGCAGGGTGGGTTTGAGCGAGCCACTGACTGGCGATGGTTGAGCCTTGGGCAGCGATTTTGGCGTTATTGAGCTGTTCGGCGTTGGTGTGGTCAAAGGCTTTATCTTTATGCCCTAAAAACACCAAGGTGTTGGCAAAATACGGCTCACTAAATGCCACCTGCTTAGAGCGTTCAGGCGTAACTGACATGGCGGAGACGATGGCGTCATATTTGCCTGTTTTTAGGGCAGGGATAATGCCGTCCCATTCTTGGGCGGTGATGGTACAAGTGGTGTTCATTTTGGCACATAAGGCGTTTGCTAAATCCACATCAAAGCCTGCCAACTTGCCATCATTGGTGGTGTAGTTAAAGGGAGCATAAGCTCCTTCGGTGGCGATTTGTAGGGTTTGAGTATCTGTGTTGGTGGTTGTGCTTTCTTTGTCGTTACAAGCGGTTAAACCCAACACACCAAACAATGCCAAAGTTAATAGGGGATATTTCATTGTGTCGTCCTTATCATCAATCAATAAATGGCAAATGGGGCAAGTGATTTGCCCCATTTTATGACAAAAGATTATTTGTTACCAAAATATTTGCTAACAATTTCATCGTATTTGCCATTGCTTTTTAGGCTTGCCAAGGCGGTGTTAAATTCGCCTTTGAGTGGGTCGCCCTTACGCACAGCGATAGCAACTTGGTCGTTGATGTCAATCGGTTCGCCTTTGATTTCAAAGTTTGCCCCTGCTTCTGTTTTTAGCCAGTCGGACACAGGCACAAAATCAGACATCATATAATCAATCCGCCCTGCACTCAAATCTAGATAAACGTTGTCTTGTTTGTCATAGGGTTTGATGGTGGCTTTTGGCTGATGTTTGGCAAGATACTCGCCTGATAAAGTAGATTGTTGTACGCCGACAGTTTTGCCCGCCAAGCCATCAAGGGTTACTGTTTCGCCTTTTTTGCCCACAATGACTAGTTTATTATCAAAATAAGCGTCCGAAAAGTCCACCACTTCTAGTCGTTCGGGCGTAACAGACATGCCTGCCATGATGGCATCTGATTTGTTGGCATTTAGACTTGGGATGAGGCTATCCCACTCTTGGGCTTGAATGTCGCATTTGGCTTTTAATTCTGCACATAAAGCATTGGCAAGGTCAATCTCAAAGCCCACTGCTTGACCTGTGTTATCCAAATAACTAAATGGCTTAAAACTTGTTTCAGTGGCGATGATGATGGTTTTTTGGTTGTCTTGTGGGGTGGTGGTTTCTGTTTTTTCACCGCCACAGGCACTCATTAGCATGGCACATAGACCTATGGCACATAGTTTGGCTTTCATGACATCTCCTTATGAGTTGGTTTTAGGTTGGCTATCGGTGGGCTGACTGTCAGCAGTTGGGGCATCTTGATTGCCAAAACTTGCTTTTTCTAGCTCACCAAGTTTGCCATTGGCTTTTAAGGTGGCAAGTGCTTGGTCAAATTCACCTTTTAATGGGTCGCCTTTGCGTACGGCGATGCCTAGGTTGTCGTTGTTGTCAATCTCATCGCCCACCAAGCCAAAGCCATCATTATTTTGGGCAAGCCAATCGCTAGCGGATACTTTTTCTGCCATGACTGCATGATTGCGACCTGCTTTTAGGTCAAGATAAGCGTTGGTGTAGGTGTCATAAAGCTGAACACGGTTGCCATCTTTGCCATCATATTTTTGGCTGATGTAGTCTGCTCCTGTGGTGGCACGCTGACTGCCAAGCACTAAGTTTTTGATGTTGTTTGGGTCAAATGAGCCGTCATTTTTGGCAAGCCAAACGATGGTGTTACTAAAATAGGGTTCACTAAAATCCACCTGTTGCAAACGCTCTGGGGTGATGGACATGCCTGCGATGACCGCATCATATTTTTGAGTCAAAAGCCCCGGTAACAACCCATCCCATTCTTGGGCAACAATGGTGCATTTGGCTTTGATTTCTTCACAAACGGCATTGATGACGTCCACATCAAAACCAACAATTTTGCCATCTGATGTGGTGTTGTTAAACGGTGGGTAGTTGGCTTCGGTGGCGATGACCAGCGTGCGTTCACCGTCTTTGGTGGGCGTGTCTTTTTGGGCAGTATCGTTGCCACAGCCTGCCAAAACTACGGTTGCAATACCCAGACATAGTCCAAGTTTATGAAAAGATGACATAATCATTCCTTACCTAGTGAAAATAAAATTTTAAAAATCAGCGATGAGACGCCATAAATTCACGCACACGCTCAGATTTGGGGTTGTCAAACACTTCGCTTGGCGACCCCATCTCTTCTATGCGTCCTTGATGTAAAAATACCACCGTGTTTGAGACTTCTTTGGCAAATCTCATGTCGTGCGTAACAATCAGCATGGTACGCCCTTCGTCTGCCAGCTCTTTGATGACAGCCAGCACTTCATTGACCAGTTCAGGGTCTAAGGCAGATGTTGGCTCATCAAACAAAATCACCTGTGGATTCATCGCCAAAGCCCGAGCGATGGCAACACGCTGACGCTGACCGCCTGATAGGTTGTCAGGATAGGCATCTTTTTTGTCAGACAAGCCAACTTTGGCAAGTAGGCGTTCAGCTTGGGCAATCACTTCGGCTTTGGGGATTTTGAGAACTTGGGTAGGGGCTTCTATGATGTTTTGTAGTATGGTTTTGTGTGGCCATAGGTTAAAATTTTGGAACACAAAGCCAATTTTTGAGCGTAATTTTTCTAACTGTTTGGGATTTTTGGCAACCAATTCACCTTTTTTTGGTGTGAGTAAAAGCTCGTCATCTCCCACAAAGATTCTGCCTTGGCTGGGTTTTTCTAGTAGGTTAATGCACCGTAAAAAGGTGGATTTGCCTGAGCCTGATGACCCTAAAATGCTAATCACATCGCCATCATGAGCGGTCAAAGACACGCCTTTTAGAACTTCTAATGAGCCAAAATTTTTATGAATGTCTTGCAAATCAAGCACAATGGGGCGGTCGGTGGTGGTCTGTGTGGTCATAGTTACTTAAAAAATGTATAAACCTATATTAAAACCTAAAACACCCCAAAAAGGCAACTAGTTTTTTGATGATTTTAAAAAATTCATCAACGCCATTGGTCGCCAAAAATATGAAAAATCACCTAACTTATGGTATAATTAAGAAATTTTTATAAAAATTTTCGTCGGTGTTGCCATGTCAAATACACTTCAATCTCCACCAAGCTCCGCCCCAAAAAATACTGACATTGGGTTTTTTGGGCGATTGTGGCAGGGGTTTTTGACGAGTGTGGGGACAGAGCGATTTTTTAAGATGTTTTCGCCGTGGGTCAAGTGGTTATTTGCCATTGCAGGGGTGCTTTTGACTGTGGGGGCAGTATGGGGCTTGGCATTTGCACCACCTGATTATCTACAAAAAGACAGTTATCGCATTATTTTTGTTCATGTGCCAACCGCCAGTCTTGCCATGAGTATTTATTTGGCGATGGCGGTTTTGGGCGTGATATTTTTGGTGTGGAAAATCAAAACTGCCAATATTGTCGCCCAAGCCATTGCTCCGATTGGTTTTGTGGCGTGCGTGCTGAGTCTTTTGACAGGCTCTATTTGGGCTAAGCCAACCTGGGGAACATACTGGGTGTGGGATGCTCGCCTGACCAGTATGCTGATTTTGGCGTTTTTGTACGCTGGGGTTATGGCGTTGTTTAGTGCTTTTGAGCACAGCCAAAACCGTGGCAAAGCAGCGGCGATATTGTCTATTGTTGGGGCGGTAAATTTACCAATCATTAAATACTCAGTGGAGTGGTGGAATACACTACATCAAGGGGCGACATTTACCGTAACCAACGCCCCAAAAATGCCTGCGGTGATGTGGGTGCCATTGCTTATCATGATTTTGGGTATGTATTTTTTTGTGGCAGCTCTTGCCATTTATCGTACCAACTCTTTGATTTTATTGCGTGAACATAATAAATCTTGGGTGGCCAAATGGCTGTCCGACAACCAAGCCAGCTAAAAGGTAGCAAGCGATGAGTCCTTATTATTCTACATTGTCTGAATTTGTCCACATGAATGGCTATGGAAGCTATGTCTGGGTGTGTTATGGGTTGGTGTTTGGCTGTCTTTTTTTGCTCATCATTCATGCAAAAAATGAACGTAAATCCGCCATTGCCAAACTGACGCGCCAAAAACAAAGCGCCAAACTGACCAACAAACAACGCAAACAAATCCTAAATTCGCCATCGTGATATTATGAATAACGCACGCCAAAAAAAACTCATGTGGGTCATTTTTATGCTGATTGGCACTGCCATTGCTGTAGGGCTGATACTTTATGCCATGAGACAACAGACGGATTATTATTTTGACCCAACTGCCATCAGTCAAGGCAACGCCCCACAAGACAAACGTATCCGAGCAGGGGGCATGGTGGTGGGTGGTTCTGTCAAAAGAGACCCAAATGACCCTTTAAATGTTCAATTCACCATCACTGACTACAAAGCGAGCGTGCCTGTGGTGTATCGGGGAGTGCTACCTGATTTGTTTGCCGAAAATTCAGGCATTGTGGCAACGGGTAAACTTCAAAACGGCACATTTGTCGCAAGTGAAGTGCTGGCTAAGCATGATGAAAACTATATGCCCCCAGAAGTTGCCAAATCCTTAAAAAATGAACACGCCGAGCGGGGTACGGACGTTAATAATGGTCAATTTGTCCCTGCCACAACGATGGCGGAGATAGATGAGCGTAATGCCCAGAACGGTTCACCCCAAGATGGTTTAACCAAATGATTACTAAGCGTGGTTTTCCACGCTTTTTTATGCCAAGGTAGGTAAAAAAAACATAAGGACATATCATGAACAACACCGATAAACTCATTGCTTTGGGCGTCGTGTTTGCATGGGGCATTAACTTTATGTTTATGAAGTTTGCCTTAGATGACATCAGCCCTGCGGTGCTTGGTTGGCTAAGATTTACCTTTTTGTTGTTACCTGCTTTATTTTTATTAAAAAAGCCTCCTGTGGCGTGGCGATGGTTGATTTTATATGGATTGACCATGAGCTTTGGGCAGTTTGGTTTTATGTTTTTGGCGTTGTCTATGGGTGTGCCAACAGGATTGTCTGCACTGGTACATCAAAGTCAGGTGTTTTTTACGGTGATGTTGGTGGTGGCGGTGTTTGGCGAGCGTATCCGTGCCAATCATTTGGCAGGTATGCTGATTGCAGGCGTGGGGCTGTTTTTGATTGGGGTGGGGCAGTACCAAGGGGGCATGGGTTTGACGGGGCTGTTTGTGGTGATGGCAGGGTCGCTGTCGTGGGCGGTGGGTAATTTGGTCATCAAAAAAATCAGCACCACTCAAACCATCATCAATCCCGTCTCGCTGGTGGTGTGGGGCAATGTTTCCACTTGGGTGGCGTTTGGTTTGCTTGCTTTTGGTTTGTATGGTGCAGATGGCATGCTTGCTCAGGTGGTTGGTTTGCAACCATTGGGCTGGCTAAGTGTGCTGTATTTGGCGTATGTGGCAAGTTTGCTTGGTTATGCAGGTTGGGGAGATTTGCTGGCTCGCTATCCTGCCAGTCAAGTTACGCCTTTGGCATTGTTGGTGCCTGTGGTGGCTCTTTTGACAGGTTATGTCATGCTTGGTGAAAGACTTGGCACATGGCATTGGGTGGGGATTGTGATGGTGATGGCAGGGCTGATGGCACACGTTTTTGGACTGCGTGTGTTTGGTATCAAAAAATAACAACGCCCATCAGGGCGTTTTGGTTATTGGGCGGAAACGACATCTTTGGCAAACTGGGCAGGTTCACCGTCCTTAGTACCATCTTCGGTGGGATAAATGGTGTTGGGCTGTGTGGAAAAACTGCTTTGTTTGTTCATGATTTTATCGGCTGCGGTGGTCATGGTGTTGCAACCTGTCAAAGCGACAGTCATCACGGTAAATAGAGCAAGGTGTTTCATTGGTATCTCGCGGTTGGTGAATTTGACTAAAATCATGCACAAATTATGCCAAAAACTAAACTGACAAACCACACATCAGCGAAATAACACCCCATTTATCACAAATGCCACGCTCCATAGACAAATCAGTCCCACATGAAGTCCCATCATTTTTAAGGTGCTGTCTGTATAAATGCCCGCGTGCAGATATTTGATGATACGAAAACGTGCGTGTAAAGCGGTCAGTACGGTCAAAGCTAGCCAAGTGAGTTTGCCATGAATGAGTGCGGTCAAAAACCCCATTGGTTCACCCCACATGGTTATCGGCATAATATCATTCATCATATAAATGCCTGTCAAAACCTGCACGCCAAGAGCGGCCATGCCAAGCGGTTCATAGCTTTTTTCAAATTTTAAAAAGCCATCTATGTCGTTTTGGCGGATAAAAGTCGGCATAAGGCGAATGAGCAAATATAAATGTCCACCCACCCAAATACTTGCCCCAAATAAATGTAATATCAAAGCAATTTGATGCATGGCTAATTCTCTTTGGCTTGCAATTAACAAAATGTACTAATTGTCTGAATGTTATTTTTTACGTCCTTTTCTAAATACAAACGGGTCATCATAAAATTGTGGATTGTGATTATCCCAAAAATATGGCACGCCCAAAATCGGCAAAGGATTTAATTGCCTTGGTGTAACAGTATCTATCAAAAGTTTGTCCATTTCAATGGACAATTTGTTGTCTAATAGGGCAAGTTGTTTATCAATTGGTAAACCAAAAAATGGTGTGTCCATTTTTATTATCATTGTGTGGCTACATAAAGATTTATAAGGATTGATGAGCTGTTCTAAGAGTGCATGACCAAAAATAAATACTTTGGCTTTTTTGTGATGGGTGCTGTCATGATGGTTGTACCAATGGGAACGATGGTTAATTAAGCAGGTTTGCCAATCAAACTGGGTCAATGCTCTGCCAATCTCATCGCCAATGTCATCATCACTGACCACCAATATCGCCCCGTTTTCATCAAAGACAGTGATGGTGTCTCGTACTCGGTTGCGTTTATTGGCGGTGGTGTCATCATTGATGTGTGCCAGATGTTTGGCGTTTAGTAAGGCTTTGGTTTTGGGAAAGGCTTGCCAGATACACGCCCCAAACCAATCATGCAGATTGTCCCTTGTGGGGATTTTTTGGTATTGACCGATATGAGCTTCATAGGCGGTGCCGTGTTCTAGGTCGTTTTGGTGGGTGAATGATAATGGCCGATTTTGGTGATTGACAAGCATAATGCGACGACCATCAAAATACTTATTGAGCCAATGATATAAAGGCAACTTGCCACCATCAGCAAAGCTTGTATGAATGTTTTGAAGATGAAAAAGCCAAGGGGCGGATAAATCAATGCTGCGAAAATCTGATAAAAATGACATGGCGTGTGTCCAAATCAGCTATTTTATACCTTTTTAAACATCATGCCAAGTTAGCACAATCGGTCTGCTTGACAGATGGTGTAGGCTAGGGTTAGTCCTTGTATGAGTGATGGGTAGGCATTAAGACCGTGGCTGTGGGCTTGATTTAGGGCAAAGTTTACATGGGCATTTGGCAGTTTATTGTGTAAAAATTGGTACAGAACATAAGCGTCAGCATCGGTCAGCGTGCTTGTTGGTGCATCAGGATTTCTGTGGTGTGCAGTCAGTTCCTGCTCACCTAGGGTGATGAGTATGCGGTTGATGTTGGGTGTGGGGCTAAAATTATCTTGATGTTGATAAATACTTTTGTGATTCCACCAAATAGACGGGCTGGCGATGACATAGTTATCAAAACTCTTTGGGTGATTAAACAAAGCATATAACCCAAACAGCCCCCCATAAGAATGTCCCCAAAGCGTGCGATGATGAGCATTAATGCCAAAGTCTTTGTCCAAGCGTGGTGTCAGCTCATGTGTGATGAATTGATAAAAATGCTCTGCTCCCCCAAACATTGTCTGTTCGCCCTTGGGAGCAGGATAGGTATGTGATGGTGGCGTGTAGTCATGAGTGCGGTTTGGTATGTCAAATAGTCGCTTGGTGGTGTAGCCAATTCCCACGACTAAAAAAGATTTTGGGTGGGCTTGGTTGGGTCTGCCGTGTAGCATTTGAGCGATGGATGACGAAGGAGCAAAAAAAGCATTGCCATCTAACACATACACCACAGGATAGCCATTTTTGGGCTTTTTGCCGATGGTTGCCACTTGAACAAGATAATCTTTGTTTGTCCATGCAGAATGAATGATTTGTTCGTGGCTGTTTAATAAAGTGGCAGGTTGCCAATTTGCTGGTGTGTCCATTGTGGCACAACCTTGTAAGGCAAGAAAAATCAAGCTGGTGCTAAGTAGTTTTTTCATCATGTGGTGTCTGTCAAGTTAAAAATGAAAAAGAGCGGAATAATCCGCCCTTGATAGTGCTTAAAATTCATATTTTAAGCTGGCAAAATAAGACCGTCCTGCTTCATTATAGGTTTGGCTGATGCGACTATCACGCAGTTTTTGTTTGTCAAACACATTGTTGATGCCGATACGTCCGCTAATATGGTCATTAAAGCGATAGCCAGTATTGACCGAAAATATTCCATAGCTTGGAATGTCTTTGTTGTGTAACAACCCATCTTTGGTGTGGTTTTCAATGTTGTTTTCAGCAAACTGACGACTTTTTTGGCGACCGTATTGGGTATAAGTGGCGTTGATGTCCCAAAGGTCGCTGACATCGTAGCCAAACGTGGCATTCCATGTGTAGGTGGGAATGAGTGATAAAGGATTGTTGGTACGTTTATCTACGGATTTTATCATGTAGGTTAGATTGTTGGTCAAGCGAATGCCACCATGTGTCCAAGTCAGATTGCCTTCCATGCCTTCCACCACGGCTTTGGGGATGTTTTCCCATTTTAGCAAGTTGTAGGTCATGTTGGTGGTTTTGCCATTAGCCCCAGTATAAGGGAGCGTACGACCGCCTTGTAAAGTTGTGCCAGCATTGATTTTATCTTTATAATCGCTATGAAAATACGTCAAACTGGCGTTGATATTGTCTTTTTTAAACTGAAAACCCAACTCACTGTTAATGGCGGTTTCAGGTTTAAGATGGTCATTGCCTTGTAATACACACCATTGACCTGCTGGCACAAGCCCAATGGGGCAACCATTACCGCGAGTGCCAAGCAAATAACCAGGTGAGCTTTGATAGAGATTGGGGGCTTTGTACGCTTTTGCTATGCCTGCTTTGAGTGTCCAGTGTTCGTTTAGATGGTGGCTTAGGTTGATGGCAGGGCTGATGTTTGAGCCTGATTTATTGTGATGGTCATAGCGAAGGGCAAGCACAAGATGGGTATTGTTGGTCAGTTGTAGGTTATCTTCGGCATAGACAGACGTGATTTGTGAAGTCATTTTGCTTCTGTCGCCTGTTACAAAAGCGGGTGCATACAAGGCATTAGGGTCAGTACCTGTGGATGTGCCTTCGTCCATGTTGGCGTTTTCATGCAGTGTGTCTTTGACGTATTCTGCCCCAAGGGTGAGTTTTTGGGGAACGCCAAGTGTCATCGGTAGAATGCTCTCGCCATGCAGTCTTAGGGTGTTAAGTTTGCTGGTCTCAAAATCAGCGTTTCTAATCACGCCCTCAGGACCTCCTGCCAATCCTTCATCTAGGCGAGTGTTTTTGGTTTGGTCATATTGAGCGGTCAATCGGCTTTCGCCCCATGCGTAAGTGCCTTCATGGGTGAGTGAATGGCTGTTTCTGTGCATGATGTTGGTTTCTGTGCCGATTAGGCGGTTAAGTAGGGCGTTGCTATTTAAAATCCCTGCTGATGAATTGGTGGAGTTGGATGTGGCATCACGGTTGGAGTGTTGTGTGTCGCCTGAGTATTTATTACCTTGGCGACCATAGCTACTATCAAAGGTTAGGCTGTGATGTGGGTTGATTTGATAAGCAAGCCTGACCCCCACATCTTTATTTTCAACACCTTCACGCCCTGCTGCACGAGCCAAATGGGTGGTGCCATTGGCATTATAATAAGGTACCAAGGGATTGATGTCAGTAGCGTCCATGTCAGTTTTATTGAAACTGCCATAAAGCCTAAAACCTAATGTGTCAGGGATAATCGCCCCACTGATGTTGGCACTGATGCGATGACTGTCGCCTTCTTTGCTATTTTCAGGTTGGTTGGTGTAAATCTCTGCTGAGCCTGTCAGCTCATTGCTGACTTTTTTGGTGATGATGTTTACCACGCCACCCATTGCTCCGTTGCCATAACGAGCGGCGGACGGACCTCTCATGACTTCTATTTTTTCAATGGCGTTGGCAGGTATCCATTGCAAGTCGCCACGAGTATCACGCTCACCACGCCAGCCATATCTTACTGAATTGCGTGAAGTGATGGGTTTGCCATCCACCAGTATGAGCGTGTTTTCAGGTCCCATGCCACGAATGTCAATTTGGCGGTTATTGCCACGCTGACCTGTGGCGGAGTTGCCTGTCAGATTGACCCCCGGCATTTTACGCACGATTTCTGAAATGTCGTTTTTAATGGGCGTACGCTCTAAGTCAGTCTCATTAATGGTAGATACGCCAAGCGACTGTTTGACTTGTCGTTCGGCGGTGGCAAATAAGGGGTCTAACACAACATGGGGTGTTTGGCTGTCAGCAACAGCATTCATGCTAAGTACGCTTAGTACACATAGGGGCAGAAGTTTTGGTTGAAATACAGACATGATTTACCCTAAACGATAAAAGAGTTACAATTATAAAATAAAAACAGCAATCATGTAAATAATAATGATTTTTTATTAAGAATTATTATTATAAAAATCGCCCCCATTTTATGATAAATGCTCTTGTCTTTTGGCGATATTTGCCCTAACATAGCCCCTTTTAAGGACAAAAAAGCAATGGATAAATTTGCCCCCTATCACAAGCGACTGACTGCTTTGCATGATGCTGGCAATGTTCGCACTTTTCGTCAGCAGACGGCGTTATTAAATTTGTCTGGTAATGACTATTTGGGTTTGGCTTGTGCCAATCTGCAACATGAGTTTATCGCCACTTATCAAAACCACCCTGATTTTTATTTTGGTTCGTCGTCATCACGGTTATTGACGGGCAATTTTACCGCTCATGATGAGTTAGAAGACACCCTACAAAAAGTCTATGGGCGTTCGGTGCTGATATTTAATAGTGGCTACCACATGAATGTTGGTATTTTGCCAGCATTGGCAGACGATAAAACGCTGATTTTGGCGGACAAATGGGTACACGCCAGCATGATTGATGGGATTTTACTTGCCAAAGAGCGTGGGGCAAAGTTTTATCGCTATGCCCATCAAAATCTAGCCCAATTAAATCAGCTACTTGATAAACATCATGCTCATTATCACCACATCATCATCATGACCGAAAGTGTGTTTAGTATGGATGGTGATGTTACGGATTTGTCAGCATTAGTGGCATTAAAACACCAATACCCCAATGTGTCGCTATATGTGGACGAAGCTCATGGCGTGGGCGTGTTTGGCAGGCGTGGACTTGGCGTGAGTGAGCAGATGGGTGTGATGGATGACATTGATTTTTTGGTGGGGACGTTTGGTAAGGCGTGGGCGAGTATGGGTGGTTTTATCGTCTGTGATGAGCTGATTAAAAAGCTACTCATCAATACCATGCGACCGCTTATTTTTAGTACCAATATGCCCCCTGTCAATGCCCTGTGGTCAAAGTTTATTTTTGATAAATCACTCAATTTGTACAACAAACGCCAAATACTGCTGGATAACGCCAGATATTTTATCAATAAAATCAAATCACTGGGCTATAAATGTCCATCAAACAGCCACATCATACCTATCATCATTGGTGATAATAAAAAAGCCATCAAACTGGCAGGTGCTTTGCAGGATAAGGGCTTTTATGTTTTGCCAATTCGCCCACCCACTGTGCCTGTGGGTACTGCTCGCATTCGGATATGTTTGACATCAGACATGACGGTGGGGCAGATTGATGCGTTTTGTGATGGACTGATGGAGCTGTCATGCCAATAAATACCAACATCAGCACCAAGCATATCGCTCATCATTTTGCCAGCTCACACGCCACTTATGCAGATAATGCCACCGTACAAAACATCATCAGTAGCAAACTGGTGCAGATGGTCTGTGATTATGTGCCAACTGCCTTAAATCGGGTGTTGGAGATTGGCTGTGGTGTGGGTAATTTAACTGACAAACTGTGCCAAAACCACGCCATCAATACGCTGTATCTTAATGATTTGTATGATAAAATCACCCAAAATCAGCCGCCGACTACTGCCAATGTACACTATCTTGTTGCCGATATTGAAACGATGGCTTTGCCTGATGAGCTGGATTTGGTGGTGTCTGGCTCATGTTTGCAATGGGTAAAAGATTTATCCTGCGTTTGCCAAAAAGTGCAACACGCCTTAGTGCCTGATGGGGTGTTTGCCTTTTCTAGCTTTGGGGTGGATAATTTTTATCAGATAAAACGGCTGACAGGGCAGGGGCTAGATTATCACACATTGGCACAGATTGGGCGGATGATACAAAGGGCAAATCTGTCATTGGAGCAGCTTTGGGAGCGACAATACACGCTACATTTTGACCACCCCCATGCGGTGCTAAAACACATTCAAAACACAGGCGTGTCAGGGGCAGGGACAAATTTTCGCTGGAATAAAAGCCGTTTGCAACAGTTTTATCAACAATACCAACAGTTTGCCATCAAAGATGATGACAGGTGGCAATATCCTTTGACTTATCATGCAATTTTTTGTGTGGCAAAAAACCAAAGCTAATCACAAAACAATCGTCTCATCACTAAAATTATCTGCCTGCCTGCTACCATTACACAGCACCGAGTACACCATACAGCGCGCTTGGTGTTTTTGGGTATGAAATTTTTGGCTAAATGTTTCTGACAGCTGACAGTCGCCATCTGAGAGCATTAAAATGTCTGCTTTTTGGTAGTCTTGCCCTGTCTTGATGATGTCTAGGGCGGTTTGTAGTGGCGTATCAAAATCTGTGCCACCGTTAAAACCTTGTTGTAAAAATGCCAATAATCCTGCCAAATTTTCTGACCCTGTCATATCAAACCGCTTAATCTGACCGCTTGCCCCAAACAGCAGCACCGATAACGAGCGTTGTTCGCTTTTTAGGATATTGGCGATGGCAAATAAAGTGGCTTTGGCTTTTAACATTGGCTGACCTGACATACTGCTTGATGTGTCCAGACACGCCACGATTGCCCCTGCTTTTTTATGCTCTTGGTAGCTTTCGTTTTCGTCAATGTGGGTAACGCCTGACAGCTGATAAGTGGTGAGATTCTTTTCAAGCAGGCGAGCATAAAACAGCATTTGCAAATCGTCATCATCAATATTGACAAGCTCGCTTGGTAGCATTCTCATCAGGTCATCGCTGTGGTGCGTGCCATGAATTTCACTGCGACTGCTTTTTGGGACTTTGATGGTGCGTTTTTTGTCTTCGGCGATATAATTACGCCCCATTTTTTTGACCAGCTCTTTGATGGCGGTGTTATTTTTCATCTCTTTGGCAAGGGCGGTAAAGTCGGTGTTGTCGCTTAGAGCTTCCAACTGTTCATAACTAAACCCATGACCGCACACCGCCAAAAACTCTGCCATTTCATCATATTTATCTGCCACTTTTTGTAAAGTCAAACAAAAGGAGTTAAGTTTGTTTAATATTTCATCAGGCAAGTTTTCGTCTTGGATTTCTTGCTCGTAGGCTTGTACTTTGGCGATTTCGTCTTTGAGCTGTTGGCGGTATTGTGGGGTTAATAAATGCCGTTTTAGCTCATTATTGATGTCTTGCCAGTTGGGTTCTGGGGTGTCTTTGGCGGTGTTGTCCCAGTCCCACAGTCGCCATTTGTTTGCCCCTAGCACACGCTTAGCGGTACTTTTGACAAAGAAAATATCAAAACTGGGCGTAACTTGTGCCGAAAAATCCTGCGACAGACAATCCACACTAAACGCATGGCAGTTACTAAACACCAAACCATAAAAGCTCTTTTCACCCACTCGTCCCAAGGCAGTATCGCCCACATCAAAACTGCCAACCGCTGTTTTATCACGGCAAGAGACATAGATTTTTTTGCCCCATTTGGCTTTTTGGGTAAAGTCGCTTGGGTCGCTCAGTCGTACCGTGCTGTCGGCGGTGGCAAGGCTATCTACCACGATGTTGGCGATTTTATCATCACCAACATAAATGCCTGAATGCTCCGCCAAAAGATACAAATCCGAGTACACCACGCTGCCTGCCACAGGGGTGGCACCATCACGAAACCGACTGTCTATAAAATAGCGAATGGGTTTAAATCCCAAATCCACCACTTTGCCAATCGCCATGCCAATGGGGCTAAATGCCGATTTAGCCATCGCTCCTAAGTTTGCCAATGCACCAAACATAACTGTCCTTATAGCCAAATGTTATTATTTAACTGCTGTTGTAAAGGAGTGTTTTGCTTTGGGTTTGGCATGGTAGCTACTTGATTGGGTGTATGAGATTGGATAGATTGAGTAGTTTTTTGTAAAACAGGTTCGTTTTTACTGTCGTCCCAGTCCCAAATATCATCAAAATTCCAACCTAAGTTATCCTCAAAACAATATAAATTAAATCGGTTGGGTTCAACCTCTTCTAAATAATAGCCAGAACGCCAGGGAGAATCATCACGTACATAAAGTTCGTTTGTTGAAATAGAAATGCTATTTTTCATTTCTTTGATTGGATAATAGTCATAATGTTCTACATTAGTTGCTTTAATATTACCCAGTGCACACCTTGTAACTGTGCTAGTACTACCATTATAAATAAACCCCGAAAATTCAATCGTAGATTCTGAATAAACTTCTGTGATTGACCCAGAGATAAAACATTGCTCGATGGTTGAATCAGAAGCCTTGAAGGCAAAACCAGCAAAATCGCCACCCATGTTGGTATCTTGTAAAGTGTTTTTGCAGTTACTGATGGTGCTGTTATTTAGCTCTTTGGCAATCCCAAAATTAACGGCATTGATACGCTGAATGGTGCTATCGCTGACTACATTAAACAGATAGCGATATTTTGTATTATAATTGATGATGCTAAATCCTTGACCGTCATAATGACCTTTAAAATCCATGTTTTTCCATTTAGTAACAGTGGGGCAGTCAATATCTGCCGTTTGTTTAAAATAATAGCCTTGTTGTCCGATATCAGGATTTTTTAGTCCCATAAGCTCATTTAAGTTACTGATAATGATGGGGTCATCTTTTGTGCCACTGCCTTGATAGCTGGCATTGCTCGCTGGTGTGGGCTTGGCGGTATTGGTGCGATTGGGGGTAGATTGACCAGAAACACCTAGCTCTTGAACGATGATGTTTCTGACTGTGGCGATATTATCAGGATTGTTCCACAGGCAATCTTTTAATAACATCACATCTGACAAATCCACCGTATCACGCCCATTGGTGATTGCAGAGATACGCATCAGATGTAATACTTTGACCAGCTTGCGGTCGGAGAGCCACTCATCGCTGTTGTCTGTAAAAGCTTGTTTGTGCTTGTGCCAAATGTTTTTTATCGCTGTTTGGACATCATCAGGGAAAGTTACGTCATGGGCTTTTTGGCGAATGTTGTCTAGCTCGTCTTTGCTTAATCGGTGGGTGTTATCTACGCTTTGGGGACTGGGTAAATCAAATAACTGCCCAATGGCATCATCATCAATATAATCCACCAACTGACGCACCAAAAAGCGGTCATATAATGCAGACAGTTCGGCTTGGTTGTTGGGCAGTTCGTTGGACGCTGCCACGAGTGTTTGTAAGGGAATGTCTTGGGTGTGCGTGCCATTGTGGTATTTGCGTTCGTTTAGTACGGTCAAAAGAGCGTTTAGGATAGATGAGCTTGCCTTAAAAATCTCATCTAAAAACACCACATTACTGGTGGGTAGATAACCATCTGTGTTACGCACAAAGCGGTCTTGTTTAAGCTCACTGATGGATAAAGGACCAAAAATCTCTTCTGGGGTGGAAAATTTGGTTAATAAGTACTCAAAATAATCATGGTTATCACTTGGAGCAAGTGCCTGAGACATACGCCGAGCAATCATGCTTTTGCCTGTGCCGGGTGGACCGACCAGCACAATATTTTCGCCAGCGATGAGTGTTAATAAGGCGGATTTAATGGCGTCTTGGCGGTTGATAAGACCGTGGGCAAGTTGGTTTTGTAGGGCGATGAGTTTGGCTTTCATGGTATTCCTTGGTGGATGTTGGTTAATAAAAATTCAAATTGTATATTGTATGGGCAAAATACAGCCAAGTAAATACGGCGAATTGATGGTTTTTTGTGAACTGGTTGTTTGTATTTTTAATAAAAAAACCATGCTGATTAGGCATGGTGTTTGGGTTTAGACACTCGCCCCCACAGAGCGAGCAAGGGCGATACCATCTTCTATGGATAGATAGGTTTTTTTGCTGGGCGTGTCCTTAAAGACCACATCACCATCAGCAAAAACCAAACATTCGTCCACCGCAAGCTGTTGCCATGTTTCATTGTTGGTCAGGGGTATGGTTACCAAGATGGTAACTTTGTCTTTGTTGGTGGTAACATCACTAAAATTCACGCTCATCTCACCATCAGAGAGCTTAGCTTCACCAAAAGGGGCTTTGCGTGTCAGATAAAACAGCAAACTGCCTGCATAAGCCAGTTGCCATTTTCCATTAGAAATCAGACAGTTAAATAAGCCATTGGCGGATAGATAGCGACATTGAGCGGTTAAAAAAGCAAATAAGGCTTCATCGGATGGGCGTGATTTAAAGGTGGTTTTTAGGCGGTTTAATAGATAACAAAACGCCAGCTCGCTGTCGGTGTCGCCCACAGGTGTGTAATGCTCAGCGTTGCCGTTGGCGTGTAGGCGTAGTGATTGGCGAATAAAGCTGTCCGTCATCTGTCCGTTGTGAGCAAATACCCACTGCTCGCCCCACACTTCACGCACAAAAGGGTGAGTATTGGCAAGGCTATGCTCGCCTGTGGTGGCTTTTCTGATGTGGGCGATGACGTTCATGGCTTTGATGGGGTAGCTATTGACCAAATCTGCCACAGGCGACAGATGGCAAGGTTTGTCATCATGAAACAGTCGTAAGCCAATTTTGCCGTTGCTGTTTTTTTCAAAAAAGGCAATCCCAAAACCATCTTCGTGATGGTCGGTTGCTCCACCACGCTGACGAAAACCTGTAAAGCTAAAACCGATGTCGGTGGGGGTGTTGCAGTTCATTCCGAGTAGTTGGCACATGATTTATTTCTTAAATTAAAAAAATTGAATACGTTTAATGTATGTTAGCAAAATAACAAGTTGACAAATTAGCAAATTATATTATAATAGAACTAATACGCCCCCTGACCCTGCCTCGTCCCATTATTTTGGACAATGGTAATCAGGGGCTTTCTATTGGTGTTAGTTGCTAGAATTATGGTAAGTGGATAATTCATTATTTTCGCTGGGCGATGTTGTCAGCCAAGGAGTGACACAATCAGCACAATAACCAAAATCTTTTAGACTGATGGCAGAGTTGGTGATTTTTGGGAAGTTATTATGAATGTGGTGGGCCAAACGTTCTTTGAAAATTGAGTTGGGACTGATGATGTTAAGTAATTCTACCATGATATAAAAGTAACCAAAAGCTCGATGATTATCTAATTTTTCAGCAGGTTTACCCTTAAATGGTTTGGTAAAATTACTGCGATTAACCACATTAACATTCCATAATCTGCTGTGGTGAGCAACCACATTGCGGATGAAGTTCAGACTTTTTAGCCAATCAGCCAAGATGGTTGAATTGACATTGTGTTTTTTGGCGACTGTTTCACGGTCTGTGTATTTCATGCCTTGGTATAAATGAGATAATGCCCCAAAATCCAAAATCTCACAAGCTACCCAAATTGGCAATCGCCCATATTTGTCTAGATGATGAGCAATAAATTCTTGTTTTTTGCTACGATTAACAAGACTGTCGTATTTATCTAGCCATTTTTGATGGTCGGATTTTTGACTGTATTTTTTGCCATTTGAATAAAAACGTTGGCAAAACCTACCATCTAAGCATTCTGCCATTTCGTGAGCATTAGGGTTTCTTGCACCAAGTGTATGCGCAATATCGGTACGAATTGCCATCTCGATACGCTCCAAAGCATCAAAAGCCAAAAGGCGTAAATTTTTATCAAATAGATATAGGTTTAGTACATTGTTAAATGTGGTATCTTTAATAAAAGTATTTTGCCTTTGATTTTGTATCAATTCACGAAAAGGATAAAAATAGCCACTAAGTCGATAATAGCCTAGTACCTGCAAATAATGCAAGGCTCGCTTATCATCATTAACAATCAAGCCGCGGCTTTTTAGTAGGTCAAGCTGTTGTTGGGGTGCTAGCCACGGTTTAAGCTCATTAAAACTCACACATGCCCCCAATGATAACTTGCCAGCCGCTTCATTAAATCAGGGTTTTTAACCATGATATCATCGCCTGTGCGTCCTTGTTCGCGGTTATAATAGATGACGTTAAGACGCAAGAGCCAAAAAATCGTGGCAGAGTAGGCAAGCATCACAGGTAGGGCGGTTTTTTCATCATCAGTCAAGGCTCGCACGCTGTCATAGCCTGCCACAAAAGCACGCATTTTATCGCTATCAAACTGCACACGTTCGCCATCAGTGGCATTGCCCCAAGTGGTACAAAAATCATTGATGGTAATGGCAATGTCCATCAAATAATGCTCCACCGACACTTCGGTAAAATCCAGCAGTCCTGTCAGTTTGGCACACTCGCCACCAAACTCCCACAAGGTATTGTCCGTAAACATGTCCAAATGACACAAGCCCTTGGGTAAATCAGTGGGTAAGTTGGCATAAGCTGTCCAAATGTCATTCATCAATTTGGCTTCATCGGTGGGCATGTAGGCGGTTTCACGTGCTTTGACTCTTGCCCAGTCATACAGTGGCACGCCGTAATTTTCGGTAGGAGTTAGTGTTTGCAAAGTCTCATGTAAGGTTGCCAAGGCTACCCCCATCTCATGACACATGGCGGTATCGGTGGCGGTGGGGTGTGAGCCTGATAGCTTTGGTACGATTAAAATCGCTTTGTTTTCGTATCGCATGACACAATCTGTGCCAATGTCATCACCTTTGGCGGTTAGCTTAATCAGTGGTGGGGCGATGGGCAGGCGGTCTTTTAGGGCGTGCATGACAGTTGCCATTTTGATGATGTCATCGGGCACACGCTCTTCATATAGGGTAAAAACGTAGCTAAATTCATCGCCTTGGTCGGTGTCTGTCTGAATAAACCAATTGGAATTTTTGACCCCTTGGACAATGGGAATGGCTTTTTTAAATTTGACCCCATACAAGCCACAAAAGGCAAAAAATTCATCATCAGATAGGTGGGTATAGACAGACATGGCACGCTCTTTATGGTGTGAATTAAACGTGTATTTTAAGCCTTTTTTGTAAATTTTGCCATAAAAAACCGCCAGAATTGACGGTTTTTGTTTGTGATTAATGATTGAGAATTTTTGATAAAAAAGATTTGGCACGTTCACTTCTTGCCCCACCAAAAAACTCATCACGACTACAATTTTCCACCACATGACCGCCGTCCATAAAGATGATGCGGTTTGCCACTTGCCGAGCAAAACCCATTTCATGTGTTACACACATCATGGTCATGCCTTCTTTTGCCAGACTAATCATGACGTCCAACACCTCTTGAATCATCTCAGGGTCTAAGGCGGATGTAGGCTCATCAAACAGCATTGCCACAGGGTCCATAGATAAGGCACGAGCGATGGCAACACGTTGCTGTTGTCCGCCAGAAAGCTCAGCGGGGTATTTGTTGGCGTGAGCAGAAAGCCCAACACGGTCAAGATAGCCCAGTCCTTTTTTGGTGGCTTCATCTTCTGTGCGACCAAGTACCTTGATTTGGGCAATGGTGAGATTTTCTTTGATGGATAAGTGGGGAAACAGCTCAAAGTGTTGAAACACCATGCCCACACGACTACGTAATTTGGCAAGGTCGGTGTTTTTATCGCCCACAGAAGTGTTGCCAACCATAATCGCGCCTTCTTGAAAAGGTTCTAAGCCATTGACTGTTTTGATGAGTGTGGATTTGCCTGAGCCTGATGGACCACAAACCACCACCACATCACCTTTATGCACATGAGCGGTACAATCGGTCAGCACCTGAAAGTTGCCATACCATTTTGAGACATTGCGGATTTTTATCATCATTTCATCGGTGGCGTGTCCTTCGTTGGATACCAAGCCACCAAATTCGTTAATCCATGTGGTTTCATTGATTTGTTGTACGATTGCCATATTTTTTCCTTATTAAGTATGTATTAAAATCTAAGCCGTTTTTTTAGGGCATTCACCCCTGTGGATGCGGTTAAACTGATGATAAAATATACAAATCCCGCCCCTAAAATATACGGTGTCAGATAACCCATCAAGTCGCCACGCACATAGGACGCACGGAAAAAGTCCACCAAGCCAATGGCAAATACCAAGGTCGTATCCTGAAATAAGATGATACATTGTTGCAAAACCAAAGGAAGCATTTTGCGAAAAGTTTGGGGTAGGATAATCAGTTGCATGGTTTGTTTATAAGTCATGCCAAGAGCATAAGCGGCGGAGACTTGCCCCCGTCCAATGGACTGAATGCCTGCTCGCACAATCTCGGAAAAATACGCCGCTTCAAATACCATAAACGCCACCACGCAGGACGTAAAGGCGGTGTCTAGGGTAAAATATTTGCCTGTTATCCAGTTATAAACCATTGGTACAGCAAAATAAAACCAAAGCAATACCAAAAGCAGTGGCACTGAGCGAAAATAATTGACGTATAAAGTCGCTGGCACTGACAGCCATTTTTTGCCAGACAGTCGCATGAGTGCCAACAGTGTTCCGATGGCAAGACCACCGATGATGGCTAATACCAAGACTTTTAATGTTATCCAAAATCCTGCCATCAGAGCAGGCATGGCAAGCTGTAATTCGTTCATACCGTACTCCCAATTTGTCCTTTAATACGCACCTTTTTTTCTAAATACGTCATGCCAAAGATGAGCGTCATGTTAAAAATAAGATAAATGATGGTCGCAAAGGTATAGACTTCAAAATTATTTTGTGTGTATTCGCTGATGGTTTTGGTCTGGCTAATCAGCTCTGCCACGCCAACGAGTGATGCCACGGACGCATTTTTAAAACAGTTGGTCAGCTCTGATGACATGGGCGGTAAGATGACCCGAAAGGCTTGGGGTAGTAGCACATGGCGATACACCTGAGCGGTACTAAACCCTAAGGCATAGGCGGCACTGGTTTGTCCTTTTGGTAGCGATTCAATGCCAGTACGCACCTGTTCTACAATACGAGCAGAAGTAAACAACCCAAGACCGATGGTGGCAGAGATGACCGCCGAAGTGTTAAATGACAAGGACGTAAACCACCAATCTCTTAGACTTTCGGTTAATAATGTGGGTGCGACATAAAACCAAAAGAACAACTGCACCAACAATGGTATGTTTCTAAAAAATCCCACCCACATGGTTGCAATGGTGCGAGCAGTTTTGTTTGGCAATGTTTTCATCACTCCCAAGATACTACCCAGCACCAAAGCGATGACCCACGCCACCGAACCGATGATAAGTAGCCAGCCCAACCCTTTTAATAGCCAATGCCAATACAGCTCACTGCCTACCCCAGTTGGTTGTAATAGCACGCCCCAATTCCAGTTATAATTCATATAAATTTCCTATATTTGCTTTTGTTGGCAAGTTTTAAAAAACCACTCAAAAAACATGAGTGGTTTTTGCCAAACATCAAAAGGCTTATGGTGCTTTTTGTGGCTCTGCTTGGTCGTGCGGATTGGCAAGCAGGGCTTTTAGGTTGTCAGACATGGCAAATTCCATATTGACATTTTTTGGTGGAATGGGCTGAGTAAACCATTTGTCATAAATGCTGTTAATTTCACCTGACGCATAGACGGCTTTTAGGGTATCATCTACGATTTTCTTAAAGGCAACATCGCCTTTGCGTACCATACAACCATAAATCTCAAAGGATTGCGGTTCACCCACGATATGCCATTTGTTAGGGTCTTTGGCTTTGGCACGTTCGCCTGCCAGCAGCACATCGTCCATCATAAAGGCGGCGGCTCGTCCGCTTTCTAGCATGAGAAAGCCTTCGCCGTGGTCTTTGGCAGAAACGATGTTAATGCCTGCTTTTTTCTCATCGTTATATTGTTTGATGTAGCGTTCTGATGTTGTGCCTGCGGTGGTTACTAAGGTTTTGCCTTTTAAATCATCAAAGCCATTAATCCCTGAATCTTTGGCGGTCAAAAGACGAGTGCCAATTTCAAAAAAGCCCACCGAAAAATCCACTTGTTGCTGACGCTCAGGATTATTGGTGGTTGAGCCACATTCTAAGTCCACCGTACCATTTTGGACAAGGGGGATACGAGTTTGGGACGTAACTAGATTGTAGCGAACTTTTAGGTCAGGCATATTTAGCTCTTTTTTTAGAGCTTCTACCACTTTAAGCTGTAAATCATGTGCATAGCCGACAGGTTGGTTGGGGTTGTCCGCGATGTAGGAAAAGGGAATGGACGAATCACGATGAGCCAAAACAATCGTACCTGATTGTTTGATTTTATCCAGTGTTCCTTGGGCGTTGGTGGTGGGTGTGTCCGTTTTTGCGGTGTCCTGTGCTGCTTTATCGCCACCGCACGCCACCAATAGGACAGATGACAATGCTAAGGCAGATAATTGAAAAAGTGGTTTCATGTGTTACTCTCCTGTAATAAAACCCATCAGCAAGCGTTGAATGCTCCAAAAATCAATGAGCTTGCTTTGACTTATAATACAAAAACTGTCATACAAACGCAATATTTTTATTTTTAAAATTTAAAATAAAAAACATTTGATAAAAACAAACATACCTAAAATCGTTGCCAATGATGGGGCGGATTTGTTAAGATGGGAATTTTTAACTCATAAAGAGACAAATCATGCTAGCCAAACGTTTAATTCCTTGTCTTGATGTAGAAAATGGTCGTGTGGTCAAAGGTGTTAATTTTGTAGACATCAAAGACGCGGGCGACCCTGTGTCTGTTGCCACCCGTTATAATGATGATGGGGCAGATGAGATTACCTTTTTGGACATCACCGCCACATCAGACGGACGAGATACCACCTATCATATGGTGGAGCAAATCGCCAAAAATATCTTTATTCCGCTAACTGTTGGTGGTGGCGTGCGTAAGATTGATGACATTCGTAACTTACTGAACGCTGGGGCGGATAAAGTGGGAATTAACTCAGCTGCCATCACCAATCCTGAGTTGGTCAGTGATGCCGCGGCTCGTTTTGGCAGTCAGTGCATTGTGGTGTCTATTGATGCCAAACGAGTAACAAAAGCAGATGGCAAGATTGGTTTTGAGATTTTTACTCACGGTGGTCGCAAAGCCACAGGCATTGATGCAATAGCGTGGGCGGTACAAATGACCGAGCGTGGGGCAGGCGAGCTTTTGGTAACTAGCATGGATGGTGATGGCACGCGAGCAGGCTATGATTTGTTATTAACTCGTACCATCAGTGATTTGGTCAATATTCCTGTGATTGCATCAGGCGGTGTGGGCAGTTTACAGCACTTAGCCGATGGCGTGCTACAAGGTGGGGCAGATGCGGTGTTGGCAGCCAGCATTTTTCATTTTGGTGATTATACGATACGTCAAGCCAAAGAGTTTATGGCAAGTCAAGGCATTGCGGTACGCTTATGATTTAAAAGATATAAAAGACATAAAAAAGGATACTATTACAAGTATCCTTTTTTGTGGTTTAAGTATGCTTAGTCGTCCGCTCTTTCTTGAACGATGTTTAGGTCAGGATAGCTAAATTTAATCTCATATTCTACATAGCCTTTGTAGGCTTCTGCCTTGATGACAGGCTGTGATTTTGAAAATGGGGTTTTTTTGTAGGTATCCGCTTCAACTTTTTTGACGGTGTAACCCTTTTTTTCTAGGATTTTTACCACTTTATCAGCATTGGCTTGAAAGTTTTTGTCTTGGTAGACTTGGGCTTCAATGCGGTCGTCATAGTCATAGTCCGCCATGGCAACGGTGCTGGCGGCGGCAGTAGTTAGTGCAAGGCTGGTCAGTAGGATTTTTGCGATTTTCATCAGATACTCTCTTTTGGTGAATGAACTGGCATTTGCCGTGTTGATGTGCTTATGATAACAAACAAAAGACAGCATAAACTTAGCAAAGATTTAGGATTATCACATATTAACCAAAAGCACTAGAACAGCTGACCATTTTCTTTTTACTGTCAAAATCCAATCTTATATATCTCCCCATACTCTCACCACTCATGTTGTCGTCCCACCAACCATTGCCATGAGTGTTGATGATGTGAGGCGAATTATAGTCATCAAGATGTTGGTATTTTTTATAGTCCACGCCTTTATAAGGGATACTAACGGCTTTTTGGGGTTCTTCGTTTTCATCGTAAGGTATGAGCCATGATTTATTTTTACCCACGGCGTGTTTTTGACCATTGACGGTAACGGTGAATTTGGATTTGATGTTGGCAAAATTACCATCAGTAAAATAAACATTCAAAGAATGACTGCCCCATTGACTTTCATCATTATAAATACGAGTGATGGATTTGCCAAAGGCGGTGGCATTTTTTAATCTGATGTCCACATGTGATGTTAGAGAATAGTTGCCTTCTTTGGCGGTATATTTAACGATGTCGCCACGCAAGGCTTTGGGAATGCTGGTTTTCTTGTGGAGTTTTTGTACGATTGTTTGTGTTTCACAGTCGTTTTGCATGCCCTGTAAAAGACCTGTCCAATCTGCCGAAAAAGCAGGACTAAACGCCCCCAACCCAAGCACTAACGCTAATGTTGTATATTTCATAAAAACTCCTTGATAATCATAAGGATTTTATTATAGGCAAAAAAAGCGGGGAGGGGGGTGGACTTTTTTGTAAACATTTGTAAATAAAAAAGAGATAAATGCTAAGGATTTATCTCTTTGGTGTGGTGTGGATTAGTGGAATTTAGCAAGCAACTCATCAAGACTCAACAGCACTTTGTCATCACTGCCACGTTTGGCGTATTCGTATTTATCATTAGCTAAATTACGCTCGGACACCACAATGCGGTGGGGTATGCCAATGAGTTCTAGGTCAGCAAATTTCACGCCGGCTCGCTCATCTCGGTCATCTAACAAAACATTGATGCCTTTGTCTTTTAGGGTTTGATACAGCTCGTCCGCTTTGGCTTCGGCAGAGCCATCTTTGGATTTCATTGGCACGATGGCAACAGTAAATGGGGCGATGTTGTCGGCAGGATTTGGGGTGTCCGCCCACAAAATGCCTTTGTCATCGTGGTTTTGCTCAATGGCAGCCGCGATGATACGACTGACGCCAATGCCATAACAGCCCATCATCAGCACCACAGGTTTACCTTCTTTGCCAAGCACGGTGCAACCTAGGGCTTTGGAGTATTTATCACCAAGCTGGAAAATATGCCCCACTTCAATGCCACGTTTGATGTGCAGTGTGCCTTTGCCGTCTGGTGATGGGTCGCCGTCTACTACATTGCGAATGTCAGCAACGTGAGCATAAACAGCGTCTCGCTCCCAGTTCATGCCTGTGGTGTGTTTGTCGGCGATGTTAGCTCCTGACACAAAATTTGCCATCACCGCAGCACTTCTGTCGGCAATCACGGGGATATTGTACTGTGCCAAATCCACGCTGATATAGCCTTTGATGAGTCCTGCTTGTGCGATTTGTTCTTCGCTGGCAAGCTCAAAAGGGGCTTTGACTTGGGGGAGTTTTTCGGCTTTTAGCTCGTTTAAGGTATGGTCGCCACGCAGTACCAATGCGACCAGTTTTGGCATATCAGGCGTCTCTTTGCTATAAGAGCCTTTGACAATCAAGGTTTTAACCGTTTGTGAAAGTGCTATGCCCAAATGCTTAGCAACTTCTTCACAGGTTGGCATGTTGGGCGTGTCCACATCAGTGCGAGTTTGTGTGGGAGCAGGGCGAGTGTCTGTACAAATGGCTTCGGCAAGTTCAATGTTGGCAGCATAATCAGAGCTGTCGCTAAATGCGATGTCATCTTCGCCACTGTCAGCAAGCACATGAAACTCATGACTGGCAAAGCCGCCAATAGAGCCTGTGTCGGCATGAACGGCACGAAAATTTAGCCCAAGGCGACTAAAAATGCGACTGTATGCTTCATACATATCACGATAAGTATCACCAAGACTGTCTTTGTCCATATGAAAAGAGTAAGCGTCTTTCATGGTAAACTCACGAGCACGCATGATGCCAAAGCGGGGGCGAATCTCATCACGAAATTTGGTTTGGATTTGATAGTAGCATACAGGCAGTTGTTTGTAGCTGTTTAACTCATTTCTGGCGATGTCGGTGATGACTTCTTCGTGGGTAGGGCCTAGCACAAAATCACGGCTGTGGCGGTCTTTAAAACGCAAAAGCTCCGCCCCATAATCTTCCCAGCGACCGCTTTCTTGCCACAGCTCGGCAGGCTGTACCACAGGCATGAGTAGCTCTTGGGCGTTGATACGTTCCATCTCTTCACGAACGATTTTTTCCACACGTTTTAGCACTCTAAGACCTGTGGGCATCCACACATACAGTCCTGAGGCAAGTTTACGAATCAGCCCTGCTTTTAGCATGAGTTGGGCGGAGATGACATCAGTATCGCTTGGGGTTTGGCGTAAGGTGGCAAAGGTAAAATTACTGGCTTTCATAAGGTTTCAAGTTTGTTAAAAATACACTATATTAAAGTAAAATTTAGTAACTGTGCAAGTGATTTTTATAAAAATTTTTAAAATCAGCCCCATATAAACCTAAAAATTTATGCTAATGTTTTATAAAATATTTTTTAAAGGAAGCTCATGACTGCTCAATCTGACAAATTTAACAAACCCATCATAGTTGCCATCTTGGGTGTTTTGGCGGTGTTGGTGTGCTTGGCTTTGTTTTGGATACTGCAAAACAAAGCAGAGCCTGCCGTATCTGCCATCAGCCGAGAAGGTGTGGTTACTGAAATTCAAAAAATGGCACGACTAAACACGGTCGCTTTTGGGGTGGATACTGTCATCACCAGTCAAAAAGAAGGCACGTGGTATAAACTTTGGCAAGATGAGCAAAAGGGGCTGTTTGTGGCTCGTGGACGTGTTTTGGCAGGTGTGGATTTGGCGAAAATTACTGCCGATGATGTGCAAGTGAGCTTTGACCCCCAGACCGACCCCAAAATCGCCCCCCATGCCAACATCACCATCAATTTGCCAGCTTCACAAGTCTTTGAAGTATTTTTGGATGACATACAAGTTTATGATTGGCAAACAGGACTGTTTGGCGTGGTGGCAAATGACCCACAAATTTTAAACCAAGCCCAAACATCCGCCAAAACCGAAGTGTTACGCAAAGCCTGCCAAGGCGATATCATGACTTTGGCGACCAACAATGCCAAAGAGCAAGTTCAAGGTCTGTTTGCTTTAACAGGAGCGACAGTCAGTATCAAAGCAGAGCGGGTGGGCGAGTGTCAGTTGTCCTAGATTTTTGATAAAAAAACTCCTTTTGCTACTTTGAACAAAAGGAGTGGGAGAAAAGCAATTAAGCGGTTTTTTGTTTGCCTTTTAGTTGCAAAAAGGCATTTTCAATCCTAACACTGTGGTCTAGGATTTTTTGTTCTATTTGGGCAAACTGCTCTTTCATTTTTTCGTCTGCTTCGTGTAGGCGATTGGCAAACTCAGTGCGTTTTAGCTCAATGGATTTGGCTTTTAGGGCGTGCCACTCTTCAACGGTTTTGGTAAATTCATCATACTCGCTACTGATACGGTCTTTAAATGCGGTTACTTTTTCATCTAAGGACAGCTCGCCACCTTTTTGAAGTTTTTCAATACGAGCATTGGCACGTTTAAACTGCATGACCACTTCGGCGTGTTTGATGGTTAAATCGTCCACTTTTTTTAGGTCTTTGGCAAGTCCGATTTTGGATAGGGTCAAAATCAGCCATTTGGTTGGGTCATATTGCCACCACTTAACGCCATTGCGATAGTCGTATTGAAAATAATGGTGGTAGTTGTGATAGCCTTCACCCCAAGTAAAAATCGCCAAAATTGGGTTATCACGAGCGGTGTTTTCGTCTGTATAAGGGCGTGTGCCAAACATATGACACAGCGAGTTAATAAAAAAGGTAAAGTGATGGGTCAGCACCATACGCAACAAGCCTGCAATCAAAAATGTGCCTAATACATCACCAATCAGCAGACCAACACCACCAACGACCACAAAGTTGGTCAAAACCACCCAAAAACCATAATATTTATGTTGTAAGGTCAAGAGTTTGTCTTTTTTTAGATCAGGGATATTTTTGTAGTCGTATTGACCGCTGGGATATTTGTGTAACATCCAATCCATGTGGCTAAACCAAAAACCACGTTTGGCAGAGTAGGGGTCATCATATTCATCATCCACATGGCGATGGTGTACTCGGTGTCCCGAGCACCAGTCAAAGGCAGAGCTTTGTACTGCTAAGGTTGCCCCAAGCAGTAAAAAATATTTGACAATCGGGTGGGCTTCATAGGATTTGTGAGCCCATAAGCGGTGATAGCCTGCGGTGATGGATAGCCCTGTCCATGCCATAAAAAAGGCAAAGGCTGTCCAAACGGCAGGATTGACGCCATGTGTCCACAGATACCAAGGCACCAGCACAATGGCTAGAATGGGTGTGGAGAGTAATACAATGGCAGGCACCCAGTTAATGGGTGGGTTTTCAAAGTCTTTGGGGTCGTGGGAAACAGTCATGATATTCCTGTTAATACCAATTAAAAATGTTTCTTATTTTACCCTAAAACTGCCTAAAAGTGAACATTTATTCACGATAAAACATTGACAAAGAGAACTTTTTTGTATTATTTATGTAACAAATCGTTGCAGTTTTTTGAAGTGGTTACTGTATTATTAAATGATGTTTGTTATAATCCGATACAAATTGATAAAATGATTAACACCATGTCTCAAAAGCGTAAGGAACAATTTGACAGGCGACATCAGGAGATTTTAAGGGTTGCCGAGCAGTTGCTATTAGATTCTGTTACTCATGATTTGACCTTAGATGTTTTGGCAAGCCAGCTAGATTTGGCAAAAGGGACGTTGTATAAACATTTTTCTAGTAAGGACGAATTGTTACTGTCTGTTTTGATTGAATATCAAAAACAATCTTTGTCTGTCAGTTGTATTGATGATGGGGCATCATCAAGCATGGTCAGAATGATGTTGTTTCAGCTAAATCACCCCCAACAGGCAGTGATGATGACTCGGCTAGAAGAGCGACTTAGTGCCACAGTGGTGGGGCTAAACCGCCTATTTGATGAGTTGTATCAAGTGCGTCATGCCTGTGCTGACAACTTGTTATCCACTGCCCATCAGTATTTGAGCGAGCAAGACAGCACGTTGTCTGCGGTTGATTATTTGTCGGCAGTATGGGCAATGGTACATGGTGGGGCGATGTTGTTAAATTCTAGTTTTTATCAGCGTTTTGTGGGTAAACGTGAAGAGCTAAAATGGCATTTGATTGAGCAGGCATTGACATTGCCCAAACTTTATATGGCAGATGAGCCCAAGCAAGATGAGCCACACTTACCCAAGATTGACCCAAATGCACCACCTAAACTCATCAAGCCACTCATGCCCCCTGTGGTATAAATAAAAAACCCGCTAATTTGCGGGTTTTTGTCATTAAACATCTTCTTCTTTGTACTGGGGAACAGGTTTTTTAAAGCCTGCGGTCTTAATCCCGAGCCAAATAAAGCCAAGTGCTGCCCAGAACAAGCCTACTTTTAAGGTAACGCCATCAACTTCTAGCCACATCAAAAACACACTGATAAAGCCAGCGATTGGCACGATGATGTAGTTAAAGACATCTTTGCCGTTTTTGACCAGTTTGTTGCGTAAAGCATAGTGAAACACCACCGAGATATTGACAAAACTAAACGCCGTCAATGCCCCAAAACTAATCAAATCTACCACACGTTCAAGGCTGATAAAGCCTGCGGTTAAAGCCACGCCACCAGCGATTAAGATGTTGTTGACAGGGGTGAACAGTTTGGGGTGGATTTGTCCAAAGATTTTGTTGCTAATCACGCCATCACGACCCATCACATACATCAAACGAGACACGCCTGCATGAGCTGAAATCCCTGACGCCATGACCGTAACAATGGCAAAGCCAAGTACCCACGCCTTAAAGATAGCACCACCAACGAGCATTAAGATTTCTGGCTGAGTTTCGTCCACCGCTTCAAAATAAATGCTGGGGTCAGAAGGCAAATAAGTTTGCATAAAGTAGGTGCTGATGATAAATACCGCCCCTGCAATCAATGTGGTCAAAATCATTGCCTTGGGTAGGGTGTTTTTGACGTCTTTGGTCTCTTCGGCAAGACTGGATAATGAGTCAAAACCAGTAAATGAAAAACACAAAATGGTCGCCCCTGTGATGAGTGCCCCCACTGAAGTCATGCTATTCCAAAACGGCTCTAAACTCCACAGCTCATAAGTGTCAGCCGCCAAAGTGCCAGCGGCATACGAGCCAGCTTGTAAGGCGTCAAAAATCATGTAGGTAAACACGCCAATGATGGCAAGCTGAATAAAGACAATCCAACTGTTAAAATACGCCACCACTTTTGAGCCAAATAGGTTGATGATGGTCATCAAAGCGGTCAAGCCAATCACCCAGACCCAGTGATGTACGCTTGGGAATAAGGCTTCTAAATAAATCACTGCTAAGATGATATTAACCATTGGTGAGAGTAGATAGTCAAGCCAACTTGACCAGCCAACCATAAAGCCCATAGAAGGGTTGATGGATTTTTGGGTGTAGGTATAAGCAGAGCCTGATGAGGGATAAGCTCTAATCATATGTCCGTAGCTGATAGAAGTCAGCAAAATGGCAACCAAGGCAAAAACATATGACATGGGCACATGACCGCCACTATCACGCGATACCATGCCAAAGGTATCAAGAAGCGTCATCGGCTGAATATAAGCCAAGCCAATAATGATGACGTGCCACAAACCAAGATTACGTTGCAATTTGGCAACATTAGTAACAGGTGTACTCAACGTGAGTTCTCCAAAAGCGTGCGTAAACGCAAATTAAAGACAAAGGCGTTGGGGTGCTAATACTGTTATCAAACGTACTTTTGGCAGATTGCAATTAGCATGCGTGCTAAAAATCTGTTAGCGGGCGTGTTTGAGATTTGATTAAGCTATCAACTCCGTGGATTTTTATGCTTGAAAAAATGCGAATTTTACCCCAAAATTTATCACTTGTCAGCCACTTTCAGACAAAAACTTTTCACGTTCAGTAACAATTTTGTAAAGTTGTTTAAAATACACACAAATCATTTGCCATCAAAGTCGATGATATGTGCAAATGGTTTATTTTTATCCGCCTTTTAAGGTCAAGCTACGCCCACCATCTACTGCCAAAACTTGCCCTGTGATGTAAGGAGCATTTGCCAAAAACAGCACCGTTTCGGCGATGTCTTGGGGTGTGCCAATTTTGGCAAGCGGCACAGATGCCATCAGGTGGGCTTTGGTGCTGTCGTTAAGCTGGCTGTTTTGGTTGTCATCAGGAAAAATATTTACCCCCGGAGAGACGCCATTGACACGAATGCTTGGGGCAAACTCCAACGCCAAAGACTGCACCATTGCCAGATGTGCCGACTTTGCCATGTTATAAATTGGATAGCCCAAAAACGGCTTATCACGAGCGTGAATGTCAAGCAGGCTCACAATCGCCCCATGTCTTTTGGCAAGTTCATCATAAAAGGCTTGACTTAAAAATAGTGGAGCTTTGGCATTGGTCAAAAACAAATCATCCCATGCTTTTTGCAGGTCATCAAAATCTTGTCCCAAATCCGTGGGATAAAAACTGGACGCATTGTGTATGAGTGTGTCAATCCGCCCAAATAGGCTTAGGGCAGTGTCTTTAAATGCTTTAAGGCTTTGTTTGTCATTGACCACCGCTAAGCTCGCGTGTAGGGTTTTGGCGGAATTTGGGCGAATGGCATTTAAGGTTTGTGCCAGATGATGAGCGTCTGTTTGGCTGTGATGATAATGGATAATCACATCGAAGCCTTGGGTGTGGAAAGTTTCGGTGATTGCCCGTCCGATACGCTTTGCCCCACCTGTAATCAGGGCGACTTTGCGTGCCAAAATGTTGTTATGCATGAAAGGTCTCGCTAAGTAAGTCGCTTAAATTATCTAGCCTAAGCCGTGTTAATTCATCACCAATGTGTTTGCCTATTAAGGTTTTATCAATCATGTCCATACCAACAGATTGGTAGCTTTTGATGGCATTTTGGAGAAAGTTTGTGTTGATGGGTTTGCCAGTTGCGATTTGTACGGCTTTTATCAGCTCAAACAGCGTTTTAGCGTCTTTGTGGGCTTTGGTATGCTCAATGAGAGTCAGCAGGTTTTTGGCACAGATGTTATCTAAATGCACCAAATCATCATAATGACTGATAAATAAACTGGCAAACTGTGTGATGGCTTTTGGGGTCAATAACTGCTGGCAGGTGTCAGATAATCGCTCTTGGGCATTGGGCTTGTGAATAAAGGCTTGTGTCAATAAGGCAAATTTGACCGACAGACTGTGCTGATAAGACTGTCTGAGGCTTAAAAATGTGTGTTGTCTTAGAGCGTGGTCTTGCCAAGCGTCGTTTAAGGATGGCAATATTTGTTTTAAAATATCAAGCTCAAATAACAGCTCAAAATAGGCAAAGCCTTGCGGATAATCAAGGGCTTTGACACTTTCAGCCCAAATGCGTTCACGGCTTAGGCAGGACAGCTCACCAGATGTGGCGATGTGTTTCATCAGTGTTTTGGTATCATCGTGTACCTTAAACCCAAGCTCAAACAGCCGAGCATAAAAACGAGCCACCCGAAGCACACGCAAAGGGTCTTCGGCAAAGGCATCAGAAACGTGGCGTAACAGTTTGTTGTCTAGGTCGTGTTGTCCGCCATAAGGGTCAATCACTTCGCCTGTGATGGGGGTGTCATCAAAAAGTCCTGCCACTTGGATTGCCATGGCATTGATGGTCAAATCTCGCCGTGCTAAGTCGTCTTCTAAGCTGACATTGTCGGTGCTGATGGCAAAGCCTTTGTAGCCCTGTCCGCTTTTGCGTTCGGTGCGTGCTAGAGCGTATTCGTGATGTGTGTTTGGGTGTAAAAACACAGGAAAGTCAGCACCTACTTGGCTAAATCCTTGACTTAGTAAGTCAAAAGCACTTGCTCCAACCACCACAAAATCTTTGTCATAGATGGGTTTTTTTAATAAGCCATCTCGCACCGCTCCGCCCACCAAATAAACATTCATGGCGTTTTTTCCGTTTGATTTTTTTTGGCATTGTAGCCTAAATTTGGTAATAAAAAAAGCACCCAATGAGAGTGCCTTTTGTTGGTAATGCTTATTTTGCCATGTCCTGAGCATCTGATACGGTCAGGGCGGTCATATTGACAATACGCCGAGCGGTTGCCGATGATGTCAAAATATGAGCAGGTTTGTCCGCACCTAGTAAGATAGGTCCTAAGGCTGCTGAACCTGTGGCGGTTTTGAGTAGGTTAAAGGCGATGTTGGCAGCATCAAGCGTTGGTAAAATCAGCAAGTTTGCTGAGCCTTTTAGGGTGCTAAATGAGTAGTTTTGTCCACGCAAACGCTCATCTAGGGCAATGTCGCCATGCATTTCACCATCAAACTCAAAATCCACTTTCATGTCAGTTAAGATGTCATGAACTTGACGCATTTTGACCGCAGATGCACGGTCTGATGTGCCAAAGTTGGAATGTGAGAGCAGAGCAACTTTTGGTGTGATGCCAAAACGGCGAACGGTTTGGGCAGCCAAAATGGTCAGCTCAGCAAGCTCTTCGGCACTTGGGTCTTCGTTGATGTAGGTATCAGCGATAAATAAGTTGCGGTTTTGCATGAGTACTGCACTCATGGCATAGAAATTGTTGGTGTTGTCTTTTTTGCCAATGACCTGATTTAGGTATTTTAAATGCAGATGATAAAAACCAAATGTACCGCAGATTAAGCCATCAGCGTCGCCAAGTTCCACCATCAAAGATGCAATGAGCGTGGTTTTGCGGCGAACATCACGGCGGGCCAATTCAGGGCTGACCCCATTTCTTTGATTTTCTTTGTAATAATGCTCGCAGTAACGTTCGTAGTGGGGGTTGTTGTTAGGGTCAATGATGGTGATGTTTTCGCCATCAGTTAAGCGTAACCCTAGGTTTTGGATTTCTTGATTGATGATGTTGGGGCGACCCACCAAAATCGGCTTGGCGATTTTTTCGTCCACCACCACTTGTACAGCACGCAAGACATTTAGGTCTTCACCTTCGGCATAAACCACACGTTTGGGGTTGAGTTTTGCCTTATTAAAGACAGGTTTCATCGCTAGGGCGGTGTTGTAGATAAACTCAGAAAGTTTCTGGCGATATGCCCCAAAGTCTGCAATGGGCAGTGTTGCCACGCCTGTATCCATCGCTGCCTTGGCAACGGCAGGGGCGATTTCTAGGATAAGATTTGGCTCTAAGGGACCAGGGATAAGATATTCACGCCCAAAGGATTTGGCGGATTTGCCATCAGGACCAATTTCGCTAGATTCGTGGTGTGCCATGGCGGCGATGGCGTGGACGCAGGCAAGTTTCATCTCTTCATTAACAACGGTCGCCCCCACGTCTAATGCACCACGGAAAATGTAAGGGAAGCACAAAGCGTTATTGACTTGGTTGGGGTAATCTGAGCGGCCTGTCGCCATAATCACATCAGAACGCACTGCATGAGCAAGCTCAGGCATAATCTCAGGGGTGGGGTTGGCTAGGGCAAAGATGATGGGGTCTTTTGCCATGGAGCGTACCATGTCTTGACTGACCACATCTGGACCTGACAGGCCCAAAAATACGTCCGCACCCACCATCACTTCTGCCAAGGTAGTTTTATCAGTATCACGAGCAAAGCGAGCTTTGGTTTCGTCCAGATTATCACGGCTAGTGGTAATTACACCTTTTGAATCAAGCACATAGATATTTTCTTTGCGTACGCCAAGTGCGACCGCCAAATCAAGACAGCTAATAGCCGCCGCCCCAGCCCCAGAGCAAACTAAGGTGATGTCGCTGATGTTTTTGCCGTTTAGCTGTAAGGCATTAAGTAGTGCCGCAGCCGAGATAATCGCCGTGCCATGTTGGTCATCATGAAACACAGGAATGTTCATGCGTTTACGCAGTTCACGCTCAATATAAAAACATTCAGGGGCTTTGATGTCTTCTAGGTTAATCCCACCAAAGGTTGGCTCCAAACTTGCCACGGTATCAATGAATTTATCAGGGTCAAGCTCATTAATCTCAATATCAAACACGTCAATGCCAGCAAACTTTTTAAAAAGCACGCCTTTACCTTCCATTACAGGTTTGGATGCCAAAGCTCCAATATGACCCAAACCCAAAACGGCTGTACCATTGGTAATCACGCCCACAAGGTTGGAGCGAGCGGTGTATTTGGCGGCAAGTTGTGGGTTTTTTTCAATCTCTAAACAGGGAACTGCCACACCGGGGGAGTAAGCCAGTGCTAAATCACGTTGGTTGGCGATTTGTTTGGTGGGGGTAACGGAGATTTTGCCGGGGCGGGGGTGTTCGTGGTAGTGTAGGGCGTTTTGTTCAAATTGTAGTCGTTGTGCATCACTGTCTGACACACAAGTAATGTCTTGGGTTTTATCTTGTGTGGGGGTGTTTTGTTGAGTCATATTTTTTCCAGTAATCATGAAAAAGAGAATTAAAGCGATGTTATTTTAGCATGATTTTGGGGGTGTTGCTAGGATTTGTTGGCATGAAAACCCCTTCCATCTAAGGCTGATTTTGGGTGGGTATTTTGGTGGTGTGGTGAAGTTTTATGAATAAAAAAGAGCGAAAAACATCGCTCTTTTTGTTGGTTTATTTATTTTCAAGCTGTGGCACAGCACTGCTACCACTGACCCCAAGCAGCCCTGCCCCAGTATAAATGCCAAGTTTGGCACGGGTATCGGCAATGTCAAGATTACGCATGGTCAGCTGTCCAATACGGTCGGTAGCGGTAAAGCTGGCGTCTTCTACTTTTTCCATAGATAGGCGTTCTGGTTCATAAGTCAGATTGGGTGAGACGGTATCCAAAATGCTATAATCATTACCACGGCGAAGCTCTAAGGTAACGGTGCCTGTGATGGCTTTGGCAACCCAACGCTGAGCGGTTTCTCGTAGCATGAGTGCTTGGCTGTCAAACCAGCGACCTTGATAAAGCAAGCGACCCAAACGCAGACCATTGATACGATACTGCTCAATGGTGTCTTCGTTGTGAATGCCTGTAACCAGTCGCTCATAGCAGATGTGCAGTAGTGCCATGCCGGGGGCTTCATAGATGCCACGAGATTTGGCTTCAATGATGCGGTTTTCAATTTGGTCGGTCATACCCAGTCCATGACGACCGCCGATTTCGTTTGCCTTTAAGATTAAGTCTACCGCACTGTCAAACGCTTCACCATTGATGGCAACTGGCACGCCTTCTACAAACTCAACAGTAACCGTTTCAGGCTCAATTTTGATGGTTTCGTCCCAAAATGCCACACCCATAATCGGCTCAACAATCTTATGACTGGCGTTTAAAAACTCCAAATCCTTGGCTTCGTGTGTCGCCCCAAGCATATTGCTGTCTGTTGAGTACGCCTTTTCTTTGCTCATTTTGTAATCAAAGCCATTGTCAATCAAAAACTGACTCATCTCTGCACGTCCACCAAGCTCATCAATAAAGGTCTCGTCCAGCCAAGGCTTGTAGATTTTAAGTTCAGGATTGGTCAAAAGTCCATAGCGATAAAAGCGTTCAATGTCGTTGCCTTTGTAGGTTGAGCCATCACCCCAAATGTCCACGCCGTCCGCTTGCATGGCACTGACCAGCATGGTGCCTGTTACCGCACGCCCAAGCGGTGTGGTGTTAAAATAGGGCATACCGCCTGTGGTGATATGAAACGCCCCACACTGAATGGCAGCGATGCCTTCGTTGGCAAGTTGGCTACGGCAATCCACCAAACGGGCTTTTTCTGCCCCATATTGCATGGCTTTGGCGGGAATGGCATCATAATCAGACTCATCAGGCTGACCCAAATTGGCGGTATAGGCATAAGGAGCTGCCCCCTTTTGCTTAATCCACAAAATCGCCGCAGAGGTATCCAAACCGCCAGAAAAGGCGATACCGACTTTTTGACCAACTGGCAAAGACTGTAAAATGGTGCTAGACATGGTGTTTCCAATCGTTAAAAATTTATCAAATTATAGCATTTTTGGGTAAATTTAGGCACAAAAAATTGTGATTTTGATAAAATTTATAAAAAATAGGCGAAAAACCCCAAAAAATTTGCTAAACTAGTAAAATTTAAAATAGTGAACATTTTTAAATGTGATACCTTATGAGTATTCGTCTTATTGTAGATACGACCACGCAGACACTTTGTGTGTTAGATAATGACACCATCATTGCTAATTTTAGCATTTCCACCGCCAAAAATGGCACAGGACAACTGGCTGATACAGGATGTACACCACTTGGCAAGCACATCATCGCCCAAAAAATCGGTGGGGCATATCCCATCAATGCGGTGTTTGTAGGGCGTCAGTTTACAGGTGAGATTTATGATGTGGCATTGGGGCAAAGCCATCCTGACAGAGATTGGATTTTAAGTAGAATCTTGTGGCTTAAAGGCACAGAATATGGGCATAATCTTTGTAAGACCGCAGATGGCAAAAGCTGTGATACTTACGCACGTTATATTTATATTCATGGCACGCCTGACAGTGAGCCGATGGGCGTGCCATTGTCGCATGGCTGTGTGCGTATGCGTAACGAAGATGTGGTGTGGCTGTACGAGCAAGTGGATATCGGAACAAGTGTAGAGATTATTTGATGATAAAAACATATAAATATGTCATGGCAGCAGTTGGCGTGCTAAGTTTGGTGGCATGTCAAGCCACGCCTAATGTCGCCAAGCCTGATGATAAAGCTCGGACGTTGGCACAGGCACAATCGTCTGTGTTGATTATTTATTTTGAAAAAGATAAAAAACCTTTATTGATGAATGCCATTGCCAAACGCTCAGATAAAATGGCTTATGATTATAAAAATTTGCATGCAGTGGCAATCACCACCCAAGACGCTATTGATGATGCCATCAATTTTTATCAGCAGATTGAAGGTGTTTTACAGGTTAATCCTAATGAAATCATGCAATTACATACTGAGTGAGTTATGAATTTACAAAAAGTAGATTTAAATTTGTTGGTGTATTTAGATGTATTATTGCGTGAAAAAAACGTTACGCGTGCCGCCGAGCAGTTAGACATTACCCAGCCTGCCATGAGCAATATTTTGCGTCGGTTGCGGGCGTTATTTAATGACCCACTATTGGTGCGTTCATCAGAAGGCATGACACCCACCGAGCGAGCCACCGAATTACAACCACGCATTCGTGAGATACTCTCAGATGTTGGTACACTGTTAGAGCCACGCACCGAATTTCGCCCTTATAGCACTTCACGGGTGTTTCGTATCATGACCAGCGACTATGCCGAAGCCACCCTTGTGCCACGACTGGTCAAGGCGTTGCGTAGCGAAGCCCCAAATGTCGTGCTAGATTTTTTAACACCATCTGATGTGTCGTATCGTGATATGGAGCAGGGACGTGTGGATTTGGCGATTAACCGCTTTAATGAAATTCCCCAAAGTTTTCATCAGGTGTTGGTGTGGCGTGATACATTTAGCTGTTTGTTGTCCGCTCAAAGCCCCTATTTGCACCGTTTTAACCTAAAAAACTATCTAAAAGCCCAGCATGTTTGGGTGTCCAAAACAGGTATGGGCGTGGGTTTTGGGGTCAATCCTGAACGCTCAGGTGGTCTTGGCTCTATTGACCAAGCCTTACAAAGATTGGGGCAAAAACGTCAAATCAGCGTGTTTACTCGTCATTATCAAATGCCTGCTATGCTTGCCGCCAACAAAGATTTGATTGCCACCTTGCCAACACGAGTTGCCAAGCTGCAAGCCAGTAATGACTCAAAAATCGTGGTCAAAGAACCGCCATTTTTTATTCCAGAATTTGAGCTGACGATGGCATGGTCGCCCCTGTTGCAACACCACCCCGCTCACAAATGGCTACGTCAGCTTATCATTCATGTGGCACGTCAAATCATGGCGGAAGAAGCCCAAGCGTTGCCAACATAAGGAGTGTGTGATGAAACTATGGACGTATGTTGGGCTAATCACTGCCAGTCTTTTGACGGCGTGCAGTCAGCCAACCACCATCACCCCAACGGTCAGCTCTGACGAAGCTGCCACTAATGCCAACCAAAATGGCACCCAAAACATCAACATCAAGGTGGATTTGCCAATTTATTTAAAAGGTGTGCCAAGTTTGCTACACCCTGTGGTGGTGTCATCGTTGGACAAATATGTGGACAAGTCGTTTTCTGGCGATAAACTGTCATCATATGTTGAGGTAGGGCGTGATACTTTGTTAGGGCAGATGTTTAATGTGGTGTTTGAAGAGCTGCAGACAGGACGCACCAAGCCGCTATTTGCCACCAACAATCAGCTCATTTATCAGGCACATTATCTGATGTATCCCCCACAAACCGAAGATGGCAAACCAGAGCCTGATGTCAAATACTATCACCACTTTATTTATCAAGTCCAAGAAAACCTAAGCCAAGCCAACAAAGCAGACAACTTATCACTGTACATCAGTGATGATAAGGGCGATGGGCTAAAAAAGTTGCACCCTGATGGTGAGTATGTGCTAGAAACCCGCTGGATAGCAGACAAAGAGCGGTATTATTTTATCACCAAATCAGACAGCAACGGCGATGGTAAAATCACCTTGGCGGACAAATCCCATAATTATTATGTGGATTTTAAGGACGTGGCAAATCCTGTGGTCAAGCCTTATGATTTTATGCTCAAATAACCCTTGTGCCACTTGTAAATCAGCCATAAGCCAACATGTGTCGCTGTCAGACAAAGTTTGATGGCAACGTTGGTCAATCGTGGCTATTTAAGACATGACTATTTAAGATAAGACGCTTCGTGTTAAAATAACACATTTGCGACAGTATATTTTGAGAACATTATGAACTTTACCACAAACTACGGCGTGATTGTCATCGGTGGCGGACACGCTGGCACAGAAGCTGCCCTTGCATCTGCTCGTATGGGCGTGCCAACTTTGCTCATCACCCACAACATTGAGACACTTGGGCAGATGAGCTGTAACCCTGCCATTGGCGGTATTGGTAAATCGCATTTGGTGCGTGAAGTGGACGCACTGGGTGGGGCGATGGCGTTGGCAACCGACAAAGCTGGCATTCAGTTTCGGGTGTTAAATAGCCGTAAAGGGGCAGCGGTGCGTGCCACTCGGGCTCAGGCTGACCGCATTTTATACAAAGCCGCCATTCGTGGGGTGCTAGAAAATGAGCCCAATTTACATATTTTTGCCCAAGGGGTGGATGACATTTTGGTAGAAAACGGGCGAGCGGTTGCGGTGATGACTGCCACAGGGGTGCGTTTTAATGCTCGTGCAGTGGTGCTGACATCTGGGACGTTTTTGGGTGGGGTGATTCATGTGGGGCTAAAACACCAAAGTGGCGGGCGGGCAGGGGACATGCCATCTATCCGCTTGGCTGACCGTTTGCGTGAGTTAAACTTGCCTGTGGGTCGGCTAAAAACAGGCACGCCAGCACGCATTGATGCTCGCAGTGTGGATTTTAGCGTCATGCAAGTACAGCATGGTGATACACCGCTGCCTGTGATGAGCTACATGGGCGATGTGTCTATGCACCCACGCCAAATCCCTTGCTACATCACGCACACCAACGAACGCACCCATGACATCATCCGAGCCAATCTTGACCAAAGCCCCATGTTTAGCGGTAAGATTGAAGGGGTTGGTCCTAGATATTGTCCGTCCATTGAGGATAAGATTTATCGCTTTGCTGACAAAGACAGCCATCAGATTTTTATAGAGCCAGAGGGCTTGACCACGCATGAGCTGTATCCTAATGGCATCTCTACCAGTTTGCCTTTTGAGGTGCAGGTGGATTTTATTCACTCAATGCGTGGGCTAGAAAACGCTCACATCACTCGCCCTGGCTATGCCATTGAGTATGATTATTTTGACCCACAAAACCTAAAACCCACCCTAGAAACCAAATCTATTGATAATTTGTACTTTGCAGGACAAATCAACGGCACCACAGGCTACGAAGAAGCGGCAGCCCAAGGCTTATTAGCTGGGTTAAACGCCGCTTTACAAGTACAAAATAAAGAGTCGTGGACACCACAAAGACACGAGGCGTATCTAGGCGTACTGGTGGACGACCTGATTACGCACGGCACCAAAGAGCCATATCGCATGTTTACCAGTCGTGCCGAACATCGCTTGCTGTTGCGTGAGGATAATGCCGATGAAAGGCTGACCACCATTGGGCGAAAATTGGGCTTGGTGGACGATGAAAGATGGTCAAAATTTAGCCAAAAACAAGAAGCGATAGAGCGTGAAACCGCTCGCCTAAAAGACATTTGGGCAACTCCCAACAATGAGCTTGGTAAAGCCTTTATGGCAAACACAGGCGAGGTTTTGACCAAAGAAAATCGTCTGCTTGACCTTTTAAAACGCCCCAACATCACCTTTGCCGACATCGCCAAAGTCTCTGACAGCACGGTCGCTGATGACGTGGGCGAGCAGATTGAGATTGGTGTCAAATACGCAGGTTATATAGACCGCCAAAATGACGAAATACAGCAGATGAAACGCCTAGAAAACACCGCTTTGCCACTAGATTTTGATTATGCGTCTGTGTCGGGGCTATCCAATGAAATCGTGCAAAAACTGACGCACATACGCCCAGCCACGCTCGGGCAAGCCAGTCGTATCAGTGGGGTTACGCCTGCGGCAATCAGCCTTTTGGCGATGACGGTTAAAAAGCGTAAGGTATTTACTAATGAATGATTTAAAGGCTTTGGCACAGCAGACGCTACATATCAGCCAAACAGGCAAACTGCCCACCAAAAACGGCGTGGTGGATTTTTTAAGTGAGCAAACATTTGCCCAAGACAACAGCGTGTTATTTGCCCCTGATACTTTGCAAAACCTGCTTGATGAGTGTTTGGCAAATCCTAAGCAGGGTGTGCCATGCCAGATAGACGTTTGGGCGTGTAGCACCCAAGAAGCGGCGTTTAAGATGAGCAAGCAGGGCGATGTGGTGCTACTGAATTTTGCATCTGCCAAAAATATTGGTGGCGGATTTTTGGGCGGGGCAAAAGCCCAAGAAGAAGACCTATGCCGAGCGTCAGGTTTATATTTGTGCCAAAGTACTTGCCCAGACTATTACCAACAAAATAAAGCTGAAAAATCAGCCATTTATACCGATTATATGATATATTCGCCCCGTGTGCCGTTTTTTCGGGTGGATAATCAATCGCTGCTTGATGAGATATTTTTGTCATCGGTGATTACTGCTCCTGCCCCAAATATGGGGGCGTATCTTGCCAAACACACAGATGGCAAAGAGCTGGTGGAGCGTGCTTTTGTTCGGCGTGTTGGACTGCTGCTTGCTCTTATCAAACATCTGGGCTACAAACGGCTCATATTAGGAGCTTGGGGCTGTGGCGTGTTTAAAAATGACCCAGCATTTGTCGCTCATGCCTTTTATCAGTGGCTCACTCACCCTGCCTTTGTGGCAAGTTTTGAGCAGGTGGCGTTTGCCATTTATGACCATAGCAAAGACAAACGCACTTTACAAAGTTTTCGTCAACAGTTTGTGGGTGCGTGATGACTCAAAGTGCCTTGGTGCAAGCCCTAGCATTTGCCTTCGCCATTGTGTTTCCAAACCTAGCCTTGATGGGGCTAGGTTTTTTGATGCGTAAAAAATCTTGGCTTGACACCAGTTTTATTGATGTGGCATCTAAGCTGGTGTTTAATTTTGCTTTGCCGTGTTTGCTGTTTTTGAGCGTCATTAAAAGTGATGTTAATTATCAAGAGCAGCTGATATTGCTGATGGCAGGTGTGGCGACCACATTTGGGCTGTTTTTTGGGGCGGAGCTTTATGCTAAGTTTTTTGTGCCAAACCTGCCTGACAAAGGCGTGTTTGTGCAAGGCGTGTTTCGCTCCAACATGGCGATTATTTCTTTGTCTGTGGCAACCAACGCCTATGGTGAGCTTGGGGCGAGTATTGGGGCGGTGTACATGGGGCTTTTGACCATTTTGTACAATGTCTTGTCGGTCATCACCTTATCACGCACCCAACAACGCAAAAACTTATCCGCCCAAAGTCGTGATGTCATCATCAAGATTTTTAAAAATCCGCTCATTATCGCCCTAGTATCAGCGTTTGTTTATAAAGCAATAGGGTTACCTTTGCCGCCACAGCCCATCACCAAAACAGGTGAGCTGTTGTCTGCCATTGCATTGCCACTGGCACTGATTTGTGCAGGAGCGACACTTGATGTTAAGTCTATGTTGGGGCTGTCTGGTGTGTCCATGCAGGCAAGTCTTGGGCGGATTGTGGTTGCGCCACTGTTTGCGGTGCTGATGGGAGTAGCGTTTGATTTGTCAGCGGTACAGTTTGGCGTGCTGTTTATCATGGTTAGCAGCCCTGCCGCCGCTGCCAGTTATGTCATGGCAAAGGCGATGGGTGGTAATGATACGTTGGCTGCCAATATTTTGGCATTTACCACCGTGTTTGGCATGATAGGCATGGCGGTGGGTATGGCGTGGCTAAGGGTGCTGGGCTGGGTTTGACCAATAAAAAAAGTGGCGGAAAATCCACCACTTTTTATTAGGTACAATTATTGACCTTTTAGTTGGTCAGCAAAGATGTCGCCTAGGGTTTTAGGTTGATTATCAATGCTGGCATTTGATAGTTCTTTGATGGCAGCACGCTCATCTGCTTCATCTTTGGCTTTGATAGACAAAGTGATGTTGCGTGATTTGCGGTCAGCACGAACAATCTTAGCTTCTACTTCGTCGCCAACGCTAAGTACTTTGCTGGCATCTTCGGTGCGCTCACGAGCGATGTCGGCCACAGACAGATAACCTTCTACGTCATCAGCCAAAGCAATAACAGCACCTTTGGCATCTACTTCTTTGACTGTGCCTTTAACCACAGCACCGCGTTCGTTTTGAGCTAGGTATTCGCTAAATGAATCAGAGCTGAGTTGTTTGATACCTAGGCTGATACGGTTAGCTTCTGCGTCTACTTGTAGTACCTGAGCTTCTACGGTGTCGCCTTTGGTGTAGCTACGGATGGCTTCTTCGCCGTTTTCGGTCCAAGAAATGTCTGACAAATGCACCAAACCATCAATACCGCCTTCTAAGCCGATAAACAGACCAAAATCGGTGATTGATTTGATGGTGCCAGTGATTTTATCGCCTTTGGTGTATTTTTTATCAAACTCTTCCCACGGATTTGCCATGGTTTGTTTGATACCAAGACTGATACGACGACGCTCGCCATCAATTTCTAGCACCATCACATTAACTTCATCACCCACTTGTACCACTTTTGATGGGTGGATGTTTTTGTTGGTGTGGTCCATCTCTGAAACGTGCACTAATCCTTCTACGCCCTCAGCAATCTCTGCAAAGCAACCGTAGTCAGTTAAGTTGGTAACACGAGCTTTGGTGATGGTACCAACAGGATAAGTTTGCTCAACTTCTGTCCATGGGTCAGCACCAAGCTGTTTTAGACCTAGGCTCACACGATTACGCTCACGGTCAAATTTAAGCACTTTAACGGTCAAATCTTGACCAACTTCCACTGCTTCTGATGGGTGCTTAATGCGTTTCCATGCCATATCAGTGATGTGTAGTAAGCCATCAATGCCACCCAAATCAACGAACGCACCATAGTCAGTTAGGTTTTTCACGATGCCTTGTACTTCCATGCCTTCTTCTAGTTTGGCAAGTAGCTCATCACGCTCAGCAGAGTTTTCAGCTTCCATGACGGCACGGCGAGAAACCACGATGTTGTTGCGTAGTTTGTCAATCTTGATGACTTTAAATTCAAGCTCTTTGCCTTCTAGGTGAGTGGTCTCACGCACAGGACGCACATCTACCAAAGAGCCTGGTAGGAACGCACGTACAGAGCCAATCTCAACGGTAAAGCCACCTTTAACCTTAGATGAAATCAAACCAGTTACAATTTCGTCATTTTCATGCAACTGTTCCAAAGCACGCCAGCTTTCTTCACGTTTGGCTTTTTCACGAGATAGGACAGTTTGACCCATGCCGTTGTCCACTTTCTCAACAACCACATCAACGCTATCGCCAACAGCTACTTCAAGCTCGCCATTTTCGTCCAAAAATTCACCACGGTCAATCACGCCTTCGGATTTTAGACCAGTATCCACAGTGATTAGCTTGTCATCAATAGCAACGATTTTGCCAGAGATGACAGTGCCGATTTCTACTTTGATTTCGTTGGCGTTGCTTTGTGCAAACAGCTCAGCAAATGATAAACTCATTATGTTACCTTAAAAATAACCGTAGCCTGTCTAGCCAGTACGGTGTTAGTTGGGTGGGGTTGTCAAGAAATGCTAGTTTTGGCTTGACAAGCCACAAAAAAATCTTTGATATTATAACACGATTTTTGCTAAAAACACACATGTTTTATGTTATGTGATATGAATTTTACAATAAAATGCGTGCTACTAAGGCGTTACCAAAATTTCCAAAACGGTTTGGGTTTTTGTGTTTTGGGAGTTTCTTGCGTGGGCAACGTGAGTGAGCCGATATGAAATAAAGTTTGTATGTTGGCAAAATCCAACTGTGTCGCTTGGTTATCGTCATCTGCTAAAAAAGTATTTAATAAATTAAAAGCAGCACTCATCATGGCTAATTGTAAAAATTGTTTTTGATGGTGGTAGCCATCATCTAATAATTGTTGTGCAAGCTCTAATGATTGGCAAAAAAGCATCTCTTGTGTCAAATCAATCAAAATGGTGTCGTTATCATCATTATTGGCATAAGCAGTTTTTGGAAATTCTCCTTGTACGCCAAGTGCTTTTATAAACACCATGCCAAAGGCTTCTGGGATAAATGCGGCACATTTTTGGGCATCTAATTGAGTCAATCCCAGTGCTTGTATTGGTTCAATGGCATCGTATTGGTTGTCATACTGAGAAATCAGATAAGCAATCCTATTGATGTCTATGCCACTTTTTAAAATCAAAAATTGTCGTATGGAATAAAAATTATCGGATTTTTTCCAAGAAAAATTTTCCACAAGTGGCATGATTGTTTGACAATGCTTATTGTTGAATAAGGCTTCATACGCAATCACTTGTGAATTAGATTGACCATAATATAAACGTAGCCAGTGTGTGCCTTGTGTTAAAGGCAATTTTTTAATTTCGTGAACGTATTCATCATGCCAGCTAAAACCCAAATCGTCAGGAACATTGCCACGACTGATGACATTGCCTAATATCGCTGTAAATGCTTGTTGATTGATTTGCCAAGTTTCTTTTTTTACTTGCTCATCAAATTTATCAGTAAAAAACGCAGATAATAACACATGAAAAGAGCTGACGGTAAAATGATAAACCGCATCATTTATCATTTGTTCATCATCTTGACCAAAGCCACTAAATGACTCAATGATGGGTAACAGTCCATAAAATAGCACAACATCCATTTGTATGGATTTTTGGGCAGGATTATCGGCATGATGGACAAATAAACGAACTTCCAATCTAATATTTTGATTGGTAAATTCAAGCGTATTGTCTTGCCGCACCGCATCAATGCCGTGATTGGCAAATAATTCTTGAATGATTGTGGTGGTGGTTATTTCAAAATGAGTCATGGGTCTCTTTGCTGGTTATGTGGGTATGGGTGATTTTTGATTGATAAAATCTAAAATCTCCTCAAAGACTTCATCAACCGATTTATCTGAGCTGTCTATCACCAAGGCATCGTGAGCGGGGCGACTTGGGGCAACACACCGCTTTTCGTCTCGCTCATCACGGGCGATGATGTCAGCCAAAATCTTATCATAATCTGCCACTTTGCCAGCTTGTTTTAGCTGTAAAACGCGTCTGTCTGCCCTTGCTTTGGCACTGGCGGTCAAAAAAATCTTAGCATGAGCATCAGGAAAAATCACCGTACCCATATCTCGCCCATCCGCCACCAAACCTTTTTTACCAGTGGCGATGTTACGCTGCAAATCAAACAATGCTGTCCGCACCTTGACAAAAACTGCCACCTGTGATGCAAAACTGCCGACCGTTTCGGTGCGAATGTCATCAGTCAAGGCTTTGCCATCTACCAAAATCTCTACGGTGCGATTGGTGGTGTTGGGAAGAAAAGACAGCCGTAAAGATGTGGTGAGCTTGGCAAGTTTGTCTTCATCAATATCATCGGTCAATAAATCTTGTTTGTGAGCAAGCAGTCCAACAATGCGATACAACGCTCCGCTATCTAATAGCTCAAAGCCAAAATGCTCTGCCAAACGATAGGCGAGTGTGCCTTTGCCTGCTCCGCTTGGGCCGTCTATGGTGATGATGATGGGGTTTGTGGCTGTAGAATGTGTCATTTTTATGGTCAATACAATGTGGGTTTGATAAATTTACTGTTTGTTTAAAAGATAACGAAGTTTATCAAGCACGCTTTGATGTGTGTTTGTCTAAGCGTTTTTGTGCTCGTCTTTGTTTAAAAAATTTGCTTAACATCGCACCGCTTTGATGTGCCAACAAGCCGCCTTGTATGGCAATGGTATGATTATAAAACTCATGTTGGGGTAAGTGCAGCTGACTGACCACCGCTCCTGCTTTTGGCTCATACGCCCCAAATACCACCCTGTCCACACGAGCATGAATCAGACTGCCAAAGCACATGGTACAAGGCTCCAAGCTGACATATAGGGTGCTATTTGGTGGTAGGCGGTAGTTTTGCAGGTGCTGACACGCCTGACGAATGGCAATAATTTCAGCATGAGCGGTAGGGTCTTGGGTACTGATGGGGCAGTTGTAGCCTTCCCCCAAGATTTTACCATCATGCACCACCACCGCACCCACAGGAATCTCACCACATGTTGCCCCATATTTGGCAAGAGCTAAGGTATGATTCATCATCACAACATCAAACAGCGACCAAAAGCTCAATGTGCTAAAATCAACTATTTTGCTTTGGTGATGCCACACGCCCACCATATCAGCACTACTGGGGCAATGCCCAATCAATGGGTGTTTTGCCATGTTGCTCTAAATAAGCGTTGGTTTGTGAAAACGGACGAGAGCCAAAAAATCCCCCGCGATTGGCAGACAGTGGTGATGGGTGGTTGGCGGTCAGCACCAAATGGCGAGAAGTGTCAATAAACCGCCCCTTTTTCTTAGCGTAGCTCCCCCAAAGGATAAATACGGTATGCTCAGTGTGTTGGTTGATGACATCAATCACGCTGTCGGTAAACTGCTCCCAGCCACGATTTGCATGACTGCCTGCTTGACCTGCTTGTACGGTTAAAACAGCGTTTAGTAGTAGTACACCTTGATTTGCCCAATGAGTCAAATCACCATGATTGCTCACAGGAATATTTAAATCACTTGCCAACTCACGCAAGATGTTTTGTAGGCTAGGTGGCTTGGGGATAATCACTGGCACAGAAAATGACAAGCCCATCGCTTGCCCTGCACCATGATAGGGGTCTTGTCCCAAAATCACCACTTTGACATCAGATAATGGCGTGGTGTTTAAAGCATTAAAAATATTTGCCTTGGGCGGATAAATGGTCTTGCCTTGGGCGTACTCCTGCTGTAAAAACTCACGCAGTTTTGACATGTTGTCAGACAACAGTTCGGCTGACAAGGCGTTTTTCCAGTCATCTGGAAGCTGAACTTTATCTAAAATGGCTTGTTGCTCGGCGGTGTGATTCATGGTTTGGTCTTATCTAGTTGAATGGGCTGGGCTTTGACTACTGCGGTTTTGGTTAGGCGGTCATGCCAGCCTTGATGGGTGGGGCTTTTGCTTGCCATCAGATAATTGATGGTAAGCATGACAAGTGCAGGCAAACCTGACATGATGTTGATGCCAACAAAGTATACCACCACCAAAAAAGCGGTTCTCATAAACAGTAATGTGGCAAGTTTTGGCAATCTGTGTGTTTTTTCATCCACGACACGCACGCCCATAACCATCTTACCAAAGGACTGTCCACGCATGATGATGAGCAGTAACTGAATGCCTATCAAAGCAAGAAGCATGATGTTACTGATGGCGACTGTAGTGGCGGGGATTTTTTCGGCAAGTGCCTGAGAGTAGGCATAAGCCCCAGCGTAGTCACCAGCTTTGGCAAATTCATTGATGTCTATATGTTGAAAAAGAGCAACAAGCAAGGGCATGAGTGCCAACAAATACAAACCCACATTAATCAAAAACGCCACAAAACGTGAGCTGATACTGGCATATTCTAAGGTAGGCTCGGATTTGGATAAACTGATTGTTTGAGCAGGGTGTGTGCTTTGACTGGGTTTGCGACCATAAAGTTCTGCAACGCTGGTTCGCTGTGGGGTTTGTGTTGGCGGACGAAAATCCACATTATCCCCAAAACCCCGTGGTGGCATAGGGGTGGTGGTGTGCGGTTGATAACTGCGTTGTCCATGAGTCATCATACCAACTTTTTTCCACTCACTCATGCCTGTGTGCCACATCAAATCATCAAGCAACACTTCACCTGTGGACAACATGGTATTTAACTCGTCCAAGCCATAAGGACCAGCTTGGACATTATTTCTTGCTAAATAAATTTTCATATTAAAAAATGCGATTAAGACCATTTAATGCCGCCACTCGGTAGGCTTCTGCCATGGTGGGGTAGTTAAAGGTGGTATTGATAAAATATTCTAGGGTATGACCACATTTCATGACGGCTTGCCCGATGTGGATAATCTCGGATGAATGATTGCCATAACAATGAATGCCCAAAATCTCCAAAGTTTCACGATGAAATAGGATTTTTAAGACACCAGAACGCTCACCAATGATTTGAGCTCTTGCCAAGTGCTTAAAGAACGCCTGCCCCACTTCATAGGGGATTTTTTCGGCCGTCAAGTCTTCTTCGGTTTTGCCAATGCTGGAAATCTCTGGAATGGTATAAATGCCAGTAGGCACACTGTCCACAAATTCAGCGTCTTTATCGCCCACCATAAAGCCAGCTGCATTACGTCCTTGGTCATAAGCGGCTGACGCCAAAGATGGCCAGCCAATCACATCACCAACGGCATAAATGTGCGGTGTGGCGGTGCGATAGGTTTTATCTACTTCTAGCTGACCACGTTTATTGGCGGACAAACCTACCGCTTCTAGCCCCAAGCCTTCGGTGTTGCCTGTGCGACCATTACACCACAGTAGGGCATCTGATTTGATTTTTTTACCACTTTTTAGGTGTAGTATCACGCAGTCATCAAATGTTTCTAAGTGGTCAATCTCTTCGTTGTTACGAATACGCACCCCAAACTGACGAAAATCGTGGCTAAGTGCGTCTGAGATTTCATTATCAAGATAGCTTAAAAGCTGGTCTTTATTATTAATCAAATCAACCACATAGCCAAGCCCTGTAAAGATGGACGCATATTCACAGCCAATGACGCCTGCCCCATAGATGATGATTTTGCGAGCCACATAATCCATTTGTAAAATCTTGTCTGAATCAAACACACGGGGGTGGTCAAAATCCAAAAAGTCAGGACGATAAGGGCGAGAGCCGACAGCAATGATGGCTTTTTCAAAAGTAACCGTCTTAACGCCTTCGTCATGATGTCCTGTTTGTTCAACTTCTAGGGTGTGTTTATCCACAAATTTGCCCCAGCCTTGAATGATGTCCACACGATTACGCTGATAAAAAATTTTGTGAGTATTGACTTGGCTTAAAATAACTTTGCGAGCCTTGCTAAGCACCTTGTTTAGGGGGATTTGAAAATTATCAGTAACTGAACTAAATAACGGGTCTCGTCTCATGCCAATGATGTTAAATACTGATTGGCGTAGTGCTTTACTGGGAATGGTGCCAACATGAGCACAGTTACCACCCACTTGGTCTCTGGGGTCAATGACGGCAACTTTTTTGCCTGATTTGGCAAGTTTCATGGCGGCCGCTTCACCCGCAGGACCTGCACCAAGTACCACCACATCATACTCAAAGCCGTGTTTGGATTTTTGTTTGGTGGCAGATAAGGCGATACGCTGACCATCTAGGGGGCTGATAAGCTGGTGAATGCTGTCTAAATCATCAGGTAAGATGGTGGATTTTTGGGCTTCACTAGCTTTGATGGTGTCGGTGGTGGGTTTGTCGTTTTTGTCATCTGTATCTAAGATGGGCTGATGGTCAAGGCTATCAGGCTGGGGGGCGTGCTGTGTGTTGGGGGTTTTGTGTTTTGACATGGGTGTTCCTTATAAAGTATTGTTAGCCAATTCGCCGAGTCAGTCCTGTGATTTGTAGGATGCGTGTGGCAATCTCTTCCACGCTCATCTCTGAGACGTTGAGATTGGGTATTTTTTGGGTGGTGTAAATGGCTTGAATGGCACGTTGTTCTTCTTGGCATTGAGCCAAAGACGCATAGCGACTGCCTGCTTTTCGCTCTTGGCGGATACGCACCAATCGCTCAGTATCAATGGTCAAACCAAATAATTTGTGGCGATAAGGCTGCAATGATTTGGGCAGTTGGTTGGTATCTAGGTCATCTTCGGTCAAAGGATAGTTGGCGGCACGAATGCCAAATTGTAGAGCCAAATATAGCGATGTTGGTGTTTTACCCGAACGAGATAGCCCCACAAGGATAATATCTGCCCCATCATAATGGGTGGTTCTTGCCCCATCATCATTATCCAAGGCAAAATGCACCGCATCAATTCGAGCTTTATAGTCGGCACTATCTACTCTGCCATGAGCCATGCCAGCTAAGGGGTCAGGCGTTGCACCGATTTCATCAGCAATGCGTGTGATAAGCCCTTCATAAATATCTAAATTACAAGCATCGGCTTCATTGATGATGTTTCTGATGTCATCGCTGACGATGGTGTCAAAAACCAGTGGTTTTAACCCTGATAAACGGTATGATTCATTGATGCGAGCCACGGCATCTTGGGCAAGTTCTGGGGTATTGACATAAGGAATGATTTTGATGTCAAACTGCACCGCCCCAAACTGACTCAGTAAAGAGCGTCCCAAAGTCTCAGCAGTAATGGCTGTGCCATCTGAGATAATAAAAGCACTGCGTATGCTGGGAGCAGGTGGTGTTTGTGATTGATTAGGGTTGTGTATGTACATTTTTATTCCTTTTAAGCATTTGGCAAATTATATCACACAATACTGATTGTGTCATTTTGGTTGATGAGCGGATAAGTGCTTAATATTTATTTATGAAATATATCCATTTTTATAAGAAATATGATTGAGAATTGGTTAATTTACCGTTATAATTTGATAAATTCTTCTAATGATGAAAAGGTATTTTGTATGGCACAGGTTATCCCTTTTGACAAACTTGGCAAACATGATGTAGAAATCGTCGGCGGTAAAAACGCCTCACTCGGTGAGATGATTAGTCATTTAGGTGAGCTTGGCGTTAGTGTTCCTAACGGCTTTGCCACCACTGCCGAAGCGTTTAATCGCTTTTTAAATGAAACAGGTTTGTTGGATAAAATCAACAGCGAGCTTGCCACATTGGATGTTGATGATGTGGAAGCCTTGGCACAAACAGGCAAAAAAGTGCGTGGCTGGGTGATTGAGCAGACCTTGCCCCAAGATTTAGAAAACGAGATTCGTGCTGCTTATGAGACGCTTACAGGCGGTCAAGATGTTGCGGTGGCGGTGCGTTCGTCTGCCACAGCAGAAGATTTGCCCGATGCGTCTTTTGCTGGTCAGCAAGAGACCTTTTTAAACATTCGTGGCATTGATAATGTGCTTGTTGCCATCAAAGAAGTGTTTGCCAGTCTTTACAATGACCGTGCCATTGCTTATCGTGTCCACAAAGGCTTTGAACATGCGGGCGTGGCACTGTCAGCAGGCGTGCAGCGTATGGTACGCTCTGAGACAGGCACATCTGGAGTGATGTTTAGTATTGACACCGAAAGTGGTTTTGACGAAGTGGTGTTTGTTACTGCCAGTTATGGCTTAGGAGAGATGGTGGTACAAGGGGCGGTGAACCCTGATGAATTTTACCTGTCCAAAGTGTTGCTTGAACAAGGTCGCCCTGCGGTCATTCGCCGTAATTTAGGTTCAAAACACAAAAAAATGATTTATGGGGATGAAGGTAGTACCACCAAGTCCACCAAGATTGTTGATGTGGAAAAAAATGAGCGTAATCAATTTGCCCTAAACAGTGATGAGCTGATTAACCTAGGCAAACAAGCCATGATTATTGAGAAACACTATGGACAGCCAATGGACATTGAGTGGGCAAAAGACGGCGATACAGGAGAGATTTTTATCGTCCAAGCCCGCCCAGAAACGGTCAAATCTCGCCAAGACAAAGGCGTGATGGAGCGTTATGTCATCAACTCAAAAGGAGAAAAAATCCTGTGTGAAGGTCGCTCCATTGGTCAGCGTATCGGTGCAGGTAAAGTGCGTATCGTGCATAACTTAGCTGAGATGAGCAAAGTAGAAGATGGCGATGTGTTGGTGTCAGACATGACCGACCCAGATTGGGAGCCTGTGATGAAGCGAGCGTCTGCCATCGTTACCAACCGTGGGGGGCGTACTTGTCATGCGGCGATTATCGCTCGTGAGCTAGGCGTGCCTGCCATTGTTGGCTGTGGTAATGCCACCGAAGCACTTACTGACGGTCAAGATGTAACCGTATCTTGTGCCGAAGGGGACACAGGCTTTATTTATGAAGGGGCTTTGTCCTTTGAAGTGCAAAAAAATTCCATCAACGCCATGCCACAGCTTGCTTTTGATGTGATGATGAACGTGGGCAACCCTGACCGTGCCTTTGATTTTGCAGGCATTCCTAATAAAGGCGTGGGTTTGGCTCGCTTAGAATTTATCATCAATCGCATGATTGGTGTGCACCCCAAAGCTCTGCTTAATATAGACAGCTTACCCCAAGAAACGGTGCTTGCCATCAATGAGCGTATCGCAGGTTATCCATCGCCTGTGGATTTTTATATCAACAAGCTGATTGAAGGCATTTCAACACTTGCTGTGGCGTTTCGTGATAAGCCAGTCATTGTGCGTATGAGTGATTTTAAATCCAATGAATACGCCAACCTTATCGGTGGTAAGCTGTATGAGCCGTCCGAAGAAAACCCCATGCTTGGATTTAGGGGGGCAAGCCGTTATGTGTCAGAAAACTTCATTGACTGCTTTGAGCTAGAATGCCGTGCCTTAAAATATGTGCGTGATGAAATGGGTCTGACCAATATCAAGATTATGATTCCTTTTGTGCGTACCACAGGTGAAGCTGCCCAAGTGATTGAATTGCTTGAAAAAAATGGGCTAAAACGTGGTGAAAACGACCTACAAATCATCATGATGTGTGAGCTACCAACCAACGCCTTACTTGCTGATGAGTTTTTGGCGTATTTTGATGGTTTTTCTATCGGTTCAAATGATTTGACGCAATTAACGCTAGGGCTTGACCGTGATAGCGGTATCGTATCACACCTGTTTGATGAGCGAGACCCTGCCGTCAAAAAACTCTTAGGTATGGCGATTGAAGCGTGTCGCAAACAAGGCAAATATGTGGGTATTTGCGGTCAAGGACCATCAGACCACCCAGACCTTGCCAAATGGCTCATGGAGCAAGGCATCAGCTCAGTATCACTAAACCCTGATACGGTGCTAGATACTTGGCTGTTCTTGGCAGACAAATAGATTTGGCTTGTCAAATGTGTTATGATGATAAGGCGATGTTGTATCGCCTTATTTTTTTAAGGAGCCAAGATGTTAAAAGCCGTGTTAATTGCAGTATCTGTGATGAGTGTGAATGCTTTTGCTGATGAATATTTTCATACGCCATCAGGTAATATCTACTGTCAAGGTGCTAATGATGGTGTAACTTGCTATATTATGGATAAGACCAATACCGCCATTGTATCAAGACCTAATGACTGCGATTTGGACTGGGGCAATCTGTTTTATCTAGAAGCTCCCCGTGGCAGAGCAGAGCTGGTTTGTCATGGTGATGCTTTGGATTTGGCAGACACCAAAAAACTGGCATATGGCAAAACCATCAAAGGCAAAGGCTGGCAATGCACCAGTCAAAAAACAGGGCTAACTTGCAAAAACAGCCAAGGACATGGCTTTACACTCAGTCGTAAAAAACAGACGTTGTTTTAATCTGTTGGCTTGGCAAATCAAGCGACCTGATGGCATAATTTTGTTATAATAATGCCTTTTAAGAGACGATTATGCAACCAAGCCACCATTTTGAGCGTTTGTTAAACGTTCACGCTTTGTATGCCCCAAGAGATTTTGTGGCGATTGATGATACGCCCATGTGTCTTGAAATTGGGGCAGGCAAAGGCAAGCACGCTCTGATTTTTGCCGAAAATCACCCTGATACCACGCTGTATGCCATAGAGCGTACCCAAGAAAAATACCAAGCCTTTATCAAACTTGCCACACAAAAAAGTTTGCCAAATCTGCACGCCATTCATGCTGATGCGATTGCTTGGACGGCGTTTGCTGTATATCCCAAGCAAATACAAACCTGCTTTATTTTATATCCCAATCCAGAGTCAAAAAACAAAAACCAACGATTTTTAAACATGCCATTTTTTGAGTTGCTGTTATCAAAAATGGCAGATGATGGGCAGATTGTTTTGGCAAGCAATATTGCTGAGTATGTCAGCGAAGCACAGCAGTTGTTGGACAGCGTTTGGCGACTGCCCTATACCAAAAGGTACATACCCAGCTCATCTGCTCGCACTCATTTTGAAATCAAATATCTGGCTCGTGGTGAGACTTGCCAAGAGCTTATCATCACTAAGCCTGCACAGTATAGCACCCGTTTTGATACGCTTTTGCCACTGTCTTTGGAGCGGACATGAAGCCTGTTGTTGTCATCATTGGGGCAGGGGCGAGTGGTCTGATGGTGGCGGATTATTTAAGCGATTATGAAGTTGATGTATGTGTCTATGAGCAAATGCCCAGTGCAGGACGCAAGATATTGTGGGCAGGCAAAACAGGGCTTAACATCACGCACAGCGAGCCAATGGCGGATTTTGTGGGGCGTTATGTGCCTGATGATTGGCTAGATGCGTTTTTGTATCGTTATGACAATGCGTGGCTGGTGGCGTGGCTGTCTGCTTTGGGCGTGCAAACTTACACTGGTTCATCAGGCAGGGTGTTTCCTGTTGAAATGAAAGCATCACCGTTTTTAAGGGCGTGGCTAAAACGCTTGCTTGCTCATCATGTCCGCTTTTTTTATCGGCATCGCTGTGTGGCGATTGATAACAATACGCTTAGGCTGACCGCTACTGACAAACACGGTCAAAACACCACTTTTGATAAAACTTTTGATGCCATCGTTTTGGCGTGTGGCGGTGGCTCTTATGCCAAGCTGGGTAGCACAGGTACATGGCAGGCGTGGTTTGCCAATGATGAGCTAAGCCCATTGTACGCCAGCAATGTTGGTGTGGTCAAAGCGTGGTCGCCTTTTATGAATGCGTATTTTGGCAAGGCACTAAAACGTATTGCTGTGTGGGTGGACAGCCCTGAGCAAAAAAGCCAAGGTGATATCATCATCAGTCATTATGGCATGGAAAGCGGACTGATTTATAAATACAACCGCCAAATGCGAGATGATTTGGCTCGCTGTGGGCGTATTTGTATGATGGTGGATTTATTGCCTGATAAACATGAGCGTGATATTGAGCAAATTTTATCCCAAAAAAAGAAATCGCTCAACACCTTGCTACAAAAAGCAGGGCTGGACAAAGTTAAAATCGCCCTACTGCGAGAATGCACAGACAAGGTGGATTGGACAAATCATCAGATGATGGCAAAATATATCAAGCAGTTACCTGTTATTTTTACAGACTTTCGCCCCATCGATGAAGCGATAAGTACAGGTGGCGGGGTCAAGCGGTCAGCACTGACAGATGGGCTACAATTAAAATCCAATCCTAATGTCTTTTGTTGTGGGGAGATGTTGGATTTTGACGCACCAACAGGCGGCTATCTTTTAACGGCGTGCTTTGCTACTGGTAGGGTAGTGGGTGAGAGTGTTGCACAGCATTTAAATTTATCATTAAAACATAAAGACAAATCATAACGCCAAATTGGTTATGTAAAGCTGATATTATTGGTGTAGAAACCGCCCATGCTCCAAAAAATAAATCACTTGTTTGGCGGTTGTCTTGTCTGTCAAAAGCCCTGTGTGTGAGACAGGCAAAACGATATGGTCTTTGGCTTGGGGTAGGTAGGTCTCTGACAGATACACCGTGCCATCACTGGTGCAGTCATCACCCATCAGCTGATGGCGTTTGTTGTGATAAGTTAAAATTGGCAAACCAAGCCCAAGGGGGCGACTGCCTGCGATGACACCCAGCTCTATGTTGTCAGGTAGAGCCACGCATTGACCATCTAGGGCATTGGGATAGGCACGGCGAACCAGTGGTGGCAATAGTTTGTTGGCATAGTTGGCACAGACACTGCCTTGGTGGGGTGTACCAAGGGTAACACAGCGACCAATTTGCCATGCTTGACCAAAATTTGCCAAAAAATGACGTATGACCAAACCACCTAAACTGTGCCCAACAAGATTGATGGGGGTATCAGGCTGATGATGTTGGCAAAGCCAATCATGCAAAAGCTGACTGTGTGCGTCTATGGATTTGGTAAGACTGTGATAACTTGGGGCGTGCGTGGCAAAACCTGCATTAGACAACCTTTTTGCTAAGGGGTACATATAAACCCCATTCATATGCAAACCATGTATTAGTAGTGCAAAAGGCTTGTCTGTCATTTTTGGAACAAAGACGGTTTATTTGCCACGATAGGTAATGCGACCTTTTGATAGGTCGTAGGGCGTCATCTCAACTTTGACACGGTCGCCAGTTAAGATACGAATGTAGTGTTTACGCATTTTGCCTGAAATGTGAGCGATAATCTCATGCCCATTGTCAAGGCGGACTTTAAATAGGGTGTTTGGCAGGGTGTCAATCACTTCACCTTCAAACTCAATAATGTCGTCTTTTTTTGCCATAGTTTTATAAAGATAGAATAAAACGTCAATGATAACATAGAATTTGATAAAAATCCAGTTCATTAGACAAAGATGATACGCAGAACTTTCATACAGGCAAGTTTAACCAAAGCGGTGTGAGTGGTAAATTTGGTATGTGTGTTTGAAATTTATCAGGATAATAGGCATTGATAAAGTACAAACCATCAGCGTCTGCGGTTGGCGGAAGCTGTGAGCGGTCTTTGAGTTTAATCAGATGGGGAATGTCATCAGCAAGCAGTTTGTTTGTGCCTACGGCAAATAATGTCCCCATGATGTTACGCACCATGTGGTGTAAAAAACCATCTGCTTGGATGTCTAGCACAAAATATGCTCCGTGTTGAAACAACTTGATGTGGTGAATATCACGCACAGGCTTTTTGGACTGGCAAAGTGATGAGCGAAAGCTACTAAAATCATGTGTGCCACAAAAATGAAGGGTGGCAGCCATCATGCTATCTACATCAAGTGGCTCATAAAAATGGGTAACTTGGCGGTGCAAGATGGCGGGGCGGTAGGGCTGATTGAGTGTGATGTAGCGATAACGCCGAGCAGTGGCAGCAAAACGTGCATGAAAATCATCGGGCATAGGCACAAGCCACCGCAGAGCAATGTCATTTGGCAGTAGGGTATTTACGCCCCGAAGCCATTGATGGGCGGTGCGAGTGGCGGTTGTATTAAAATGAGCCACCATGTTGCTTGCGTGCACACCTGCATCTGTGCGTCCTGCTGCGATGACTTCTATGGGATGGTTAGCAACTTTGGATAGGGCGTGTTCTAGGTGTGCTTGGATACTTGCGACTTCTTGTTGGCGTTGCCAGCCTTTATAGTTTGTGCCAATAAATTCAATGCCAATGGCATAAGTGGTGGGTGCATTCATGATTGCCATGCCCCAAGCGTTAGGTTGCCTGTCAAATAAAGCCACAAAAGTTTGCCATAAATCCCCGCTATTGTTAAATTACCCCCCGACCATACACCGTGTTGGTATTGCCAAGCCCCTGCACCATAGTGGTCATTCACCCCACCAAAAGCACACATGCTGGTACAGATGACGGGTATGTTTAAGCTGTTTAGTTTTTCAAGTGCTTGTATGACATCTGGCGATGATGGCACGTTGCCTGCCCCAAAAGCGATGATGATGACAGCGATGGCGTTTGTGGCGTGTTGCAACTCATGGGCTAAAACTGTTGGGCTATTGGGGGTTAGGTAGATGGTTTTGATGGGGGCGTGTGTGGCTTTTTGATGGAGTATCTCCACAGATGAAGGGGTGATTTGTGTTGGCGTGGGTGCAGTGATGGCAACAAAAGCATCATTGGCTTGACTGTGGATTTTTTGGGTATTGTGTGCCAAAAAAATATCACCCACCACCACAAATACACCCTTTTTATGTATGTTTTTTAGGCAGATTGATAAATTTTGCCAAGCGTCTCCTGTTTTATCTATGGCATAAGGCAGATGTTTGGCGATAAATAATGGGTGCATGCTACCCATCACAAACACACTTATGTCGCACAAAGGTGCTAAGGCATAAGACAAAAACGCCCCCAAAAAGCTCAAACTGTCCGTACCAGTAATTAGGATAAAATGCCTAGCCCCTGTGTGGTAAGCTTTGGTAATGAGCTCATAAAAATGTACAAAATCAGCAGGGGTGAGCGTGCTGCTGTCTTTGATGATGTGATTTGGTAAAATGGTGTGGTCATGTTGATGAATTAGTGAGCTAAAAGCGGGCAAAAACTCATCAGCAGGTAAGGGTGTTAAAGGCGTGCCATGACTGCCAAATGTACCGCCAGCATAGATAAAATAAATGGTATTCATAAGATTGACATCATGATTTTTAAAGTGATTATTTTGGTAGTAAGTTTTTAGATTTGATTAAGTTGGTATGTGAAAATTCATGCGAGCCATTATAGCACCGTATCGCACATAAAAAAAGACGCATTTGTATGCGTCTGTTGGTTGGGGACATATTAAGAAAGCGTTACCATTAGGGCGTGTGCTTCTTGTTTTTGTGGGGGCAGACCATCTTGGACAACTTCTTGAAGCAGACGTTTGGCACTGTCATACTCACCAAGCTCTGCATACTGCTTGGCAAGCTCTAAGGTGATTTGAATGCCATCATCTGTTGGCATGCTTAGACTGTCTTCCAAAGAAGTGGCAGGAGTGGGTGTGATAACCACGGGAATCTCTTGCACGGTGGTAACAGGCACATTTGTTGCTTCTGCTTGTGTATCTGCTTGTGTGGCAGCATTTGTGTCAAAATCAATGCTGATAAAATCATCGTTAATGTCATTATTGACATTGGCTTTGTCAAAACTTGGCGTATCAAATCCTAAGCTGTTATCAAGTTCTAAGTCATTTTTGGACAACAAGTCATCGTCTAGCTCTAATTTTAAATCTTGGGTGGTTTTTGATGAAAAATCAAAGCCGAAATCATCTTCTGCCACCAAGTTGGGTGCGGTGGGTTGATGGGCTATGTCTGGCTTGGTGGTATCTTTATCAAAATCAAAAATAAAGTCGTCTGCTTTATTGGTGTTGTCATCAACATCAAAAGAAACTTCTTTAAAGTCTGCTGACAAATCAAGCGTGTTATCATCTGCTGAGATGCTAGTTTGGGTGTCGTTTAGCATGCCGCCAAAATCAAAATCTTTGGCCTCATCTGTGCTGAGAACATTTGCGGTAGTGTTGGTTTGAGATTTATCATCAAACGACAGCTCTGCAAAATCTAGCATATCAGCAGGTTGGGTGGTGTGATTGTCTTTTTGTTGTGTCTTATCATCAAAGTCATCAAAGGTAAAAGTCAAATCATCAGTACTGATGGATGGCTCGTGCTTGATGGCAGGTTGGTTGTTATCAAAATCCAGTTCAATATCTGCACCGCTGGTATTATCTGCACTTGGAGCATGAGTTACCTGATTGCTGGGAGTTTTTTCATCAAGCGTCAATGTTAAAGATTCGTTACTGGCTGATGATTCTTTTTGGGGAGCAAAACCGTCATTGCCAAAGTTAAAATCAAGGTCTATGACTTCTTTTTGGGCAATATTTTGATTGTCAGATGGCAGTATGTTTTGGTTATTTGTCGTTTTGCCCAAGTCATCATCAGCACTAGCTAAATCATCAAAGCTGGTAATGTCGGCTGGTGTGGTGGTTTTTGTGGTGGCGTTTTTGGTATTTGGTGTGTCAAAACTAAACTCAAAATCACCCAAATCTGTTAAATCATCTGTTTGGATAGTGTTGGGCGTGGCTGGCGAAGCTACCTGTTTGTTGGTAAGCTCATCAGCACCAAAGTCCAGTTCAAGTATCTCATCATCAGCCGCTTGGGACTGTGGAGCAGGAGCGGGTTTGGTATTTTGTGGTGTGGGGGCTGGCGCATCAAATTCTAACGTGTCAATTTGCACGGGGGTCGCCACAGGAGTTGCAGGCTGTGTGCTGGCAATTTCTTCATCAATCAAGGACTTAAAGAAGTTTGCATCTTGCACGGTTTTTGCGTCAGCGATTTCGCAGATTTTTTGGTGAAGCTGATTAAAAGAGACGTATTGCTTGGTCAATCCATACACCTGCAAAAGTTTTAACATCGCATCTGTATGGCGTGGGTTGGTCATCAATAGGCGTTTAAGCTCATTGATGGCAGTTTGGTAGTCTTGGTTTTGGATGTAAATATCTACTGTGGCGAGCTCGTTTTGTGGTGTAACTTGTGGTGCTGTTTTGGGAGTTTGCTGAGCAGATAAAGCGTTAGCAATGTCTTTATCAGACAGCAGACGTGGGTCGGCCATCTTGATGGTGGGTTGTTTATCAATGCTTGCGGGTCTGGGCAGTTTGCCTTGTTTTTTTTGTAGCTTTTGTAAGAAAAATAAAGCAACAATGGCAATAATAATGATGGCGACGACAATAAAAAGTAAAGTGTTATTCATAAAATCTCCGATAATCAAGCAGAACACTTGATAATGGCAAGTGGTCAATATGATGGAATTTTATCATATTTAAACCACCTGCCAAGTTAAACCAGACCCTGTGTGCTTATTGTTGGCTTTTTAGGGTTCTTAGGCGAGCTTCCAGTTCAGCCAATTTTTGGTTTTGTAATTGCAGTTTTTGAGTGGCAGCAGACAGCTCTTGGTTTAGACTGCTGATGTGTCTGGCACTGGTGGCAGTTTTGTTGCGAGTGTTTTTAAGTGTGCCAACCAAATTCTCATTACCACCAGTTACTGCTGTTTGGGTGGCTTTGGTATTTGTGCCTGTTGCTTTGCCTTGCTGACTTGGTGTTACTAGGGTAACCTGAGCTTTGGGCAGGGCTTTTTTGGCGGGACGAGCGGTGATTTGACTATCACGGCGAGTGGTGTTTTTCTTAGCAGTTGTGGTGGGTTTGGCACTTTTTTTGGTTTTTGCCTTAGCAACACGCTCGCTGTCATTGTGCTGACGTTTACTTGCAATGGCATCTTCAATGGCTTTTTGCGATAAAACCACGTCATATTCAGGCAAATTTAGGCTTGCCTTGGCTTTAAGCTGATTCATTTTGCCATGACTAAACGCACTTGGATTGGCTTCATGAATGGCTTTCATGACCTGACCGACTTTTAGGTTATTTGCTTTGGCAATCTCGTTGGCAATGCTCCATAGGCTGTCGCCACTTTGTACAACATAGGTCGCTTTGCTTTGGGCTTGCTTGGTGTCAGGTTTGCTGACAGCTTCTGCGGTGGTATTTTGAGTGCTTAGCTCTGATTTGGGCGTGGTAGGTGCTTGCCCTTGTGGGTAGGCATGGCGAGAGATTTCTTCACTGACGATGTCCTGTTGGACATTGGCTTTTGAAGGCGTAACCTTTGCCACCTGTGGTGCGTTGGTGTTGGCAGAAACAACAGGAGTGGATACAGGGTCATCTGCCATGGGGCTGACTGTGGGCAGGTTGCTGGTGGTATCTGATGCGGTCATTTGTGGCTGTTTTTCAGGCAGGCTAAATGTGCTACCTGATGGCAGTGGCATCAGTAGTGTTTGTGGCTCAATGAGCTGCTGACCGTTGTTGTTTAGGTTGAGTACCACATCAGCAAAAGGGGTGGCAATTGGCGTGCTTGAAGTGAGCGTGATTTTACCTGATGTGTCCGATGTGGGGGTAAACTTAACGTGAATCTTGGTGTCAGCAGATAGCCCCATTTGTTGGTAAATGTCAGCAGTCGCCAAACTTGCGTTAAAATTTTTGGCATCAATGTCTGACACATCAATGGTTGCAGACAAAGGCTCATGCTGTGCTGATGTGATGTTGGCTTGACCTAGACTGATGGCATTAGCGTGCAGACTGGTCGTACCAAGCAAAGAAACGAGTACTGCTTGACGAATTAGGGTGGTACGATACGGTTTGTGCCAAGACATAATTATCCTTTTGAGTATTAGTAAGTGAATGACACCGCCATGACGGCTCTTAGTTATATATTCTTTATAACAAAATCTGCCATGAAATACCAGTGCATTTTGATGATTTGCAAAAGTATGGTGTTAAACTGCACTTAAAACGAAAAACTTTAACTTATGATTTTATTTGCAATTACTATGCCAGCTCATAAAAATGGTGAATTATTTTAAAATTACTTATTAATACATCATAACCATCTCTTTGAATTTATAAAGATTTATTGTTAATTTTAAGCAGTTTATTTTGTTAATTTGGTTAAATATTTTACTCATATTTTAATCGTATTTGTTTAATTTTTCTTCATATTATTTTTTACAAAGAGATACTAAGTGTAAATATAGATTGTTATCATATAAACATACAAAAACCCACTCTATAATAAAGTAGGTTTTTGTTAATAATGAATTAAAAATTAATCAATATACAAGCCATTAAATGCGTTTTTGAAGGATGGCAAGCATACGGCGAAGTGGTTCGGCCGCTCCCCACAAAAGCTGGTCGCCCACAGTAAATGCAGTCAAATACTCGCCACCCATGTTCATCTTACGCAAACGGCCAACCGCAACATTTAAAGTGCCAGTTACTGCCACAGGGGTCAGACGCTCCATGCTGTCGGGTTTGTTGTTTGGTACGACATCAAGCCATGGGTTTTTGCTGTCAATCAAAGCTTGTTCAATATCGGCCAACGGAATGTCTTTTTTAAGTTTGATGGTCAAAGCCTGAGAGTGGCAACGCATCGCCCCGATACGCACACAAATCCCATCAATATTGATGATATCGTCATCAGCTTTGCCAAGGATTTTGTTGGTTTCAGCTTGCCCCTTCCATTCTTCACGAGATTGCCCATTATCAAGCTGACTGTCAATATAAGGAATTAAACTGCCTGCCAAGACTGCCCCAAACTGCTGTTTTGGAAAACTGTCGCTACGCTGCGTGTTGGCAATGATGTGGTCAATCTGTAAAATTGCACTGGCAGGGTCAGCCAGTTTGTCTGCCACGCTGTCATGTAGTACGCCCATGCCAGCAATCAGCTCACGCATATTGGCAGCACCAGCACCACTTGCTGCTTGATAAGTCATGGCAGATACCCACTCCACCCAATCACGGCGGAACAGCTCGCCGATTGCCATCAACATGAGTGATACGGTGCAGTTGCCACCAATAAAGTCTTTTTTGCCATTGGCTAAGGCAGCATCAATGACATCACGATTGATGGGGTCTAAGATGATGATGGCGTCATCTTCCATGCGAAGTGAGCTGGCTGCATCAATCCAATAGCCTGCCCAGCCACCATCACGCAATGCAGGGTGCACCGCTTTGGTATAGTCGCCACCTTGGCAAGTGATGATGACATCGCATTTGGCAAGCTCGCTGATGTCATTGGCATCTTTTAGCGTGCCAGCATTGGCAATCACGCCGCCAAAATCAGGGGCTTGTCCACCTGCGTTACTGGTTGAAAAAAACACAGGCGTAAAATGTTCAAAATCACCTTCTTCAATCATGCGATTCATGAGTACCGAGCCAACCATACCACGCCAGCCAACCAGACCAACGGTTAATTTGTCAGACATAAAAACCCCTTAAAAATGTTTGTAAAACTCATAAATATGCCCTTTTATGACGAAAAAATCAAGTCTTTTTTGTCATTTTTTATACATTGTCAGCAAAAACTGACAAATCATGACGTTTTTGGCTGATGATTTGGGTGGGTAAAACCGTTATAATGAACTCATAACAACGGCTAGGATTGCTATTTTGTTAAGTACCCAGACCCAATTTTGAAAAATTGGGTTTTTTTAATGGCATTTAGCATTATTAACCCACTTCAATGATGGGTACGGCTCGGGCATTTAGGGCATCTTGCCAAGCTGATAAATGCTCGCCTTCACCAAAAAATTCCACCATTACCCCAAACTGGCAATTTTGTAATAAGCCATCAAGTTTGCGTAACATACCCCTATCAGGTAGGGATTTTAGGTCAATCCCCAAATGAAGCTGTGCTTGTAATTCGTTGGCGGTGTTGATGGCGTGTGTCAGCTCGTCTTTGTTGTCTAGCACGCCAATCTCTTTGATGTCTTGGGCGTTTTGTATGTGATACCAGTTGTTTGGGGCAGGGCGTTCTAAGGTTGCTACCACTTTGGTGGCTGTATGTATGATGGGTTTGGCAATTTGTGGGGCGTGGGGCGTGTAGTCATCTTTGTCGATGATGTCTTGGTTGAATTGGTGGAGCAGTTGTTGATAATAGTATAAATTTTGGTCAATTTTAAAGGACTGACGGGCATTGAATAAGCAATAAAGATAGGCACAAAATCTAGGAATGATGCCATAAAACACCACGCTTGCCATCATCAGTATGGCAAGGCTGGCAGGTGTGGCAGTTTTGTGGATAAGTTCGCTAAAATTTGGCACATCAAAACCAAATATTTTTGGCAAAAATCCAAGAAATGCCAAAACGGTGGCAAAATGGCTGTCGTTGAGTAAGGTGGATTCCCAAACAAAGGCATAGCTTTTAAAGGAAAACAACAAAAGTAGGGCAAGCAAACTTCCCATCAGACCAAACAACCACGCCCGATGAACGATTGCACCCACCCGAAAACGGTCGTTTTTTTCAAACTCTTCTACGTAAATCTCAAACGCACTTCGCTCTACGGGTTTTTTGGGTTTTAATTTGTCCAAAAGCAGATAGATGATGGCGTAGTTGTGTGTTTTTCTAAGACCAATAAGCCACACCAGCAAGGTTAATGTGTGATAACCAAGCAGTCCCACCAATACATAAAAAAAGCTGATAAAATGCGTACTAAGCAGCCCAAGCACCCCCAAAAAACCCAATAAAAAATAAGACGTGCTATATACTTGGGTGGTGATACTCACCAAAAATTTGCCTTTGTGTAGGGCGGATTTGAGTTTGCCATCGCTGTCTATGAGTGTGGCACGTTTGACCAGTTTTTCCATCGGTGTACCATCTGTTTGTTTGGCAGTGGCAGTGGCGGATTTTGGGCTGGTGGCAAATAGGTGAGAGCCGTTTTCTAGTCGTCTGACCAGTTCTAGGTGTTTGTGGGTGTGGGGGCTAAGTTTGGGGTTGTGATTAGTCATGGGACAAAGCGGTCAGTTTGGCGTTGAGTTCGTTGAGCTGTTGGCGAGTGGCAGGATTATCACGCACAGCAAGCTGTTTGGTGAGTTTTTTTATTTGGGTGCGAATTTTGGCAAGTTCAATGGTGTTTTTGGCAATGGTTTTATCTATTTGGGTGGGCGTGCTGATGGCACTGCTGATGGCGGATTCTATGGCATTGACAACAGGTTTTGTGCCGTCTGTCATGGTTTTTGCAACACGATTTAGGTGTTGATGGTAGCGTTTTTTTAGGTGGGTTTGCTCTTGCTGGCGTGCAGTGTCTGTCAGTGTGCGATGATGTGGTACAAGACTGATGCAGTCCACAGGGCAAGGGGGCAAACACAGCTCACAGCCCGTGCACAGGTCGGTGATGATGGTGTGCATGTGCTTGGCGGTGCCAATGATAGCATCCACAGGACACGCAGGCAGACATTTGGTACAACCGATACACTCGCTTTCATCAATAACTGCTCGTACTTCTTGGGGGCGATTGGTGGCAGGGTTGGTTTGCCATTTGCTTGGGGTGGCAGATAATACAGGTGTGGGGCGGTGTGGGGCTAACTGCTTAAAAATCTCATCGGTTACCGCTTGACCGCCCGGTACGCACAAATTGTGAGCTTCACCAACAACCACAATGCCATAGGCATAAGGCAAACAGCCGTCATGATGACCACACAAACCACATTGGGTTTGGGGCAGTATGTCATCAATCTTGGCAATCAATGCTCGTTCGTCATCGCTACATTTATCCAAGGCAAGCGAGCAAAACAACACAGGCAAAGTTGGCTTTGGTGGTGCGGTCAAAATGTTCTCTTAGTGATTTTTGATAAACCTAATATTATACCTGTTTTTTTGGGTGCAGGTAGGGTTTTGGGTATTTAATTTTTTGTTACAAGATGTTTTGAGTGGGTAATGACTGCTCATAAGCAGGACGTTACAAACCAAAAATGATGGACCATCCATGTCCATCTTTTGTTTTAGGTGAGTTATTAACGAAAAGTTGATGTGCAAATATGCGTGCTATTATCTCCCCAAGCAGTCAGAGCTTGGCATTGAGCTTGACCATGTTGTTTTTCGCAGTTTTTTAGAGCTTTTTGTAGGGATTTGTTGCCATCTTTATTAACATCATAAAACAAATCGCTGATTTTTCTTTGACCCTGTGTGGTATTTTTTGGTACAATCAAAGCAATGCAGGCATTATCAAAACTGATGGTCTTGGCACATTTGCCTTGACAATTGTTATTTACATAGTTGTCTGCGACAGTTTTGCTGGTTTCGATGGTGTAAGTATAGCGGACAAAACCGTCTGCACCTTCAAAAAGCCCCAAAGTGCCATACATTTTATCAGCATAGCGTTTGTTTTGGGCTAGGGTGTCGTAGTTTACAGGGTTAAAGCAGTAACCTTGACCACGTTCGCTATAATTGGTAATAACACCGTCTTTATCGGTGGTGAGTATCTGATAGCAACAAGTGGTTTCTTTGTGGCTACGACAGTTACCATATTGGCAGTTGGTGATGACATAGCCTGTATAAGTACAATCTTTCCATGTGTATTTATTGCCTTTGACAGAATAAGGACTGCCCCAATGACTAATCAGACTATTAATGTGATAGCCTTTTAAGCCTTTTTTACTGGCGTAATCGCTGGCATGAGCCCCCATGATAATGACCATCAACGCCACTAAACATACACCAATGATGTGTTTCATTGTTTGACCCTAAGACAGTAAATTAATATAACTGTATGATAGCACAGTCATCACAAAAAATTAAGTATGTTAAGTACATTGGGTGTTTTGAGTAATTTATTTGGTGATTTTGGAGAAAATCTCATCATTATCCTGCCCAAGTGTAGGTGGTGGACGGCGATAGGTGGCAGGTGTGGCAGAGAGTTTAATGGGATTACCTAAGGTTTTGATGGGGCTGTTTTTAAAAGAAACCACCATTTGACGGTCATGGGTTTGGGGTAGATTTAGGGCTTCATCAATGCTGTTGATAGAGCCACATGGCACGCCTGATTTTTCTAATAAATCAAGCCAATAAGCTCGGGGGTGGGCATCAAACACCGCTTGCATGATGGGAATGAGCGTATCTCGGTGGGCGACACGGTCAGGGTTGGTGGCAAAGCGTTCATCAGTATGCCAATCTTGCCCAAGTGCTTGACAGAGCTTGACAAACTGACCGTCATTCCCACACGCGATGATAAAATGACCATCACTTGCCCCAAAGACTTGATAGGGCACGATACTGGCATGGGCGTTGCCCAATCTGGGTGGTCTTGTGCCTGTTGCCAGATGATTCATGCCAACATTGGCAAGCATGGCAAGCGAGCTGTCAAACAATGCTACGTCCACGTGCTGACCGACCCCTGTGTGTGTGCGAGCATATAAGGCGGTTAAAATCCCCACGGTCAGTTGTAAGCCTGAAAACAAATCCACCACCGCAACCCCAACTTTTTGTGGCTGCCCATCTGTCTCGCCTGTGATACTCATCAAACCTGACAGACCTTGTATGATATAGTCATAGCCTGCTTTGTGGGCATCTGTGCCAGTTTGCCCAAAACCTGTCAAAGACGCATAAATAAGGCGGGGATTAATGGCACTTAGGCTGTCGTAGTCTAACCCATATTTGGCAAGATTACCCACTTTAAAATTTTCCACAAACACATCAGCATCTTTGATAAGCTCTTTGATGACCGATTGTCCGTAGTCGCTGGTGATGTCAAGGGTGAGAGAGCGTTTGTTGCGGTTGATGGTGGCAAAATAAGCACTGGTGGCTGTGCCATCTGTATCTATAAAATTGGGCGGATTCCAATGGCGGGTTTCATCGCCGACATCAGGGCGTTCTATTTTTATCACGTCCGCCCCAAAATCCGCCAAAATCTGCGTGGCAGAAGGGGCTGCCAGCACACGAGATAAATCAACAACTTTAATGCCATCTAGTGCCTTAGGTGAGATTGGGGAGTTTGGGGTCATAAGATGTCCTTGATTGGTTTTGGATTAAGAAAATGCCTGCAAGCCAGTGATGGCTCTTCCAAGTATCAAAGCATGAATGTCATGTGTGCCTTCATAGGTATTGACCGCTTCTAGGTTCATGACGTGGCGGATGACATGAAACTCATCATGAATGCCATTACCACCGTGCATATCACGAGCCGTGCGAGCGATGGCTAGGGCTTTACCACAGTTGTTGCGTTTGATGAGTGAAATCATTGGTGGAGCAACTTTGTCATCGTCCATCAAACGACCGACTTGTAAAGCGGCGTGCAGTCCTAAGTTAATCTCAGTCATCATGTCAGCAAGTTTAAGCTGAACCAGTTGGGTGTTTGCTAAGGGGCGACTGAACTGTTTGCGTTCTAGTGTGTAGGTGCGAGCGGCGTTAAAACAAAACTCTGCTGACCCCATCGCCCCCCACGCAATGCCATAACGAGCTTTATTTAGGCAGCCAAACGGACCTTTTAGCCCACGAATCTCAGGAAAGGCGTTTTCTTCTGGCACAAAGACCTTATCCATGACTATCTCGCCAGTAATGGACGCTCTTAATGAAAATTTACCGTCTATTTTAGGGGCGGATAGACCTTTTGTGCCTTTATCTAGGATAAAACCACGAATCTCACCATCATCATCTTTTGCCCAAACCACAAACACATCAGCGATGGGTGAATTGGTTATCCACATTTTAGTGCCTGTCAGCTCATAGCCACCTTGGACTTTTTTGGCACGTGTTTTCATACCCGCAGGGTCAGAGCCTGCATCAGGTTCGGTCAAACCAAAACAGCCAATGTACTCACCAGTGGCAAGTTTGGGTAGGTATTTTTGTTTTTGTTCGTCTGTGCCATAAGTATAAATGGGGTGCATGACAAGGCTTGATTGTACGCTCATCGCCGAGCGATATCCTGAATCCACGCTTTCTACCGCCCGAGCGACCAAGCCATATGCCACATGGCTCATGCCAGCACAGCCGTAGCCATCTATTGTCATGCCAAGCAGTCCAAGCTCGCCCATCTGACGCATGATGGTGGGGTCAAAATGCTCATGTCGGTTGGCGTTGATGATGTTTGGCATCAGCTCTTTTTGACAAAAGTCCTTGGCGGTGTCATACACCATGCGTTCATCATCGCTTAAAAGGCTGTTGAGATTTAAGGCATCTTGCCAGTCAAAAGGCACAAAGCTCATGAGATACTCCTGTATTAAAGATTTTGTCGGTGAGATTTGTTCAATATAATGAACAATGGTTCTATATAAAAAACATGAGCTTATTTAAACAGATATTTGATGATTTGTAAAGGGGTTTTGTCAGATGATTTTGGGATATTTTGACCAACATTAGCAAGCCACACCACATCAGGCGATGATGGTGAAAATGCCTTAATATTTTTTTCTCACCACGTCTTTGATGGGGTCGCTTTTGGCGATTTTTTCTATGGCTTCGTTGATGTCTTGTTTGTCCGCTTCGGGTTCTTGTTGGATAAGCGTGGCTTTTGGGTGGTATTGAAATTTACCATAAACAGGAAAATGGTCAGAGCCAACATCAGGCAACACTTGTATGTCAATCATCAAAAAATCATGACTGTGAAAAATGTGGTCAAGTGGCCAACGTAAAGGGGGGTATTTGGCGTGGAAGGTGTTAAACAGTCCACGACCTTTGCGCGGGTCAAGCAGTCCACTGATTTTTTGAAACAGTTTTGAAGTTGATGACCAAGCCACGTCATTTAAATCACCAAACACCAACACAGGCTCGTCCATGTGTTCAATCTCACGCCCCACAAGTAGCAGTTCAGCATCTCGGTCGGTGGCGGTGGCGGATTCGGTGGGGCTTGGGGGCATGGGGTGTAGGCAGTAGATATAAATCCATTCTCCTGAGCGAAGTTTGAGTTTGGATTTGATGGATGGTATGTCTTCGGTAACCCAATGGCGTATTTCACTGTCTTTTAGTTCAAGGCGACTGTATAGGTGCATGCCATACAGATTGTCAAGGGGGATTTGGACGGTATAAGTATATCCGTGATGTTCAAGTATGGACAGTTGTTCTTGCCACCAGTCATCGCTTTCTAAGGTAAGCACAATGTCAGGCTGTTTTTGGTGTATTTGCTCAATCAACAGATGGGCATTGTGGTTGTCAGTCAGGACATTAGACGTTAATAATGACAAGGTGCGTAAATCTTCTTTGCCACGATAAACGGCAACTTCTGGACGCACTAGGGGTGTGTAGGCGATGATTTGGATGAGTTGATATACCAGACAAACGGTGCCAACCATCACCAAAAACCAAAACAAATGATGATGTGATAGGGCAAGCCATAAGCTAACAGGCAGACTAATCAGACTGACGATGGCGATTTGTAATCGGGGAAAATCAAAAATGCGAAATACCCAATGGTCATGCTTGATAAGTGGTAAAAGTGTTGCCACCACTGGCATCAGCACAAACAACAATAACAAACAATCCCACCATGTTAATATCATAATATTCCCAACATAAAAAGCCTATGATAGCAAATTTTGATAAAAATCGCCATTGGTGGGGGTGTGGTGTCTTGGATGTTTTGAGCAATGCCTGATGACCGTGCTGACAGTCATCAGGTGATGTGTGGTATTAAATGGACTTTTTAGATTGATTGTTTAGGGCGAAACTGCCAACACTGTTTTCTTTGAGCCAAATTTGATTGGCTTCTTTAATGGCACGAATCTCATCGTCCATAAAGGCTTTGCTTTTGCCGGGATTTTTGGTGGTAGCATGAGCATATAACACAATCCCAAGCACAAACCATACCCCAAAGATGCCCCATTCCACTTTTCCTAGCCCGGATGGTGAAACAGGCAGATACAAAGCAAACATGGCGATACTGATGATGAGTGTCAAAATGCCAACGGCTTTACCAAAAGGCACTTTAAACGGTCTGACCATATTTGGTTCTTTGTAACGCAAATATAAAAACGCTGCCGCCACACAAGTGTAAGCGATGACAATGCCTATGCCACCTGCGTCCACAATCCACACCAACGATTTACGCCCAAAAAGCGGAGCAAGGGTGGCAAGACCGCCAATTAAGATGATGGCATTGGCAGGGGTGTTGTATTTTGGGTGTAGTTTGGCAAGGGCGTTGGGAAGCATGTGAGCTTTTGCCATGGCAAACATTAAGCGACTGCCACCGATTAAAAACGCGTTCCAGCTTGACATGATGCCCAGCACACCACCAACAACAAGCAATCTGCCCGCCCAAGTGGAATTCCAAGCATTACTCATGGCATCGGCGGTGGCAAGCGATGAGTTTTGGGCTTGCTCTAAATTTAGGGTATGTCCAACACTCCAAGCGATACCCATGTACCACATGACTGCCATGATGAGCGAGACGATAAGAAACAGACCGATTTGGGGGCGAGTCAGGTCTATCTCTTCGGCAGCTTGGGGTATGACATCAAAACCAACAAACATAAATGGCACCATGATGATGACGGTCATAATCCCTGCGGTGCCATTGATGAAGTTTGGTATGGCAAGATTAGATAGGTTGGCGTTTGGGTTAAATAATAATGCCCCAACAAATAGCCCAATACCCACAAGTAAGATGCCAACGACCGCCAATTTTTGAAACCATGCCGCTACTTCCATGCCACGAACATTTAGGTAGGTAACCAAAATAGAGCCTACCATACCCACAAGCACCCAAGTGGCGTACACGTCCCAACCTGCAATATTGTACATATAGCCTTGGTTGTAGTTGGGGATAAGGTATTCAATCACCGTAGGTAGTGCCACCGCTTCAAAGGCGACCACTGATAAATAACCAAACAAAATGCTCCATGAACACAAAAACGAGATGTGTACCCCAAAGGCTCGGTGTGTGTAGGTGTGTTCCCCACCTGTGATGGGCATACAAGCTGCAAGCTCAGCATAGGCAAAGCCGATGAGTATCACTGCAAATCCGCCAAGCAAAAACGCCAAGACAGCACCCCAAAGACCTGCTGATGCTACCCAGCCACCTGCCAAAACAACCCACCCCCAACCAACCATTGCCCCAAAAGCTAGGGCAATGATGTCCACGGTACTAAGAGATTTTTTAAAATTATCCGTCATGATAAACTCCTTTTAATCAGACCAATGTGTTGCTCAAAACTTTTAAATCATCAATCCTTAAAAAACGTTTTGATAATCTGCAAGGCTTCATCAAACACATCATCTGGTATGGTTAAAGGCATCATGACTCTGATGGTATTAAAGTGTGTGCCACAAGAAGCAAGCAGTAAGCCATGTTCAAAGGCGTGCTTTTTTAGGGCATTGGTGGCATCTACATCAGGATTACCATCTTTATCTACCAAGTCAAAGGCAAGCATGGCGCCTTTATGGCGGACATGACTGATGGCAGGCGAGTTTAGGGCATTTAAAAATGTTGCCATTTTATGACCAATGTCTTGGGATTTTTGAAGTAGGTTTTCGTTTTTGATGATTTTGATGACTTCTAAGGCAGCGACCGTGCCAAGTGGTGAGCCTGCATAAGTGCCACCTAAGCCACCGACCTGCGGAGCGTCCATGATGTCAGCACGCCCAATCAGTGCCGAGATGGGAAAGCCACCTGCCATAGATTTGGCACAGGTCATGACATCAGGCTCCACGCCAAGCTGTTCACTGGCAAAGAGCGTGCCTGTCCGCCCAAATCCGCATTGCACTTCATCAAAAATCAACACGATGCCATGTTTATCACACACATCACGGAGTGCTTTGGCAAATGATGGGGTAAGCTGATGAAAGCCCCCTTCGCCTTGTACAGGCTCAATAATCATCGCTGCCACTTCTGATGGGTCAATGTCGCATTTAAAAATCATATCAAGTCCACGCAGTGCGTCATCTTCTGTGATGTTGTTTTCCACACAAGGAAAAGGTGCGTGATAGATGGACGGTGGCATAGGACCAAAATTCTTTTTGTAGGGCACAACCTTGCCTGTCAGCCCCATTGCCAGCAAGGTGCGACCGTGCCAGCCACCACTAAATGCAATCACCCCAGCCCGACCTGTTTTGGCACGAGCGACTTTGATGGCGTTTTCTACGGCTTCTGCCCCTGTGGTGAGCAAAAACGCTTTTTTGTCGCCTGTGATGGGGGCAAGTTCACACAGCTTTTCGCACAGCTCCACGTAGCTTTCATAACCCACGATTTGAGCAGAAGTGTGTGAAAAACGGTCAAGCTGAGCTTTTACGGCATTGACGATTTGCGGATGGCTATGCCCTGTGTTCAGTACGGAGATGCCACCCACAAAATCAATATAGCGGTTGCCTTCTACATCAATGATTTCGCTATTTTTGGCACTATCAGCAAAAATGTCAAAAGCAACACCCAGTCCTGTGGGCAAAACTTTTTTACGGCGTTCTAACAAAGATTGATTGGTCATGAATTACTCCCTGTGGTGGTTTTGTTCTGTATAATAAACAAATGTTCTATATATAGAATATATCCATATAAAACCATATTTTTGCTGTCTTGGCAATCAATTTTTTGTAAATTTTAAAAGTTTTTGCCAATAAAAAACCCTTGATAAATACTTCTTATCAAGGGTTGGGTATTAGCTGATGTCCAAACACCAGTATTTGGTGCTGATGTATTCATCTATGCCGTATTTTGAGCCTTCACGGCCAAAGCCTGACTGTTTGACACCGCCAAATGGGGCGACTTCGGTGGACAGTAGCCCTGTGTTTTGGGCGACCATGCCATATTCTAGGCTTTCAGACACTCGCCAAGCCCGTGCCAAGTCTTTGGTATAAAAATAAGCCGCCAATCCATAGATGGTGTCATTGGCTTGATTGATGACTTCTTGTTCATCATCAAACACAAAAACAGGAGCGATGGGGGCAAAAATCTCTTCATGAGCAATACGCATCTCATCGGTGATGTCGGTGATGATGGTTGGTAAAAAACACGTGGCGTGCGTGGGGTGGGGTGTGCCACCTGTGACGATGGTTGCTCCTTTGTCGGTGGCATCTTTGAGTAGTGTTTGGGTTTTGTGTAGGGCGTCTTGGTTGATAAGACAGCCAATGTCCACACCATCAATAAGCCCATTGCCTACGGTTAGGCTTTCTACTTGGGCTTTAAATTTGCTGATAAATTCATCTTTGATGGTACGATGAACATAAATGCGGTTGGCACACACGCACGTTTGCCCTGCGTTGCGGTATTTGGAAGTAATTGCTCCATCTACGGCTTTATCAATGTCGGCATCATCAAAGACGATAAAGGGTGCATTACCCCCCAATTCTAGCGACAGTTTTTTGATGGTGCTGGCACATTGTGCCATCAATATCCGCCCCACTTCAGTAGAGCCTGTAAAGGAGAGTTTTTTGATGCGGTCATCTTCGGTCAGCACTTTGCCAATGTTGCCAGATTTGCCTGTGATGACGGATAATACGCCATCAGGTATGCCTGCTTGTTTGGCAAGATAAGCCAAGGCTAAGGCAGAAAACGGCGTTTCACTGGCAGGTCGGACTATCATTGTGCAACCTGCTGCTAGGGCAGGAGCGACTTTTCTGGTAATCATCGCTGCTGGAAAATTCCAAGGGGTGATGGCGGCACACACGCCAATGGGCTGTTTTAATACCACATAGCGAAGGCGGGTGTTTGGACTGGCGATGACATCACCATAGACACGTTTGGCCTCATCAGCAAACCATCTGATAAAGCTGTTGGCATAGCTTACCTCGCCCCTTGCTTCTTTTAGGGGCTTGCCTTGCTCATTTGTCATGATGATTGCCAAATCGTCAAGATTTTCATCTATCAAATCCGCCCAGCGATGTAAAATCTTTGCACGCTCATGAACGCTTTTGGCTGACCACGCTGCCAAAGCCACCGTAGCTAAACGAACAGCTTCGCTAGCTTCATCAGCACTTAGACTTGGCACACAGCCGATACGCTCACCTGTAAAAGGGTTTTTAACATCTAAGGTGTCGCCAGAGTGAGCGGACTGCCAGACACCTGCCACAAAGGCGTTTTGTTGAAAAAGGTCAGGATTTTTTAAAGATAGGCTCATGGTGCGTCCTTGGGATATTAGTTTTGAAAATTTGTTCTATATATTGAATATATGTTCAATATACAGTACAATATTAGCACCATTCATCATTTTATACAAGTGATTTTATCCTAAGTTTAACAATTTGGAAACCGTATGAGCGACAAACCTAAATCCACCAGCGTACCTGCCTTAGAAAAAGCCTTTGAGATTTTGGACTTTATTACAAAAAGCCCCACGCCTGTCTCGTCTGCCACCATCGCTAAGGAGCTGTCCTTGGCTCGCTCCACCACGCACAACATCTTGCAGGTTCTGACAAATAAAGGTGTGTTGCACAAAGACGGCAACCATTTATTTAGTTTGGGTTCGTATCTGTTGTACTGGGCAGGGCGATTTGAAGTAGAAAAGGGCGTGGTGGCACTGTTTCATGAAATGGCGGTGGGCTTTGATGTTTTAACGCCTTATACCATCACCTTATCCACTTTGGATTTTGAGCATGGGGAGACGGTGTTTTTGAGCAGTCATGCAGGGTCTAGTGCGATAGATTTTGTCTTTCGGCGTGGCGTGCGTGTGCCTGCAGTGTTTTCAGCGACAGGCAAAGCAATTTTAAGTCAGTATCCTTTTGATAAAGTGGTGGCAATGTACGGCAAATTTCCCACCCCTTTGACAGAGCGGGGTGTGGCAGATTTTGATGGTTTAAAAGCAGAATTTGATGACATCAAACAAACTCGTCTATCACTTGATAATGGTCAGCTTAGGCTTGGCATGACGTGCATGGGAACATATATCAGGGGTCAAGATGGTGTGCGTCTTGGGATTGCGGTGTCATTATCTGACAGTGAGTACCATGAGCATAAAGACACCATCGGTCAAGCCATCATCACTTTGGCACAGCAGATTGAGCGGGGGCTTGGGGTAAGTTGATTTGAGCAAACACCGCTTGATAATGACGTGCTTTTTGCTCTAATGCCAAAGGATATGCTCGTGATGATGATGGCAAGCGGTGCAAACGGATGGTTTTACCATTGATGGATAGGGGTGATGACTGTCCTATTTTTGGGGCTGGGGTATGACCAAATTCACCAAGCAAAATTTTGGTTGCCTTTTCGCCTGTGGTGATGATGTGCGTGCAATCTGGCAAAGTCTTTAATAACCCTTTGATGTCTGTTGTTTCAACAATGGTCAAAAATTTATCAGATGCGTTATCTTGCTGGCGAATGACGGCTTTGGCGGTGTCATAGATGGCAATGCCTTGTCGGTACAAAAAGTCTTTGATGAGATGTTCTTTAAAGGTTTTACCATCAATAAAATACCCCTTATCTTGGTAAAACACCACGCCCATAATCCGCCAAAAATCATTATTGATGTTAGGATAATAAAATCTCATCGCCCAACGAGCAGGTGGCGGGGGAAAACTGCCTAATATCAGCACTTTGGCATGGGGCATGACAAAGGGAGCTAAGGGGTGGTACTCAACAGATGACATGATTTTGTTTTTATATTTTGTTAAATTGTGTTTTTAATGAGAGCATTTTATCTCGCACTTTCATCGCTTCTTCAAATTTAAGCTCACTTGATAAGGCTTTCATTTGCTTTTCAAGGCGGTCTATCTCTTTGGCAAGAAGTTTGGGGTTTTGTAAAATCTCTATCTCCACATCAAGGTTGGATAGTGGTAGCTCCATCACAGGGGCTTCAATGCCAGCAACTTCTCCTGTGTCAATCTTATCGGTGGTTGCACGGCTGGCGGATTTTGGTGTGATGCCGTGTTCTTGATTAAAGGCGATTTGTTTGGCTCGTCTGCGCTCGGTCTCATCTATGGCTTTTTGCATACTGGGGGTGATGCTGTCTGCATACAAAATCGCTTTGCCGTTAATGTGTCGTGCTGCTCGCCCAATGGTCTGAATGAGCGACCGCTCTGAGCGTAAAAAGCCTTCTTTATCCGCATCAAAAATCGCCACCAAACTCACTTCTGGCATATCAAGCCCTTCACGCAACAGGTTAATCCCCACCAGCACATCATGTACACCTGTGCGTAATTCGTGGATAATTTTCATACGCTCCACAGTATCAATGTCTGAATGTAGATAGGCGACTTTGATGCCATATTCTTTTAAATAACTGGTCAAATCTTCTGCCATACGTTTGGTCAAAGTGGTAATCAGTACCCGTTCGTTTAGGGGTTTTCTGATGTTAATCTCACCAAGCACATCATCAACTTGGGTCAGCACGGGGCGAATCTCTAACACAGGGTCAATCAAACCAGTTGGACGCACCACTTGCTCTACAATTTGCTCAGCGTGTTCAAGTTCATAGGCGGCAGGTGTGGCAGACACATAGATGGTGTGTGGCTTTATTCGCTCCCACTCTTCAAAAGTCATGGGGCGATTATCCACGGCAGATGGCAGGCGAAATCCATAACTTACCAGTGTCTCTTTGCGACTTTTATCGCCTTTGTACATCGCCCCAATCTGTGGTACAGTAACGTGGCTTTCATCTATAAATAGCAAAGCATCAGATGGCACATAGTCAAACAATGTCGGTGGTGCGACACCCGCAGGTCGCCCTGATAAGTGGCGTGAGTAGTTTTCAATGCCGTTACAGTAGCCAAGCTGCTGTATCATTTCAAGGTCATATTGGGTACGCTCTTTGATACGTTGGGCTTCTATGAGTTTGTCATTATCATGAAAATATACCAAACGCTGGGCAAGTTCTTCTTTGATACTTTGGCTTGCCTGTTCTAGCTTATCTTTTGGGGTAACATAATGTGATTTGGGATAGATGGTAATGCGTGGTATGGTGCGGATATGTTTGCCAGTCAAAGGGTCAAACCAGATGATTCTTTCTACTTCATCATCAAACATTTGCACACGCACAGCCAAACTTTCGCTTTCGGCAGGATAAATGTCCAAAGTTTCGCCCCGAATGCGGTAAGTGCCACGCCCAAAATCCAGCTCATTGCGTTCGTATTGTAGTTCTACCAGACGTTTGATGAGTGCGGTGCGGTCAATCCTATCACCCACCACAATGTGCAAAAGCATTTTTAGGTAACTTTCAGGGTCGCCCAGACCATAAATGGCAGAGACACTTGCGACAATGATGGCATCTTGACGCTCCAACAATGCTCGTGTGGCAGACAGTCGCATTTGGTCAATGTGGTCATTGATGGCACTGTCTTTTTCTATAAAAGTGTCGCTGGCAGGCACATAGGCTTCTGGCTGATAATAATCATAATAGCTGACAAAATACTCCACAGCATTATGTGGAAAAAACGCCTTAAATTCACCGTATAGCTGGGCGGCCAAGGTTTTATTGTGAGCCATGATGATGGCAGGTCGCCCAAGCTGAGCAATGACCTTTGCCATGGTGTAAGTTTTGCCCGAACCTGTAACCCCTAAAAGCAGTTGTTCTTTTTTGCCATCAAGCACGCCATTGACCAGCTTGTTGATGGCAACAGGTTGGTCGCCTGCGGGGGCATAGTCGCTGACAAGATGAAAGGGTTTTTGGTCCTGTTTGGCAAGTTGCGACAGTTGTTGGTGATGACGTGTGGGGTTGGTCATGGCGTGTTTTATTAAGTGTTTTGTTAAATATGGGGTAAAAATGTGATTTTAAAAGGTCAATCAATCATCTTAAAAAATCCGCCCAAAAAGGCGGACAGTTGGTGTTTTGATGTCATTTTTTTTGTAAAAATACGTCCAAATCGCTTTGGAGTTTTTTGGCGTGCTTGTTTTTGTAGCTGTCGGCGATATTTTTGGTGGCGTTGCTAGCATTATTTAGGTAGGTAGATACCATGGCAGATCGTTTTTTTAGAGCATTTTGACCGTCTGTACTGCCATAAAATGCCAGTTGGGCATTGACTTCGTTTTGGTTAAATACGCTTTTGGCGGATGCCAGATAGGATTTTTTAAGTTCAGCCTGAACCGCAGGTGTGTTTAAACTGTCTAAAAAACCTTTGGCATAATTGTCATAGATTTGTAGGGCTTGATTGCGTTCATTGTCTGTCAGCTTGGTATTTTGAGCTAGGGCGTACATGAGATTTTCACGGTCAACAATGATGGATTCTGTTACCATTTCATAAAAAAATGCTTCATAAGGGGTGTGCTTTGATAGCTCTTCTAGCGATTTGTCCGTAGGGTTGGCAAAGGCGGATAGGCTTATCATCAAAGATAGGGCGACAACAAGTTTGGTTTTCATGGTTGCTCCATATTTAAAAAGAGCATACCTTAACAGATTTTTGGGTAATTTAAAAGAAATAAATTGTTATCATTCACAAAAAAATCCCCATATTGATGGGGATTGGTTGGCTTTGGTGTTATTTTTGGTCTGCTTTGGCAGGCGTGGTGTCCACATTGATGCCGTCTTTTAATAGAGTCTCATCAAGGGTAACTCCTTGATTTTGGGCATGTTTTGGGCTGATGTATAGGGTGAGTGTGTTCATCACTTGTGGTTTGATTTGGGCAGGTGGTGTGCCATCTAAGGCGGTGGCGACCAGTTTGGCGGTGGTGATGCCAAAATCAAAGTCATTGACTCCCAAGGCGGCGGTCGCCCCACGTCTGACTGAAAACTCATCAGAGGCGATGACAGGAATTTTTAACTCATTGGCAACAGCAACCATCGCTTCCATGGCAGATGCCACGTTATTATCCAAAGAAGTATAAATCAAATCCGCTCGCCCATCTAAGGCACGAGTGGCAGAGGCAACATCGGCGGAGCGGTTGGCAGGTATGTCCACCAATGTCATGCCATGCTTAGGTAGCTCTACTGCTAACTGCTCTTTGAGTGATACTGAGTTCATCTCACCTGAGCTATATACAAAGCCAATACGTTTGGCATCAGGTTTGACTTTGGTAAATAGGGCGATTTGTGGTGCAAGTGGTAACTCGCTGGATAATCCTGTGATATTGGCTTGGGTGGCAACCCCTTTATCATCAATGAGTTTGGCGGCAACAGGGTCAGAGACGGCTGTATAAACTAGCGGAATGCTTTGGGTGGCAGAGGCAAGCGTTTGGGCGGTGGGTGTGGAGATGGCGACAATGGCATCAGGATTATCAGCAACAAATTGCTTGGCGATTTGCCCTGCGGTTGCCATGTTGCCTTGGGCGGATTGAAAATTGATGGTAAGATTTTGACCTTCTTTGTAGCCCAGCTCGCCCAAACCATGTATCACGCCACGGCGAATGTCGTCTAATGATGGGTGTTCTACAATGGCACTGATGGCAACGGTTTTGGCAGGTTTTTGCTCGTTTTGTGGGGTTTGAGCTTGTTCGTTTTGTGGGGTGTTTTGAGTACAGCCAAAAAGCAAGGCAGTACAAAAAGCTAGGGCGGATAACTTATGAGCAGTCATGATAAATCCTAAAAACTAGTAACAATCAGTCATTTTACTGTAAGTTTTAGGCGATGACAATTTGAATTTTTTAGATTTTAAAAAAATACCAAAAGTTTTTGCAAATTTGGCTAAGATGGATTATAATACGCCCGATTGGTGATGTGGCTGAGTGGTTGAAAGCGCACGCCTGGAAAGTGTGTATACGTTAATAGCGTATCGAGAGTTCGAATCTCTCCATCACCGCCAAGATATACCAAACACATTTGATGATGTGATAAAAAAGCAGACTCAATTAAGTCTGCTTTTTTTGTGGGCGTGTTATGCGTTATCACCAACCGCTTGAATGGCAGTCAAAGCAATGGTGTAAACAATGTCATCCACCAAACAGCCACGAGATAGGTCATTGACAGGCTTGTTTAAGCCTTGTAGCATAGGACCTACGCTGATGACACCTGCGGTACGTTGTACGGCTTTATAAGTGGTGTTACCCGTGTTCAAATCAGGGAAAATAAACACATTGGCTTCACCTGCCACAGGCGAGTTGGGGGCTTTTTGTTTGCCCACGCTTGGCACGCTGGCAGCATCAAATTGTAGCGGGCCATCAACTTTTAGCTCAGGAGCTTTTTCACGGACGATTTGTAGGGCGGATTTGACAGTTTCCACATCTTCGCCAGAGCCTGAGTTCATGGTGGAGTAGCTAATCAGTGCCACTTTGGGGTCAATGCCAAAGGCTTGGGCGGACTGGGCAGATTGAATGGCAATCTCAGCAAGCTGTTCGGCAGTGGGGTTTGGATTGACTGCACAGTCGCCATACACCACCACTTGCTCAGGCAATAGCATAAAGAACACACTAGATACCAAGCTATACTCTGGGGCAGTTTTAATGAGCTGAAAGGCTGGACGAATGGTGTCAGCCGTGGTGTGTACCGCACCAGAGACCAAACCATCAACATCGCTCACTTGTAACATCATGGTGCCAAGATAGACGGTGTCTTGTAGAGCAGCTCTTGCACCTTCTTCATCTAGCTTACCCTTGCGACGTTCCACCATGGGGGCGACATATTTTTCAATCACTGTGCTAGGCTCAATAATCTCAATGCCATCAGGTAGCGTAACATCACGTTCTTCGGCAACGGCACGAATTTTGGCAGGGTCGCCTAATAACACACATTGGGCAATACCACGGCTTTGGCAAATTGCCGCCGCTTCAATGGTACGTGGCTCATCACCTTCTGGCAAAACAATGCGTTTTTTGGCGTTTTGGGCAAGGCGAACCACTTGGTTGCGAAACGCATAGGGTGAGAGTTTTTGGGTGCGGTCAGCGGTTTTGTAGGCATCAAAAGCCCCTGTATCAATCTCAGATAGGTTACCACCTTTGTCAGTACGTGCCAGTACTTGCACTTTACCTGACAACTCTTCGGTGCCAATCACACCCCAAATGCGTTTGCCTTTTAGCCCACCAAACAAAGAAGCAAACACAGGCAAACGAGCAAAATCATCACCCACCATGATGACATCAGCATCAAAACCTGTGGCAAGCTCACGGTTTACTCTGTTGGCAAAAGGGGTGTTTTCATCCACCAGCACACCCACCATCACACTGACAGGAGCACTTTGACGAGCCACCACTTGTTCTAGCAAATCATCTAGGTTGTTATCACCAATGGCAGCACTGAGCTCATCATGGCTTGGGGTGGCAAGTAGCTCAGCGTCCACCAGTTTGGCGACATTTTGAGCAAGTGTGTCCATGTTGATATTACCAGTAGTAGGCACTAAAAGTAATGTTTTCATAAAATGTCCTTTATGTATTAAAAATATATCAGCTAAAAGTCAGATAATCATCCAACTTTTTGGTTTATAGACCTAGCACCGCACGAGTTTCACTCATGATTTGGTATTCTTCGTCCGTTGGGATAACCCACAGCTCAACGGCTGAATCATCGGCATGGAAACTGCCTTCTGCTCCACGAGACAGCTCAGCGTTTTTGGCTTCATCAAGCACAATGCCAAAATGACGCAAATGGCTTAAAATTTTGGTACGCATACCAACGGCGTTTTCGCCCACGCCACCTGTAAACGCAATGCCTGTGAGACTTGGTAGGGCACAGCTTAGACCTGCCAAGTATTTTGCCACCCGATAAGCGAACAGTTCTAAGGCAAGAGCGGCATCTTGATTGCCTTCTTTGGCGGCTTGTTCTACGGTTCTCATGTCATTAGAAAGACCAGAGACACCCAAAAGCCCACTTTTTTTGTTGAGCAAGGTATCAATCTCTTCAATGGATAAACCAAGTGTGCGATGCAGATGAATGTGCAAACTTGGGTCCACATCACCTGAGCGAGTGCCCATCATCAAGCCTTCAAGTGGCGTCAGACCCATAGAAGTGTCTAAACTTTCACCATTATAAACGGCGGTGGCTGAGCAGCCGTTACCCAAATGAGCCACCAACCAGCCGTGCGTGCCTTCTTGGTTGGTCAATTCGCTGGCACGATTTGAGACATAGGCGTGTGATGAGCCATGAAAGCCATAACGGCGAATGCGGTCTTTTTCATAAAGCTCTTTGGGAATGGCATAGCGATAAGCGACATCGGGCATGCTTTGGTGAAATGCTGTATCAAATACCGCCACTTGTGGCAAATCAGGATAGATGGCAAGCACCGCTTCAATGCCAGCAGCGTTAGCAGGGTTGTGCAATGGAGCAAGGATAGATAGGCGTTTGATTTCGCTTAATACATGGTCATCAACTTTAACTGCCGATGAAAACTCACGACCGCCATGTACCACACGATGACCAACCGCTACGGGGTGATATTGCTCAATGAGTGCTAGGATTTTTTGTAGGGCAAGCTGATGGGTAGCCCCAGGTAGGCTAATCTCTTCTTTGGTGCCATCAAGATGTGTGTGTTTAATGCGTGCATCATTGTTCCCTAGGGCTTCTGCCAAGCCTTCAATGCGTGTATTACCATCTTCACTGATGAGTGCGTATTTGATGGATGACGAGCCACAATTTAGTACTAAGGTTGGGTTGGTTAAAGTCATAAAATTTCCTTTTTTAAGCGGTCTGGGCTGGTTTAGCTAAGCTCACCGACAGATAAAATGATGAGCCAATTTGCTCCAAAATCATCAGAGCAAAGGCATTATAACACTAGTTGTTGGGTTTTTTTAGTCTTTTTTTGGGGTTTCGTGGTAAATTTTGTCGCTGGGTCAAGATTTCGTTTGTGGGCTGATTTGTGCTACAATATACGCCAAATTAACCACCTTAAACCATACCATGAAAGCCATTATTTTTGCCATCATTGCCACAAGTTTGGTCGCTTGCGGACAAAAAGGGGCGTTGTATTTGCCCCAACAGCAGCCCAGTGATTTGCCAAAAACAGAGCATACAGAGCCTGTCATCAGTGATGACCCAAATGATTTTTAATGACGGCTGATTGTAAAAAATTATTGAGAAATTTTATGATTAATCAAAACATTCCTTTGCTAAATGCAGATGACATAGAAAAAATGAAAGTGGCAGGACAACTTGCCGCCGAAGTACTACAAATCCTAGACCTCCACGTCAAAGCAGGTGTTAGCACAGGATTTTTGGATGACTTGGCATACAAACACATCACCGAAGTACAAAACGCCATACCTGCTTGCCTAAACTACAAAGGCTATCCTTATACCCTATGCACGTCCATCAATCATGTGGTGTGCCACGGTATGCCAGACCATGAGCGTGTGTTAAAAGATGGCGACATCATCAACATTGACGTTACTGTCATCAAAGATGGCTACTATGGCGACACATCAGCGATGTGGATTATTGGTGAAGGCTCCATCATGGCAAAACGCTTGTGTAAAACCGCCCAAGACGCTCTTTATGCAGGCATTAGCGTGGTCAAAAATGGTGCACGCCTTGGTGATATTGGGGCTGCCATTCAAAAAGTGGTTGAGCCTGAGCGGTTTAGTATCGTGCGTGAGTTTTGTGGGCATGGTATTGGTAAGTCATTTCACTGTGAGCCCCAAGTCTTACATTATGGCAAAGCTGGCACAGGCACCATCCTAAAAACAGGCATGGCTTTGACCATTGAGCCGATGATTAACCAAGGGGTTTGGCAAACCAAAATCATGAAAGACGGCTGGACTGCTATTACCAAAGACCGCAAGCTCTCCGCCCAATGGGAGCATACGCTCATTGTTACTGACAATGGCTGTATCATCACCACAGGCAGACCTGATGAAGATTTAAGTTGGGTGAAAAGCTAAGCAAATAAAGGGCAAGTCAGTCTTGTCCTTTTTAATGTTTTTGCTTTAATAAATCGTCATGATTAAATTATCTGTGAAGATTGAGCATTTTATTTTTTATATTAAATTTGATTAAAAAAGGATAATAAGACAACATGGATAACGCTCAAAAAGAAACAATCACCCATTTAATCAATGAGCTGATAAAAGGCGATTATTCAGAAGAAGAAATAAATAGGATTTATACTAAGCTTGATAAACTCATCATTGACCCTAAATGGAGCGATTATATCTTTTGGAGCAATGATTGTTTTGATTCAAATGATGGCTTTGTTAGTCATGTATTTTTTGATAAAATTGAGCAATATCAACTGTCTGATGAATATAAAAGAGACCAATATGTCATTTCTTTGGTGAATAATTTATTACAAAGAAACTTTCAATACAAATCAGAGATGGATATTGTTAATGAGCTAAACAAGCTATTACCAAATACTGATTGGATTGATTATTTGTTTGTTAGCAAAATATGCCTTGATGAACACGGTGCTTTATATGAGCATAATTTTATTAATTTAGTTTTTGGATAGTTTTAGATAAATTTATTGTTAATTACCCATATTTGATAACACTTTTTAATTTTTACTTAAAAATAGTATGATTTCATCTCATTTTTTACCTTCTTTACCACCATTTAGCACCGCAGACTACAAAAACCATCTGCACACACTTAATGAGAGCATAGACCACCAAATCACTTTGTTGGGATTGCAAGCAGTAGAAAACATTGACCAGTTTATACAGCTTCGCACACAAACAATGGACGACATGCTCGCTCAGGTATTTGCTCAGGTTTTATCAGATGAACTTGCTTTGTTTGCCATAGGTGGCTATGGGCGTGGGGAGCTTTTTCCTTATTCTGATGTGGATATGTTGATACTGGGCAAAGACATACAAAAACACCAAGCTGCCATCGAACGCTTTGTGGCAACGCTTTGGGATATTGGTATCACGCCTGCCATCTCTGTACACAGCACAGATACGCTGGCAGATGGCATGAATGAGCCAAGCTTTGCCACGGCGGTGCTTGATACGCGTTTTATCGTAGGCAACACCAGTTTGGCAGACACACCAACAAATACGCTGAGCAAACTTTGGACGATACAGCAGTTTTATCATGCCAAAATCCACGAAGCCAAAGCTCGCCATCTGTCGCACTACGGTACTGAGTATCACCTAGAACCCAATATCAAAAACGGCGTGGGCGGACTTAGAGACCTTCACATCATTCATTGGCTAAACCGTTTTTATGCTTTGTGCCACAAGCCACGCCCCAATCTAAATATCACTCATCATGCTTTAACATTGGATAATGCCAGACGCTTTTTTTGGGTGGTGCGTCATCATCTGCACGCCTTATCTGCTCGCCCTAATGAAGTGATACATTTTGACAAACAACCCAAAATTGCCATGCGTTTAGGTATCCTAAAAGACAATCCAAGCCCCAACGCCCATGCCGAAGCACTCATGCGACAGTATTATCATCATGCAATGACAACAGCAAGTTTATCAGAGTTGATGTGTGATGATTTTGCTGAGAAATATTTGGGCTTACCATGCAAAACGCTTGTGCTAGATGACGATTTTTATCAGCTTACTGTCAAAGATGACGTACAAATTGCCATACAAGATGGGGATTTGTTCATCAAAAAGCCATCTGCCATGCTTAGGATTTTTTTGGCGATGGGTCAATTTGGCATTAAAAAAATCCAAGCCAACACACTAACACACTTATCACTTGCCGTACATTTGATAGATGATGATTATCGAGCCAACCCTACCCATAAGGCGTTATTTTTGGCAAATTTGCAAGAAAATAACTACCTGTTTCATCGCCTACGCCTGATGAAACGCTTTGGGGTGTTGGGGGCGTATCTGCCTGCGTTTAGGGATATTATGGGGCTTAGTCAGTATGATTTGTTTCATTGTTATACGGTGGACGCTCATACGTTGTATTTGGTGCGTATTTTGCACCGTTTTGGCGACCTTGATAATGATGAATATCAACAAAAATTTGGTTTGGTCAGTCAGATTTACCAGCACATTCACCGCAAGGACATTTTAAATATCTGTGCCATATTTCATGACATTGCCAAAGGGCGAGATGGCGACCATAGCCAGCTTGGGGCGGTAGATGTCTATGAGTTTTGTATGAGTCATGGCATGAGTCAAGATGACAGCGAATTTGCGTCGTGGTTGGTTCGTCATCATCTGACCATGTCGCTGACTGCTCAAAAAAAGGACATTTATGACCCTGATGTGATTGGTCATTTTGCTCGTTTGGTGGGGAGCATTACTCGTCTAAACCATCTGTATGTGCTGACGGTCGCTGATATGAATGCCACCAACAGCCAGCTTTGGAATACGTGGCGAGCCAGTTTGTTAAAACAGCTTTATCTTAGCACGCACAAGGCACTCATGGGCGAGATGGGCGACCCACAAACCATCATTCATCGCCGTAAAGTCAATACCCAAGCCATCACGCAGACCCCAAAAACTGTGCTTGATGAGCTGTGGCAGGGTTTTGGTGATGAATACTTTTTGACCCAAAAATCCACCGACATCGCTTGGCAAACCACCGAGATTTTACGCCATGCACACACATTATCCACCGCTCCCATCATCAGCTTAAAGCCCCACAGCGATTTGGCGTTAGATGCGATTTTATTATTTATCTGTGTGCCTGACCAAGATGATTTGTTTGCCACCATCGTTTGTGTGCTGGATAAATTGGGATTATCGGTACTAGATGCTAATATTTTGACCGCACATATTGCTGGCTTTGAGTGTGCCTTGGACAGCTACATTGTCATTGACCGCTTTGCCAAACGTGATGATAAAGGTGCTCTTATGAGTGATTTTTTAAGCGACCGCTGCCGTCAGGACGAGCTAAAACTTGCTTTATGTCAAGCCTTTGATGGTCATGATTGCCAAGTTAGCACCAGCCTAGAAAATCACACGCTTCGGCATTTTACTGTGCCAACTAAGATAGACATCAGCCCTGCCAAAAGCCATGCTCATATTGGTCATCACGTTTTAAATCTTGTTGCCAAAGACCGTCCTGCTTTGCTTGCCAAAGTGGGTCAAGTATTTCGCCAACACGACATTAAAGTACATAAAGCAAGGATTACGACCATGGGTGAACGTGCCGAAGATGTGTTTTATATCAGCGATGAGCATGGCAAAACCCTAAGTGATGACAGGCTTGATGAATTAAAGATGGGTTTGGTTGCGGTTTTGGGCTAAATCTTTTAAAATAATACGCATTTAACCATCATAATCATGAAGCGATTTATTTTTCTTGTTGGTGCTGTTTGGGCAACGGTGGCGTCTGCCAACTTTTATGAAGTGGACGAAAAAAACGCCTGCGAAAACACCATCACATTGCCACAAGGCTACACATTTAGCGAATTTACCCCAGATTGTCAGTACGACCAAAATCTCACGCCCATCAAAGCAGGCGAGCTTTATGGCTATGCCAATGCCCAAGGCGACATTAAAATAGCCCCACGTTTTGAGATGGCGTACGGCTTTGATGAAGGGTTGGCATTGGTAAAAGCAGGCGGTAAATATGGCTACATTAATGCCACAGGCAAATTTACCATCAAGCCCATTTATGATGACGCATGGGGATTTTTAGACGGTCAAGCCAAAGTGATACAGCAGGGCAAACATGGTTTTATAGATAAAACAGGTAAATTTGCCATCAAGCCTGTCTATGATGACATGGGGATTTGGTTTGAAAATGGGCTCATTCCTGCCAAAAAAGGCAATAAATGGGGGTTTATTGATAAACAAGGCAAAACCAAAATCCCATTTATTTATGATGTCGCTGATGGATTTAGTGAAAATATGGCGGTCGTGGGACTAAATAAAATAAACAGCCACGCCCCCAAATTTGGCTATATCAATGCTCAGGGCGATGTGGTGTTGCCCATCAATTACGATACTGCCAGTGCTTTTGTGGATGGCGTGGCGATGGTGATGAGTGAAGGTCTGCTACATCACATTAACCCCCAAGGTCAAAAAGTTGCCCCCACATCAGGTTTATTAGATGTGGGCAGCCCCTGACGGATAAGCTGCGAAAACTCTGATGATGAGACGTGGCTGTTTTTGCCCAAATGAGCCACTTTGGGATTAGCATGAGCGTGTGTTCGCCAAACATCTAGCGGATGGGTGTTATCAATCGCTCCATGCTCATACAAATAAGATGACAATCGCCCTGAAACCACAATGCGATAATCCATGGGTATTTTATCAAACCCTTTAATCATGTCATAAATCACCGTGGTGCAGTTACTGATTAAAGAATGATAAAATTTTGGCGTGTCATATAATGTTTGCCCATAATTTAAATAAGTTAAAAATAATTGCTTGATTTTATCTTGGGGATAGTTGATTGGATAAATGGACACTTGTTCATTGCGGATATTGGTGCGAGTATAAATCAAATCCATCTCATCCCCAGCAATGATGGATAAATCATATAAGCGAAAAAACCCACCAATGGTAGAAAAATCTTCGTGAGTCTCTTTACGAGCTTCTACCGACAACACCAATCTGTCTATATTGCCATTGTCATTTTCAAAGCCAAATGACAGCATGATATGAGCAATGTCATCGCTCCCCCAAGTTGTGCTAATCATATCCAAATATTTAAGCTGTCGCATATCATAGTTGCGAGTTTCCCATTGCTCAGTATAACCATCATCATGCCAATGAAAATTACGCACATGATGAATGCTAATCATATCCCCTTGTTTGTGATGGGTGAATTGATGACGAAACTCATCTTGCCACGCTCTGTTGTTGCTTGGTGTCATCATCATAAACCAAACAAACACCATTGCAATCATCAGCCAAAATAATATACGAATGTTGGTCGGTGTTATCCATGATAATTGATAAATACTTTTAATTTGATGTATTGATAATATTGCCAAAATAAATGTGAAAAATATGATGAGATAGGTGGCATTCCCCAAAGGCAGATGCACCCACAATGCCAAACACGCCCATAATGCCACCATCAAATATAATATGCCGAATAATATTGCCATAACACGCCTTGTGATAGTTATCTAAATTGACAGGTTAATAGATGGTCATTGACCATGCCAACCGCTTGCATAAACGCATAGCATGTTGTTGCTCCTATAAATTTAAATCCGTCCTTTTTTAATTGTTTGGATAATGCCAAACTGACATCTGTTTTGGTGGGAATGTCAGCGACATTTATGGGCTGATTGTCCTTGGGAAAACTGTCATATTGATTAATGATTTGATATAAATAATCATAAAAAGAGCAATGTTTTGTGATGGATAAATATATTTTGGCATTATGAATGATGGCTTGTATTTTGGCTTTATGACGAATAATGTCTTTATTATTCATCAGCTCATTGATTTTATCATCATCATAATCAGCAATTTTATCGGGATTAAATCCATCAAAGGCTTGATATAAATCATCACGCTTTTTTAAAATAATCATCCAACTCAATCCTGATTGCATGCTCTCCAAACACAAACAGGCAAATAATACCTTATCATCAGTTACCACTTTGCCCCATTGTGTGTCATGATAATTCATATACATACGGTCAGATAAACACCACGGGCAACGCTGAATATGGGTCATGGTTTTTGCTTTAATAATTTTTAAATTGTCATCATACCGCAAATTTGTTAAACTTGCACTTATTTTTATGGATATTTCGGGGAGTGATATGATTAAAACTCAGCCTATTGATGAGTTTAAGCCAACGGTTGATTTGGCGATTTGGGACGTCAGAGATACGGATAAATATCAAGAAGGGCATATCGCTTATGCGGTCAATATGCCGATTGAGTGTATCAATGAAACAACGCTGGCACAAACTTGTGGCGACATTTATGTGTTGTGTGGTGGTGGCACAAAAGCAGGGCGAGCTTGTGAGCTGCTAGAAAGCCTTGACCCCACTCGCACCTATGTTCATCTGACAGGTGGCACTCGTGGGGCGGCTGCATTAGGTTGGGAGCTGATAAAAGAAAAATAAATTTAAAATCAATGGCTTATAAATTTTTTATCAAATTTTTAAAATAACTCATTGACACTTATTAAATTTCGGCTATAATACGCACCACTAACAACAACTTCATGTTGCTAAGTAAATCGGGGCGTAGCGCAGCTTGGTAGCGCATCTGCTTTGGGAGCAGAGGGTCGGGGGTTCAAATCCCTCCGCCCCGACCATTTAAGCCTAGTTAGGCTTTTTTTGTTAGTAAATACCGAGCGCCTGTAGCTCAGTTGGATAGAGCATCCGCCTTCTAAGCGGGTGGTCGCAGGTTCGAATCCTGCCAGGCGTGCCATTTGCCTGTTACAAAACAAATCATTATGGTGGGTATAGCTCAGTTGGTAGAGCCCCGGATTGTGATTCCGGTTGTCGTGGGTTCAAGTCCCATTACTCACCCCATATTAAATAAAACGGTTCATGGTGGTTCATGAACCGTTTTTGACGTCTCGTCTATCAATCATTCAATCATCAATGCTTACATCACGATAAATAACAATAAATAATCTATTTTCCCCCATGACAAACATTAAGTACAAATCCTTGTACGTGATTTTTGGGCATGATAGAATAAGACATCAATATGAATCCATCAAAATGGGAGCGTGTTTATGCTTAGAATGTTGGTAGGTGTTGGTCTGCTTTGTTTGGCTCAAACCGCCCTAGCGGACAGCTATTGGAATCATAATGGCTCGGTCATGAGATTGGTGGCTGAGGGCAATCAGCGTTATTTTTACTATCATCAGCCTTCGGACAAAATGCAAAAAGCGGGCGTTTATGCAGGTGAGCTTTTGTTTGATGGTACTAAGCAGGGCAATCACTATCATGGTACGGCACGAGTGTTTTCACAATACTGCCAAGAGCCTTTGACCTATGGCGTTTCGGGCAATGTTTCCCCAAACCAAACCAAAATCACCCTAATCGGCACGCGTGAAAAATACGCAAAAGGTTGCCGTGCCACAGGAAAGATCACCAAAGACACCTTGGTATTTACCTACCTGTATTCTGATTGATGATTAAGATTGGACATCATCTTGTTAAATGCGGTCAAATTTACAAGATGGTCTGTAAAACGCAGTTGAGCATCATAAATCACTTAAAAATCATCATCAGGCGAAATTTGGCGTGTATTTTATAAATTGTTTAAAATCAAACAGTTAGCATTAAGTATACGTCAAGTTTTATTTTGTGATTTTGCTTGTTATTTTGTTGATTTTTGCTTATACTAAAAAGACCCTAATTACATTAAGGAGTTTTTCATGTATCAACACGCTTTAATGGTTACTGATTTAAACGATGATACCGATTTGGTTGCCCAAAAAGCCAAATGGATTTTGGAATCATCGCCTGCCACACAGCTTTCTGTGCTTCACGTGGTAGAGGAGACCATGTTGGGCTTTGGTTACGAGCTTATCCCTGCGACTGCTTTACATGAAGAGATTGACGATGAGCGTTGTCGTATGGCTCGCACTCGTTTGGCGGAAGTTTTGGCAAGAAACAATCTGCAAGCCCACGATGCCAAAATCAAAACCGCCATTTCAGGACGTAAAGGCATCATAGATTACTGCAAAAGCCACGCCATTGACTTAGTTATCATCGGTCGCCACAAACGCACAGGGTTGTCAGCGTGGCTGACAGGAGCGACCGCAGACAGCATTTTGCCTGATGTGGATGCCGATTTTTTGGTGGTGCAGTTGGCACAAGTGGACTAAGTGGCATTAAAGAAAAGGGCGGATATTCTGCCCTTTTTTATGGGGATTTTATTTAAATGTTTTAAAAATATCTTGACTTTTTATTTTAAAGTCTTATTATATGCGTATCGTTGATTATCTTTTATGGATAATTTGTCATTCACCCAAACAGCAATAGGAGTAAAACAATGTCTGTTCTTAATTTTACAACACATAAGACAAGCCGTATTGATTGTTTGGGCAAGGTTTATTTTATTTAACTTTCATAAAATAACCCCATTCATCTTACGGTGTTAAAGCCTGTTATATCAAGGCTGACACCGTTTTTTATTGCCCAAATTTTATTAAACTATTGGTAGTCAAATACCATGGTTTAATTTAAACGTCTTATTCGGTTTTTTCTTTTTTTATAAATCAATCTTGTCGCTTTTTTATTTAAAAAGTGATGGGGGAATTATTGTCTTTTTAATTGATGAATTGCTAAAAATGGTTAATTTTTGGTAAGGGGGTTTATTGTCTTTTTTTTAATAGACCTACCAAGTCAATTTGTTAGAGAAATATCAATATGAGTATTCAACTTATTTTAAATGAACATGCCAAAAACGGCGTGCCTGTCAAGATTTATACCACCGATGTGGAGCAGTCAGCACTCAATCAGCTGTATGCGTTAAGTCAGTTACAGTTTATTCACTCGCACATTGCGGTGATGCCTGATGTGCATGCAGGCAAAGGGGCGACGGTGGGCAGTGTGATACCAACCAAATCGGCGATTATCCCTGCGGCGGTGGGCGTGGACATTGGTTGTGGCATGAATGCCCTGCGATTGTCTATCAAAGCGTGTCAGCTGCCTGATAACTTAAAAACAGCCCGTCTTGCCATTGAAAAACATGTGCCTGTGGGCTTTGCCAAGCACAAACAAATCATGGCAAAGATGAGTACGCTTGACCCCTTGGCAATCCGCCTAAAACGCATTACCGATAAGCATAAGGGCTTACTAAAAATGCTAAATAACTTTGAGCGAACATGGGCAAAACAGCTGGGCACGCTCGGCGGTGGCAACCATTTTATTGAGCTGTGTGTGGACGAAAATCAAGACGTTTGGATTATGCTCCACTCGGGCAGTCGTGGCATTGGCAGCTGTATTGGTGAGTATTTTATCACCCTTGCCAAAAAAGAAAACGAAACACGCTTAGGCTACATTCCTGACCGTGATTTGTCCTATTTTGCCGAAGGGTCGGCGTATTTTGATGATTATATAGAAGCGGTGGGCTGGGCTCAGGATTATGCGATGGAAAACCGTAAAGAGATGATGCGATTGATTATCAAGGCGTTACAATCCAAAGACGCTCATTTTCCACACTTTACCATCACCAAAGAAGCGATTAACTGCCATCACAACTACGTCAGCCAAGAGACGCATTTTGGGCAAGATGTCTATGTTACTCGCAAAGGGGCGATTAGTGCCTATGATGGTGAGCTGGGCATTATCCCCGGTAGCATGGGAGCAAAATCTTATATCGTGCGTGGCAAGGGCAATCGTGAGAGCTTTTGTTCGTGCTCGCATGGGGCAGGGCGAGCGATGAGTCGTGGCAAGGCAATGCGTCAGTTTAACGTGGATGATTTAAAAGCACAAACATCAGGCGTGGAATGTCGCAAAGACAAAGGCGTGTTGGATGAAATCCCACAAGCGTACAAAGACATTGATGTGGTGATGGACAATCAGCGTGATTTGGTGGAAGTGGTGCATACCTTAAAACAAGTGATGTGCATCAAAGGTTAATTGATGACTAAAAATGGGTGAAAACATGAGTTTAAAACAGCAATTAAAAAACGAAAAATCTTATATGGGTGGGGTAAATATGCCCAAAGCACGCAATTTATCCGCCCTAAGTCCGTTATTAAAAAAGGGTGGTGTCCATGACAAAGATAATCCCAAAACACGCCACAAAAAAGACCGCAAACTGATGAAGTTATTTTTAAAAAAGTCCTATTAGTGATTGTCAGTAAAATGCGATTGGCAAAATTATTGATGACAGGTTTTTTGATTAAAAATCTGATGGGTGATTAAAAAGCTGATTTTGTAATATGGTTCGCATGGGATTAAAACTTTTGCGGTGTTCTGGTAATATCCCATGCTTATAGATGGCGGTGGTGTGGGCTTTGCTGGCGTAGCCTTTGTGTTTATCAAGATGATACTGTGGGTAGCGTTTGGCAAATTCACACATGGCAGTATCACGGTGTACCTTTGCTAAAATACTGGCACAAGCGATACTGCTGTGTTTGGTATCGCCTTTTATTAGGGTGTTGATGGTGTGCTGAAAGTCGGCAAAGTCTGGCGACAGTGTTGGCGTGGCATTGCCATCTATCAAAATACGGATATCATCATGGGGGTAAAGCTCATTGACAGTGAGCAGCTGCTCAATTGCTAGTCTCATGCCCAAAAGTGTCGCTTGATAGATGTCAATTTTATCAATCACAAAAGCAGGTATGTCAATGATGGTATAACTTTGGCAGGTGGTTTTGATGGGCTCAAAAAGCTTATCTCGCTTTTTTTCTGAGAGCTGTTTGCTGTCGTTGATGGCGGTAAGTGGCGTGTTTGTCAAATCAATCTGCCCAAATTCGCCCGTTAGCTCATCGCTCAAAATCACCGCAGCCACCGTCATTTGACCAAACAGTGAGCCACGCCCCACTTCATCAATGCCTATGGTGATGGGGCGTGTGTTGGTTGGCTCATAATTTTTATGACTAAAAATCGTACAATCATAGATGTGGGTGTTTGCGGTGTGGGCTTTCATGAGTGTTGTTAGCAAGTTTGGTCAATGGGGTTTTGTAGTCGTGGGCGTGCAGGCAAGAGCTTGTCTAGTAGAGCTTGGCTGACACAGATGGGCGTATGACACACCATGTCTGCCAAAATTTCACCACATAAAGGGGTAAAGCTAAATCCCTTTGAGCCCATGCCATAGATGGTGTAAATCTGTCCTTCCACCTTGCCAACAAGGGGGTGATAGTCAGGCGTTTGGGCTCGTATGCTAGCACGTCCCTGCAAATCAGCAGGGTTGATGTTAAGTTTTTGAGCAAGTGTGGGTAAGGCTTGGCTAAATTTGTGTAAGTTAAAGGCGTGTTCGTCAGCTTTGACTTCTGTGTCGGTGCAGTTACGCACAAAACTTGCTCCCATCAGCAAGGTGTCATTGAAACTGGCACAATAACCATCGTACTTGATGGGGGTGGCTAATGCCGTCTTTGCTGTATCGTCTTTGTTTGCGATAGATAAAAAAGAGACTTGACCACGGATTTTGCGTGGATTAAATAATTGACCGTTTAATAAATGACTTTCAAAGCCTGCACAAATCACAGCAATGTCTGATGTGAGCGTTTGTTGTTCGTCTTTGATGATGGTTTTTTGATGATAAGTGTCAATGGAAATGACATTAAATTTTTTAAAATCAATCAAAGGGTGCGATAACACAACATCTGCTAAATTTTGGGTATCTATTAACCCCGCTTTTTGAATAAAGGTGTTGATGGTGTGTTGATTAAAATCGTCATTATCTGAATTTAGCTCATGATTAAACTGATAAATCAGTTCATCAGGATAACTATTGACCAGTTTGGCAAGTTTGTCGTACGATTTTTGGGTGGGCAATAAAAAATCCACCACCCCTGTTTGTTCAAAAATCGTTGTATTTGACCACTCATTAAGTGCTTTATAAATGCGATGAGCGTACAAAAAACCAACCGTAGGCAGATGATGAGCCACGCCATCTGGTAGGCTTAGTTTGGGGGCGAATAGGGCTTTTGGGTTGCCTGACGCCCCTGCGATGGGAGCGGTTTTGTCAATGAGCGTTACTGATACGCCACGGCGTGCCAATGCGTAGGCACTAAACAGCCCCGAAATGCCTGCTCCAATGACGGCGGCGGTGCGTGGTGCGGGCGTGTGTGTGGCGGGCTGATTAAAATGGGCGGTAATCATCTCTCGCTTACGCCCAAAGCCTTTGGTTTTGACCACCGTCATGCCAATGGACTGCAAGGCTCGTTTGACAAAGCCAGCACTGGTAAAGGTGGCAAGGGTGGCATTTGGTTTGGATAGCCGAGCAATCTGCTCAAAAATCTGTGGCGACCACAGCTCGCTGTTTTTGCTGGGGGCAAAGCCATCTAAAAACCAAGCGTCCGCCAAGCCTGTCTTTGTATGCATTTGACAAAAACTTTCATAAGCGTCCCCCAACCACAAATCCAGCGTAATCGCCCCAAAATGCAAGCGATGACAGCCTGACAGTGCCATTGGGTATTGGGTGAGTAGCTTGTCAATCTGCTCTTTTAGCTCTGCATGGTCTTGCCAGATGTGTAGGGCTTTTTGTAAATCACTGGCAGACAGTGGGTGCTTTTCGGTGCTGACAAAGTATAGGCGAGCGGTGGGTGGGGCAGTTTTTGACCACAACAGACAAGTTGCCAAAAAGTTAAGCCCTGTGCCAAAGCCTGTCTCCATGATGACAAAACTTTGATGGTCGGTCAGATTACCAAAGCGTGTTGGCAGCCCATTGCCTTGCAAAAAGACGTAATGAGTCTCATCTAGCCCACCTGCTTTTGAAAAATAGACATCATCAAAAGCGGTGGAGATGGGCGTGGTATTGCCTGTATGGTCGGTTTGCCAAGTGATGGTGGCGTTTTTTAGGGTGCTTTGGTGGTTCATTACCAATCCGATTTTTTCTTGTTAAGAATGAACCATGTTCCTAGTACGCCCATCAACAAGGAGACGATGACTGTCAAAGCCCCGTATAAATAAAGCTGCCCACTTCTTTCATTGACCAGTACATTAACCTGCGTGGTCAGCTCAGCAATGCGTCCTTCAAGCTCGGCGTTTTTGGCAAGCAGTTCGGTGTTGGCAGCCGATAGCTCACTTTCTTTGGGGGATTGTAGTTGGGCAAGTGTGGGAGCGTTGGGGTCATGTGGGCTTGTTGGCGGTGGCGTGCCTGTCGTCTCGCCTTCACCATTGGTGGGTGTTTCTGTGGGTGCGGCAGTATCAGTATCAGGTGGGGTGTTGACAGGTGGTGTGGTGTTTTCTTGGGGGATGGGGGTGGTTTTATTGGCAACAGGCTCTGCTGTGGCTGTCGCTGTTGATGGCGGTGTAGATTGTGCTGTGGCACCGATGGATATTGATAAAAAAAGCAGTATTATCAATGTCTTATTCATGGTCATCTGCCTTGGGTAGGGCTTGGATAAAGGGTTTAATGTCCACATGACTGTACACACCGCCATGCAAATAAGGCTCATCATTGACCCATGTACGAGCTTGTTCCAAATCATCAAAATGAGCCACAATCAGGCTGCCGCTCATGGCAGGTTCGCCGTGTGCGATAGGTGTTGGACCTGCGACAACAAGGCGATTTTGGGCGTGTAGGGCTTGGATTCGTGCTAAGTGAGCAGGGCGAATTTCGGTGCGTTTGGCACTACTGTCGGCAACGTCATGACCGATGATGGCAAATAATGGCATGGTTATTCCTAATAAACTGATTAAATTTAATCTGTGATGTGATTTGCTATTGATTTAAAATTATTTTTAGGCGTGTTCATTTAATTTAAAATGTTTGCGTAATACCACAAACATGATTATCATAAACGTCATCATCACAATGATGTCGCCAAAAGCGGTAAATTCTCCCCAATATTCACCCCCCATAAACACAAAGGCAAAAAAGGCATGTAGTGTCGCCATCAGTGCAAATAAGCCCGCCCAAGCCCAGTTTAATCGTATCCAGCCTTGTGGTGAAAGTGCCAAAACCGGTCCAAATAATTTTTTGACGACAGGCTCTTTATTTTTGATAAATACAGGCGAGATGACAATCCCTAGGGCAAATGCAAGGTTAATTAGCACCGCTTTTAGGCGGATATAATAATCATCACTGAGTGCTAAGGTGAGACCGCCAAAACCTACCGTCATGATAAGCACAAGCCACTGCTGTTTTTCTAGGCGAAATTTTTGGCTGATAAATAAATAGCCATAAACCAGCACGGTTGCCAGTACCAGCCCAAGCGTTCCCACCAAAACATGATTATTATTCACGCCACCAGACAGCCCAAAAAGGCTTAATAAGGGGTGATTTGCATCTGCTTTGTCCGTGTTTTTATATAAAACATAAAAGATGATGAGTGGCAAAAAATCAAGTAAGGATTTCATGGGGTTATCTTGTGATTTAAACGCCATATTTTACATGGTTTTGTAGGAAAAATCAGCTTTTTGTTTGGGTTTTTTAAAAATGATTAAAAACCGCCCAAATGAGCGGTTTGGCATTATCTGTGATGAGCGTGTTTTGGGTGGTGTGGGTGTGCTTTGCCATGTCGTTTGTGTTGGGCTTGTGAGTGATGGTGTGTTTGTTGGCTGATGTCAAATTGTGCATCAGGCGTTTTGGTAACATTGGTTTGTACTTGTGATTGGGGTGTGGCGTGGTTTTTGTGGTGTGGGTGGTGATAAGTGCCATCAGCAAAGGCAGGAGCAGTTAAGCTCAAAGCAAGCAAAGTTGCAATGGGTGTGAGAATTTTCATAAGGTCTCCAAATAACTGGGTGTGATTGCCATTAGTGTAGTATAGATAAAATTTTCTAACTGTGTGGGAGTGTTTGGTAGAAAATTCTTGCCAAATTTTTGATTTTATTACAGAATTTTAAATAATATCTTTGGTGTATTACACAGCAAAAACCCAGCACAAGGCTGGGTTTGTTGGCAGTTACATCAGTTTCTTAGTGTTTGCTCGTCAGTTTTAACCATCACGCTTGGCTTTAGGGGTATGAGCGGTGATGTTAGGGCGGTGCTAAACACTTCATCAATGCTCTCAACGGTCTGAATGGTCAGGCCGTCTTTGACATTATCAGGAATGTCCGCCAAATCTCGCTCGTTGGATTTGGGGATTAGCACATGTTTAATACCGCCACGATGAGCCGCTAAGAGTTTCTCTTTAAGTCCGCCAATGCGTAAGACTTTGCCACGCAGTGTTACTTCACCTGTCATGGCAATGTCAGCTCGGATTGGTATGTCTGTAAATGCAGAAACAATGGCGGTCGTCAAAGCGATGCCTGCTGATGGTCCATCTTTGGGTGTGGCACCTTCTGGCATATGCACATGAATGTCAGTTTCTTTAAATTTATCATAACTGATACCAAATCTGTCTCCCCCTGCACGCACCACACTCATGGCGGCACGGATTGACTCTTTCATGACATCGCCCAATGAACCTGTAAAGGTGAGCTCGCCTTTGCCTTGCATGGTCGCAGTTTCAATGGTTAAAAGCTCTCCGCCCACTGATGTCCATGCCAACCCTGTAATACGCCCAACTTCTGGCTCTTTTTCTGCCAAGCCAAAATCAAACGGCTTGACGCCAAGGTAATCGGCAATGTTGTCATCATTGATACTGATGGACTGGATGGTTGTGCCTTTTTTGGGTTTAACACCGTAGGTTTCTACTTGTGAACGTACGGCTTTACGGCTGATTTTGTTAATCTCACGCTCCAAATTACGCACACCTGACTCTCGGGTGTAGTGGCGGATAATGCTGATGACCGCTTCATCTGTGATGTCAAGTTCGTTTTCACCCAGTCCATTTTGCTCCAAGGCTTTGGGGGTTAGGTAATTTTTGGCGATATTGAGTTTTTCATCTTCGGTATAGCCGGGTAAGCGAATCACTTCCATGCGGTCAAGCAGGGCAGGCGGAATGTTCATACTGTTGGCAGTACAAATAAACATCACTTCCGACAAATCCAAATCAAGGTCTAAATAATGGTCGTTAAAGCTGTTGTTTTGTGATGGGTCCAAAACTTCAAGCAAGGCAGACGCTGGGTCGCCACGGTAGTCTTGTGCCATTTTGTCAATCTCATCTAGCAAAAATAGCGGATTTTTAACTTCAACTTTTGCCAAAGATTGCACGATTTTGCCGGGCATAGACCCAATATAAGTGCGTCTATGACCACGAATCTCAGCTTCATCACGCACCCCGCCCAATGCCATACGCACAAATTTACGCCCTGTGGCACGAGCAATGCTTTCACCAAGCGATGTTTTGCCCACCCCCGGCGGACCAACAAGGCACAAAATAGGACCACGCATTTTTTTGACACGAGATTGCACCGCCAAATACTCCACAATGCGGTCTTTGACATCATCAAGCCCATAATGGTCCTTATCTAGGATTTGTTTGGCTTTTTTGATGTCGGCAGATGTTTTGCTGGTCTTTTTCCAAGGCGTGTCCAAAATCCACTCTATATAGCCACGCACCACTGATGCTTCTGATGAATTAGAAGGCATTTGTTTTAATTTTTTAAATTCTGTTTGGGCTTTTTTGCGGACATCATCAGGCAAATCGGCATCGTTTAGGCGTTTTTCAAGCTCGCCATCTTCGTCATCTTCGCCATTATTTAAATCAGACAGCTCCGATTTAATCGCTTTCATTTTTTCATTTAAAAAGTACTCACGATGATTGTTTTCCATCTGTTTGCGAACAGACTCTTGTAGCTCGTTTTCAATGGATTGTTCGGTTTGGTTTTTGATAAAATAGTCATTTAAAATGTCTAAATACTCATGCACATCATTGCCAGTTAGGATTTTTTGTTTGTCATCTAGGGGCATGGCGGTGCGAGTGGCAACAAAATAAATCAGTTCAAGCAAATCATCAATGCGACCTGCCACACGAGTCAACTCACGAGCATTACGCAAATTGGCTTCGGCATAATCATTAAACCGCCCCAAAAGTAGCGATTTTTGGGCATCTTGGTCGCTGTCATTAAGCGTGTTAATGACTTGTTCTTTGTTAAATGTGGCAACAAAAATCTCATCATCGGTAATGTCTTGGACTTTGGTACGAGATAAGCCCTCAATCAGTACTTTTAAAGTTTTGTCATCGCCATCATGGGGCATGATGCTGACGATTTTGCACAGCGTGCCATAAGGGTGTAGGTTGTTAAGTTCAATCTCTTCGGTGAGTGAGTCTTTTTGGGAGACGACCAAAATCATGCCGTCATGTTGTTCTTGGGCAATCTCAATGGCACGAATGGACTTTTTGCGACCCACAAATAGGGCGATTTGCATGTGCGGATAAACCACGACATCACGCACAGCAAGCAAAGGCAGGGTTTGGTTATCAGACATGATAAACTCCAAATTCTTATAATGTCAGCCTGTTATGGTGGTGGGTGTGCTAAATTGCAAGGGGTGGGGGTGTTTTTGCTTGTCAAGTATGATAAATTTTGCTAAATTATGAAATTAGTACAACCGTTTATTAAGGAAATGCCATGATTACCATAAACAAACCAACTTCTGCTTATATTGGGGCGTCTTGGGCGGTACTTGGTGTGGGAGTGTTGGGGTTTTTGATTGGGCTTTATAATGCTCAAATGCAGTTAAATGAAAAGGGTTATTATGTTGCGGTGCTTGCGTTGGGGCTATATGCGGCAATCAGTTTACAAAAAACCATTCGTGATAAAGCAGAAAACATCCCTGTGTCAGGCATTTATTATGGCATTAGTTGGTTGGCATTGGCTTTGGCATTGGTGCTGATTACTGTGGGTCTGTGGAACGCAACGCTCATGCCAAGTGAAAAGGGTTATTATTTCATGGCGTTTACGTTGTCGCTGTTTGCGGTGATTACCATTCAAAAAAACATCCGTGATTTGCAAAGTGCCAAAGGTGATGAGCTTTATGACACAAAGGCAGATGTTTTTGAAAATGAGTATTTAAAGTAGTGTCAATCATGACTGTTGGCGTGATTAAAACAAGGCGTTTTGATGGCTGAGTTTGTCTTTTAAATTTATCATTAAGCATAAACAGATAATAAGCAAAGAGATTTTGCAATCCCTTTTTTGGTTTGGTTTATGAGTGCTGTGGCTCGATGCGACTGATGGTAAATCCTGTCATGCCAAAAATAAGCGTCAGTGCCAGACTTAGATAGCAAAAGAAAGCATAAGGCAGATAATCCACCACAGGCATGCCAAATGTGCCTGCCAAAAACACCCCATACACGCCCCAAGGCACCAAGGGGTTGATGACGGTGCCAGCATCTTCAATGGTGCGAGCCAAATTTTTTGGGTGCAAACCTAGACGCTTAAACTCTGGTAAAAACGTGTTGCCAGATAACAATAGGCTTAAATACTGTTCGCCAACAAGCACATTGATGCCAAATGAAGTAAAGGCAGCTGCCATCACGCCACGGCTGGCTTTGGTGAGTAAGTGTCTAGCACCATCTAGCAGTGCTGGCAAAATACCCAAAGCATGCAACAGCCCACCAAGGCTCAACGCCAAAATCACCAAGATTTGGCTAAAAAACATGTTTTGTAGACCACCACGAGAAACCAGTTTGCCCACCGCTCCCAAATCCAACTCTTGGGCGGGTGCATAGCCTGCAAAAAACCAACCACCCAAATCGGCAAGGCTAGGCGTGCTATGAAGATAAGTCAGCACAACAGCCACAGCAATGGTAGCGGTGATGGTATAGATGGCATTGACTCGCATTACCGCCAGTGCCACAAGCACCACAAAAGCAATGAGCGAATATCCATGCACAAGCCCGCTATCAATGAGCTGCTGTTGCAAGGTGGCAATGTCTGATAAATCGCTACCGCTGCTTTGCCCTGATAGCATCCAAAAAATGATGGCACTTAGCACCCATGCAGGCACGGTGGTATACATCATGTTTTTGATATGCTCAAACAAATCAATCCCTACGATGGATGCAGCAATGCTGGTGGTGTCTGATAATGGCGACATTTTATCGCCAAATAACGCTCCAGAAACCACCGCACCAGCAACAATGGCAGGATTGGCGTCAAAGACACTTGCCATACCCAAAAACGCCACGCCCACCGTGGCACACGTGGTAAAACCGCTACCCAAAGCCACCCCAATGACCGAAGCCAAGACAAAGGCGGACAAATAAAAGGTACTGGGTGAAAGCACATTAAAGCCATAATAAATCAGCGTTGGGATGGTGCCTGCCATCATCAAAGCCGAAACCAAAAGCCCAATAAATGAAAACAGATAAATCGCCCCAATGCCAGTCATCACGCCGTTTGCCATGTGTGTTTGCATGTCGTCAAATTTGACTTTTTTGATAAGCCCAAACATCAGCAAGCCCACAATCACCAAAATCAGCGACAGATGTGGCACCCAGCCCCATGCAATCATGGTGATGCCAAGCACAGCGACAATCAATATTGCCAAGACAACCGCTTGGCTGGGTTTCATATTTAATAAAGTATCAGTCATAAACCACTAGCTCCTTGTTTTATGAACTATTAAGCCATACAAAAGATGGGTTTGTCAAATCCATGTGGTATCTTTCATGTATGATAATTGATGGCTTTAAGTTGTGTTGTGAGTCAGGTGGCGTATGTCTGTCATCAATACTATGTTAAACATCTATCATCATATTTGGATAAATAGTTTAGCAAATGCCCCATTTATGCTAAAATAATCAGTTTTATCAAAGATTTTATAACGAGTATTATATGAGTTTAAAACCCGTCATCGCCCTGATTGGTCGCCCCAATGTCGGCAAATCCACGCTATTTAACCAGCTCACCAAATCTCGCCAAGCACTTGTGGCAGATTTAGCAGGCTTGACCCGAGACCGTCAATATGGCGATGTGCATTTTGAAAACAAATCATTTATTGTCATTGATACAGGTGGTATCGGCGAGGCGGATGACGGCAGTGGCAATATTGATGACTATATGGCAAGCCAGTCTTATACCGCCATTCATGAGGCAGACATGGTGGTGTTTGTGGTGGACGCACGAGCAGGACTGACACCTAGCGATGAGGAGATTACCCAATTTTTGCATACGTTGGGTAAACGTGTGTTTTTGGTGGCAAACAAAACTGATGGCGTGCATGAAGCGGCAATCGGTGAGTTTTTTGCTTTAGGCTTTGGCGAACCTTTTCCCACAGCTGCCAGCCATGGTAAGGGCGTTACCAATTTGTTGGAAGCCTTAACAGCAGATATGCCAGAAGATGACCAAGCGGTTCAAGAGATAGACGGCTTAAAAATGGCGATTATTGGTCGCCCCAATGTCGGCAAATCCACGCTGGTCAATCGCTTGCTTGGTGAAGAGCGAGTGGTGGTTTTTGATATGCCGGGGACGACACGAGACAGCATTTATATCCCTTTTGAGCGAGAAGGACGAAATTATACGCTGATTGACACCGCAGGGGTGAGACGGCGTGGTCGTATTGATGAAAAAGTAGAAAAGTTTAGCGTTATCAAAACCTTACAAGCCATCAAAGATGCCAATGTTGTGGTACTGGTGGTGGACGCTCATGAAGGCATTGTTGACCAAGATTTGCATATGCTTGGTTATGCCCTAGACGCTGGGCGAGCGATTGTCATTGCCATTAACAAATGGGACAACCTGTCTGATGAGCAAAAGAAAATTGTCAAGATGGAGATGGAGCGGCGGTTTCATTTTGTGCCTTGGATAAAAATTCATTTGATTTCAGCACTGTATGGCAACGGCGTGGGCAATCTGTATCCATCTATTCACAAAGCCTATGACGCATCTATGTTTAAGGTGTCCACAAGTCGCCTGACGCAAATCTTACAGGATGCCATAGAAAACCATCAGCCCCCCATGGTCGGTGGTCGTCGGATTAAGCTTCGCTATGCTCATCTTGGCGGGCATAATCCCCCTGTGATTGTCATTCATGGCAATCAAACATCTGCCTTACCAAAAAGCTACCAGCGGTATCTTGAAAATATTTATCGGGACGTATTTAAATTAGAAGGCACACCTTTGCATATTGAGTTTAAACAAAATGCCAACCCTTATGAAGGCAAAAAAAATCCCGTCATCAAAAACAAAGCCAAAAAAATGCGAGACAAAAAACGCATTGCCGAGTTTAAAAAGCGAGATAAGAAGCGTAAATAATCCATGTTCAAAACACTACGCGTCGTCATCTTGCTAGGTGTCTTGTTGGTGGTGGCGGTTAATGCCTATCAAGACCATCATCACAACTGGACACAGCCAGTGTACGTGGCACTTTATCCTGTCAATGTGGATGGCTCACCTGAAGTTGCCAGCTATATCCATGCTTTGTCTGATAAAGATTTTAAAGAGATAGAAGGCTATCTAAACACCCAAAGCAAAAAATACGGTCAAAATGTCCATTTTTATTATCGTTTGGGTGATGAAGTCAAAGCCTTGCCCCCTGTTGTTCCCAAAAATAGTGGTGTGATAAGTGCGATGATGTGGAGTTTAAAATTTCGCTATTATGCCCATAAAAACGCCACAGATGTGGGTGTACCGACCAATTTACGGCTATTTTTGCAGTACCATCACACGGATAAGCGTATTTTGACTGAGACTTCTACTGCCCTGCAAAACGGTCGCATTGGCGTGGTCAATTTATTTGCCAGTGGCGATAAAACCACAAATAACAACGTGGTGATTGCTCATGAAAGCTTACATGGCTTTGGGGCAACGGATAAATATAATTTGGCAAATGGCATTCCTAATTACCCAGATGGCTATGCCAATCCTGCTCAAAATCCGCTTTATCCACAAAAATATGCAGAGCTGATGGCGGTGCATATTCCCACCAGTGAAACTAAATTTGTCATGGCACGAGCGTTAAACCAAACAATGATAGGTGAATTAACCGCCAAAGAGATTGGTTGGGTGCAAGATAAATAACGTGGTTAAAAATAATGACACTATTTGAAACTTTGGCAATGCAACATGGGAATATCTTAAATTTACATTATCATAATCAGCGATTTAGACAAGGGCAAGTTTTTTTAAATCGTCAAAATGTTATTGATGATATAGCAAAATTAATCACACTACCCAAAGACATTGGTATCAAAAAACTGATTCGTTGCCGTGTTACTTATGATAAAGATGATGTTAAAGTGGCATATTTTGATTATATACCAAAAAATATTTGCTCTTTTAAACTGATAGAATGTGATAAGATAGCCTATGAGTATAAATATGATGATAGAAATGTATTAAATCATTTGTTATCACAAAAGAATAAATGCGATGAAATTATCATTATCAAAAATGGCTTTGTTACCGATTGTTCTATTGGTAATCTGATATTTTTAAAAGATAATATTTGGTACACGCCAGATACACCATTATTGAAAGGTACACAAAGAGCGTATTTGCTGGATAATAAAAAAATACAATTAGCCACCATTAAAAAAGATGACATTTGGCAATATCAAAAAGTGATGATGATAAATACCTTAAATGCATTTGATGAAACTCGGGCAATTATGATAAATCAGCAAAACATTCAATGATTGTCAAACCAAATGCTCAATTGGTCTTTTTTATTTTCTTTGCTTTTTTGCCAAAATATGTAAATACCGCCCCATTTGCCAAAAAGGGTGTGTTTGTGAGTATTTTAATTCCATCGCCACCACATCATCAGGATTGTTAAGTCCGCCACGCTTTAAGGGGGCGTAATCAGAAAATACCCGTATGCCAGATTGGCACAGTATGACGTAGCCTTGTTTGGACAGCCAATGTTGTACGTCTTGATATGCCACAGGATTGTTTGGCGTGAGACTTTTGTTGTCGGCAGGTTTTGGTTTGTCTAATTGATAAAAATTTCCCATCACCAAATTGCGATATACCAAGCTGGCAGGGTTGTAAAAACACAGCGATAACACGCCATCATCTGCCAAATACTCATCAAAAAATGCCATGATTTGCTTGGGGTCGGACAGCCATTCTAGCACAGCATGGCACAGTATGACATCAAACTTTTGTTTGTGTAAATGTTGATGGAGCTTTTGATAGGGCGATACGATAAATTGGGGTGTTACATTCAGCTCATTGGCGGATAATTTGGCTTTGTTTATCATGTTTTGTGAGATGTCGCTGATGATGACATCGTGATGAGTGGCAAGCGATAGGCTTATCTGAGCAAGTCCCGCTCCCACATCCAACACCTTTAAACGTTGGCTGGGCAAATGCTCTGCCAAGTCTCGTTTTAGGATGGCAAGGCGGATTTGACCTTTGAGACTGCCATAGACTTTTTTGCTAAAATGGTCAGCAATATCATCAAAATTGCGGTCATTATTTGTCAAATTGTGTAGATGAACGGTCATAAATTTAAGATAAAATGATAAGTTTTGTAATTGATGTAAAAAAATAGTATGAGCGGTATAGCAACAACAAACGCCTGTGTTATAATGCCAAAAATTTGCCTATTGTAACTTATTTTTAAGATAATTGCTTGGGTGATGGCACAAAACGCAAAAAGAGTATCCTATGAAACAGCACATAAAATTTATTTTTGGTGTGTCTTTGGTGGCACTGGCATTGGCAGGGTGTGGCAAAAAAGAAAAAACCGAAGAAGCACCCAAATCACAAGAGACAGCTCAGCCTGTTGTTACAGAACGTCCTTCGGTGGTGTGTGATGATATTGCTACTAAAAATCGTGTGGTTGGTTTGGTTCAAGATGAGCTTTTGGTGGCATCCATTGAAGCACTTGGCAATCCTAAAAATCTGTCTGCCTTAGAGCAACATCTAAAATCTCGCCTTGCTCAAACTCAGGTGGACGTCCAAAACATCCGCTATGAAAATGGCGAGTGTCATGGCGAGTTGCATATTAGCCTAGACCCCCAAGATGTGGCGGCTGCCAATAAAGCATTTAAAACCGCTCGTGTGGCAAGTTTGGATGAGCGTGCTTTGGAAAATGGGGTGAGTTTGCTTGGTGATAATCGTTTGGTGGCAAATTTTGTGTATCAAGTAGATGGTAATGCTGTGGCCATCAACACATCAAATCCTGCCATTTTGGTGGCGTCAAAGGGCTTGGCTCAGGCAACCATCGCCACTTATCAGCAAAATCAAGCAACCGCACGTCGTGATTCGGGCAGTTCTTACCAAGCCCCAAATATTACGCCACCACCTACTGTTGCGGTTCGTCCTGCACCAGTTCCACGTCCTGTTGAGCCACAGGTGCAACGTCGCACCCCAACGCCTGAGACCGCTGTACTTCGCCCAGAAGATGTGCCAAGTCGTGAAACTCAGCCAGCACCTACCCCAAGTGGCGAACCGCCGATTACTGACCAAGAGCGAAGTCAAATTCAAGCCCAATCTCAGCCCAAGCCACAACCAAAAGCAGAGCCCAAGCCTGAACCAAAACCACAGCCAAAAGCAGAACCCAAGACAGAGCCTAAATCTGAACCTAAGCCGACTGTTCAAGACACCAGCTCTGAGATTACCATTGTTGAGAGCAATGAAACTTACTGATTGAGCAAAAAAGGGGATTAAATCAGCAGACGTTATAAATCTGCCAGAATCTCCTTTTGCCATAAAGTTTCGCTGATGTGCCTATCATCAGTCAAATATCGCCCAAGAACAAATAAATAGTCAGATAAGCGATTTAAAAATATTAAGCCATCATGACCTAGGCGTTTAGGCTCTTGCTGTTTTAAGGTGGTGGTGGCACGTTCAGCTCGCCGACACACACTTCTTGCCAGATGAGTTTGACAAACAATGAGCGAGCCTTTGGGTAAAATAAAGTCTTTTAATGGCGACAAAGTGGCATTCATGCGGTCAATTTTTTGTTCAAGCCAATGGATATGCTTTGATTCAATGCCAATAAAATGTGGCATGGCAAGCTCACCACCTAGATTAAACAGCAAATGTTGAATGACTGTCAGCTCATGGCAAAGTGTGTTTTTGTCTATCTTTTGGGATAAATTGGCAGTTGGTAGTAGTGCTAATATCATGCCAAGATGGCTATTAAGCTCATCAACATCACCCATTGCCACAAACACCGCATCATCTTTGGGTAGGCGGCTGCCATCAGATAGTGCCGATGTGCCATTATCACCAGTACGAGTGTAGATTTTTGAAAGTCGGTTGCCCATGATTTTCCTTAAATGTGAGTGTATTAAAGATATCAATTGTAAGATTTTTTGGATTGTAGCACTTTTTAGTAAATTTTGATATGATAAACGATTTACTCAAAAATTTAAAAGGCACATCATGACTTTGCATTTATATGATACCCTAACCGCTCAAAAACGCCCCTTTACACCCATTCATGAAGGCAAAGTGGGGATTTATGTGTGTGGTATGACGGTGTATGATTATTGTCATATTGGACATGCTCGGGTGATGGTGGGTTTTGATGTGATTGTGCGTTGGCTAAGACAGATTGGTTATGAGGTCAATTATGTGCGTAACATCACAGATATTGATGACAAAATCATCAAACGAGCCAATGAAAATGGTGAAAGCATTGGGGATTTGACCGAGCGGTTTATCAAGGCTATGCACCAAGATGCCGATGCCCTAGGCTGTGTGCGACCAGATAGCGAGCCACGTGCCACTGAGCATATTTCACAGATGTTAGAGATGATAACTACCTTACAAAACAAAGACTTGGCTTATCAAGGTCAAGGTGGTGATGTTTATTATGCAGTGGATAAATTCCCAAGTTATGGCAAACTCTCCAAACGAAAACTTGCCGATATGCAAGCAGGAGCAAGCGAGCGTGTGGGCGAAAGTGATGATAAACACAATCCCTTTGATTTTGTCTTATGGAAATCTGCCAAACCGTCCGAGCCGCATTGGGACAGTCCGTGGGGAGTGGGTCGCCCTGGTTGGCACATTGAATGCTCGGCGATGAGCACTTGCTGTCTAGGCGAGAGTTTTGACATTCACGGTGGCGGACATGATTTGCAGTTTCCCCACCATGAAAACGAAATCGCTCAAAGCGAAGGAGCGACTGGCAAAACCTATGCCAACAACTGGCTACACGTCGGCTTTGTCAATGTGGATGGTGAAAAGATGAGCAAATCGCTGAATAACTTTTTTACCATTCGTGAAGTGATGGCAGATTTTCATGCCGAAACCATTCGCTTTTTTATTTTGTCTAGCCATTATCGCAGTCCGATTAACTTCTCTGACACCGCTCTAAAAGAAGCTCACACCGCCTTATCACGACTATATCACGCTTTAAAGTCTTTTGAGAGGGTGGTGATTGATGATGGCGTGTGGGATAGCGAATATGGGCAAGCCTTTACTCAGGCGATGAATGATGATTTTAATACCGCCAAGGCGATGAGCGTGCTGTTTGGTTTGGCAGGCGAGGTCAATAAAGCCATTAAGGCAGGCGATGATAAGCAGGCTTTGTATTTTGCCACTATGCTAAAAACGCTGGCTTACCCACTTAATATCGCTCAGCAAAACCCCAGTGAGTTTTTGCAAGCAAGTTTGAGCGATGATGGGTTAAGCCAAGAGGAGATTTTGGCGAAGATTGATGCACGCAACCAAGCCAAAGCCGATAAAAATTATGCCCTTGCTGACCAAATCCGAGCTGAACTAAAAGAGCAAGGTATTGAGCTAGAAGACAGTAGGGCAGGGACGACATGGCGAAGAGTATAAAATATGGGGTGCTGGGCGGCTTGTTATTGACATTGACCGCTTGTGTGTCGCCCAATATGAACAAAAACACGCCTGTTTTATGGCAATCACCCAAGCCTGTTTTTGCTGATGGTATGACAACAGCCGAGCGTATCCGAGCCATTGCTCACCGTGAGCATCAGGCATGGCATGGCTCTTTTATAGATGCAAAAGGTGGGATTCGTCGTTATCAAATCAGTGAAGCTGAACGGTTTTTGCTGACCGATGGTGCTCCTGCATGGCAAAGGGTGATGGCATATTGGCGAGATAGTGGCGGTATGGCAGAGCTGTCCGAACGTCAAAACTGCTTGGTTGGCGGTCTTGATGTCAATAAATGCCGAGTTTTTGTGATGGACAGTGCATGGTCAGCGGTGTTTGTCTCTTATGTGATGACTCAGGCAGGCGTGGCAGATTTTATTGGTTCTCCCAGACATTTTGATTATATTAAACACGCATGGCAACATGGCACGCCCTATGCTTATACCAATCCCAAGAGCACCGCTCCCAAGGTGGGCGATATGCTGTGTTATGTGCGGGGAAAAAATGGCGTGGCAGGCTTTGATGGGCTAAGTGAGTATCTGCACACCCAAAGCCACTGGCTAACCGCCCACTGTGATATTGTGGTTGATGTGAATGCTGATGATGTGTGGCTGATTGGTGGCAATGTCATGAATACGGTCATGCTCAGAAAACTTCCTTTGGGCGATGATGGTTTGATGACCCTGCCTGTAACTAAGGGTGATTGCCATCACAATAATGAAAACGCCTGCAACCTAAATCGGCAAAATTGGGCGGTGTTATTAAAGCTACAAGTGCCGTGATGTTTTAATTTGTCGGCTTGGTGGTAATGGGCAAATGAAATGGATTTGCCCATTTTTATTTGATAAATTTTTATATAAAAATAATAAATAGTTTTTATATTTTTAAAAAATATAGGCAGCCTAAGTGCAAAATTATAATATAATTAATTAAATTTTTTACCTAAAATGACATATCTTTATAAATGTTTGTAATTAAAAAGATGGTCATTCATTATAATTTTAGAGTAAACTTAGGGCGATGATGGTCGCCCTTTTTTGTTTTTAATGGTGTGCCAATGCGTCCACAGGGTTAAGTCGTGATGCATTACGAGCAGGTAAAAAGCCAAAGATGACACCGATGAGTGTGGAGCAGACAAAGGCAACCACAATGGCTAAGGGCGAGTAAATTACCCCCACATTCTCACCCCCAAATTTATTTATCAAAGAGCCAACCCCAAACGCCAGCAAAATCCCCAGTGCCCCACCAAGTACGCATACCAACACCGCTTCTATCAAAAATTGTTGCATGATGTCAGATTGTCGTGCCCCAACTGCCATACGCACGCCAATTTCGCTGGTGCGTTCAGTAACAGACACCAACATGATGTTCATCACGCCAATGCCACCGACGATAAGCGAGATGATGGCAATGGACGAGATAAGCATGGTCATGATGTTGGTGGTAGATTGAACAGTTTCTTTAATGCTGTCAGTGTTAATGATGTCAAAATCATCTGTGCCATGACGAGATGTTATTAGGTCGCTGATGGCATTTTCGGCGATGTCTGATGGTGTGTCATCATGTATCAGCACCACAAAGCGGTCAATGTAGCTTGTGCCAAGCATGCGGTGCATGACGGTGCTATAAGGCATATACAACTGTGGCGTGTTGGTTGTTCTGCCAAAGCTAGAATCTTTATCAGACAGCACGCCAATCACCTGCCCGGGTACACTGCCAACCATCAGTACTTGACCGATTGGGTCGCCTTGCCCGTGAAAAAAGGTTTTATAAGCGTTCTGGTCAATGATGATGTCTTGGGCGAGTGTGTCAATGCTGTCTTGATTAAAACCTTGCCCCATCATAAGCGTTTCACCTGTTACAGATAAATAGTCTTTGCCAACGCCATTAATGCTGCCTGTTGATTCTGCGTCTTTATAACGAATGGTAACATTGGTATCCACTTGTGGGCTGACAGATTTGGCATAAGGCTGAGTGGCAACCGCTTGGGCGTCTTCGGCGGTCAGATTGTCATAACCAAAACGCCGACGTGGGTCGCCAAAAGGATAGCCATCAATGACGGTGATGGTGTTGGTGCCAAGTTTGTTGATGTCTTCTAGGATTTTGGCTTGTGAGCCTTGCCCGAGCCCTACGATAGAAACAACAGATGCAATACCAATAATAATCCCCAACATGGTGAGCAAAGTACGCATTTTGTGGGCTTTCATGGCATAGATGGATATTTTAAAAGCTTCTTTGAGCCTGTCAAAAAAGCCAAATAGGGCGTTTTTGTTGTTTGTGATGTGAGTGGTGGGTGGCGTGGTTTTTTGATAGTGGTTGTTATTGGTATAATAATCGTTGATGATGTGTCCGTCTTTTAGCTCAATGACACGTTGGGCTTGGGCAGCAAGGCTGGGGTCGTGTGTTACCATGATGATGGTATGACCTTGGTTTTTTAGGTCGTGCAAGATGTTCATGACTTCCTTGCCTGATTGGCTGTCTAAGGCTCCTGTGGGTTCATCTGCTAGGATAACATCTCCGCCATTCATCAAAGCACGAGCGATGGACACTCGTTGTTGCTGACCGCCTGAAAGCTGATTGGGGCGGTTGTGGATTTTTTCTCCCAAGCCAAGTTGGGTAAGTAGTTTGGTGGCTCGCTCTTTACGCAAAGTGGTGTCTGCCCCTGCATACACAGCAGGTACAGTTACATTATCCAAAGCACTGATGTCGCCAAGCAAATGATAACGTTGAAAAATAAAACCAAAATGCTCACGGCGAAGTTTGGCAAGCTCACCATTATCCATCTCATCAACCGATTTGCCAAAGATGGTATAACTGCCTGATGTTGCCTTATCTAAACAGCCCAAAATGTTCATCAAGGTGGATTTGCCAGAGCCTGATTGTCCGATGATGGCGACCATCTCACCTTGATAAAGTGTCAAATCAATGCCATGCAAAATGCGAATACTGCCATCACCTGTGGGAAAATCTCGTGTTAGCTGATTGATACAGATTAGGGGGGTTTTGGGTGTTGTCATAATATTAAAATCTTGGTGGGCGGTTTTTGCGGTCGTTGGCTTTGTCGCTTGATTCGCTGATGATGACTTTATCGCCTGCACTTAGACCTGATTTAATCTCAACATTAACACGGTTATTTAGACCGATTTGTACGTCCACAGGTTTGGCAAAACCATCACTACCAATGACATTGACACTGTATTTGCCGTTGTTATTTTTTAGGGCAGATGCTGGAATGGTCAGCACATTTTTGACCGTATCAACAACGATATTTACCTGTGTGGTCATATCAATGCGATATTTGCGTTCGCTGTTATCAATGTCCAAATGACCCACATAATAGATGGCTGACGTGCCAGATGTTGATGAACTGACTGTGTTGGCGGTTGGTTCTATGCCTGATAAAACTGCCTGTTGGCTTTGGTTGGGTGTGCCGATGATGTTAAAGCGGGCGGGCATACCAACTTTGACATGAATCACATCAGCTTCGGAGATTTGGGCGTTGATACGCAATTTGTCTAAATTGGCAAGCGTAACGATGGTCGGAGCAGATTGCATGGCGTTTACGGTCGTTCCTTGTTTTTGGCTGACCGAAACCACCGTGCCATCAATGGGGGCGATGATGGTGGTGTGTCCAAGCTTTTCGCTGGCAGTAGATAAATCATTTTGAGCTTTGTTAATGCTTGCTTTTTGGCTGGCGATGTTGGCTTTGGCATTTGCAACGTCGTTTTTGGCGTTTTGAATGTTGGTGCGAGCAACAGCCACGTTTGTTTGGGCGACTTCTACGGCGATTTTGGCATCATCATAATCTTGGCGACTGACCGCGTCAATGCTGATGAGCTGTGCCATGCGAGCAAAGTTTTGTTCTGCCTTTTTAAGCTCACTCAGACGTGCTTGCAAAGTGGCTTGTTGGCTGGCAATCATGCCTTGACTGTTTGCCAAACTTGCCTGTGCCTGAGCAAGGCTGGCTTGGGCTTGATTTAGATTGGCTTGGGCATTGGAGACGGTGTTTTTTTGTTCCACTTCGCTGATTTGGGCAATGATGTCGCCTTTTTTGACTTCATCACCAACATCCACGTGCAATTTGATGATTTCACCTGATACCTGAGCCCCAACATTGACACTATCAATGGCTTGGATTTTGCCTGATGCCATGATGGTGGTCTCAATGTCGCCCATGACAGCTTCGGCAGTTAGGTAGGCAGGTGGGGTGGGCTTGGGTGTTAAAAAATGGTAAAGGGCAAAGCCAATCAAGATAAGTAACACAATGACAACAACCCATTTGATGGGAAATTTGGGTTTTTTAGCGACAACAGACATGATTTTTCCAAACGTAAGGAAGGTGATTAAGAAATGGGCTGTGTGGTAAAAATGTTTAAATAAACTTTATAAACCAACCATTTAGGATTGTGAATATTTTAACAAAACTTTTTTTAAAAAAGATAAAACTTTATAAGACTTTATGGTTTTTTGTTAAGGAGATATGAAAAATTGTAACAATCGCACCTAAACGGCAGTAATACCACAGATTTTTAGACACAACCGTTCTAACCCAAACCACACATTGTCTGCTGATACGCCTTTTATAATTTTGTCAAGGGCATAAATTTCGGTGAGCCATGTACCACTTATTGCGTTTGTGCGGTGGGCACTTTGGGTGTATAGATGGATTTTATTTGACCAAATGCCAAGTGTGGCAGGGTCTTTACCTGCTTGGATTTGGGTGATGAGCCGAGCATCTTTGGCAACAGCCCATAGGACAACGCTTGGGGCGGTGTCGGTGTGTTTTAGATGGTGTAGGATATTAAGTGCTTTGGGCGCGTTGCTACTGATGAGTGCATCTGACAAATCAAATACATTAAAATCCGCGCCTGCCACAAGTGCTTGCTCCAACTCATCTGTTGTTATTGTGTCGCCATGGGGCAAAAAAGACAATCGCCAAAGTGTCTGATAGGCAGAAAGTAAATGCTGTTCGGTGGCGTGTAGGAGCATTTGCCAAGCATTAGGAGCAAGCCTAAGCCCAAGTTGTTGAGCTTTAAATTTTAAAAACTCGCCACGCTGTTTTTCATCATAAATATTGCCATCAATCAACAAGCCTTCTTGGTTAAAAAACTGTATCGCTTTGGTGGCAAGGGATTTTTTGTCTTGTTTGGGTAAGCACCAAACCAAATGGTTTTGGCTGTATCCATTTGCCACATCTTTGGCAAACTGATTCAGCGATGTCATCAGAGTTTTATCTTTGATGTCAGGTTTGTGTTTGCCTGTAACAATCAAGGCGGTATGTTCGCCAAATAGGTTTAGGCTAGATAATTCATTTGCTACATCGTACCAAGATTTGGGCGATGACAGCTCCATGCGGTTGATAATTTGATTGTTATTTGACCAAATGGAACGACAGCCATCAATCAACCAATCCACCACCAACGGCTCATCAGTATGTACAAGCCACAACCCATAGCAAGACGTGGCGTTTTTCTCTAAGTCATACAGCAAAGGCAACAGGCGTGTTTGCATATCAGTAAGCTATGGAGTATTTTGGTGTTTTTGGGCAATCGCTCGGTACTGCTCAGCAATCCGTTCAGCAAGACTGTCATACAGCCATGTTCTTGCTGTGTCTCCTTGCCCATCTGTGGTGGCAACGCTGGCTTCATTGTATTGATAGCTGTGTTCTACTTGCAAAGGATATGTGTATATTTGTTCATTGATGTGATATGCCACATCTGCCATCAGCACAAGACGAACTTCGGTGAGTGTGCCAACCAAATCATAACGGCGAAAGCGTATGTTTTTTATGGTGATGTTGTTGGTGGCGGACGTGGCGTGAATACCACGCATTTGCAGATGCTTGATGAGTGGCTGTTTTAGGGCAAAAGCATCTGGCGTGTCATCGGTGGATATTTGTACAGCTTGGTGCTTAGGAGCAAGCTGTACCGCTTTATCTGTGCCACGCAACGCAAAACCGCACCCTGTCAGACTAATTAAAGATAAGAAAATTAAAGTGGTGGAGAGTAGTTTTTGCATGATTTTCCCTGTTTTTGTGGGTAAAAATAATTTAAAATTATTTTATAAAAATGCCACACCATAGCCAATCCCATAAATCACCAATGCCAAAATGACAGCAGTAATCACGCTGGCGATGGTGGTAATGGCAGGTGGGGCGATGTTGTTTTGGGTGGTGTTGTGGCGGTCAGCTTTGACGTACGCCAAACGCAATAGGGTGTGAATGATGATAAAGGCAACAATTATCGCCCAATGAATTTGTAAAAACCCCACCACCAAATTACTTAAAATGGCAATGTTGGAAAGCAGGTGAATCAGTTTGGTTTTTGGCATGGTAAAACATCAAAAATGGCAAGCTTTAAGTTGGGTGCAATCATCACCCAACTTGCCTTTAAAACAATCAAACAACCACGCTCACCAGTTTATTTGGTACGATGATGACTTTTTTGGGCTCATTGGTGATGAATTTGGCGACATTATCACAACCAAGAGCCATCTGTTTAATCGTTTCGTTGTCTGTGCCTGTGGGTACTTCAATCTCACCACGTACTTTGCCATTGACCTGTACCGCCATGACAATACTGTCGCTGACCAAAGCGGATTTGTCCAGTGCTGGGAAAGTGAGTAGGCGACCATCAAAACCAAAGGCTTCAAGCACATATTCACCAACGTGTGGTGCGTATAAAGCAAGCAAAGTCAGCAGGGTGATAATCGCTTCATGACGTGCCGCCAAATCGCCATCATGATGGACTTTAAACGCACCAATCTCATTGGCAAGCTCCATCAAAGACGACACGGGTGTGTTTAGTGCCAGATGTTCACCTAAGGCAACATCAATCTTGGCGATGGTCTCATGTGTTTTACGGCGTAAATCTTTGGCAGGCTTGGACAGAGTGTGTTTTGCCACATCAAGGGCGGATTTGTCCACATCTTGAATGCTAGTTAAATGCTCGTGCGACAATCGCCACACTTTTTTGATAAAGTTGTGTGGACCTTTTAGGGCAGAGTCTGACCATTCAAGCGTTTGGTCGGCAGGGGCAGTAAACATGGTGTACAAACGCACTGTATCTGCACCGTATTCTTTCATGATGGTTTCGGGGTCCACACCATTATTTTTGGATTTTGACATTTTTTCAATCTTGCCAATCACCACAGGCTGACCATCGGCGATGAGTGTGGCTGTATCGCCTGATACTTGTACTTCGTGGGGGAAAAAGTAAGTCTTTGAGCCGTCATCATTTTCACGATAATACGTCCCCGCCAAAACCATGCCTTGTGCAAGCAAACATTCAAAGGGTTCAGAGCCACCCACAAGCCCTTCATCACGCATGACTTTGTGAAAAAAGCGGGCGTATAATAGGTGCAAAATGGCATGTTCAATACCGCCCACATATTGATTGACAGACAGCCATTTGTCTGCCCCAGCTCGTCCCACCATTTGTGTGTCATCATGCGGTGTGGTAAATCTTTGGGCGTACCAACTGCTCTCCACAAAAGTGTCAAACGTGTCAGTTTCACGCTCGGCAGGCTGACCGCATTTAGGGCAAGTGCAATTGATGAATTCTGGTATGTTTTTTAAAGGGTTACCACGACCATCAGGTATGACATCGGTGGGCAACACCACAGGCAAATCACTTTCAGGCACAGGCACTGTACCGCAGTATTCGCAGTTAATCATCGGAATTGGACAGCCCCAATAGCGTTGGCGAGATACGCCCCAATCACGCAGGCGATATTGTGTGGTGGCTTTACCCAGCCCTTTTTCGCTGACGATGGTGGCGATTTTGGCGGTGGCTTCGTCTTTATTTAAGCCATCAATCACCCCTGAGTTGATGCACACGCCATCTTTGTCAGAATACCAGTCTTGCCATTTTTGGATATTGTAAATTTTATCTTTAAATTCAATGACTTGCTTTATGGGTAAGCCATATTTGTGAGCAAATTCAAAATCACGCTCATCATGAGCAGGCACGCCCATCACCGCCCCTGAACCATAGCTCATCAGCACATAGTTGGCGACCCACACAGGCACATCGTCCCCTGTGATGGGGTGTTTGGCAGTCAGTCCTGTATCCATGCCAAGTTTTTCGGCTTTGGCAAGCTCGCTTTCGGCGACAGAGCCTTGTTTGCACAGTTTGCAAAACTCATCAATCGCTGGGTTTTTGTGAGCGGCATATTTGGCAAGGGGATGCTCGGCAGAAACCGCCAAATAGCTGACACCCATGATGGTATCAGGACGGGTGGTAAATACAGTGAGTTTGTCTGTTTGTCCGTCAATGTCATAAGTAAAATCAAGCTCCATGCCATGACTTTTGCCAATCCAGTTATGTTGCATGGTCAGCACTTGTTTTGGCCATTTGCCTTCTAGAAGTTTTAAATCTTCTAAAAGTTCGTCGGCGTAATCGGTGATTTTAAAGTAATACATGGGAATGTCGCGTTTTTCAACAACTGCCCCAGACCGCCAGCCACGCCCTTCAATGACTTGTTCATTAGCAAGAACGGTGTTGTCTACAGGGTCCCAGTTTACGGTGGCAAGTTTTTTGTATACTAAGCCTTTTTTATAAAGTTGTAAAAACAGCCATTGCTCCCATTTGTAGTATTCAGGTGAGCAGGTGGCAAACTCACGAGACCAGTCAATAGACAGCCCCAAAGATTTTAGTTGTTCACGCATGTGCTTGATGTTTGCCATCGTCCACGCATGGGGGGCAACGGCATTGGCGATGGCGGCGTTTTCAGCGGGCAAACCAAAAGCGTCCCAACCCATCGGTTGCATGACATCATGACCTTTTTGGCGATAATAGCGACTTAGCACATCAGTGATGGCATAGTTACGCACATGACCCATGTGTAATTTTCCGCTTGGGTAAGGAAACATGGAGAGCATATAACGGGTAGGTTTGCCGTGGTTTTCGTTGTCGGTGTGATAGCGATTGTCGGCGTGCCATTTGGCTTGCTGGGCGTGTTCTATGGTGCTAAAATCATAATCTTGGTGCATAGTATCTCAAAGCAATCATCATAAAAAATAACAGACTATTATAGCTGATTTTTGTTATAATTTGCCAATATTTTTACAGATTTTGGAGTGAGCCATGCTGACCATTTATGGCATTAAAAATTGCAATACCATGAAAAAAGCCTTTGATTTTTTAAATGATAAAGGCGTGGCGTATGAATTTTTTGATTATAAAAAGTCAGTGCTGCCAAAGGCGGATTTTGATAAGTTTGTCGTATTATTTGGCGATAAAGTCATCAACAAACAAGGCACAACCTACCGCAAATTTGATGATGACACCAAGGCGGTATTGATGAGTGATGACACTTTTGCTATTTATGAGATTATTAAGGACAATCAAAGCGTACTCAAACGCCCAATGGTGATGGGAGAATATCAAGGCAAAGAGGTGGCATTGATTGGTTTTGGTGATGAGTGGGAGCAAGTGTTGGCGTGATGTGTGGTGATTTGTCATGTGCTTAGCAGTTTGACCATGTGGGCAGTTTATCCTATTATCCTAAATTTTATGCCTTTTATCGGAATGTTTCGGTGCTGATGGCTTGTTTGTATTTATTGATAACATTTGTCAAAAACTTTTGCTAAAATAGTATGAGTTTTTTAGGATAAAGGAAGATGCAATGAAACGTTTTTCTATGGCGGTTGTGAGTGCCACTTTAATGCTTTCTGGCTGTGCTACGGTGGCGGATTTGACAGGTAATACCAGCACCAGTTTAAATGCCCAAGCCAGCTCAGATTATCAAAAAATTTTAAGCGGTGAATCAATAGACACCACATCTGCCACTGCCAAAACAGTACAGCGTGCTTTTATGCGACTGCGTCCTTATGCAGATGCGATGAACAAGACAGGCGTTAAGTTTGATTGGAAAATGACCGTTGTTCGCTCAAATACGGAGAATGCGTGGGCGATGCCGGGTGGTAAGATGGCATTTTATACAGGGCTTGCTGAAAATCTCAATTTGACCGAAGGTGAAATTGCTGCGATTGTTGGTCATGAGATGGGTCATGCCTTACAAGAACATTCCAAAAAACAAGCAGGAGCCAGTGTGTTATCAGGACTGGCGGTGCAGATAGGAGCAGCAGCCATTCAGTCTAAGACAGGATATAGTGCCGGTGCGGTGAATTTGGGGGCGGATTTATTGCATGAATATGGTTTGGACAAACCTTATTCTCGTAATCATGAGTATGAAGCAGATGCCATTGGCATGAAACTGATGGCACAAGCTGGATACAACCCCCAAGACGCCATCAACGTTTGGAAAAAAATGAACGCCAAGGATTCAAGTGGCAATACAGTCATTGGCAACATCATGTCCACTCACCCCAATAATGACAACCGCATCAAAGCGATGGAAAAGTTATTGCCTGAAAATATGGCGATTTATCAGGCAAATCAGCAGAAGCATGTGCCTGCCCAAGCGACCACGCCACAAACCAAAAAATCAACATCAAAACCTGCCAAATCCACCAACAAAAAAACCAACAAACATTAACCAAAAGCCCCCAATATTGGGGGTTTTTTATGGGTGAAAAACTTAATTGATTATGGTGTGTTATCTTTGGTGTCATCTTGGCGTGTTTTTTGGCTGTTTTTAGTGGTGCGTAATACTGGTCTAAACCGCCACTTTTTAACTCGCCAAAGAACAACCAGCACAATCATACCAAGTATGAATGCCCAAAGACTGCTTAGCCACAAGATGAACGCCAAGAAATATCCCCACCCTGCATATAGGCTTTGGATAAATTTATGTCCAAAATTAGCACGATTATCTTTGGCGATGTGGGCATTTGTATCGGGCATAATCTGCTCAAAAATTTGCGGTTCTTGATAAAGAGTTAGGCTGATGGTGCTAAATGCCACTTGTTCAGCAAGTGCTTTTCTGTCTAGCTCGGCAAGGGCTTGACGGTATTTTGATTGGGCAATGCTGTCTATATGGGCGGATTTGTCTGTCAAATCGTCCGTCTTGGCGGGATTAAGGCGTTCCAGATCCGCCTGTTTTTGGGCTTCTATCTGAGCGTGTAGTAGTTCACGCTGTAAGTCTAGTGCCACATCTTTGGCGATGTATTCTTGTTCATGCAAAAACACCATTTGTTCTTGTACGTGGTTTAAAAATTCGTTCACACGTTCTTTGGGAATGCGTACGGTCATTTGGCTTTGACGCACGAAATGTGTCAGCGTTTTAATTTTGCCATCACCAATGGGATAGCTGTGTTTGTCAGTAATTTCATTAAAAATCTGCACTTTTTGTAAATATCCGCCCGTATTTAGCGTTAAATCTTCAAGGGTTTTCACTGTTTTAACCACATCTGTTGTGCCAAAATGCACCTTCACATTAACAACAAACCGTTTATCAGCCAAATGAGTTTGTTCATCTTGAATGGTGCTTTGGCTATTTAGCAAATTGTTGTCTTGTTGTAGTGCAGCGTGTTCGGTGGTATTTTCAGCGACAGCTTGCTCGGCAAATTCATGTTCAGGAGCTTTTGAGCAAGCAGATAAGATAAATAGGATACATAAGAGCAGGGCAGATTTATGCATGGCAATGTCCAAGTTTTTTGGATAATATAACGAATTTTTACTTTAAAATCAATCGTATATTGGCATAAGGGTGAATGGGGCTAGTGATGAAATTTTATGCTTTTATCTGATTTTTGTGAACATTTATCGTGTTTATGTTGGTGTTTTAAAATTTTTATGTTAATTTTTGTTCACAAATAAGTATTCATGTATCATCATGATATAAAAATGTAACTTAGTATGGAGTGATTTTATGAAAAAACATGCACTTGGCGTATTAACATTGGCGGTTGGTTCATTGTTGACTGCTTGCGGTGGTGGCTCTGGCAGTAGTGGTGTTGTTAGAGATGCGTTGTTGGATAGCAAGCCTACGGTGAATAACAATACAACAAATAATGGAGCAAACAACAACGTTCCTGAGAATGGCTCTCCTGAGAATGGCTCTCCTGAGAATGGCTCTCCTGAGAATGGCTCTCCTGAGAATGGCTCTCCTGAGAACAATAACACAAATACTAATGATTTAAATGAAAATATTACCCCGCCATCAAAGTTAAAGACCACTAAATACGGTCAAGTCATCGCTCAGCCAAAAGGTCAAAGTGTTTCTGAGGATATGCTCAAAGAAATACCTAATGTATCAGATATAAAAACACTGATTATCAATGGACATAAATTTAGTTTGGGTGCAGTAGGAGATTATGCTGGTGTGGATAAACATACCTATAATTTAAACCATGTCAGCTATGGTCTGATTGATGATTATGCTCGGTCTCGCATGGAATATGCCTATTATCAAGGCAATCGTACGGTTGATATGCCAAAGTCAGGCGTAGCAAAATATGAAGGCGGTTTGGTGGCTAGTTGTAATGATGAGTTAGTTTGTCGTAATGAGTATCACTCAGGTAAATCATCATTTGAAGTGAATTTTGGTGAAAAATCTTTAAAAGGTTTACTGTCGGCTTTGGGGACAACATTGCAGGTTGCTGGTGAGATTCAAGGAAGTACTTTTTCAGGCAATCATCAAGATACTAAAATTTCAGGAGCGTTTTTTGGAGATGATGCCCAAGAGATGGCGGGCGTGTTTTATCATAAAAATGTTAAAACAGGTCTGGAAGCAGGTGGTGCTTTTGGGGCAACCAAGCAATAAAGTATCAAAAAAGCCAAGTGAAATGCTTGGCTTTTTATTTGTCAGTTTAGGCAGTTCTTAAAATCTGTGTTCCCACCCCTTCTTCGGTAAAAATTTCTAGCAAACAAGCGTGTGGCACTCGCCCATCTACAATGGTGGCACTTCTTAGCCCTGCTTTAACGGCGTCTAACGCACCTGCGATTTTTGGTATCATGCCACCGCTAATGGTGCCATCTGCGATAAGATTATCCACATCTGTGGGCGATAAACTGGTGAGTACGTTGCCGTTTTTATCCAGTACGCCTTTGATGTTGGTGAGTAGTAGCAAGCGTTCGGCGTTTAAAAATTCTGCCACACGACTTGCCACAAGGTCGGCGTTGATGTTATAAGTTTCACCAGTTGCATCCACACCTAATGGGGCAATCACAGGAATAAAATCACTATGAATCAGCATATCAATAACGTCTGTGTTAATGTGGGCAACTTCACCAACAAACCCTAAATCAATGGGGTTGCCGTCTTTGTCATTCATGGCAAGTTTGGTGGCTTTGATGAGATTGGCATCTTTACCTGTCAAACCAATGGCACGACCGCCATGCTTGTTGATGAGATTGACGATGGATTTATTGACCGAGCCACCAAGCACCATCTCCACCACGTCCATGGTTGCCTTATCAGTAACTCTCATGCCATCAATGCGGTCAGATTCGCGCCCAAGCTGTGCCATTAAAGTATCCACCTGCGGACCACCACCATGCACCACCACAGGGTGAATGCCCACGGTTTTTAATAGCACAATATCACGAGCAAATGAGCTTTCAAGCACAGGGTCAGTCATGGCATTGCCACCATATTTGATGACGATAAGTTTGTCTTTATAACGCTGAATATAAGGCAGGGCGGTGGTGATGACTTCTGCTGTGTGTTTGGCTTCATCAAGGGTTAGGGCTTTGTGTTGCATGATTTTTTCCTGTTCATGAGATTTTTGATTGGATGGGAGTGTTGATGGTAAATTTATCAAAATACGTTTTATTTTATTCCAGAGCTGCCAAAACCACCTGCACCACGCTCGCTTTTGTCTCTAAATTCATCAACTACATCAAAGCTGGGGCGAGCCACAGGCACAACCACATATTGAGCCATACGTTCGGCAGGATTTAGCGTAAAGTCTGTATCACTTCTATTCCATAGCGACACCATTAGCTCACCTTGATAATCCGCATCAATCAGACCCACCAGATTGCCTAAAACAATGCCGTGTTTGTGCCCAAGCCCTGAACGTGGCAAAATCATCCCTGCATAATTTGGGTTGGCAATATAAACAGCAAGCCCTGTGCCAACAAGACAGGTCTGTCCTGCACGGATGACCATCGGCTCATCAATGCACGCACGCAAATCAATGCCTGCTGAGCCATCGGTGGCACGAGTGGGCAGGGGAAAATTGGGGTCTGTACCGATTTTTGGATTTAAAATTTTAACTTGAACGCTGTTCATGATTTGCCCTGATGATTAATTGATGATGATTGTTTAAAGATTGATAAAATACATCAAATTTTTGATGTTTCTATCCATAAGTTTTGCTAATAAATGGGTGATAAAAGTTAAAACATCAACTGGTTTTGGTTGTTATTGGTTGGTGTGTTTGATACAAAAACACCCAAAAACCACATGATTTTTGGGTGCTGTGTATGGTAAGTATTAAGCGTTGCCTTCGTTTTGGCTTTGCAAGAATGCTTGCTCAAAATTAACAGGGGCAAGCAACAGCTGTGGGAAACTGCCACGAGCAACAATGTCGCTGATGACTTCACGAGCATAAGGGAAAAGCACATTTGGGCAATAGGCATTGAGCAGATGTGGCATATCAGCTTCTGGGATGTTGCGTAGTACAAAAATCCCTGCTTGTTGAACTTCGGCAACAAAAGCGGTACTACCAGCATTTTTGGCGGTAACATTGACAGTTAGGACGACTTCTTTGTGGTCTTCATCAAGGTCAGAACTTGCGGTGGTCAGACCAATGTCAAGCTCAGGTTGCCATTCTTTGGTGAATACTTCGGCACTAGGCACTTCTAGCGAGATGTCTTTAACGTAGATACGTTCAAGACCAAGCTGTGGGGCGTTTTGTTCATCTGACATGGATTGCTCCTAATGGTGAATGGAAAATTAGTTGGCTAACAGTTCATCAAGTTTGCCTTGGCGGTTTAGGGCATCAAGGTCGCTAAAACCACCGATGAACGTATCACCGATAAAAATCTTTGGCACGGTGCGGTAATGATTGGTTTTAACCGCCACTTCGTCTGTTTCAGCTTGACTCATGCCAAAAACATCAATCTCTGTATAAGCCACGCCTTTTTGGTCAAGCAGTCGCTTGGCACTAATGCAGTAGGGGCAAGTGGCTTTTGAGTAGATGGTTACGGGTTTCATAAAAGTTTCCTATACACAAACTGTTATTATAACTGCCCTAAATCATGAATTCAACTTAAAACATCAGTAATAAAAAGGTGCTATTTTTTGGCAGTTTTTGGTGTGGTTAAGGGCAGTCCTGATGATTGGTAGTTGATGATACCGCCTTCTAGTCGCATGGCATTGGGTTTGCCCACAAGCTGTACTGCCATGCCCGCTTGCATGCCCATATCGCACACAAATATGATGGGTGTGGTGATGGTCTGTAGCTCAGGTAAATGGGTTTTAAGCTCGGTAAAAGGAATGTTGCGAGAGCCTGCAATGTGTCCTGTGGCAAATTTTTTGGCAGGGCGAATATCAATGACTTGGGCGTTTTCATTGTTCATGAGCATACCTAAGGCATTGGGAGCAACTTTTTTGCCACTTCTTTTGCTTTCTAAGGTAAAAAACATGATGGCAAGCACAAATAAAATCCCAAATAATATGGGGTGATTGCCCATAAATTCAAACCAGCGTTCCACATTTACTCCAAAGCTGTGTACAAACTATTTATTATACCCTAAAATCATCGGGTGTGTTGAGAGTTGATAACACATTTTACAAATAGGTAATGATTTGGCAACATAATGGCAGTTGTTTTTCAAAATTACGTTGAGTATGAAATAGTTAGTAATGTTTGGCTTTGGGGTGATGGTTTGCTTCGGCAACCAAGGTATTAAAACTTTCCACTCGCCGTGATAGCACTTTGCCATCTGCCACCGCTTGCCAAAAGGCACAGCCCTTAGCACTTTGGCTGTGATTACAGTCTCTAAATTGACACTGCCCATGCAAATCATTGAGCTCATCAAAACCTTTTAAAATGTCATTACTTTGTAGGTGCCAAATGCCATATTCACGAATGCCGGGGCTGTCTATGATGCCCCCTTTATCAAGATTAGCAGGGTCATAAGCAAACAGTCGGCTGGTGGTGGTGGTGTGCTGACCAAGTTGTGAGTTTTGTGAGATGATGTTGGTTGCTTGCATGGCGTGGGGTAATAAGTGATTGATTAAACTGGATTTTCCAACCCCTGATTGTCCTGCAAAAATGACCAATTTACCATCAATATGCTGGCGTAGCTCATCAAGACCTATTTGTTCGTTGGCAGATGTGGTGATGACATCAAAGTGATATTTTTTGCCAAGTGATTGATATTCTTGTAAAATTTTAAGACTGGTAGGGTGCTCGGCAAGCAAGTCTGCTTTATTTAATACCAATAATGGATTTACATTTGATAAGCGACTAATCAGCAAATAGCGGTCTATCAATTCGGTAGCAGGTTTGGGCAGAGGGGCAAACACCACCACAAGCATGGCAATATTGCTGGCAACAGGTTTAATTTTGTGGTAACGGTCAGGACGAGCAATGAGCGTGGTGCGTGGCAACACGGACTCTATCACGCCTGTGTTTGTGGTGGTATCGGTGGTAAAACCCACAACATCACCAACCGTCAAGGGCGGTAGCGTGGTGCGAGCATGACAACGCCACACATCACCTGTTTGTGTGCTGTTTGTGGTTTTTGGTGGTATGGTTGTTTGCACATCTAGCTGTTTGCCAAAGTGGGAGATGACCACCCCTGTGGCAAGCACGCCATCATCAATGCTTTGGTGATTTTTTTGGATTTGGCGTGTTTGGTTTTGGGTGAGTTTACGTTTTTTGATAAAAGTCATGACATCATTGGGTGCAAATTTAAAAAGATTGTAGCCCAAAAAAATAGCCCTGCCAAGTCTTAATATGTTTTATGAGCTATCCATTCATCAAATAATGCCTATTAAAAGTAAGATAAATCATGACGCATCATTAAACATTCATAAATCAGCGCCATAAATCTAAGTAAAATACAAAAACCAATCAATTGATGATAACCAAGTTTGGGTAATCACTTTGTAATCCCTGTATATTTCTTAAAATTTTGAGCATAGTCATCGATATTGTCGGCAAGCATTTTTTGGTATTGCTTGGTATAAAACTCAATGATGTCCGCTTTTTCTTTGGCAAAGTCATCGCCTTTGACAAAACCAATACTGGCAGCAGATACCGCAAAACGAGCAGCAGCATAGGTGAGACTGGCGGCCACTTGACCTGCGTGTGAGTTTGGTGATAGCTGACTGTTGGCAAGGGTGATGATGCTGTCCGCACGCTCAAAAAAAGCGTTGGCATCAGTGGGAAGTTGGGCGGTGTTTTCGCTGATTTGCTCGTTGATGGTTGTCATGGTATTTCCTAAAATTTAAAAATAGGTTGGCTTGATATGATTAAAAAAGCCAATCACAGACTGGCTTTTATTTGATGTGATGGCAAACTACCACTTAGCATCCGCTTTTAAGATGTCTGCCTTGTCAGTTTTTTCCCACGTAAAGGCGTGGTCTGTGCCATGACGACCAAAATGCCCGTAACTGGCGGTAACTTCATACATTGGCTGCAGTAAATCTAGCATACGAGTAATGCCGTAGGGGCTTAGGTCAAAATGGGTACGAATCAGGCGAATGATTTCATCATTGGAGACTTTGCCAGTATTAAAGGTATTGACTGAGATGGAAGTTGGTTCAGCCACACCAATGGCGTAGGACACTTGCACTTCAATACGCTCGGCAAGCCCTGCTGCCACGATGTTTTTGGAGACATAACGCCCCGCATAAGCTGCCGAACGGTCAACCTTTGATGGGTCTTTGCCACTAAATGCCCCACCACCGTGGCGAGCCATACCGCCGTAGGTATCTACGATGATTTTACGCCCTGTCAAGCCAGCGTCGCCCACAGGTCCACCGATGACAAATTTGCCTGTGGGATTGATGTGATATTTGGTGCCGGCGTGCAAAAGCTCAGCAGGGATTACTTGTTTGATAATCTCTTCCATCACCGCTTCGTGTAAGTCGCTTTGGCTAATCTCTGGGGCGTGCTGAGTGGAGAGCACCAAAGCATCAATGGCAAGTGGGCGATGAGCGTCATCATAACGCAAACTTACCTGAGCTTTGGCGTCAGGGCGTAGCCAAGGCAGTGTGCCATCTTTACGCAGTTTGGCTTGACGCTCCATTAGGCGGTGAGCCAGTTCAATGGGAGCAGGCATGAGTACATCGGTTTCGTTGCAGGCATAGCCAAACATCAAGCCTTGGTCGCCTGCACCTTGGTCTTCTGGGCGTTGTCTGTCCACGCCTTGGGCGATTTCAGGCGACTGTTTGCCAATCATGTTAATCACCGCACAGCTGCTGCCATCAAAGCCCAAATCACTGTGGTTATAGCCGATTTTATTGACTGTACGGCGAACGATGGCTTCTACGTCTATGTTGGCGTGCGTGCTAATCTCGCCGGCCAGCACCACCGCGCCTGTCTTTACCAATGTTTCGCACGCCACACGAGCGTCTTTGTCTTGGCTTAAAATCTCATCAAGCAGAGCGTCAGAGATTTGGTCTGCCATCTTGTCGGGGTGTCCTTCTGAGACAGACTCTGAGGTAAATAGTTGATAATTCATAGGATTTTCACAATTTAAATTAAAAAACTTACGACATTCTGGTGGCTTTTCATCATTTGCCTTGATGAAAGATAAAACGATAAAATGGCAAATCTAGGCTTGACAGAACAGGCAATGCCCAAAATCGTAAGGCGAGAATATCTATCATTTATGTAGATATTTGGGGGTGAATTATACATGATTTTTATTAAAAAAGGGCTGATAAACAAAAAAATATTTTCAATCAAGGATGAATGACGTTCATTAAAATTTTAGTCAAAGTAAAAATTATCCATATCTGTCAGCTCACGCTCTAATACCTTTGTCATGATTTGATGATTGATGAGCTGACTATTTTGTAATAAGGTAAGATTATCAGGATTGAATAAAGGATTATTTAAAAGTGGATGTATGATAGATAATAAACATTGAGCAAGATAACTATTGATGGGTAAAATCATTGTTGGCTGTTTGTGATAAAAATTATTTGCCAAAATTTTTAAATACTCTTTTAATAAAATGGGCTTGCCAACAAAATCATACACGCCATTTTTATGATGAGTGATGATGTTTAAAACACCCAAACAAACATCATGAATGTGAATGGGCTGTATCATAAAGCGACCGTCATTAGGCAGTATCCAAATTGGCAACTTGGCAAGGGTTACAAACAATCTGGTGCTGGCACCGCCTTTGCCAAATACCAGTGATGGGCGTATGATACTGACCTTAAAATCATCATCAGTCAAATCAAGAATGGCTTTATCGCCACGCCCTTTGCTGCCCAAAAACCCAATGGGATGCTGACTGTCTGCACCTAATGCAGATAGGTTTATCCAGCGTTTGACCCCTTGCTGTTTGGCGATGGTGGCAAGCTGTTTGGGGGTATGGTGATGGATGGTTTCCATGCGTTTATCATCGCTCATCACCCCAATGGCATTGATGACAAGGTCAATGCCAGCAAACAAATCAGGCATGATAGTTGGCTCATTAAAATCCAATGAGCGTGAGGATAGGGTTTTGACATTAAATAATGGTTTGATGGCATGATAAATATGCCTGCCAATAAACCCTGTATGACCAAATAATAAAACATTCATCGGTGTTAATAGATTATCATGAAAAAATACCATATCCTAAGACGTTTTTAAAAAATTTAGGTCATTATCATAAAATGTAAATCCAAGCTCTAATAGCTGTTTGGGATAAACACGTTGTCCATCAATCAACAATATTGCCATTTCACCAAAAAGCAGTTTGATAAGCCAAGACGGTAAATGACACAAGGTGGGTCTTTTTAATAATTGACCAAGAGCCAAAGTAAAGCTGTGGTTGGTCATGGCATTTGGGTTGGTCAGATTATAAAACTGATGTGCAGGTAGGGTGCTATTGATATTTTTTTGTATGATAAATATGATGGCATTAACCCAATCACGCACGCTTATCCAGCTAAATGACTGCTCGCCTGTGCCAAGTCGCCCGCCCAAGCCCAGCTTAAACGCAGGTAAAAGCTGTTTTAACATGCCGCCATGATTGTCCAGTACCACACCTGTGCGAATGATGGCGATGTGTTGCGTGTTGGCGGTGAGTGCCAAAGTTTCCCATGTTTGGCATAGCTTGCTAGCAAAATCTTCTGTGTTTGGCTTGCTGTGCTCATCAAAGATGACCGAGTGCTTTGCCGTGCCATAATAGCCAAGACCTGAACTGCTGATGAGCAGTTTTGGCTTAGTATCAAGCTGATTGATGTATGTCAAAACCGCCTGCGTGGGCAAAATTCTGCTGTTTAGTAGCTCGGATTTTCTGGTTTTGCTCCATCGTTTGTCGGCGATGCCTGCTCCTGCCAGATTGATGATGACATCTACGGGCTTTTTAAAGCCCCTAAGCGTTTGGTAATCAATGACTTTGATGTTTTTGGGCGGTGTGATGCTACTTGGATTTTGGCTTACCCAAATGATTTGATGCCCTAAATTTAACAACGCCATGCTCAGTCGCTGACCCAAAAACCCACTGCCACCTGTGATTAAAATTTTCATCATTACTCCTATTTTTATCATGGTTAATTTAAATGCTTACATTGGTTTGATGACCATTAAAAAGAATATCACCACGACTGCCAAAAACGCAGGATAGCCTGCCAGCTCCCATTTTTTGGCGTATTGCCAGTAGCTTTGGGGTAGTGTACTGCTTGTGTCGCAGGCGTGTTTGGCGATGTTTTTCATTTGTAGTTGCCACCATACCACAGGCAGCCACAACATACCAACAAATAAATACAGCCCAATACTCACCCAAATCCATGTCGCTGACCAAGGGATACCCAGTTTTGACATCAGCCACACCCCTGAGATGGGCTGAAAAATCACACAAGGCGTGGTAAACCAAAAATCTGCCTTGCACACCCAGTAGCTGACCACCGATTGAGCAGAAACAGAGCCACTGCGATTGACCACAAACAAATAAAATGCCGTGCCAAACCCTGTGCCAGTGATGATGACCGCAGATAAAATGTGCAAAGTTTTGACAAACTGATAAAGCAATAAACTGTCCATCTGTGTTCCTTATGTCGTTTGATGATATTGATACAAATACAATAACATTGCCATGATGGGCAGATTTTTCATGATTGGGGCAAAAGGGTGTATGAGTTGCTCTATCAATAATGTTTTTGGTAGAAAAACAAATATCAACACATTATAAGTAATCACGCAGATGAGCTGTATCAGCCACAATAAAGGCGTTTGACGCAGCTTTGTCATGATGAGTATGGCAAATAATATGTCCAAACATGACGCACCATATAATAACCATAAAGAAAATTGATGATGAAACCCCATATGTGCCAATAAATCAATACCAATGTCTTGATAATGCAAAGAAATCATACCACTATATAACCACAATAGGGCAAGAGAATGATATAAATAATTAGGCGGTTTCATGATGTTCCTTTGATGTGTTAAAATCTTTTGGATTGATTTTTGGAATAAATAATTTACCAATCAGCATGGCAGATATGCCACCAATAGAACCCATTGCCCAAAGTTTTGCCATATCAGATGGCTCATTTAATGCCATATTTGACCAACACAAAAAATAAATCGCTGATATGAATGTGCCAACAACATATAAATGCACATAATCATGCCAATCAACAATAATAAACCGCCGATAAGCCACATAAACCCCCATCAATAAAGCAGGAATAAAACCAAAAACAATGCCAAAGACACCAAAGATAACCACCATAAAAAGATAGGAAATATCTATGTTGTTAAAATTAGATATTGCCATGATACTGCTTATTAAACCAATGATACACCCACCAATAAAACCACCAAGCAAAACAAAAGCCAAAGGTACATATATTGGATAAGAAAAACTGTTTTTGTGCGTACGTCTTGTTTCTTTTTTCATGGTGTGTCCTGATAAGTGTAGTTAAGGTTGTTTATGTGGGATTATTTGATAAATCTGCTCACCACAAATCCTGAAAATCCACCCACGCAGGCAAACATCAAACTTGTTGTGAGTGCTTCTAATGCGTGCAGATGGCTTAAACACACTACTAACGCACATAGTAAGCTGATGACAAAACTGATAACGGCTGGCTGTAATATGATGGCAGGTATGTTGTGATGGTTGAGTCTTTTGCTGTATGCCACCGCCATGCCTGTCAATAAAGCAGGCACGCCCCCAAGTATTGCCCCAAACAACAAAAATAAAGGCAATAAAGCCAAGGTGTCTGGCAAGGTATCAATCAGTCTGTCATTGATGATATTGATGATCAGCGTAACCCCAAAAACAAGCAGTGTCCCCACAAGCACACCCAATATGGTATAAGCGATGATGATAAATAAAGCAGAGTTGTTTTGGTGGAGCTTAGTGTCCATTTAACTGTCCTTTTATTTATAAATTTCTGTAAATACAGAAATAAATGATTAAAATTTTTAATATTTGCTAGAACCACACGCAATGACGCATTGTGTATGATTTTTGGGTTATTTTAAAAACTTTTGTACGGCTGTGCCTAGTTTTAAAAGTTTGGCGAGTGTGGGCGTGGAGAGCTTGATGATTTCATTAAGCCATGTAGAAATGCTCTCCATAAACAGATGAGTGTCTTTGATACGCCCTTGTACTTCTTTGTTTTCGTGGCTAAACTCTGGTGAGTGTATCAGCTCATCTAAAAAGGCGACCGTTGGGGCAAGCTCACGTTTGTAACGCTCTTCCATGATGACACGAGCCAATGCCCACACATCAGTATTGGTGGTAAAATAATCGCGTCTGTCGCCTAAAATGTGGGTGGTCTGCACCAAATTTAGGCTTTGTAACTCTTTAATGCTATTAGAAACATTAGAGCGAGCCACACCAAGTGTTTCCACAATCTCTTCGGCATTCATCGGCTTGCCAATTAGATACAGTAGGGCGTGGATTTGGGCGACGGTGCGATTGACACCCCATTTGCTGCCCATTTCGCCCCAATGTAGCACAAATTTTTCGGTGGTGGGATTAAGTTTCATAAGAGTTTGGTGCTTGGCACAAAGATGAGTTTAGTTTATATATTTTTGATATTTCTGTCAAGAGTGAAATTTAAAACATATTACTTGATTGATGATTTGTAAGTCAAACAAAATAACTTTAAATTGGTGATGTTGATTTTTGATAAAAAATACCACCTATCGCTAGGTGGTATTTGTGAGATGGGTTAGCCAAGTTTGGCGATAATCTCATTAAAGGTGGTACTTGGACGCATGGCTTTATCCAGTAGCTCACGATTGGCAAAGTAGTAGCCTTCGGTCTCAACAGGGCTACCTTGTACGCCGTTTAGCTCGCTGACGATTTGGTTTTCAGCTTCATTTAAAGCAGCGGCAATAGGAGCAAACTCATCAGCTAAGGCTTTGTCGTCTGTTTGCTTGGCTAGTGCGTTTGCCCAATACAAAGCCAAATAAAAATGACTGCCACGGTTATCTAGCGAGCCAAGTTTACGTTGTGGCGATTTGTCGTTGAGTAGTAGCTCTTCGGTGGCCTTATCTAGGGTGCTTGCCAGTACAGCGGCTTTGTTGTTGCCTTCACGTTCTGCCAAATGCTCCAAAGACACCGCCAACGCCAAAAACTCACCCAAGCTGTCCCAGCGTAGATAGTTTTCGCTATTAAACTGCTGAACGTGTTTGGGTGCTGAGCCACCTGCTCCTGTCTCAAACATACCGCCACCGTTCATGAGTGGCACAATAGAGAGCATTTTGGCAGAAGTACCCAGCTCCAAGATGGGGAACAGGTCAGTCAAATAATCACGCATGACATTACCAGTAACACCGATGGTGTCTTTGCCGTCTTTTAGGCGTTGTAGGGTAAAGTTGGTCGCTTCTACCAGTGGCAAAATGTGAATTTCTAATCCATCAGTATCGAGCTCGGCAAGATAGGCTTTGACTTTTTTAATCAGCTGGGCATCGTGAGCACGTTTTTCATCTAACCAAAACACCGCAGGCGTGTCAGATAGGCGAGCTCGTTTGACTGCCAAACCTACCCAGTCTTTGATGGGGGCGTCTTTGGTTTGACAGGCACGCCAAATGTCGCCAGCTTCTACATCGTGGCTAAGTAGAACATTGCCTTGTTCGTCAATCACTTCTACCTTACCATCAGCGGTGATTTCAAAGGTTTTGTCATGACTGCCGTATTCTTCTGCTTTTTGAGCCATCAAGCCCACGTTTGGCACTGTGCCCATAGTGGTGGGGTCAAACGCACCATGCTCTTTACAAAACTCTACCACCGCATGATACAAGGGGGCGTAGGTGCTGTCAGGAATGATAATTTTGGTGTCTTGTTGTTTGCCGTCTTTGTTCCACATTTGACCTGACGTACGCACCATCGCAGGAATAGACGCATCAATGATGACATCAGATGGGACGTGTAGATTGGTGATGCCTTTGTCGCTATCCACCATCGCCACATCAGGGTTGTTGGCATAAGTGTCAGCAATCAGAGCTTCTACGTCAGCTTTGACATTTGGCTCTAATTTGTCCAAATTGGCAAGTAAATTACCAAAGCCGTTATTGACATTCACGCCAACTGCTTCTAGCTCTTTACCATATTGATCAAACACAGGTTTAAAGAATGATTTGACCGCATGACCAAAGATAATCGGGTCAGACACTTTCATCATGGTGGCTTTCATGTGTAGGCTGTATAGCACGTCTTTGGCTTTGGCGTCTGTTACTTGTTCGTCCAAAAACTCAACCAACGCTTTTTTGCTCATAAAGGTGGCATCTAGGATTTCACCTGCTTTTAGGGCTAGGGGCTTTCTTAGGTCGTGGCTGTTGCCATCTTTGTCAGTAAAGACGATACGCACGGTGGTGGCATCAGGCACAGTAACAGATTTTTCGTTGTGAAAAAAGTCGTTATCGCTCATGGTGGCGACGTGCGTTTTGCTGCTTTTTGACCATGCACCCATAGAGTGGGGGAATTTTTTGGCAAAGTTTTTGACTGCTTTGGGAGCACGGCGGTCGGAGTTGCCTTCACGCAGCACGGGGTTTACCGCTGAGCCTTTGACACGGTCATAGCGAGCTTGAATGTCTTTTTCTTCGTCTGTTTGGGCGTTGGTGGGATAATCAGGAATCCCATAACCATCATCTTGTAGCTCTTTGATGGTGGCAAGTAGCTGGGGCATACTGGCTGAAATGTTAGGCAGTTTGATGACGTTGGCATCAGGGCGAGTAACCAGCTCGCCAAGCTCGGCAAGAGCATCTGTTTGCTGTTGGTCTTCTTTTAAAAATTCTGGAAATTGCGATAAAATACGGCTTGCCAAAGAAATGTCGCTGACAGCAAACTCAATCCCTGAGCTTTTGGTAAATGCTTTGATGATGGGTAGTAGCGAATGCGTGGCAAGGGCTGGGGCTTCATCGGTATAAGTATAAACAATGGTAGATTTGCTCATAAAAACTCCAAGTTTAGATGGTGGAAATGTTGCAAATTCTTTTGCAATAGGTGTTCGTGGTTATTTTGATGGCGTTGAGCTTCTTTGTTTGACAATATAAAAATAAACAAATGTTCACAATTAACCAAAAATAAGACTTATTATGCCATATTTTTAATGATTTTCCTAACTTTTTTTAAGAACTAAGTCAAGTATTATTTTTAAATAAAATGGCAAACATAATCTAAATTTTATGATTTAGCCACGGCTTTATGCGGGTAATGATAATGATAAAAAAGTTGGTTGGTGATTAAAAGCAAAAAACCCAAAGCGATGTTTGGGTTTTTGTCAAAAGCTGTCATGGCAAATCAGTGGTGATGACCGCCTTCACCGTGAGCATGACCATGAGCAATCTCTTCATCAGTAGCAGCTCGCACGTCCACCACTTCCACATCAAAGGTCAAAGCAACACCTGCTAGGGGGTGATTGCCATCTACAACAACGACATCATCAGACACATCTTTGACAGTAACAAGCATGACATGACCATCATCAGTTTGGGTTTGAAACTGCATGCCTGCTTCAATGTTTTGTACGCCTTGAAAGTTGGCACGGGGGACTTCCTGCACTGCTTCGGCAAGGTACTCACCATAAGCATCAGCAGGGGCGATGGTGGCGGTGAATTTGTCGCCTGCACTTTTGCCAAGCAGTTGTTGTTCAAGACCGGGGATAATGTTGTGATGACCATGCAGATAGGCAAGGGGTGCATCTTTTGATTTATCAAGCACTTCACCTGCATCATTGGTCAAAGTATAATGAAATTTTACCACGGTATCTTGTGCGATGACTGTCATAAAATAATTCCTATAAAATAATAAAAATGTTTTTGTTGCCTAAGACACCAAAAACCGGCGTATTATAACAAAGTTTATCATTTTCGTCATGTGTTATCTTTAAAGGTAGATGAACGATGCGTTTGACAAAAGTCATTTATGTCGCTTGATTATCATGTTTTTGTAAACCAAGCACCCAATTTAAAAATATTGCCATAAAGGTTGCTGTGCCAATGCCACCCAAATCAAACGAACCAATCATCAAACCAAAATTGCCCGTGCCAAGAATGATGGTAACGGCGGCGACCATCAGGTTTTTGTTGTCTGAAAAATCCACCTTATTATCAATCCAGATTTTTGCCCCTGCAATGGTGATAAGCCCAAACACCACAATGGATGCTCCTGTCAGTACAGGACTGGGAATGGTTTGGATTAATGCACCAAATTTAGGCGACAGTCCAAGCAAAATGGCAAACGCCCCTGCCACCACAAATACCAAGGTGGAATAAACCCGAGTGATTGCCATCACGCCAATGTTTTCACCATAAGTGGTCATGCCTGTGCCACCCACGCCAGCCGATAACGCCGTTGCCACGCCATCTGCCACAAATGCCCGCCCCAGTTGTGGGGTGAGGTTTTCGCCCGTCATCGCACCAACGGCTTTGATGTGCCCCAAATTTTCTGCCACCAAAATAAATGCCACAGGGGCGATAATCAGCATGGCATTGACATCAAAAACAGGGGATGAAAAATTTGGTATGCCAAACCATTTTGCTTGCCCAATCACAGCAAAATCAATGGGCGAACCCATGCCAAGACCATTAGTAACAATCACATAAATCACATAAGCAAGCACCAATCCTAAAAGTAGCAACAGCCGTTTGATAAAACCTTTGGCAAAGACGGCAATACCACTCATACATAAGACAGTTACCAAAGTCATGGTAAGCTCAAATGGTTTGCCTGCAACCGTTGATACAGTTACAGGGGCAAGATTAAGACCGATAATCATGACCACCGCACCTGTTACCACAGGGGGCATCAGTCGCTCAATCCACCGAGTGCCTGTGCCCATCACCACAAAGCCAATGATGGCGTATAGCACACCGCAGGCAATAATGCCCCCCAACGCCACACCAAGATTGGGGTTTGCCCCAGAGCCTGTGGCGTGAGCGGTTGCCGCTGCCACCACACCAATAAACGCAAAGGAAGACCCCAAATAACTTGGTACTCGTCCACCTGTCATCACAAAAAATAAAATCGTACAAATTCCGCTCATCATGATGGCAAGATTGGCATCAAAGCCCATCAGTATCGGAGCAAGCACGGTCGCCCCAAACATGGCAAGGACGTGCTGAATGCCAAGCATGATGGTTTGGGTGGGTGGCAGATATTCGTGTGTTTTGACAGGATTGGTGGCAATATTGCCCTGATAGGCAGAAAATTTGGGAAACCAAGACATATTTTTACCTTTATTGTGCTTTACTATAACTGTGTGGTGTTTTATTAAATCAAAGATGTGAATGAAAATTATAAATATCCATAAATCCCATCATGATAAATCTAAAAATCATCAGCCCAAAAAAAGCGATAACTAACAATCATCGCTTAGGATTTGGGAATAATTAAATCACTTTCAGACAGTCGCCATCGCCCCTTTTTTTTGCTGGCAGAGCGTCCTTTTAAGGCGGTGTTGCCAAGCAGTTTGTGCATGGAGTGGCTAGAATGAGCATGACAAATCGCACACGCCAAACCATCAGATGCGTCCGCTTGTGGAATCACTTCCAAAGCCAAAATGCGACATACCATGGCAGTAACTTGCTCTTTATCTGCCGCCCCATAGCCACAGACGGCTTGTTTTATCTGACGAGCGGTATATTCTGATACGGTCAAACCTTGTGCAGTCAAAGAAGCAATCGCCGCCCCACGAGCTTGACCAAGTTTTAAAGCAGAATCAGGATTGGTTGCCATAAATACTTGCTCAATGGCAGAATGTATTGGCTCATCATGGTATTTTTGGTAGTGCTGTACAATCCGAGCAATTCCCCCAAAAATCTGACTAATCCGCTTGGGCATCTCGGTGCTGTCAGTGCGTATCGTACCTGCATCCAAAAAGGTCAAATGGTCGCCTACGGCACGAATAACGCCGTAACCTGTCATGCGTGAGCCGGGGTCTATGCCGATAATCAAAGTCATGATTTTGCCAAAAATTAAAGATAAATTACGTTCAAAGCCTTGAAAAATTAGCATTTGAACAAACATTGAATTATAACCTATTTTATGTCAAAATTCATCATTTGTATTAAGTTAAGGAAAAATTATGGGCGTGGTCGTTGGCATTGCACTGGTTTGGTTCATCATTGAGATGTTGCTTTGGTATCTGATTGCTCAATTTATTAGCGGTTGGTTGGTGTTTATTTGGTTTATTGTGGCGGCTGTGATTGGCATTGGTTTGATTAAAAAAACTGTTGGCACGCTAAACCCAATGGCTCAGCAAATGAAAAACGGCACCATTCCAAATCCTGCCAATCAGCCCCCTGAAAACGTGATTACCAAATCTATCGCCACAGGTTTGGCGGGAGTGCTGTTTTTGCTACCGGGGTTGTTGACCGATGTGGGGGCATTATTAATCCTACTGCCTGCCATTCAAAAGATTTTGACCAATAAAGCCAAAAATTATGCCATGAATAATCAAGAAAAAATGATGGCAATGATGGCAAAACAAATGGGTGGCACAGGTATGTTTGGTAACATGGGAGCAAATGTCAATCCAAACAATCCTTTTGGACAAGGCAACCCCTTTGGACAAGGCGGTTTTGGTGGTTTTGGTCAAAGAACGGTGATTGATGGGCAATCCAAAATCAAACAAAAATCCGCCAATGACGACTGATGAGTGTTGATGCATAAAGGCGACAAAAGGCGTATCAGGCAAGACAGCCCACGCCTTTTTTGCTTAAAAATACGCTATAATAGAACTAAAATATAGCGAGTTGTTTGATGGATATTGTACAATATTTGCACGGTTTGGTGTCGCCAAATTTAGGCGAAGATGTTCAGGCTGATTTGTTAAAGCAGTATTATGCACTAAGTGTCTGCCACATGGCACAGACTGACGTTGATGTGTCTAAACAGACGGATATTTTGGGTCTTTGGGGGGAGCAGACACAAGCTCTCATCAAGCGTTTATCACGCAGTTTTCATGTGTCGCCCCATGACCTATCCACACAACTCAACCAAGCCACGCCCATGATGATGGCGGAGTTGTCAGGACTGCTTGAAGGTCAGTCTTGGCAATATGTGTTAGGCTTGGGTGTCAGTGCTTTGTATTTGCCAGCATGGGCAGGCGAGTTTATCAGCAGTCAATTTGTTTATTCTCATGACGTTAGTGATGACGGGGCGAGTGATGATGAGCAGTCAGATGAGCATGATGAGAACGAGACAGTACTTAGTAAACAGACCGCACACATCAAACCATCGCACCATAAACCCAAAAAAACAAGCCCAATCGCTTGGGGGTTGGGTGTGTTGGCATTAGCAACACTGGTGGGGCTGTCAATGGGTGCTTGGTATGTGTATCAGTCCAACAAAGAAACACCTGTGGCGACACAAAATGCACCAAACAGCACGCTCAATCCACCACGTCTGCTTTTAACCACAGGCGAAAATGGCACATTGTATGGCTGTTTGGCGGAAGTGGGGGATAATGCCTTACAAGCACAGTTCATGCAGATTGTGCAAAAAAACTTCGGTCAAGTGGATTGTATCATTGACATAGACAGTGCTTTTGGCTCATCGTTGGTGGGACTTGAACGCTTAGAAAGTATCATTGCAATGATAAAATCAGAAGCTTTTACCAGCATTGAGATTGTTGGTGGGCAAATCATGGTCAATCACCCAAAAACAGACGTTTTAAATCGTCTGGTGGGCGACATTGGTTTGCTTGCACCACAGTTTAGTGTACAAGCAGTACCGCCTTTGGATAGGGCAGGTGCCATCAATGCCAGCATTGCCAAAGCAACAGACGCCATCAACGCCCTAACCGCCACATCAACACCATATCAGTTGGTGCGAGCGATTAATTTACAGCATTTGGATTTTTATGGTACGACCGAACTGCCCGCTCAGTATCATGCCCCACTTGGGTTGTTTGCTCAAAAACTTATCCAAAATCCCACCATCAAACTTATCATTGCCAGCCACACAGATGCCAATAATCCTGATGGCACGGCAAATGTGGCACTTTCCCAAGCCCAAGCCCAAGCGGTCAAAGATTTTTTGGTACAATCGGGTGTGCCTGAATCTCAGTTGGTCGCCAAAGGCGTGGGTCATGCTTTTGCCATCAGTGATAATGTAACTGCAACTGGGCAATTTAAAAACCGCCGTGTGGAGTTTTTGGTGTTTGATGAAGCGATGATGACCATGTTATCTGATAAGACCAATAAGATAGCTACCACCACCCCTGCCCCTTACGAACGCCCGCAAATGGTAGAATCTGCCCCTTATGTGCCAAGCGATGCAGTAGCCCCCATGCCTGTTAATGGCATGCCCCCTGCCATGTTGCCTGAGCCTGTGCAGAGTTCTGCTCAGTCTGCCCCTGTGCCACAGCACACACCACCTGCTTATGAGATGGGTGATGTAGATGGTGAAACAAGTGCATCATCAGAAACATTGCCTGAACCAAGCACGCCCAATGCAGCACATACAAATAGCAACATTCCCCAAGAGCTGTTGGAGCTGTCAGAGACGTCCATTGGTTCTGATGGGGTCATGCGTGGACCATCTTATGAGATTCGCAAATAACGCTTGGGCTTTATGTGTTTTATGTGAGTTTTTGTTATTTATTGTTGCCAGCTCTTTTTTTCTGCGGTCAAATTAACGACAATACATCTTAACTGTCAAACTGTATTTGATGTGTGATTAATCATTCATCTGATTTGTGTTTGGTATTTTTTCGTATAAAGATGCGTGGTATTTGGCATCTGTTTTAGTTAGGGAATTTTGTCATGAACATTATTGAACAACTTCATCAGCTCATCACCCCCAAAGTTTTGGAGCTTGTTAAACATCATACAGGTGATGATGAGAGCAAGCGACAGCTTTTGACTTCCATCTATGGGATTTTGGGGGCTCGTTTGTCAGATGAGTCAGCAGTTGAGCGTGTAGAATCATTGATTAAAAATGATGCAGATGCATCACACGATGGCAAAAAACTGTTGGATACATTGCTTCAAGATGAGCATGGCAAATCACAAGTGCCACTACTGACAGGCGAGCTTGCCAAAGAGTATCATTTGCCTGAAAGCACCACCAGTGCCACACTCACAACTGCCACACCCTTGGTGCTTGAACAGTTTAAAGGTTTGGCAGGTACTGGTTCTATCTCTGCCTACCTAAAAGATAAATTAGAAGATTTTGTGGCTCTTTTGCCAAGCTGGGCGACAGCATTATTGCCAATGGGTTTGTTGGCTGGCATTGCAGGCGTGGCAGGTTCTGTGGCAAGCACCGCCAAAGATGCGGTATCAGATTTGGCAACGGGCGCAAGTAACTTGGCAAGCAATGTTGCTGATGGGGCAAAAGGTGCTGTCAGTTCTGTGGCAAGTGGTGTCAGCTCTGCAACATCCAATGTCAGTCATGAAGTGGCTGAAACTGCCAAAAAAGGCGGTGGTTTTTTAAAGAGCTTATTGCCCATCATTGGTCTTATTATTTTGGCAGGTCTTATTTGGCTACTGTTACGTAGCTGTCAAGACAAGCCTGCACCTGTGGCAAAACCTGCTGACACACCTGCCACCAAAGAAGCTCCTGCAAGTGTTGCCCCAGAAAACGCAAAACCTGCCACATTTAGCCTATCTACTGATGAAGCAGGTAATGCAGTTTATGCTTGTCAAGGTCAAGCAGGTGGTGAAGGTGTGTTCGCGTCCATTCGCACTGCATTGGCAGGCGTGTTTGGTGCAACGGACAAATGTGAGCTAAATTTTTCAAAAGAGCATGCTGATATGTTGCCAGTTGGTGAGCATTTGCCTGCGATTTTTGGGCTGATGAAAGGCGTGCCAAATGCCAGTTTGACCGTTAATGACAAAAACATTCGCCTAAATTCTACCGACCCTGTGGCTTTGCAAAAACTCATTGATGGCGTAAAAGGCATTGTGCCAAGTGATTTTGTGGTGGAAGCTGAGCCACAGATTGACGCTCAAACGGCGGTAACAACCAGCTTAGAGTCTGCCAAAACTGCCCTAGACAGTTTAACTGAGACGGCAACTGCCGAAGATGTGGTAGAAGCACTTAACCTACAAATCATCAACTTTGCCACAGCGTCTCATGCTGTCCCTGATGAAAACAAAGTGATTTTGGATACAGCAGCAGCCAAATTGACCAGCTTGCCAAAAGCTCGCCTAAAAATCACTGGTCATACTGACAACAAGGGCAACCATGCTTATAACCAAAAACTTTCTGAACGCCGTGCCAATGCGGTGCGTGAGTATTTGGTGTCTAAGGGCGTGCCAAATGAACAGATTGAGATTTTTGGGGCAAGCTCTGATGAGCCTGTGGCATCTAACGCCACCGAGCAAGGGCGTTTCCAAAACCGCCGTATTGAATTTACGCTCATTGAAAAAGATGGCACGATAACTGCCGTGGGCAATGCTGACAACAGTCAAGCTGTCGCTAATGCAAATGCCAACGCCAGCGATGCCACCAAAACTGACGAAGCACCTGCCAAACAAGCTGATGCCAAGTAATCATGTGGCGCAAATCCAAACGGTCATGATTAGTCGTTTGGATTTTTTATGGCGTTTTAAATGAGAAAAATGATGGCAAGTGTGATTTTGTTTAACAAACCTTATGGTGTGCATAGCCAGTTTCGCAAAGACCATGAAAATATGGCAACATTGGCGGACTTTTTTGATGATAAAACATTAAGGGTGGCAGGACGACTGGATAAAGACAGTGAAGGCTTGCTTGTTTTGACTGATGATGGTCGGCTTAACCATGCCATCACCACGCCAAAATCAGATAAAAGATGGGGCAAAACTTATCTTGTTCAAGTGGAAAATATCCCCACACAAGCACAAATTGATGCTTTAAGAGCAGGCGTTACCCTAAAAGATGGCAAGACTTTACCTGCCATTGTCAAAGTGCTAGACACGCTCCCTATTGCTCTGTGGCAAAGACAACCGCCCATCAGAGAGCGTCAAACCATACCAACGGCGTGGCTGTCCATCACCATTTTTGAAGGTAAAAACCGCCAAGTTCGGCGAATGACCGCTCATGTGGGTTTGCCATGCTTACGCCTTATTCGCCATCAGGTGGGTATATGGACACTTGGGGAGCTGGGTGTGGGGCAGTTTGTTCGCTTGGCGGTCAATCCCAACAAGCTCATCAGCCACCCACCTTTACCCAAAATCAAGCCACGCACCACCATCACCTGATAGGAAGTATTCGCTATGTCTTGACAGCTTACCTGCTTTGACATCAAATACCATCAGTTCATCACGGCGAAAAACATGAACGCAAATATCATCGCCAGTCAGGGCAATGGTGCGATTTAGTTGGTCTTTGCTGGCTTTAATGCTGTCTATGGCGATGATGACATCACCAACAGACAGTCCTGCACGACTGGCGACACTATCACGTTGTAAATGACTGATTTTTAGCCCAAGGGGGTCATCTTTATAGGTCATGCCCCATTGTTTTGCACGGTCTTTGGTGATGATGGTGATGTTGTGGGGGCTTAATAGTGTTTGAATGGGTAAATCTTTTGTGCCAATGATGTAATTGTCATAAAAATCTTGCCAATTGTCCGCCCCCATCATCTTGCTGATGACTTTGCCCAGCTCATCGGTGGTCAGCCCATAGCGTTTGTTTGATGTGTGTTTTGATAAGTCATAAAAATGCTTGATGACATCAAACAAACGATGACCGTGCTTTATCAACATCAAATCCAAGATAAGAGCGACCAAAGCCCCCTTGTTATAATAACTGATGCTTTGATTGGTGGTGTTTTCGTCAGGGCGATACAGTTTTATCCAAGCATCAAAACTAGACTCTGCCACGCTTTGATGTGCTTTACCATCGGTTTGGGCGTAGCGGTTGAGCTGAGCGGTGATGAGTTTTAGGTAGCTGTCTTTGCTGATGACCCCAGCACGCAGCAGCATCAAGTCATCAATATAACTTGTAAAGCCTTCAAATACCCACAAAAGTGGCGTATAACTTTCGGCAGTCAAATCATTATCCATCATCACATCAGGGCGTACTGATTTGACCCACCATGCATGAAAATACTCATGGCTACACAAGCCCAAAAATCGCTGATAATCTGCTGACGGTTCGTCTTGTTCCAAGATACTTGGCAAATCAGTGCGTGGGGTGATAAGTGCGGTGGAGCTGATGTGTTCTAGTCCGCCATATTCACTCCCTGTCGCCACAGTCATAAAGGTATAATCATCAAATGGCACATCACCCAGCCAATCTACATAACTTTGGCAAATCATCTGGACATCATCGCTTAGGCGGTGTATGTTGGTATTGTGGCGACCTGTGATAAAAAAGCGGTGATGAACGGGGCGAGCGTTTGTTTTGACATTAAAATCAAAATACGTCTGCTGACTGATTTCAAAAGGATAATCATAGCTGTCAAAAGCGGCGATGTTATTTAAAATAAAATCCACGCCATCATCATGAGTGTGTGTGTCATAAGGCAATCCAATGGCAAGGGTGGCGTTGGGATTTTTTTGTAAAAAAGCCTTAGGCACGGATAAAGTGATATTGCACAAATTTTGTTCTAATGACGACACCATCATCAGCAAAGAAGTAAAATTGCCAAACAAACGTGTGCTGTCCACAAAAGCAGTACGCACAGACAAGTCATGACAGTACACATCATAATGCACACTAACTTTATCATGTTGGTGGGTGTGGGGCAGGACGTAGGTGTTTTTGCTTGTTTTTTGAGCGATATGGTGTGTGTTATTGATGACATAGCTGACTTGGGCGATGTGCTTGCTAAACTCACGCACCAAATAACTGCCTGCTATCCAAGTGGGCAACCATAAGCGAACATGGTCGATAGGAGCGATAAATTCTAGGTGAACACGCACCAGATGGTCATAATATTTGTCAAAACTTAGATGATAAGATGGGGCGGTCATGATTTTTCCTGACTGATAAATGGGAATATTTTAACGATAAAATGCCATTTTGTCTAAAAAAGTGAATGTCTTAATATGCGTAAATGTAACTCAACTGTAAAAAATCGTGTATAATTAACCGCATTATTTTATAATGGCGGTTTACCCATTGCCATCAGGCGACAGGCAACACAAGCGGTTATTGTGTTGCTTTTATTTTGTGTGGCGATTATTTTGGTTTAGGAGCGGTTTGTAATGTATGACAATCCATTTTCATGTGGTGCAGAAGCAGGCTTTGTAGAAGGCTTGCATTGCGTGGTCAAATCCTTAAATAGCCCCCTGTGGGACGTGTTGGTGTGGCTATTGGTGGGGATTGGACTGTTTTTTACAATAGGGTCAGGATTTGCCCAAGTGCGACTGTTTGGGCGAAGTATCAAGACGATGTTGGGTAGCCGTCAGGGGCATGATGGGCAAGGTATTACCGCATTTCAGGCGTTTGCCACAGGATTGGCAAGTCGTGTGGGTGTGGGAAATATTGCAGGCGTGGCGATAGCGATTAGCTTGGGCGGTGCAGGAGCGGTGTTTTGGATGTGGCTGATTGCCCTGATTGGTATGTGTTCGGCATTGGCTGAGTCTAGTTTGGCACAGTTATTTAAAATCAAAGACCCTGTAACTGGTAAATTTCGGGGTGGTCCTGCTTACTACATAGAGCAAGGCTTGGGGCAAAAATGGCTTGGTGTGGTATTTGCTGTGGCACTCATTGTCTGCTTTGGTTTTGTTTACCAGTCCATTCAGTCTAACACCATCACCCAAGCACTGCAATCAGCCGTTGGCTGTACAGGAGCAAGCGATGCTTGTCAAGGTGATTGGCAGATTTACAAGCACGTGGTTGGGGCAATGTTGGTCATTATGACCGCTCCCATCATCTTTGGGGGGATTGCTCGTGTGTCAAAAATTGCTGAGATTATTGTGCCAGTGATGGCGTTCATTTATCTGTTGGTGGCGGCGTTTATCATCATCACCAATGTTGCCAATGTGCCTGCGGTCATTGGGCTGATTTTTCAAAAGGCATTCACCTTTGAAGCAGCAGGCGGTGGCTTGTTTGGTTCGCTCATCTCGCAGGCGATGATGTTGGGTATTAAACGGGGTTTGTACTCCAACGAAGCAGGTCAAGGTTCTGCCCCCAATGCGGCAGCCGCTGCCAGTGTTAAGCACCCTGTGGAGCAAGGTGTGATACAAATGCTTGGGGTGTTTGTAGATACCATCATTGTTTGTTCGTGTACGGCATTTGTGATATTGTTGGCAATGCCAGATAGTGCTACGGATTTGACAGGCGTGCAAATCACTCAAAAAGCTCTTGAAATGCACGTGGGCGGTTGGGGTCAGCACTTTTTGGCGGTGATGTTGTTTATGTTTGCATTTTCTACCATCATTGGTAATTATGCTTATGCTGAGTCCAATATGCAGTTTTTGAAAAACCACCCAGCGGTTATTGTTGTGTTTCGTCTTTTGGTGCTTGGCTTTGTGTATTTTGGGGCGGTTACCAAGGTGGAAGTTGTTTGGGATATGGGCGATTTGACCATGGGAACGATGGCAATTATTAACCTGATGGCGATTGTGCTGTTGTCAAAATATGTGTTTGCTTTGGTGCAGGACTACACCAAACAGCTCAAAGCAGGCAGTCAAGAGCCAGTGTTTAGGCTAGATGAGCATGATGTCATGAAAGATAAGGTCAAATCAGGGATTTGGTAGAAAAAAAGGGGCGAATGCTCCTTTTTTATGGCTAAGAAGCAAGCCACAATCGCAGTTTCAGCGACCACAAAGGGGCAAATCCTGTAAAACTTTGTACCACTTGACCATCACGGATAACCACAAAAGATGGTACAACTTGACCGCCCCAAGTTTGAAACAATGAGCCATCTTCATCATTGATGACATCAAACTGATGGCCATGTTGTTTCATGTATTGTGCGACTTCATTATGATTGCCCGATGAGACTGCCACGCTGATGACAGGGTAGTTTTGGGCGTGTAGTGTTTGAATGTTTGGGGAAATGGTGCGACACACGCCACACCATGACCCCCAAAAATACACCAGTACAGGGCGGTGATGGCTTTGGGTGATGATGTCTGTGCTGTCATTGAGTTGTAGCTGGGGTGGGGCGATGGGCGAGCGGTAAGCATTGATGGCAAAATAAATGACCAAAAATATCAGCACATAGACAAGTGTGCTTTTTAACTGGTTAAAAATTCGTGAAAAAGTCATGTTTTGTGGCTTGTGGCAATCTGTATCAAATAGGCCTTTAAAGTTTGTAAATCTTGTTGTATCTGTATGTCAGCATTATCATCACGCACCGCATAGCTTTTCACATAGGTATCATCTTGCCAAAATAGACTGACACTATTTGCTTTGATGGTTAAACCCAAAAAATATTTGGATAATTCATGCTCTATCTTTACCGATGATAAAGGGTGGGGCGTATCGCTGTGCCATGTGCCATCTTTGGCGATAAGTTCAGCAAAAGGCAGTCGCCATGTATCATCTATGACCGTATAACTTGCTGTCATTTTTTTGGGTGTGTTGATAAAGGCAGGTGTGGGGATAAGTTTGGGGTGTAGCTGTATGGTGCGAGCAAACAGGCGACATTTGCCCAATCTGACATCAGACATTTTGGGTTTTAAACCCATAATGCTGCCAATAAAAAATCCCATCACCACAACCACCACCCAAAAACCCAAGCTCATACCATCTCCTAGATGAGTAATTGGCGTTTATTGCGGCTGTCAGGCGCACTGACCACGCCACGCTCTTCCATCAAATCCACCAAACGAGCGGCTTTATTATAACCAATGGATAATTTGCGTTGTAGGCTGGATATGGAGACTTTTTTACTTTCTACAAAAAATGCCAACGCTTGATTGTAATATGCTTCATCATCTGAATGTGCTGATGTATCCCCTGAGCCTTCACCTTCAAAGGTGTAATTGCTTGACAAATCAATATAATCAGGTTTACCACGTTCTCGCCAAGCGTCAGTAATGCGATTGACTTCATCGTCTTTGACATAAGCCCCATGCACACGCTCGGTAAAGTTTTTGCCCGGTGCCAAAAACATCATATCCCCATGACCAAGCATATTTTCTGCCCCAGCTTCATCAATGATGATACGGCTATCAACAGCAGAGTTTACTCGCAAAGCAGCTCGTGAAGGAATGTTTGATTTAATCAAACCAGTAACCACACTGGCGACAGGGCGTTGGGTTGCCAAAATCAAATGAATGCCTGCGGCTCGTGATTTTTGGGCAAGACGCACAATCGGCTCTTCGGCAGTTTTGCCAAGCTGCATAATCATATCGGCAAACTCATCAGCCACCACCACAATTTGTGGCAAAGGTTTGAGTTTGGGGGCAGATGAGGTGCTAACACTGTCATTGGGATTCCACAAGGGGTCAAACAATGGTTCACCCGACTGTTTAGCAAAGCTGACTTTTTTATTAAACTCAGATAATTTACGCACTCGTAAAAGACTCATCAGCTGATAACGGCGTTCCATTTCATCAACACACCAATTTAGGACGGCGGTGGCTTCTGTCATATCAGTAATGACAGGTGTCAGCAGATGGGGTATGTCAGCATAGTTGGCAAGTTCTAGCTGTTTGGGGTCAATCAAAACCAGTTTTAGCTCATCAGGGGTGTATTTTAAGAGCATAGACAGCAAAAAGGAATTGACCAACACCGATTTACCTGAGCCTGTTGTGCCTGCCACAAGCATGTGTGGTGCTTTGGCAAGGTCGGCAATCACAGCTCTGCCACTGATGTCTTGACCGATGGCAATGCTGATGCCAGCGTTGGGGTCTTGGTAGTCATCTGTCTGCAAAAGCTCAATCAGCCCAACAATCTCACGATGGCGGTTGGGTACTTCAATGCCAATATAAGGCTTGCCTGCAATCACAGGCAGCACACGTAAGGACGTCATAGACATGGAGCGGGCAAGGTCTTGGGCGACTTTGGTAACTCTACTTGCCTTGATGCCTGCCGCCAACTCCACTTCAAAGCGAGTTACCACAGGTCCAACAATCGCACTCATCACCTTGGCATTAATATTAAATTCTTGAAGTTTAATCTCTAAAAGCTCTGATAGACGTTCTAGCTCTTCTGGGGTATAAGTGGTTTTTTTGGGTGGGGCAGGGTCTAACAGGCTCAGCTCCGGCACAGGAGATAGGCTCATGCGATACTCTAATGTGCTCATGGCATGAGATTTTTTGTTTTTGGCGGTGTCAGGCTCAAAAGATTGTGCAGGAGTATCGCTTATCTTATTATTTGCTGTGTCATCATCTGCAAAAAATCCGTCTTGTGTGTGGGTTTGCTGAGATGTGTTATCGTTGTATTGTGTGTTTGTGTCATCATGCAAATGGGGGGTTGCCACTTTGGCAGATGGGTTGGCATGAGTTAAAACTGATTTGTCATCATCTTGGCTGATGGTGTTGGGTTTTGTGCTGTGCTCTTGGACAGTTGCCTTTGGCGTTTGGTCTTTGTTTGAGTGGTCATCAAAGTTATTGGCGTGCTGGATTTTGACGTTGGTATGTACAGTAGTTACCCCCATGCCATGACTGTCAATATAGCTTTTATCGCTGTGTTTTGTCGGCTGAACAGGGATGTTATTTGTGCTGGCGTGAATGGTGTCATCGTCTGCCGTTTGTTGTTGGTTGGTGTCGTCTTGGTCGTTTTGGATTTTGTCTTGGAGTGATGATAAATGGTGAGACAGTACTTTATCCCTTAGCCCTGAATGCTGTAAAAAATCGCCCAAACTTTCAGTGGGGACGGTATCAGGTGTTGGCGTTTCGGATTTTTTTGGAATAATGGTATTAAACAGCCCCTTATCTTTGCTGTCTTTGGGAGCGTCGTCTGTTTTGGTGTTTGTTTGAGTGTCATTAGGGGTTTGTGGAGTTTTGTTTTTGTTAAAAAAGAACTTTTTATAAGGCACATTTAAGGTCAAACTTGCCACAATTGCAATAAGCACGCACAAAAACAATAAAGCCAGTGCTGAACCAAACAGTGCCACCAAGCCCCCATGAAGCTCATGCCCTACCACGCCACCAAACCAAAGAGCGGTGGCATTGTCCGTGGTTGCTCCCCAACTGGCTAATAAGCCACTAATAAATATCAACAAAAAAATATGAGCAATCGCACTTAGTTGCCACGCCATCGTCTCATGTTTCCACCACAGACGTATCATCTCAAAGCACAAAGCAATGATGAGCCACCATGCCCCCAACCCGAAAAATACTCGTAAAATATCTGCCACCCACGCCCCAAGTTGCCCCATGATGTTGGTGGTGGTGTCGCTTTGTCCAACGTGCGACCATGCAGGGTCATTGACATTATAAGACAGCAATGATAAAAATAAAAACGTTAATAGTAATGCACCTAACCCTGTAAAAAATAGCTGTTTGACGGTGGGCATTTTGCCAATAAATTTGGTGATGGTGGCATGTTTGAGCAGGTTTTTCATCAAAAAAGACTCATCTGACCGATAAAAGTAAGGATAAGGGCGACGATTAGTTAAAGGTTTATATTATATAGTATTATTGTGTCTTTTGTAAATTTTAGCTTGTATTTTATAAAAATAGTCCTAAATATAAGTCGGATTTATTTTTAATTATTTTATGATTGGAATTTTGCCATGACACACCACAAACTCATCATTTTAGGCTCAGGGCCGGCAGGGTATTCGGCGGCAGTTTATGCTGCTCGTGCCAACTTAAAACCGATTATCATCACAGGCTTGCAAGTGGGCGGACAGCTGACCACCACCACCGAGATTGACAACTGGACAGGCGGACACGAAGGGCTGACAGGCAATGAGCTGATGGAAAACATGAAAGTTCATGCCGAGCGGTTTGGCACTCAGCTCATTTATGACCACATTCATACTGCCGATTTGCAAAACCGACCCTTTAAGCTGACAGGCGATGGCGGTGAGTACACTTGTGATGCTTTGATTATTGCCACAGGGGCAACCGCTCAATACCTTGGTTTGGAAAGTGAAAGCAAGTTTATGGGGCGTGGTGTTTCAGCGTGTGCTACTTGTGATGGATTTTTTTATAAAAATCAAAAGGTTGTTGTCATAGGCGGTGGCAATACAGCGGTAGAAGAAGCCTTGTATTTATCCAACATCGCCAGTCATGTTACCTTGGTTCATCGCCGAGATAATTTGCGTGCAGAAAAAATCATGCAAGACCAGCTCTTTGATAAGGTCAAAGCAGGTACGGTCAGCATAGAGTGGAACAGCACCGTCAAACAAGTGCTTGGTGATGAGATGGGTGTTACGGGCGTGGTGATTGAAAACGCAGACGGCACAAGCAAACAGCTTGATGTGATGGGTGTGTTTGTGGCGATTGGGCATAAGCCAAATACGGCAATTTTTGATGGTCAGCTTGCCATGAAAGATGGCTATATTGTGGTAAAAAGCGGTCTAGAAGGCAATGCCACTGCCACCAGTATTGATGGTGTGTTTGCTTGTGGTGATGTGGCTGACCACGTTTATCGCCAAGCCATCACCTCAGCAGGCACGGGCTGTATGGCGGCCCTTGATGCTGAAAAATATTTGGATAACTTAGTCTAAGGCTTATTACCCCACCTTTGCCCAAACTTAATCAGCCTGATAAATGTTATCAAAATGCTGACGAATGTCTTGGGCAATGCGTGGCAGTTCACCAAAATGATGGTTGGTGTCAATGATGAGTGTTTGCCCCATCAGGCGCTGAGCGGTGTGATTGGACAGAACAACAATCGCACATTGCACATGTTTGCGACTGACGATGATACGCTGCTGCTGACCTGATTTGGCATTGAGCGTAAATTCGGGCAACAAATTTGCCAGATGATCCAAAAGCTGTTGCAGTGCTGGTGATATTGGCGATATAGATGGGGTTGGGGTGGTTTTGCTGACAGATTTGCCAGTTTTGATGGGTTTTAATAAAGCCAACAAAAACAGCACCACCACCAACAGCACCAAACCAATCAGCCAAAACAATGCACTCATCATCACTCCTTTAAATCATTTTACCAGTTGCCATCACCATGTCCTTGCTTGGTGTCTGGATTGTTGTACATTTGGTCATCGTCATATCGGTAGTCATCGTATGGATAATCGTCATATCGTGATGTGCTGTCATAAAACTCTGCTTTATCTTCTGTATCCCAAATCTCATTGGTATCACGCTTTTTGTCATATTCTATGGCATAATCTCTGCCAAAATAAAAGGCAAAGCCAAACACAGGTACGCCCAATATCATCCACAGCCAGTCGCCTAACATCCAGCCCTTATACACTGCATAAACAAACATCGCACCGCCAACAAACAGATATATCACTGTCGCGATGGTGCTATTTAGATATTTTGTACTGATACGATAGATAAGCCAGCCTATCATAATGTTCATTGCTCCCCCGCCTATCAAATATTCTATGATTGTTATTCTTGATTTTCGGCGTAGTAGATTTTTTTCTTTTTCAGTTTTATCCATTTTTGCCAGCATTTGTGGGTCAATCTCTAATCGGCTTTCAATCTTATCAAAAGCTACTTCAATGCCTTTGGCATAATTGCCTTTTTTAAAGGCGGGTCGCACATGTTCTCGCAAAATGCGTTTTAGGGCAGCATCTGGTAAATTACCTTCTAGCCCATATCCTACAAGTATGTAGTTTGTGCGGTCCTTGGTAGCAATCAGCATCACCAAGCCATTGTCTTTGTCTTTATCGCCTAATCGCCAACGTTTGGCAACTGCCATGCCGTAATTAAACGTGGACATATCGCCTGTGGTGGGCACAATCACCACCGCTGCTTGCATGACACCTGATTGATGTATTTTGAGTAGGCGTTGTTCAAGGTGTTCACGCTCACTTGGGCTTAGCACACCTGCTTCATCAATGACAGGGCGGTTTAGGGTGAGTTCATCGGGAGGGATAAAATCGGCATGGGCGTTTAATGCACCAAAAAATAAGGCACACAACATGAGTAATGCCAAAAATGCATATCTGACAAAAAGACGATGGTTGGTCAGTACTTGCATAAGCCACCTTGGTTTGGTGAAAATGTTGCGGTTTATTTTAAGACAATCACCGTGTTATCCAGTTCGTTGCCTTGGGGGTCAGCACTTGGATAATGGGTTTTTAAAATTTGGCTGGCAGCATCAATGAGTGTGATTAATCCTGTTTGCATTTCTTGTTTTTTAAAATAAACAAGCGTCTCTTGACATAAATTTTGCCAAGTGTCTGGGGAGACTTTTTGGTTGATACCACGGTCAGCGATGATTTGTAAGTTGCGTTCACGCAAATTAAGATAAATCAAAATGCCGGTATTATGTTCAGTATCCCAAACTTTATAATGGCTAAATACCCTGATGGCACGTTCACGACAGCCGATATGATAGGCTTGATTGAGTGGCAGGTGGTTTTCAATCACCAGCACAATCTCACCGTTATGTCCTTTTTCGGCTTGGGCGATTTTGGCGGTTAGTTCGGCTTTGACATCTTTGTTGAGCCAGCGGTTAAATAAGATTGGCATACAAAAGGTATGTCGTAGTAAACGAGTTAGGCTTTTTGAGCTAGAATTGGATACTTTTTGCATAGAGTTTTCCTAAATGTTTGAAAATTACCAAGAGTCGCCAGCACCACCACCACCAAAATCGCCACCACCACCACTATAACTGCTATCACCGCCACCGCTATCACCATAACCACCGCCACCGCCAACTCGGCTACGTTCAATTTCTTCAAGCTCTTCTTTGTTTAGGATAAGCAGGGGTTTTGAATTCAGCTTGCTACATGCTAGCCATACCAAAGGCACGCCAATCATGACGCCATACCAACCCATTTTTAGCCAGCCACGATAACCAATACCAGCAAAAAGCACCAGCACCAACAAAACGGACAACCCATAACTGTTTTTTTGACCCAACCATTTTGCCAAATAAACATTGACAGATTGACTGATGACCAAAATGGCAACAATCGCAACAAGTGTCCACACCAATACAAAACTAAATAGCTGACCAAAATCATACTCAGCCTTGTCAGCGATTTGCTTATAGCCCAACATGTTATCTTCTAACAGCTCAACCACGCTGTCTAATGCCCAGTCTATGCCATCAAAATAATGATGACTACGAGAATAGTAGGACATATCTTGGGTAATTCGGTGTTTGGTTTCTTTGGGTAAAAGATGTTCTAAGTTGTGTGTAAAAATGGCGTTTTGGGTATGCTTATGATGGGTATTATCAAAAAATATGGCGACAAGTAGCTCTTGGTGCGTGGTATCTTTGGCTTGCCACTGTTTGACAAATTGTTGAGCGTCGGTCAGTGCTTGCTCGTCTTTTTTGCTAATCAGTAGGATTGTGGTGTGGATGTGGTGCTTGTGATACAGCTCTACTAAACGTTTGTCAAGATATTTGACTTCACCAATATTGAGCCAATTTGACTCGTCTATGATGGTATGATTTGAATGTAAATCATCAAGGTCAAGCGTGGTATCAGGCTTGACAATCTCATCGGTCAAGACAGACTGTTTTTTGGCAACATCATAGCTGGCATAACCATCATCTGCTCTACTGCTGACACAAAAAATTGCCAAACACAGCACCAAAAAGGTGCTAACAACATATCTAGTCAAGTGCCAATCATGATGAGTATGTGTGTTCATAAGTAGCCTTGTTTAATGGATTGTTCCATGAAAAACAAATACTTTGCTTCAAGATGGTGATGACTACCAAGAGTCGCCTGCACCGCCCCCACCAAAACCGCCACCACCGCCACTAAATCCACCTGATGAACCGCCAAATCCACCCCCAGATGAGCCACCAAAACCGCCACCGCCACCACCGCCGATGAATACGCCACGCCCACCGCCCAACAGATTGATGCCCCCCATCAACAGCAGTATCCACAAAACAAAGGCAATGACCAAGGAGGGTACAAAACTTACCCCCATGATGACAGAGAGTATCACAAAACCTGTCGCCCCAAGACTTGAACCGATAAAACGCCCAAACATTGTCGTCAAAAATGACCCAATAACAAACGCAATGATAAAGGGCATTCCTAAAATTCCTGCTTGTTCTTCGTCCATATTTTGAGCTTCGTCAGCACGAGCAAGCGTGTCAGGGTCAGCCCTTAGGCGTTCATCAATACGAGCGATGCCTGCGGATAATCCTTGGGCGTATTGACCGCTTTGAAAAGATGGTTTGATGTCTTCACGAGTAATACGTTTTAAAAAGGCATCAGGCAACACACCTTCTACGCCATAGCCTGTTACGGTGTAGATTTGGCGGTCATTGATGGCAACAAGCATCAAAATACCTTCGTCTGTGTCTTTTTTGCCCAAGCCCCAACGCTCGGCGGTCGCTAAGGCGTAATCAAAAATTGGTACGCCGTTGGTGGTTGGTACGATGACGATTGCCATTTGAGCAAGATTGTCATCATAAATCTTGCGTAGTTGGGCTTCTAGGTGAGTCTTTTCGCTAGCTGTCAAAACATAAGCTTCATCAATGATGGGACTATTTAGGATAAGTTTATCCGAAGCGATGGCAGGGCGGTTTGATGTGGTGGCTTGTGCTGTTGTGTTGTCTGTTTGGGCTTGGGCGGTAGCAGTTGCTTGGGCTTTGCTTAGCTCAGACAGCACAATCAAATCTTCGGCGGTGGCGGTCGCACTGGCATAAACTGCCACACCCCCAATGCTCATCCATAAGACCAACAAACTTTTTAGGGCAAAAGAGACAAACAAAGAGCGGACAGTATTCATAAGTTACCTTTATTGAGCAGTTGCCGAGCCTGAATTGGCGGTTGCTGAACCTGAATTATTGCCAAAATTAACTGTTGGGGCGGTACTGACGGCTTTTTCGTTTTCTACGGTAAAGTTGGCTTTTGGACTCATGCCAAACACTTTGGCGGTCAGGTTGGTGGGAAACTGACGCACGGTGGTGTTGTAGCCTTGCACGCTTTGGATGTAGTTGTTGCGAGCAACCGTAATGCGGTTTTCAGTGCCTTCTAGTTGAGCTTGCAAGTCTTGGAACATGGCATCTGCTTTAAGCTGTGGGTAGTTTTCTGAAACCATCATCAGTCGTGATAGGGCGGACGTCATGCCTGCTTGGGCTTCTTGGTACTGTTTCATGGCAACAGGGTCATTGAGCGTCTCTGGGGTAAGCTGAATGCTACCAACACGAGAGCGAGCCTGGGCAACCTCGGTCAGTACTTCTTTTTCGTGCTGGGCGTAGCGTTCTACCACCGCCACTAAGTTTGGCACAAGGTCGGCACGGCGTTGGTATTGATTGAGCACTTCTGACCATTTGGCGTTGGTGTCTTCATCTAGGGCTTGTAGGTTGTTGTAGCCACAGCCTGTTAATGATAAAGAGCTGGCAAGAAGCAGGGCTAAACTGAGTTTTTTTGGGGTATTCATGATGGCTCTCTTAAAATTGTTGATGAGTTTATGATGACGATTTTTGGGTAAAATTACAAGCTCATTTACATAAGCATAACAAAATACGGCAAGTAATTTGAAAAAACATAAAAAACCGCCCACAAATGCCAGATTGTTTGATGAAGCCAAAATAAACAAAGCCACCACGCAATCATGATGTTATGTAGAAAAATTGTAATTTTTAACAAAAAAAAGCTAGAAATTGTTGCTAAATTATGGCAAATTGGTACACCTAATGGCGTATTTGTTGTTTATATGATTTTAAGCCAAGCCATTGTTTATGTATCCAATTTTAATCCAATCAAGGAATTATGATGGAAAGTTTTATTAATGAGTTAAATGGTATTATTTGGAGTCCTGCCCTGATTTATTTGTGCTTGGGTGCAGGGCTGTTTTATTCAATTTTGACCCGCTTTGTACAAGTGCGACTTTTGGGTGAGATGATTAGATTGATGTTTAGTGGCACAAAAAGTGCCGAAGGCATCTCATCATTTCAGGCATTTGTGGTGGCACTAGCCAACCGCGTGGGTGTGGGTAACATTGCAGGTGTGGCGGCAGCGATTGGTTTTGGTGGACCGTCAGCGGTGTTTTGGATGTGGGTGGTGGCATTTTTGGGGGCTTCTACGGCTTATGCTGAATCCACTATGGCACAAATTTATAAAGAAAAAGACCCCATCACAGGTCAGTATCGTGGTGGTCCTGCTTACTATTTTGAAAAAGGTTTGGGTCAAAAATGGTATGCGGTCATTTTTGCCATTGCAGCGGTCATCTCGTGCGGGATTTTCTTGCCGGGCGTACAGGCTAACGGCGTGGTCAGTGCCGCCACTCGCATCACAGGTGAAGGCAGTATGATGAACTTTTTGGGTGCCGAAGTTGGTAGCTTTCGTGTCGTCATCATGGCGGTGATTGTCATTGCGTTGGCAGCGATTATTTTTGGTGGTATTAAGCGTATTGCTCGTGTGGCGGAGTTTATTGTGCCATTTATGGCGGTAGGCTACATCATTCTTGCTTTGCTTATCATGCTGATGAATTTGGATAAAGTACCTGCGGTGTTCGGTCTTATCATGAGCGATATTTTTAATCCGATGGCAGGGCTTGGAGCTGCGATTGGCTGGGGTGTAAAACGTGGCGTGTATTCTAATGAAGCAGGTCAAGGCACAGGTCCACACCATGCAGGAGCAGCAGAAGTACAGCACCCAGCTCAGCAAGGTCTGGTGCAAGCGTTCTCTGTTTATGTGGATACTTTGCTTGTGTGTTCAGCGACCGCCTTTATGATTTTAACCATGGGCACTTATGCGGTTCAAAATGAAAAAACCAAAGAATTTATTGGTGGTCAAGAAGCGTTAATGGCGGACATTGGCACACCTGCCTTTACCCAAATGGCATTAGAAGCGACCTTTGGTGGTTTTGGTAACTACTTTATCGCCATTGCCATTTTCTTCTTTGCCTTTACGACCATTTTGGCGTACTATTATATTGCCGAAGTGAACATTGCTTATCTGACTCGCAAAATGAGTACCAGCACCCAAAAACTGTGTGCATGGATTCCCAAAGTTACCATCATTTTATTGGTTGCCTATGGCAGTTTAAATAGTGCTGGTTATATTTGGAATTTGGGCGATGTGGGCGTGGGTATGACCGCTTGGCTAAACATCATTGGTATTTTGGTGATGTTCTTTGCTGCCAGACCTACCATGAGAGCCTTAAAGGACTACGAAGAACAGCGTAAAGCAGGCGTAAAAAATTACACCTTTGACCCTGTGAAACTTGGTATCAAAAACGCAACCTTCTGGGAAGAAAAATTGCGTGATAAGCAGTAATTCCCATAAAAAACACCGCTTTAATGGCGGTGTTTTTTTGCAATCAAATCAAGATGATGTTAATTTTTTGCAAGCTATCTTTTAGCCAAACTGCCAAATCATGAGTTTTAATAAAAACACATTTCTTTGTCAATCTGCCTTTAATGCCAACAAATTGACAAGTTGTGAAGTCATCATCAACATAAGGGGCATCATCTGACAAATAAATGGCATTGCCATTTAAATCTTGTCAGTCATACCTAAAAAGCCATCTTGCAAATACAGGGGCAGTTCCCCATATTTTAATTCTGCTTCAATGGTGTACAGCTTAGTAAGATTAATATCTGGACTATTTGTCATTGACCCACGCCCCATGTCGCCACATCAAGGCAAATTTGGTCATCTTGCCATCTTTTTCTGAGCCAATATACTGCTCGCCTAGCTTTCTAGACCAACGCACGATGGTTGGATTGCCCTCATTATCCGTCTCTGGGGCAGTCAAAAGATAGTGAAATTTGGGGTCAAGCTCATCTTGAACGCCTTTTAATTCGCTCACCTTTGGTGGACGAGTTTCACGCACTTTGGGGAATTTAGATGCTGCTAAAAACAAACCTGCCGCCCCTTCACGCAAAATATAATGGTCGTCAAACTTGGCAGAGCGAAGATGTGGCATGGCAATCGGCGTCATGCGTGGCGGTGCTGCTTCGCCGTTTTTGAGTACTTTACGGGTATTATCACAGTTGTTGCAAGCAAAATACGCCCCAAAGCGTCCTGTTTTAAGTGCCATTTTGCCATCGCATTTGTCGCAATCAATGGTGGGTACGTCCGTGTCTTGTTTGGTTTCAAACACGCCTTTTTCTAAGACATAACCATCACAATCAGGATTATTGCCACACACGTGCAGTTTTAAGCCGCCATCCACGATATAGCCGTCCATGGCGGTGTTGCATTTAGGACAGCGTTTTTTGGTGAGCAAAGCGGTGATTTCGTCTGTTTCATCATCTAGCGTTTGACTGGCAAAGGCTTCTACGGGCATTAAATTTTTGGTGCCTTTGCAACGTTCTTTGGGGGGCAGGTTGTAGCCTGTACAACCCAAAAACACGCCCGTGCCCCCTGTGCGAATCTGCATGGGGCGACCACATAAATCACACGCCACATCAGGCACATCGGTTGGGTCATTGGGTTTCATGCCGTCTTTGGTTTTGGCGGTTTCTAATTTGCCTTTAAAATCACCATAAAAATTATCCAGCACCGCTTTCCAGCTGCTTTGCCCTTGTGCCACATCATCTAGTTTGTCTTCTAAATGAGCCGTAAACGTATAATCCATCAAATCCGGAAAACTGCCTATCAAACGGTCAGTAACGATATCACCCATTTTTTCGGCAAATAAGCGTTTGTTTTCGGTCTTGACATAACCACGCTCTTGAATGGTGGAGATGATGGACGCATAGGTGGATGGTCGCCCAATGCCCCGCTTTTCTAGCTCTTTGACAAGGCTGGCTTCGGTGTATCTGGCAGGGGGCTTGGTAAAATGCTGACTTGGCTCGATACTGTCCACCGCCAAAGTATCGCCCACTTTGACATCAGGCAGCATCACATCGTCTGTTTTGGCAGGGGGCAGCACTTTGGTGTAGCCATCAAACACCATCACTCGCCCTTTGGCTTTTAATTCCACATCGGCACATTGCACGCTCAACGTTGCTGATTGGTATTTGGCAGGGGTCATCTGACACGCCACAAACTGTCGCCAAATCAGCTCATAAAGCCTTTGAGCATCTCGCTCCATGTCTTTTAATTGTGTTGATAAAATATGTACATCAGAAGGACGAATGGCTTCGTGAGCTTCTTGGGCATTTTGTTTGTTGCCATAGACGTTGGGCTTGGTGGGTAAATACGCTTGCCCATACTGACCATCAATAAACCCACGCACCGCCCCAATGGCATCAGCACTTAAAAAGGTACTGTCAGTACGCATATAGGTGATATAACCTGCTTCGTATAGTCGCTGAGCAAGGAGCATGGTTTTTTTGACATTAAAGCCTAAGCGAGTGCTGGCAGCTTGCTGTAAAGTGGAGGTGATAAATGGGGCGGATGGTTTGGATTGGGTGGGTTTTTCGTCTCGTTCGCTGACGATAAAGGGGTGGTTTTTTAACACTGCCACCACTTGCAAGGTTTGGCTTTCGTTTTTTAAAGATAGCTCTTTGCCGTTTTGTTTAACTGCTTCTAAGCGTATGATTTCATTATATTTTTCATGGTGGGTGTCGCTATGAATTTGCCAATACTCTTTTGGCACAAAAGCACGAATTTCTCGTTCTCTTTCCACCACCAAACGTGTTGCCACGCTTTGCACACGCCCTGCTGACAAACCACGAGCCACTTTTGCCCATAAAAGGGGCGACACCATAAAGCCCACCACACGGTCCAAAAAACGCCGTGCTTGCTGAGCGTTTACCCTATCCATGTTGAGTGTGTCGGGGTGATTAAAGGCTTCGGTAATGGCGTTTTTGGTGATTTCGTTAAACACCACACGGCGGTATTTGCTGTCATCACCACCAATGACTTCTTTTAAATGCCACGCAATGGCCTCTCCTTCACGGTCAAGGTCGGTTGCCAAATAAATGGTGTCGGCGTCTTTGGCTAGGGCTTTTAACTCTTTGATGACTTTGGTTTTGCTTGGTAAAATCTCATACTGTGCCACCCAATCATGCTCAGGGTCAACCCCCATACGTCGCACTAGGGCATTTTGGGCTTTTTGTTCACGGCTAAGTCCTGTTTCATCAGCTTTTGTGGCACGTCCTGAGCCTGATACAGGCAAATCTCTGACATGACCCACACTAGAACGGACAATGTAGCCACTCCCCAAATATTTGTTGATGGTTTTGGCTTTGGCAGGCGACTCCACAATGACCAAAGATTTGCCTTTGGCCAGATGAGGGGTGTTATCAGTTGTTGTCTTGGTGGTGGTTTTGTCGCCAGTGCTAGGTTTTTTGGGGAGTGCCATGAGTTACCTGTACTTTGTTTTGTTATTTATCTTTTTTATAGTTATATGGCGTAACACGCATTTTGTCAATGGTTTTTTACAAAATTGGTAAGCTGATAACAGCAAAGATGACGACATAAACACATTGCCTTAGAGCAAATATTAGTGAAAACACCATAAAAGTGCTATAATAGTCCATTTTTATTTTAATCAAGACCACCATGAGCCAAACCTGTTGCCACACCACCGATAAGCCCACCACGCACCAGCCACACAACCCTGCTAATTTTCGCTTAACGCCACCAACCAACTTCCCTTGTAAAGACTGCCAAATCACCGCCAAAGCGCGTTTGACTGCCCTGCTAAAAGAGCGAATTTTAATCCTAGATGGGGCAATGGGAACAGAAATCCAAAATTATAAACTTCAAGAAGCCGATTATCGGGGTGAGCGGTTTGCCAGTATCACCCAAGAAGTCAAGGGCAATAATGACTTGCTTGTCTTAACTCAGCCACAGATTATCCAAAATATCCACAAAAGTTATTTGCTTGCTGGGGCGGACATCATTGAAACCAACAGTTTTAATGGCACGCAAATCTCTATGGCGGATTATGGCATGCAAGATTTGGTGTATGAAATCAACAAAACCGCCGCCCAACTTGCTCGCAGTGTTGCCGATGAAATCAGCCAACAAGAGCCAGAAAAACCCAGATTTGTTGCAGGGGTGCTAGGCCCGACATCTCGCACTTGCTCTATCTCGCCTGATGTCAATGACCCTGCTTTTCGTAATGTTACCTTTGATGAGTTGGTGGATAATTACACCGAAAGCACCTTGGCACTCATTGAAGGGGGCGTGGACATTATTTTGATTGAAACAGTGTTTGATACCCTAAACGCCAAAGCCGCCATTTTTGCCGTAACAGGGGTGTTTGAAGACATCGGCTTTGAACTTCCCATCATGATTAGTGGCACAATTACTGACGCATCAGGGCGGACGTTGTCAGGACAAACTGCCGAAGCCTTTTATAATTCCATTCGCCATGCCAAACCGCTGTCTGTGGGCTTTAACTGTGCCTTGGGGGCAGACGCTCTAAAACCGCACATTCAAACGCTCTCAGACATCGCTGATGTGTTTGTGTCGGCTCACCCTAATGCAGGTCTGCCCAATGAGTTTGGTGAATATGATGAAACCGCCGAGCAAACATCTGGTATGCTTGAAGGCTTTGCCAAATCAGGCATTTTAAATATCGTGGGGGGCTGTTGTGGTACCACGCCAGAGCATATCGCCGCCATCAAGCAAGTGGTTGAAAATTATCCACCACGCAAAATCCCTGATATTCCCCCAGCCTGCCGACTGTCAGGGCTAGAAGCCTTTAATATTACTCGTGATAGTTTGTTTGTCAATGTTGGTGAACGCACCAACGTTACCGGTTCTAAAAAATTTTTGCGACTGATTAAAGAAGAAAAATACGCCGAAGCCTTAGACGTGGCTCGCAATCAAGTAGAAGGTGGGGCTCAAATTGTTGATATTAACATGGACGAAGGCATGCTTGACAGCAAGCAAGCGATGATTCACTTTGTTAATTTAATCGCCAGTGAGCCAGATATTAGCCGTGTGCCACTGATGATTGATTCGTCAAAATGGGACATTTTGGAAGAAGGGCTAAAACGCACCCAAGGCAAAGCGGTGGTCAATTCCATTTCTTTAAAAGAAGGCTATGACGAGTTTGTAGAGAAGGCTCGCCTGTGTCAGCGTTATGGGGCGGCGATTATCGTCATGGCGTTTGATGAAGTCGGACAAGCCGACACTGAAAGCCGTAAGATTGAAATTTGTAAACGCTCTTATGACATTTTGGTAAACGATGTGGGTTTTCCATCAGAAGACATCATCTTTGACCCCAATATTTTTGCGGTGGCGACAGGTATTGAAGAGCATAACAATTATGGTGTGGATTTTATCAATGCCACCAAATGGATAACCGATAATCTGCCCAATGCCATGGTCTCAGGTGGCGTGTCTAACGTGTCGTTTAGTTTTCGTGGCAACCCCATTCGTGAAGCCATTCATGCGGTGTTTTTGTATCACGCCATCAAAGCGGGCATGACGATGGGCATTGTCAATCCTGCTATGCTTGAACTGTATGACGACATTCCCAAAAATGCCCGTGATGCCATTGAAGATGTGATTTTAAATCGCAATCAAGGCGACACAGGACAAGAAGCCACCGAACATTTGATGGAAGTTGCCGAAAGCTATCAAGCAGGTGGCAAGAAAAAAGATGGCTCGCAGGATTTGGCATGGCGAGAGTTGCCCGTAGAAAAACGCATTGAATATGCCTTGGTCAAAGGCATTACCACCTTTATTGACACTGACACCGAAGAAGCTCGGCTCAAATATCCCCGTCCGCTTGACGTGATTGAAGGACCACTCATGGACGGCATGAATGTGGTGGGTGATTTGTTTGGTGAAGGTAAGCTATTTTTACCACAAGTGGTCAAATCCGCTCGGGTCATGAAACAAGCGGTGGCATGGCTACAACCTTATATTGAAGCTGAAAAAACCGAAGGCGAGTCCAAAGGCAAGGTTTTGATGGCAACCGTCAAAGGTGATGTGCATGACATTGGCAAAAACATTGTTGGCGTGGTGCTTGGCTGTAATGGCTATGAAGTGATTGATTTGGGCGTGATGGTGCCATGCGAAAAAATCCTAGACACCGCCATAGCCGAAAACGTGGACGTGATTGGGCTGTCAGGTCTTATTACCCCAAGCCTTGATGAGATGGTTTATGTCGCCAAACAAATGCAAGAGCGTGGCATGAATCTGCCCTTAATGATTGGTGGGGCGACCACATCAAAAGCTCATACGGCGGTAAAAATTGAACCACAATACCAAAATGATGCGGTGATTTATGTAACAGACGCCAGCCGTTCGGTGGGTGTGGTAACGACTTTATTATCCAAAGAAAAACGCCAAGCCTTTATTGACGAAACCCGAGCTGAATACGCCGCCGTGCGTGAACGCCTAGCCAATCGCAAACCCAAAGCCCCCAAACTCACCTACGCCCAGTCAATAGAGCAGGGTTTTAAATTTGATTGGGAAAACTACACGCCACCTACACCAAACAGACTTGGTCAGATTGTCTTTGATGATTATCCCTTAGAAAATTTATTGCCTTATATTGACTGGACACCGTTTTTTATTTCTTGGGGATTGGTGGGCAAATATCCCAAAATTTTTGATGATGACGTGGTCGGTCAAGAAGCCAAAGACTTATTTGCCAATGCCAAAGCGATGATAGATAAGTTTATCAAAGAAAAAAGCGTAACCGCCAAAGCCGTTATCCGCCTTGCCCCTGCCAAACGTATCGCTTCTGATACAGTGGTGGTGTATGATGAAGAAGGCAATGAAGCCTTTCACTTTGAACACCTGCGTCAGCAGTCTGACAAAAATAGCGGTAAGCCAAATTATAGTTTGGCGGACTTTATCTCACCAAATGGCAATGATTATTTGGGCGGATTTACCGTCTCCATCTTTGGGGCAGAAGAGCTTGCCAACGACTATAAGGCAAAAGGCGATGATTATAGTGCGATTATGGTGCAAGCGGTGTGTGATAGATTTGCCGAAAGTTTTGCCGAAAAGCTCCACGAGATGATTCGTAAAGAAATTTGGGGCTATCAAGTAGATGAAAATTTAACCAACGAAGAGCTTATTAAAGAAAAATATGTGGGCATTCGTCCTGCCCCCGGCTACCCTGCCTGTCCAGAACACACCGAAAAAGGCAAATTGTTTGATTGGCTAGACACCACAAAGGCAATCGGTACTTATCTGACCGAAAGCTATGCGATGTGGCCGCCGTCTAGCGTGTCGGGCTTTTATTATAGCCACCCTGACAGCACCTATTTTAATATTGGTAAAATCAGTCCTGACCAACTAGAAGACTATGCCAAACGTAAGGGTTGGGATATAAAGACAGCAGAGAAGTGGCTGGCTCCGAATTTGTGAACTTGGGAATGATTTTTGCACATTATGATATGATTTTTATATGATAATTGATAAGCTAAGGAGCTATTATGTTTAAAAGTGTGTTTAAAAAATCCTTGTATATTACCTTTGTCATGTCAGCACCGATAGCCTATGCTATGCCAGATTTAACAGGCTGGCAACATGTATCCACTAGTAACACAGTCCATATTTATATGTCGCCCAAATATATGAGCAAAGTCGGACATAAAAAAGTGGAAGCGTGGGAGACGTTTGTTTTTTATCAAAATGATGTTGATATGCAGATGTACATAGGTGAGTATTCTAAGTCTTTGGTAGTATATGACTGTGCAACACGCTCTTTTGGGACAAAACAAAGGGTGTCTTACACCCAAACAGGGCAGGTAAAACTTTCTGGCTCAATCCTCGATTATCAAGTCAAGATGCAGAGAGTTATCCCACAGAGCGTGGGGGAGACTCAGCTAAACTATGCCTGCTCACAGTTTGGCTGGTAAAACCCCTTGCAAAGTGCTTAAATTTCATGTATGGTATAGATGTCTGATGTGATTTGTCAGACACCTTTTTATTAGCTCATGACCAAGGAGAGTATCATGCGTTATGCCAATCCCAATACCGAAGGTGCAAAAGTTAATTTTAAAGCCCAATACGACAACTTTATCGGTGGCAAATGGGTTGCCCCTGTTAAAGGTGAGTATTTTGATGACATTTCACCTGTTGATGGTAAAGCCTTTGCTAAAGTCGCAGATTCAACAGCAGAAGACATTGAGCTTGCCTTAGATGCTGCTCATGCTGCTGCTCCAACATGGAATAAGTCATCACCAACTGAGCGTTCCAATCTATTATTAAAAATCGCTGACCGTTTGGAGCAAAATTTAGAGCTTTTGGCGGTGGCTGAGACGTGGGAAAACGGTAAGCCTGTGCGTGAAACCTTGGCGGCGGACATTCCTTTGGCGATTGACCATTTTCGCTATTTTGCAGGCTGTATCCGTGTCCAAGAAGGCGGTATTTCTCCGATTGATGATGACACTGTCGCTTATCATTTTAATGAGCCACTTGGTGTGGTGGGACAGATTATCCCTTGGAACTTCCCCATTTTGATGGCGGCTTGGAAAATCGCCCCAGCCCTTGCCGCTGGTAACTGTATCGTGCTAAAACCTGCCGAGCAGACACCTGTGAGTATTTTGGTATTGGTTGAGTTGATTGAAGATTTGTTGCCAGCAGGCGTGCTAAATATCGTCAATGGCGATGGTCTAAAAGTGGGTAAGCCGCTTGCTACCAACCCACGCATTGCCAAGATTGCCTTTACTGGCTCAACCGAAGTCGGTCAGTACATCATGCAGTACGCCACCGAAAACATCATTCCTGTAACTTTGGAGCTTGGTGGTAAATCGCCCAACATTTTCTTTGCTGATGTGATGGACAAAGACGATGAGTTTTTGGATAAGGCATTGGAAGGCTTTGCTATGTTTGCCCTCAACCAAGGCGAAGTGTGCACTTGCCCATCTCGTGCTTTGGTGCATGAGAGCATTGCTGATAAGTTCTTGGTAAAAGCCATTGAGCGTGTCAAAAACATCAAAACAGGACATCCATTAGACACCGAGACGATGATTGGGGCTCAGGCGTCCACCGAACAGCAAGAAAAAATCTTGCGTTATATTGACATCGGCAAGGGCGAAGGAGCAACGCTATTGACAGGTGGTGGCGAACGCAAAGAAAATACCGATGGCGGATTTTATATTGAGCCAACCGTCTTTAAAGGCACTAACGACATGCAGGTGTTCCGTGATGAAATCTTTGGACCTGTACTGACCGTTACCACCTTTAAAGACTTTGACGAAGCCATGAAGATTGCTAATGACACCATGTATGGCTTGGGTGCTGGCGTGTGGTCTCGTGATGTCAATACCGCTTATCGTGCAGGACGTGCCATACAGGCAGGTCGTGTGTGGACAAACTGCTATCACATTTATCCTGCACACGCAGCCTTTGGCGGTTACAAAAAGTCAGGCATTGGACGAGAAAATCACAAGATGATGCTTAGCTATTATCAGCAAACCAAAAACTTGCTGGTCAGCTATTCGCCAAAAGCGATGGGCTTTTTCTAATCACAGCAAGCCAAACATCAACAAAGTCTCCATTTGGGGACTTTGTTTTTGTGAAAAAGTGATGGATTTAATGGCATTGGTCATCATTTGGATAGATTTGTGATACAATTAACCTAAATAATAGTAAATTTAGTAACAGCAAATTTATGTAAATTATCAAGGGGTTTGTGATGAAAAAACTTGCTTATGTCATGACAAGTGGTTTGCTTGTATCAGTCATGCTATTTGGTTGTCAAAAAGAAGATACAGAAGCCAAAAAGCAGCTCGCTCAAATGCAACAAGAGTTAGAAGAACAAAAACGTATCACCGCCGAAATGCAGGCAAAAGCACTCAAAGAGCAAAGCGAAAAGGAACAAGCACAAGCCGAGCATGAGCAAGAAGAACTCCAAAAAGAAATAGAGCAAAAAGGGCAAAACAAAGAGACCAACAATCAAGCCCAAAAAGCCCCAGCTCCCACCCAAAGAGATGCCAGCACCCAAGAAGAAAAAGCCCAAACTGCTCCGCCCAAGCCCCAACCCAAAAAAATCACCGAAAAAATCGTGCGTTATCCTGCCACAGTTGTAACCAGTTCAGGTTATGGTCAGTTGTCATTGCGTGGCGAGCCATCAACCAAGGGTATTGAAGTGGGGGTGCTTGATGATGGCGATGAAGTGCTAGTTACCGCCAAGACCAGTAAATGTGAAGTGATTGGCAGGGTAGAAGGCTGTTGGGTCAAGGTGGACATCAATGGCATCAAGGGCTATATGTTTGATGGTTATCTCAATCGTGAAGTATTATCGCAAGCAGAAAAAGAAAATCTCTATGGCGGTCAAGAAGGGCAAGACGAATACACTTATTAAGTGATGACTTTGCCGTCATTCATGAGTTTTTGATTTTACTGTGTGGTGTGGAAAGTTTTATCAAAGGAGAGATGGGTTTGAAGTGGTTATGATAGCTCTGCCCATTTTTCTTTATCTTTAAACATGCATTCATCAAAGACCACGCAAGAGCCACATTTTGGCGAGCGTGCCATACAAGTATAACGTCCATGTAAAATCAAATAATGATGAGCGTCCACCAAAAATTGGTTAGGAATGCGTTTCATCAAGGCATTTTCTACCGCCAGCACTGTTTTACCTGTGGCAAGTCCTGTGCGATTACCCACCCGAAAAATATGCGTATCCACCGCCATCACAGGCTCACCAAAGGCAGTGTTTAAAACCACATTGGCGGTTTTGCGACCAACGCCCGCCAAGGCTTCTAGCTCGCCTCTGGTGCGTGGTACTTGCCCGCCATGTTTGTCTAGCAAATCTTGGCAAGTTTTGATGACATTGGCAGCTTTTGAGTTGTACAGACCGATGGAGCTGATGTGGCTTTTTAGACCTTCCAGACCCAAATCCAAAATCGCTTGTGGGGTGTTGGCGACTTTAAATAGCTTGTCGGTGGCGATATTGACGCTTTTGTCGGTGGCTTGGGCAGAGAGCATGACGGCGATGAGCAGCTCAAAATCGGAGCTATAATTTAGCTCGGTAACTGGCTCTTTGATGTGCTGGCTTAATTTTTCAAAAAACGCCAAACGTTTGGTGGTATTCATGGAGCGCGATGGTGGCGTGTCGGCAGTTTTGGCGATGGCAAGTTTGGTTTTTGTTTTAGTCATGGTGGTTTATCAGGAAAGTGGCAAGAAAATGGCTAGACAAAAAATCAGGGCTATTATACCATAAGTTAATTTTGGGATTTTGTTCACCAATGATTTATCTGCACCATACACCACTTAGCAGGATTTTATCAAAAAATATCACACAAGTAAGCAAAAGCGACCGTGATACCATCCGTGAGTATCGCCATAAGATTTTAACTGCCTTTTGTCAATCCCATAATCTGCCCACGCCCATTTATGACAAACACGCCTTTGGTAAGCCTTTTATTGCCAATGCACCACTTGCTTTTAATCAGTCGCACTGTGTGAGTGATTATGTGCTTGTTTATAGTTTGACCATTTTGGATGTTGGTGTGGACATAGAAAATATTCATAGAAAGCCAAATTTTATGGCATTGGCAAAACGCTATTTTCATGATAAGGAATATCAGCTTTGGCAAAAGTCTCACTATAATACACATCTGTGGTTTAAGCTTTGGACCATCAAAGAAGCGGTCTTAAAAGCTCATGGTTTGGGTATTCGTCTTAATTTAAATGAGCTTAATGCCATATTTATCCGTGATGATGGCGGATATGTCTGTCATGATAAACTTGGCAAGTTTTATTTTAAAAATTTGATGATAAATGATTGTGTGATAACGGTGGCGTTTCAAAAACCATCTTTTGACATTATTAATGTATAAAATATCAAAGTATAAAATTAAAGTTTATTTTGTGGTTTGCTGATGTGTTTTTGGTTCTTTGCAATGCCGACAATGTGTTGCGGATAATGCCAGGCTGTTTTTAAATAAATATCCAAGTTGGGACTTATAGAAAAATTCTCCACAAAAAGGACATACACTGTTAATTAATATAATCTTACCCATGAGTAAAAGATACAAAAATATCAATATCATGGCAAGACCATCATTAAGACCAAGTTATATTAAATACAGCACAAATGGCATGACAATAAATGGGCTATAAATACTAAATCTTACCCAAAATATCATGCTTTTATGTCTTTGGTATTGTTCTTGATATGGTTCATCTTGTTTGTTAGTCATGAGTTTTTGCCTTTTTCATCATTTTGCCAACTCAATAAATGGCTGATAATTTTGCCAAATAAGGTATTCTTTTTATACTCGCCTTTTTTGTTTTTGTCGTGGATGGGTAGATTGGTCAAAATAAATAAGGCATCATAAATGCTGTCAATCGCGTAAATATGAAACTTGCCATCTGCCACCGCTTGTATGATGTTATCAGGGAGCATGAGCTGTCTGATGTTGGTTTTTGGAATAATTACCCCTTGTGTGCCATTAAGTCCACGCTCTGCACACGCATCAAAAAAACCTTCTATCTTTTGATTGACACCACCTATCGCCTGAGCTTCACCAAGCTGATTCATAGAGCCTGTAATGGCGATATTTTGAGCCAGTGGCACATTTGCCAAGGCGGACAGCAGCACACAGCATTCGGCCAACGTGGCACTGTCGCCATCAATTTGTCCGTAGCTTTGTTCAAAAGCAAGGCTTGCTGAAAAATTTAGTTCACTAAACTCACTAAATAGCGAGCGTAAAAAACTTGTCATAATCAGCATGCCCTTAGCGTGTAAGCTGCCACCAAGCTCCACGTCTCGCTCAATGTCCAAAACTTCACCTGCACCAAATTTGGGGGCGACAAGTGCGGTCAAACGAGTAGGCACACCAAACTCACTGTCAGCATAGCTGATGACAGTCAGAGCGTTGATTTGTCCAATGGCAAAACCTTCTGTATTGATGAGCTGTTGCCCGTTTTGAATCTCTTGCCAGTATAACTCTTTTAAATAACCTTTTCGCTCTTTGATGTCGGCTAGGGCTTGTTGAACATGGCTTTGATTAACACGAAGAGTGTTTGTTTTTTGGGTGTTGTGATGATTGGTGCTGATAAGAAACTGTCTTGCTGATTCCACAACAAGCTGTAAAATCCTATCATGATGTAATGCCAATTTGTCTTTATCATCAGCATGCACGGACAACTCATCTAATATCGCCCCAAAAGCAGTTTTGTCAAATGGCGGTAATTGATGTTTGACAATCATCTCTTGCATGGTTGCAATCAAGCACAACTGGCTGTCGTGATTGCGAATGATGGTGTCATGAAAATCAGCTCGTATTTTAAATAGCGAATTAAATTCAGGCTCAAATTCCAATAACTCATAATATAACTCAGGCTCACCAAGCAAGATGACCTTAACTGATAAAGGTGTGCTGTCAGGCTCTAAGGAGACCGACCCTGTGAGTGTGAGCAGTTGCTCTAAGCTAGATATGCTAAGCTGTTGGGATTGTAGGGCTCGCTTTAAGCCTTGCCAAGCGTAAGGGTGTTCTAGCAAACTGCTGGCTTCTAAAATTAAATAACCGCCATTGGCACGATGCAAAGCCCCTGCTCGTATCATGCTGGCATCGGTTAAAATCGTGCCAAGTTGTGTGATGTATTCAATATGTCCAAGTAAATTGGGGTGGGTGGGCATGTCTTCAAAAACGATGGGCGAGCCTGTGTCTGGCATATGACTGATCACCACATTGACATAATAACGGTTGGGGATATTACCAAGCGTTTTTACCATAAAATCTTCATCATCTTCTACGATAAATAAGATGTTGCTGATGATGTCATTTTCATAATCTGCCAAATATGCCTTGATTTTTTTATCAGCTTTGCTGGTGCAGTATTTTTTGATGATGGGAGCAAATAGTGGTTTGGTGATTTTGATGATGAGCGTTTCGTGCAATTCATCTATTTTTTTATTAACGTCATCTTCTAGCTCATCAAGCATAAAGTTGATTTTGGTTAATTTTTTTTGTAGTTTATCAATGGCGTTGTTATTGATGGGTTTGCTGTCGTCAATGGGGGCAAAAACTGCGTTTTGTGTGGTGGATTGTAGTAAAGTGAGATTGTGAGCTTTGGCGGTGGCGTTGATGTCATCCATCAAAGCTTGCTCTTGTTTTTTGGCAGTTTGTTTGATGTTGGCAATGGCGTTCTGATAGCTTTGGCTGTTAAATTTGGTAAGGACTTTGTTATAAAGTGTGTGCCAAAGGCGGTGCATGTCCTTGGCAAAACTTGCACCAAACCCTGCTGGCAATGTCAAAGCGATGGGACGGCGGTGAGCGTCAAAATTATGTACATAGACCAGGTCAGGTGGTGTGGGCTCGTGCTTGGCTCGTTTGGATAACAAAGCACTGATGAGTGTGCGTTTGCCAAGCCCATTTTCGCCTACCGCAAAGACATGATAGCCGTTTGCTTTGATGTCCAAAGCGGTTTGTATGGCTTTAACAGCACGAGTTTGCCCGAAACTTAGGTGATTGGGCATTGGGGCAAATGTATCTGGCAGGGCGGACGTGTCGGTATATCGTTTTAGGGCGGTGTGGGGCAAGCGATAGGGAGAAAGTGGGTTGGTGTGTGTGATGGTCATAAATAAAACTGATTAAAATAAAGAAAAATTGCCTGTTTGACATGAAGCGAACATGATAAGCATGCTGTTATCATCATTGAATGTTAATCATGGCATAAATTTGGCGAACTGGTGCTTTGTGGGTGGGTGAGATTTGCAGATTTATCATCAAGCATAAATCAGGGATATTTTAACAGATAATAGTATGATAAAATAGGGCGTTTGTAAATTGACTTGATACAAAATGACCTATCATAAAATCTCCACACACGCCAAAAGTTTTGCTGATGAGTTGCAACATTTTGCTGATGAGCTGCATTTGACGTTTAGTGATACCCAAATCACACAGTTGCTTGGCTATTTAGATAATCTTCTGCTGTGGACAAAAGCGTACAATCTTACCGCCATCACCAGTCCACAAGAAGCCTTTGTTAAACACATATTGGATTGTTTGGCAGTTGTCTCTAAGCTGCCGTTTTTTGATAAAACGGACATCAAGGTGTTGGATATTGGCACGGGGGCAGGTCTGCCAGCGGTGGTGATTGCGATTATGAAGCCTGATTGGCACATTACCGCTCTTGACAGTAATGGCAAAAAAGTGCGTTTTATCCGTCAGATGGCAGGTGAGTTGTCTTTGCCTAACATCACTCCTGTGGCAAGCCGTATCCAAGATTTTGCAGGGCAGTTTGATGTGATTACGTCTCGTGCCTTTGCCAGTCTTGATGATTTTGTCAATTTGGCAACGCCTTATTTAAACGCTGATGGCGTGCTATATGCCATGAAAGGCAAAGCACCAATGAGCGATGATTTGACCAATCTGACAAACTGGGACATTCGTGTTGAGCCCATTTGTGTGCCAAAGCTTGGCGATGAGCGGTGTGTGGTGTATCTGACAAAATAGCAGTTTATCAAAACAAATCATACAAGGTGTTTTATGGAAATCATTGCAATCATCAATCAAAAAGGTGGCGTGGGTAAGACCACCACAGCGATAAATCTTGCTTGTGCTTTGACACTCATTGGCAAAAAACGGGTGCTACTGATTGATTTGGATGCTCAGGCTAATGCCACCACCAGTTTGGGCGTGGACAAAAACGCTTTGGCACACACGCTGGCGGATGTGCTGCTTGATGGCGTGGCATTAGATAAGGCGATTGTCAAAACCAAGCATCTTGACATTGTGGGGGCAAATCGTGATTTGGCAGGAATGGATGTGCTGCTTGCTGATGCTGATGATGCACCCATATTATTAAAAAACACCTTACAAAACAGTCAGTTGGATTATGATTATGTCATCATGGACTGTGCCCCAAGCCTGAGTCTTTTAACGGTGAATGCTTTGGTGGCGACTGATGGGGTGATTATTCCCATGCAGTGCGAGTATTATGCCTTAGAAGGGGTGGCAGATTTGATGGCGACCATTGACAAACTCACCCAACTCAACCCCAAACTTCATGTGCGTGGTGTGGTGCGAACGATGTATGATGGACGTAGCATACTCACCCAAGATGTGTCGGCAGAACTTGCCAATTATTTTGGTGAAAAACTGTACAAAACCTTCATACCACGCAACATTCGCTTGGCTGAAGCCCCAAGTTTTGGCAAATCCATTTTTGAGTATGAAAAATCATCAGCAGGGGCAAGAGCGTATCATAAATTGGCATTAGAAGTCTTAAAACAGACCGAGCAACCCAGCTTGCTTTAAGTGTGTCGCCATTTATAAATGTGATAAATTATGCTAAAATGATGGGTTTAGCCAATCCTGACTGTGATATTTTGACTAAATTTTAAATATTATTACTTGGTGGGTTGGATTGATGATTTTAGCCTTATCTGGCACATGGCTGTTTGTATCAAGGCAAAATGATGGCGTAGGTAAGTTTTAGACCTAATTTGGTAGCTTTTCATGACAAAAAAACGTGGACTTGGTTCAAAACGCGGTTTAGATGCACTGGTTGGCGACATTAACCAAGAAAAACAAGTGTTGCAAACGGTGGGTATCAACCATCATATTGACCAAAAAGACAAAGCAGGCGAGATTGTACTGTTGGATATTGAGCTTGAAAGATTGCAGTCAGGCAAATATCAGCCCCGCCAACAGATTGATGATGAAAGTTTGACCGAGCTTGCTGATTCTATTCGTCAGCATGGGGTCATGCAGCCCATTGTGATTCGCCCTTTGCTGGACAGTGAGCGTAAAAACCCCACCGCCACACATGAGATTATCGCAGGGGAGAGACGTTGGCGAGCATCCAAACTGGCAGGGCTTGAAAGCATTCCTGCCATTGAGCGGGTGTTGTCCGATGATGTGGCGGTTGCCTTGGCACTGATTGAAAATATTCAACGTGAAGATTTGACCGTACTAGAACAAGCCGAAGCTTTGCAAAAATTTCACACCGAATTTGGCATGAGTCATGGCATGATAGCTCAAATCATTGGTAAAGCACGCACCACCGTCAGTAATTTGTTGCGCCTAAATCAGCTACATGATGACGTAAAAGCACTGATGAGAGCAGGCGAGTTGGACATGGGTCATGCCCGTACTTTGTTGGCACTATCAAGCCAACAGCAACCCATCATCGCTAAAAAAATCATCAGTTTGGACATGACCGTGCGTGATGCCGAAAAGCTAGTAAAGTCCATTTTAAGTCCTGAACCTGTTGCACAAAAATCCACCGATAGCCACGCCATCAGCACACTCAACCAAAAACTCTCTGACCGCTTGGGGGCGACTGTCAAACTCAAACAAAACAAAGACGGCAAAGGCAGTATGCAAATATTTTTTCACAGCCATGATGAGCTTGGCGAGCTACTAACTCAGCTTGGCATACAAGATGAATTGTGATGTTGGCATGATTTTTGCTTAAAATTTGTGTGATTTGATGATTTATTTATGTTAATTGTGGAAAACAGATTATGTGGGAGCTTGTAAAGGCAGGTGGGTGGCTCATGCTGCCAATCGTGGTGTGTTCTATTGTTGCTTTGGTGATTATCATAGAGCGTGCCAAACAATTAAGATTTGAGCAAGTTGCTCCTAGTGGTTTGCGTGAAGGACTGATTGGTCATCTAAAAAGCAAAGGAGACTTGCCCAGAAGTGCCTTGTTGGATGTCAAAGACTCATCGCCTTTGGGAGACATCTTGGCAACAGGACTGCTACATCGTCAGCACGGTCTTGACAGCATGACCATGCACATGCAAAACCGTGCCAGCGTACAAATTCATGCCCTAGAAAAAAACATCAATATGCTTGGTACGATTGGAGCGATTGCTCCTTTGCTTGGGCTACTTGGTACGGTGCTTGGGATTATTTCTAGCTTTTTGGCGGTAACTGATGGAGCAATGCAAGACCCCACCATGCTTGCATCGGGCGTATCACAGGCCTTGATTACGACCGCAGGCGGTATGTTTGTGGCGATTCCAGCATTGATGGCGTATCGCTATTTTCAAAGACGCATTGTGGACATTAATGCCAAATTTGAGACCGAAGCGGGACTGCTTGTCCAAGAATTATACGACTATCATTTGATGAATAAAAAACCTATGCAGGTGCATGATGAGATTTCGTAAACCAACCGTTGAGCCTTTGGAGATTAATCTGACACCAATGATTGACTGTTTGTTGTTTTTGATTGTATTTTTACTGCTTGCAACTACCTTTAATCATTTTAGTCGCATCAATATTGTTTTGCCAGAAGCCGAAGGTGTGGCGGTTACTAACGAAGGTAAACAGATAGAAGTGGCGGTTCAAAAAGATGGCAGTTATCTTGTCAATGGCATCGCCCTAGCCAGTAATTCCGAAGCTGAACTCATTAATATGCTCCAAAAAGAAGCAGGAAGCGACCGCAAACAGCTTTTTGTTATCGCTGCTGATGCCGAAGCCAGCCACCAAAATGTCGTACGAGTGATGGATGTGGCAGGTAAAATGGGCTTTTTAAATTTAAATATCAGCACCGTTGTGCCAATGGGACAAGCTAGGTAATGACTATCCACCAAAAAAACTTTGACCCCAATGATAAATTGGCGGTCTTTTTGCGTTTATCTGGCTATCTTGTGCCTTATTGGTGGGCAGGGATTTTGATGGTAATTGGGATGATATTAAGTGCAACAGCCGAAGTTGCTGGTGCTAAGCTGTTTCAAATCATCATTGATGCCATCACCCAAAACAACCAAACTCAAAAGTTTTGGTTTCCTTTTTTAGTGATTGGGCTGTTTGTCATGCGTGGATTGGGTGCTTTTCTTGGGGGGTATTACTCAGCATACGTCTCTCGTAATTTGGTGTATCATATTCGTGTACAAGTCTTTGAAAAACTGCTTAAACTGCCATCTGATTTTTATCTAAAAAATCCTGCTGGCACCATTTCTTCAAAACTGATTTTTGATGTGGAGCAAGTTACCGCAGGCAGCAACGAATCCATCACCACATTATTAAAAGAAGGTTTAACAGTGCTGGCATTGTTTGGCTATTTATTTTATATCAATTGGCGATTGACTTTGGTGCTATTGATTGTGGTGCCACCGATTTTTTTGATTATCCGATACGTCTCAAAACGATTTTCTAAGCTTTCCATAGGCATTCAAGAGAGCATGGGTGTGGTCAGCCACATCATTAATGAGACCATCACAGGCTACCAAGTGGTCAAAAATTATGGCGGACAAACTTACGAAACTGACAGATTTAACAAAGCCAGCCTTGATAACCTACAAAAGGGCATGAAAATCACCTTGCTTGCTGTTGTCAATTCGCCACTCATTCAGCTATTGATGGCGGTGGGTATGTGCTTTGTGGTGTGGCTGTCTTTACGCCCAGAAGTGCTTGGTAGCATGAGTGCAGGGCAATTTACGTCTTTTTTGATTGCTGCAGGGCTGTTGGCACGCCCTGTCAAAGCACTCACCGATGTCAATCAAAAACTCCAACGTGGTCTGGCGGCAGGTTCGTCTATTTTTAAGCTTTTAGATGCCCCAGAAGAGTGCGACACAGGCACGCTGACGCCCAGCATTCGTGGCGACATCAGTTTTAACAACGTCAGTTTGGTGTATGATGGTGGCGTGCAAGCAATTTGCGATTTTAATCTTGATATTAAGGCGGGCGAGACGGTGGCGGTGGTTGGGCGTTCTGGCTCTGGCAAAACCACGCTGGTCAATCTGCTCACTCGCACACTGACACCCACCAAAGGCCAGGTGCTGATAGATGGTGTGCCGATTGATAAGATTAAACTGTCAAGTTTGCGTGAGCAAATCAGCATGGTTAATCAGCAAGTTACACTGTTTTTGGATACTGTGGCTCATAACATTGCTTATGGCTCACTGTCTGATAAAAGCCGTGAAGAGATTGTGCTTGCCAGCAAATCTGCTTATGCTCATGATTTCATCATGAAATTGCCAAATGGCTATGACAGTTTTATTGGGGCAGATGGTTTGCAGTTATCAGGTGGGCAACGCCAACGGTTGTCCATCGCACGAGCATTATTAAAAGACGCACCAATTTTGATATTGGATGAAGCAACGTCTGCCTTGGACAATGAATCTGAATTTTATATCCAAAAAGCACTAGAAACCATCATGAAAGGGCGTACCACACTGGTCATTGCTCACCGTTTGTCCACCATTCAAAACGCTGACCGTATTATTGTCATGGATAAAGGGCAAATCATTGAAAGTGGCACGCATGATGAACTGTTGGCTTTGGGTGGTATGTACCAGACCATGTATGAGCGAACCTTTGACGAATGAAAAACTTAGAGCTGATTATCACTCGTGCTTGGCAAAATCAATCGCCGATGTTGGTGGTATTATCGCCATTATCTGCATTATATGCCATGGTGGGACGTGTACGTAAAGCCTTGTATGATAAGGGCAAACTTGCCAAATACCACGCTCCTGTTCCCGTCATGGTGGTGGGAAACATCACGGTAGGTGGCAGTGGTAAAACACCTTTAATCATCACTTTGGTGGCATATTTACAAAACAAAGGCGTGAAAGTTGGTGTGATTAGTCGTGGTTATGGACGAGATACGCCCAAACCCATGCTTGTTGGTCAAGACAGCATGCCTGATGAGGTTGGCGATGAGCCATGTTTGATAACTCAAAGCACCAATGTGCCAATGGCGGTGGGGGCAAATCGTGGGCAAGCGATTGAACTGCTGATAAAACATTATCCTGACATACAGCTGATTATCAGCGACGATGGATTGCAACATTATGCTTTACACCGAGATGTAGAATGGATAGTGGTGGATGGTGTGCGTGGTTTTGGTAATGGCAAACTGTTCCCCCAAGGATTTTTGCGAGAGCCATTGGACCGCTTGATGGGAGCAAGCGTGATTTATCATGACAATCGCCCCAATCAATACGAACCAAACGCCATGCTCATGCATTTAGCCCCAAGTTCGCCCAAGCGACTGTTTGGCAATGGCGTGTTGCCACCCCAAAAAGTTTATGCCGTCAGTGGCATTGGTTATCCTGCTCGGTTTTTTCAAACCTTGACGACACTTGGTTTTGATGTGGTAGAAAAGCCTTTTGGCGACCATCATAAATTTGGCATTGATGAGCTAGTAACACTGTCTGATTTGCCTGTGATTACCACCAGTAAGGACGCGGTTAAACTGAGCGAGCTTGCCAAGCATCATCAGCACGCCATTTTTGATAATATTTGGGTGCTGCCTGTCAAGGCGGTGTTGTCAGACAGTGTTTACAAACAGATGGATAAAGTGCTAAGGCAATTAGGCATTTTGTCGTCTTAGCGTCATTTTAACTAATAGGAAAAACCCATGAACACCCCCAAAACCCATATTATTATCCCTGCTCGTTACAAATCCACACGTCTGCCTGCCAAGCCTTTGCTGAACATTCATGGCAAACCCATGATTTTATGGACAGCACAAAAAGCACTGCAAGCGGCTTTTGCTGATGGTGTGTGTGTGGCGACCGATGATGAGCGGATTTTTACGGCGTGTGAGCAGGCGGGCGTACCTGTGGTGATGACGGGCGATCACGCATCAGGCACGGATAGGCTTGGTGAAGTGGCACAGCTTTTGGGCTTGGCAGATGATGACATCATCATCAACATGCAAGGTGATGAACCACTTGTGCCACCTGTGTTGTTAGAGCAGGTAAAACATCTTTTGATGGATAATGATGACTGTGTGATGGCAACGCTATGTGAAGTGATTGATAATTATGATGATTTTAATAAAAATTCGGTCGTAAAAGTTGTCAAAGCAGACAAAAAGGCTCTGTATTTTAGTCGCAGTCCAATCCCTTATGACAGAGATGGACACATTAAAGGCGAGCTTGGTCATGCCCCTAAAAACGCCTATCGTCATTTGGGTTTATATGCCTATCGTGTCAAATTGCTCAAAGAATTTGGCACATGGCAACAAGGTACATTGGAGTGTTTGGAGAGCTTGGAGCAGTTGCGTATTTTAGAAAATGGACAAAAAATCGCCATTGATGTTGCCCAAGTTACCCTACCACTTGGCGTGGACACCCAAGAAGATTTGGACAGATTAAATGCCATGCCCATAGATGAATTTTTAAGCTTTTGATAAATTTAATAAATGACTGACCAAGACACATCAAATCTGCCTTATTTTGCCCCCTTGTTGCCTTGGCAAACACAAGCATGGGAGCAAGTAACAGGGCAATTTTACGCCAACAGATTGCCACATGGACTGCTGGCAAGTGGCATGATGGGGATTGGCAAACGTGCTTTTGTGTGGCGATTTGTGGCATGGTTACTTTGCGATGATAGGACAACGCAGGGGGCGTGTGGGGTATGCAAAAGCTGTACTTGGCTGATGGCTGGCACGCACCCTGATTTGTTGGTGTTGCCATTTGATGGCTTGCCAACGGCTGACAATGGCGAGCCATCTTCCATCAAAATAGATGATGTACGAGCTTTGCAAGAATACAGCCACATTAAAGGTCATGGCGTGCGTCTGATTGTGCTTGACCATGCTGACCGCTTGACGTTGGGGGCAGGTAATGCCTTACTAAAAACCTTAGAAGAACCACGCACAGGCGTACATTTGATGCTCATCAGCGACAACTCTGCCAAACTGCTGCCAACCATCAAAAGCCGTGTGCAAACTTTGCCATTACATCACATTTGTCATGATGTGGCGTTGTCTTTTGTGGCGGACAAACTTGGTGATAAAAAACTTGCCAAACTTGTTTTGAATTTGACAGATGGTGCGGTATTGTGTGCATTGGACGTGCCGACATCAGCTTGGTTTGATAAAAGGGTGCTGTGGCTTAAAACGTGGCTTGCCCTAAAAAAAGGCACACGCTCTCCTGTTGCGGCAAGCGATTATTGGCAGGAGGCGATGGATTTGCGGGATTTTATTGTTTTGACACGGCTAATGCTGATGGACATCGTGCGAGTGTCGCTTGGGTTTGATAGTTTGCATACTGACATTGATGTCAAAAATCTCATCATTAACCAACCGCTAAGTCTTGATGGGGTAGAGCGATTTTTAGCAGTCTTAAATGACGTTGCACAAGCGGTTGCCCAAAATGTTCAAGATAAAATGGCGTATGATGAGCTGTTTTGTGAGCTGGCGGTTTTATGATTTGATATTTGGTGTTTAAAGTAGGCAAATGTTGGTATTTATTATTGTGAAATGAATCAAATGACTTTGCAAATCTTATATCAAGATGAGTTTGTGGTGGCGGTCAATAAACCTGCTGGTATGTTGGTACATCGCTCATGGCTGGACAAGCATGAGACGGTCTTTGTGATGACTGCATTAAGAGATTTGCTTGATTGCCATGTTTATCCTGTGCATCGTTTGGACCGTCCGACATCTGGTGTGTTGTTGTTTGCCAAATCATCTGTTGCGGCACGGCAATTATCCATGCAGTTTGAAAAACAGACAACAGATAAATCCTATTTGGCAGTGGTGCGTGGTTATTTGCTTGGTCGTGGGCGGATAGATTATCCTTTAAAATTTAGACCAGATAAAATCGCTGATAAATTTGCCGATACCAACAAAGCTCCACAGTCCGCCATCACTGATTTTGAAAATTTGGCAACTTGTGAGATGCCTTTTGTTTCTACGCCACGTTATGCCACATCTCGGTATAGTTTGGTCAAACTTACCCCAATTACAGGACGTAAGCACCAACTAAGACGGCACATGACACATCTTTTTCACCCCATTGTTGGCGATACCACGCATGGCGACACTGCCCAAAATAAAGCGGTACAGGCATTTACAGGTGTATCACGGCTACTGCTTCATGCTCACAGTCTTGGTTTTGATGACATGAGCGGTCGGCGTATTTTGGTGGTTGCTCCCTTAGATGATGTATTTACCAAAGTGGTGCAAGATTTTGGGTGGGGCGATGTTTTGCCAAAAAGTTAAGTCATGGTTATCAAGTGTTTGTCAGATAAAAAACCCACCTAAATAAAGTGGGTTTTTGTAAAAACACATCAATGATTATGTGTTAATCATCTCTAAGCAGTTCATTTAAACTGGTTTTGGCACGAGTTTGGGCATCTACTTTTTTGACAATGATGGCGGCATATAGGCTGTGTGTGCCATCTTTGCTAGGCAAGCTGCCCGGTACAACCACTGAGCCTGCTGGCACACGCCCATAGTGGATTTCACCCGTTTCTCGGTCATAAATGCGAGTGGACTGGCCGATATACACGCCCATTGAGATGACCGAGCCTTCTTCAACGATAACGCCTTCTACGATTTCGCTTCTGGCTCCAATAAAGCAGTTGTCTTCAATGATGGTGGGATTGGCTTGTAGGGGTTCTAACACGCCACCAATACCCACGCCCCCTGATAGGTGAACGTTTTTGCCGATTTGAGCACATGAGCCAACGGTCGCCCAAGTGTCCACCATTGTGCCTTCGTCCACATAGGCACCAATGTTGGTATAAGATGGCATGAGTACCACATTTTTGGCGATAAACGAGCCTTTGCGAGCCACCGCAGGGGGAACGACACGCACACCAGCATTTTTAAAGTCATCTTCTGACCAGTCGGTAAATTTGGTCTCTACTTTATCAAAAAATCTTAGGTCGCATGACTCAATCGGCTTGTTGTCATTGATTTTAAAGGATAAGAGCACTGCTTTTTTGACCCATTGATGTACCACCCATTGACCGTCAATTTTTTCGGCAACACGCAATGAGCCATCATCCAATTTGCCAAGCACTTCGTCTACTGCTGAGCGAATGTCGCTTGGGCAATCGCTTGCTCCAAAGTTGGCACGATTTTCAAAGGCTTGTTCAATGATGTTTTGTAAAGACATAAAGTTTCCTATAACGTGATGAAATGAACTAAATGGTGATATTTTATCACAAATGACCGCATTGTTTATAGTTGGTTTATTTAATTGTATGATTAAGCCAATTTAGTATGTCGTGATACACTTTGTTTTTATGGCTTTCATGTAATGGCTCATGTCGCATGTTAGGATAGAGCAGGGCTTGGGTGGGCTTGCCTGCTTTGATGAGTGTGTCGTAAAGCTCATCAATATCCTGCCCCATGTGTCCAACAGGGTCGTCTTTGCCACTCACCAACAAAATTTGAAAATCTTTGGGTGCGTGATTATACCATGAGTTTGATGTGGCTTTTTTGATGAGTGCGTGCAGGGTAACAAAACCGTTATTGCTAAATGCAAATCCACATAAAGGGTCAGCTTCAAAGGTTTTGATGTTTTCGGTATTTTCAGACAGCCACGCAAAGGGGGACGCACTGATGGGCGAGCGAAGTTGAGTGAGTAGGTAGTGATTTAACAAGGTAGCAAAGCTTAGGTTGGGGCGTTTGGGATTAAGGCGATTCATCACGCTTAGTGCGGTTAAAGACAGATGGTTTAATAGCCCAAAGCTGTTAGCCGTTCCCATTAATATCGCCCCAGCAAAACTGGTGGCATGATGGGTGAGTACTGTACGCACCAAAAATGACCCCATGGAATGTCCCATGATAAAATGGGGCACACTCGCACCCAGTGTGTGAGATTTTTCTTTGAGTTTGTCTGCCATGATGATGACATCTTTACACAGGGCTTGGACGGGGTGTTTTTCATCAAAAAACCCCAATTCATATTTATCTTTGACAGTTTTGCCATGTCCTAGCTGGTCATAGGTGGCAACCAAAATGCCATTATCTGCTAAAAACTTAGCAAAATCAGCATAACGCCCACTGTGTTCGCTCATGCCATGCACGATAAGTAAAGTCGCTTTAATATCGCCTTTGGGAACAAAAAAAGTGTGGTGCAGGCGATGAACTTGGTTGGAGGATAGGATAATTTGGGTCATAATTGCTTATATTGGACACTTTAAACAACATAAAAGAAATAACATAAAAGGGCGATGATTTTTCGCCCTATATGTTTAAATGGTTAAAAACACCCCGCTTTCTCGCCTTTTTCTGCTCTTTCTAGCTTTTCAGCGGCAAGGGCTTTGGCAGAGCGGACAGGTGGTGGACAGTCTTCGCCATAATATTGGCGGTCGGCAAAGTAGCTAGAACGCACCATCGGATTTGCCCAAATATTAAAAAAGCCCAATTTTTTGCCATATTTGGTATAGCGAGCAAATTCATCAGGATGTACATAACGCTCCACAGGGGCGTGGCTTTTGCTTGGAGCAAGGTATTGACCGATGGTAACAATATCCACGTCATGAGCTTTTAGGTCGTCAAGTAGGGCGTACACTTCTTCTTCGGTCTCGCCAAGTCCCACCATAAAGCCACATTTGGTCGCCACATCAGGACGGCGAGCTTTGTAGTCTTTGAGTAGGTTTAAGGAGTGCTGATAGTCAGAGCCGGGGCGAAAGGCTTTGTACAGACGTGGCACAGTTTCAATGTTGTGATTAAAGACATCAGGGGCGGTGTTGGTCAAAATATCTAGTGCCAGTTGTTCACGCCCACGAAAATCCGGGACTAAGATTTCAATCAAGCAGTTTGGGCTTAACTTTTTGGACTCATTGATGACATCGGCAAAGTGATTTGCTCCACCATCTTTTAAATCATCTCTATCCACACTGGTGATGACTGCATATTTTAGCCCAAGCCCTAAAATGGTCTCGGCGGTATGGCGTGGCTCATCCACATCTAAGGGGTTGGGGCGTCCGTGTGCCACTTCACAAAAGGGGCAACGACGCGTACAAATATCACCCATAATCATAAAAGTTGCTGTGCCATCGCCAAAACATTGGGGCAGGTTGGGGCAGGCGGCTTCTTCGCAGACGGTATAGAGTTTTTGTTTGCGAAGTGTACCTTTGATGCGTTCTACTTCGGCAGGGCTAGACAGTTTGACACGAATCCAGTCAGGCTTTTTTGGGGTTTCTACGGTTGGGATTACCTTAATGGGAATGCGAGCCACCTTGTCATAGCCACGCAACTTTTCGCCTTGTATGGCTTTTTTGGGTGCAGGGCGAGCGGTGGGAGTATAGGTTTGGACGGTCATGATGTGCCTTGTTATTTTAGATTTTTAATGTTGATTGCTAAATTTAAATGGGGATATTTTACATGATTTTTAGATAAAAAGCGAATGAGTGGTGATGTGATGAAAGGTTGATTTTTAATCATAACAGGCCTAATGATGGCTGTGTTTATATTTAAACTATGATGAGCATACTTAGTGTCATGATGATTTGACATTTTCTATATTTGTGGTTATTAAAATCAAACCATCTAACAATTAAAATAAATGGCATAATTAAGCATATCTTCTTTGTCTCAACATCTCATAAAAACACACACTTCCTGCCACGCCGACATTTAGGCTTTCTTGCCCATTGGGTTGGGGTAGAGTGATGGGTATGGCGTTGTTTAAAAAAACATCAGATACGCCTTGTCCTTCATGCCCTAGCACCCATGCCACAGGGCGTGTCAAATCATGGTCATAAATTACTTTATCCGTGTGGCTACTGGTGGCATACAGTGGCGTTTTTACCTTGTCTAAAATGTCATTATGGGGGATTTGCTCATAAATGTCTAAGGCAAAATTTGCCCCCATGCCTGCACGCAATACCTTGGGCGACCACAGATGAGTGGTGTTGGGGGTGGTGATGACGGTGGTGATGCCTACGGCACTGGCGGTGCGTAACAGTGTGCCAACATTACCAGCGTCTTGAATGCCGTCTAGTATCAGACAATCTGTGCTGAGGGTGCTAAGTGTCGGGCAAGGTATGTCAATGACTGCCATCACGTCCACACCATCACCTAGGGTGCGGATTTGTTTGTAGAGCGTGTCAGCAATGACAAGAACGTCCTTGTGGCTAGTATGATTAAGTAAAGGCAATACTTCATGATGGCTGACGGCACTTTGGCTGACTAAGAGTTTATGAGCACTTAGCCCTTGCTTAAAATAAGCGTCTAACAAATGCACGCCTTCTATGACCGTTTGCCCGCTTTTTTTGCGAGTACGGTGATGGGTAAGTAGGGCTGATACGTGTTTGATGGTGGGATTGGTAGGGGAGGTGATAACGGTCATAACTGGGTAAATCGCTGAAAAATTGCGTTAAAAGTCGTTTGGTGTTTGTTTAGCCAAATGTGGCAGTCTTGTATAAATTCATATAATAATTGGTTTTTTGTTTGCAGTAAATTTTGTGGGTTTTCCATATCAAGCCATTCTAGTTCATAACTTAGCTGATAAATTCTGTCAAGCACATCTTGGGCGAATGTTTCTTCATCTCCATATCCATATAAGCCAAATTTATCATTGACATAGTATTGTGAAAGTTTATCAACATTGGGCGGTAAACTTAGCAGGGGCAGTAAAGCATCCAAGGTGTAAAGATAGCAACTTTCTGTCCATGACAATAAATAAAAGCCAAGTTTGTCATATAAAATAGGCGATAGCTCAGCAATTTGGTTGTTGGGATACAAAGGGTCATCATCAATGATATCTAGCATGATGTCATCATAATAACCACGCTCCATCAGCCGATGAGTAAAGGTGGTCATACATTCATTGCTCATCAGTCCAAGCGTATAGTAACTTGCAGTGATGGCAATATCGTACTGATGGGGATTTAGGCTGATGATGTCTTTTATCATCATAGCGTTTGATGTAACATTTGATGGCTGGTTTGTAGTGATAAGCCAACCAACGCCCCACTTAAATAGATTGAGCGTTGTTGTTATGATGTTTAGGTTTGGTATTATCAAACTGGCGTGCCGTCTGCCTTGATTTTTGCTTTGGCGTGCAAAGCCTTGACATATTCAACTTCTTCTTTTGCTCCTAGCACCACAGGGATACGCTGATGAATGGCGACAGGCTGTATGTCCAAAATACGTTCTACACCATCAGTGCTTGCTCCGCCTGCTTGCTCCATCACAAAGCTCATAGGGTTGGCTTCATACATCAAACGCAGTTTGCCTGCTTTGCCTGCGATTTTGGTGTCAAATGGGTACATAAACACCCCACCACGAATCAAAATGCGATGCACATCAGCAATCATCGCCGCCACCCATCTCATATTATAGTCTTTGTTGCGTACGCCCAAATCGCCTGCAACCAGCTCACTGATGTATTGTTTGATGGGGTTTAGCCAGTAGCGTTCGTTGGAAGCGTTGATGGCGTATTCGCCTGTTTGTTCGCTGATTTTGACGTTGTCGTTAATTAGGATGTAAGTTTGGGTCAAAGGGTCAAAGCTAAACATTGCCACGCCTTGCCCCAAAGTGAGCGTGAGCATGGTGGACGTGCCATAGATAAAATAACCTGCTGACAGCTGATTTTGACCTTTTTGTAAAAAGTCAGCTTCGCTGGCAGTTTGACCAACATTGGGGTGGGGTAAAATAGAAAAAATCGTGCCAACAGTCATATTGATGTCAATATTTGATGAGCCATCTAGCGGGTCAAAGGTAACCAGTAGGGTGCCATCGGCGTTGGCAGGGCTGATGTATTCTAGCTCTTCGCTGGCGACCCCTGCACAATAAGGGTTGTGGATTAGGGCATTTAAAAGTAAATCATTGGAGATGACATCAAGTTTTTTTTGCGCTTCGCCTTGGATATTTTCGCCACCTGCTTCGCCATGAATGCCTGCCAATGCCCCTTTGTCCAAAAGATGACTAATGGAAACGCTGGCGGTGGCAAGGGTGGTGATGGTGCTGGCAAGCTCGGCGGTGGCGTGGGTTTGTAGATATTGGGCAAGCGTGGTCATGATTTTCCTAATAAATATTAAAATGAATCATTTTATCATGAAATGGGTGATGGTGTGAGTGTTATTTTATTTTTTAATGAGGGTATCAAATTGGTGAATGGTTTAAGCAAACATTTATATTAGGAGTGGTTGTGGTAAAGCAACAATCATGTCAAGCATGACAAGAGCGTGCAAGGTTAAACACAACAAATATTCGCCCAAATAGGGAGCGTGCCGTTTACTTATGTGGTTAAAATACACCCAAAACCATGCACTACTGGCAAATTCCCCACGATGTTTTAGATAGTGGCGATGAGCTAGTGCGATGGTTTATTGGGTGTTGGGGTATTGGTAGCCTAAATGATGGTTGCTTATTTTTTGGTTGAGATGTTCAACAAGCGGTAAATTGGGCAGAAGTTGATGAATGCTGTGATGACAAATATCACGCCCAAATATCCCCACACGCCAATCACGCCCATCAATGCCAGTACCACAAGCAACGCCCCAACCACAAAGCGTAAAATGCGGTCAATATTGCCAAGATTGCTTTTCATATATGCTCCTATGAGTTTAGTGTACGATTATATGGTAAAAGAGCGAGCAGTTTTGCCATGCCACAAAATCCTGTCAAGCCTGCAAACATCAGTCCCGTGCCCACAAAGGCACTCAATGCCAAAAACCAAGGCGATACTGATACGCCCAACACCACACCCAGCACCACAAAAGAACCTGCCACAATCTGTACTTGACGCATGATACTGATGGGTTTTGTGTGGTCTGTATGGATGGGCAAGCCTGCTTTTTTCCAAGCGTTTAAACCACCATCTAAGACATAAGCGGTGCAATTTGATGTACAAGCGGTGATTTTATTGGCATTTTGGGCGGTTCTCATGCCTGATAGGCAGTGGAAAATGACCACATCTTTGCCAACAATGGCAGGGTGAGTGTCGCTCAAACTTTCGGCAGGCACACACGTTGCTCCTTGAATGTGTGAACGTGCAAATTCATCAGGACTACGAATGTCAATCAGTGTCGCCCCTTGTGCAAGTTTATCAGCAGTCTCTTGGGGGCTTAGTTTGATGATATTCATGCGGTTTTCTCTAAATGGCTTTTTATGGACAAAAAATATCTTTTAAAACCATGATGATACGAGCCACTTTGTCATCGCATAAGGTGTAGTATAATGTCTGTGATTGTCTGCGATAGCTGATTAAGCCTTCATCTCGCATTTTTGCCAAATGTTGTGATAAAGCAGACTGGCTCAGTGTGGTATGCTCTAAAATCTGCCCCACGCTCATCTCGCCATGCTCTATCAATAGGCAAAGCACCAATAGGCGGTGTGTGTTACCCAACGTTCGCAAAAACTCGGACGCTTGTTTGGCTTGCTGTTCTAAGGTTGGCTGTGTCATAGTTTAGGTATCTCTAATTTAGTATTTTCTAATATAAAAGTCAATCAAAAAATCTGACTGTCAGGCAGATTTTCTATAACTTATTGATTATCAATAAATAAATTATTAGGAAAATGAATTGATGGGGTATTATAAGAGTAAGTTGCTTGAATGCAAGGGATTTTTTTGAGTGATTTATTTGATGAAGGTTAATTTTGCTTAAAAATTAAGCTATTATTCACAATAAAGCAGGTGTGTTTGATGGGGTTAAAACTTTGTTGGCGGCATTTGTGTGTTTGATTTGGTGTTGTTATAGCCACCGCCGAACCTTTTGGCAATACGCCACAAAGTCATCACCGAATTTTTTGCTTAAAATTTGCTCTTCGGGGATAATCTGAAAATAAGTGATATAAGCCACAAACAGCACCACGCCAAGCCAAGTGATGACTGCCCCAAGCCATAATGCCCATGCACACAGCACCAATGCCATGCCCAGATACATCGGATTGCGTGTTTTGGTAAAAATGCCACTTTGAACGATTTGGTTGGTTTGATTGGGAGATAGGGGATTGAGTGTGGTTTTGGCACGGCGAAACTCTTGCACGCCCAAAATCGCAATATAAATACCTGCCAATGCCACCAATATCGGTAGCCAAAACGGTGCGTTTAACAAGCCAACTGGCAAAAGCTTTGCCAGCAAACTCATCACCACGGCAGCGATGGCAAGAATGATGGGTGGTGGGATTTTTAACGCTAATCTCATGGCTACTCCTAGGTGGTTGCTTTAAATATCATCGCACACATCAGCCATAAAAACAATGTGGGAGTGGTTTGCTAAAAATTAAAAGTGCTTGCAATATTTTTTTTGATTTGTTAGAATACGCCGCTAATTTTAGACAGTAAGCGGTGTTATTTTGACACACTACCATAAAATTTTATATCAATAAAGGCTAGGCAGATGACTGCTTAGCCTTTTTCGGTTTTTTTATACTCAATTTTGCCAAGACAAAGGGGCGACCATGTTACGCATAAAATATGACGCATTGACTTTTGATGATGTGCTACTTTTGCCAGCTTATTCAGAAGTTTTGCCAAAAGACACCAACCTGCACACCCGCCTAAGCACAGGCATTAACCTAAATATTCCCATCATCTCAGCAGCGATGGATACCGTTACCGAAGCTAAAATGGCGATTTCTATGGCTCAGCTTGGTGGCATGGGGATTTTGCACAAAAACATGACCATAGAGCGTCAGGCAAGCCGTGTGCGTCATGTCAAAAAATTTGAAGCAGGCACGGTGGCCGACCCCATTACGGTTGGCCCAGATGCAACGGTGGGTGAGCTACTGCGTTTGACCAAAGAACACCACATTTCAGGTGTGCCAGTGGTGGATGAAAACCGTCAAGTTGTGGGGATTGTTACGCACCGTGATTTGCGTTTTGAGACCAATCTTGACCAACCTGTCAGCCGTGTGATGACACCAAAGGATAAGCTGGTTACTGTCAAAGAAGGTGAGACCACTGAAAACATCAAAAAGCTTTTGCACGAACACCGCATTGAAAAGGTTGTGGTGATTGATGATGCGTTTCGTCTTAAAGGGTTGATTACGGTCAATGATTTTACCAAAGCAGAAAATAACCCAAATGCTTGCAAAGACAGCCAAGGTCGCCTAAGAGTGGGTGCGGCGGTTGGCACAGGAGCGGACACGCCAGAACGTGTAGAAGCCTTGGTCAATGCAGGCGTGGACGTGATTATTGTGGATACAGCACACGGTCATTCTCGTGGGGTGATTGAGCGAGTAAACTGGATTAAGAAAAACTTTAATGTACAGGTCATCGGTGGTAATATTGCCACAGGCGATGCTGCTTTGGCACTCATGGACGCAGGAGCGGACGCTGTTAAAGTGGGCATTGGACCAGGTTCTATTTGTACCACCCGTATCATTGCAGGCATTGGTGTGCCACAGATTAGTGCCATTGATAATGTGGCAAGTGCCTTACAAGAGCGTATTCCGCTCATTGCTGATGGGGGCATTCGTTTTAGTGGCGACATTGCCAAAGCACTATCAGCAGGGGCAAGCTGTATCATGGTGGGCAGTCTTTTGGCGGGTACAGAAGAAGCTCCGGGCGATATGGAGCTTTATCAAGGGCGTTATTATAAAGCATATCGTGGTATGGGGTCGCTTGGGGCGATGAGTGGACAAAATGGCTCATCTGACCGTTATTTTCAAGATGCCAAAGACGGCGTAGAAAAACTTGTGCCAGAAGGGATAGAAGGGCGTGTGCCTTATAAAGGTTCGGTTAATGGTATCATTGGTCAGCTTGTGGGCGGTTTGCGTTCTAGCATGGGCTATACAGGCTGTCGCACCATTGATGAGATGCGTACCAAGACTGAGTTTGTCAAAGTAACCTCAGCAGGCATGAAAGAGTCGCACGTTCATGATGTGCAGATTACCAAAGAAGCCCCAAACTACCGCCAAAACTAAGGTTTACCCATCACGCACCAAAAGCTCACCTACTTGGTGAGCTTTTTTATGCACTTAATCTGTGCTTTTGTGATGATTTGTTACAAATGCTTAATAAGCAAACGAAATTATCCATCATTGAATATCAAGGCATATTATTTGCAAATTTTATGGCAATAAGTCTTGACAAAATATGATTGTCATGCTGTACAAAATCATATCAAATGACAAAGGAGATGATGATGTTGTTATTGATATTATTATTGCTGATTGCTGTGGCGTGGTTTGTACCGATTTTATGGGTGGCGGTAGGGATTTTTATTGTTTTTTGGGTCGTTAATAAAATGGCAGATGAAAAAATCGCCAACATGACCGCACAAATCCAAAGTTATGATGATGTCCCTAATAATGAGACTGATGATGAGACATTGATTTTAAGAAACATTAAATAAAAATGCTTTAAGGGGGTGAAATTGTTAAAAAGGTCGGATATTTGATGAGCGATGATGATGTAAAAATTATCTGCAAAAAAATCCCCCATAACTGGGGGATTGGTATTTTAAGGTTAACTTTTTTTGCAATCTAAAATGACTTTATCATCTAAGGTGGTAATTTTGGCGGTATCGCCATTTAGGGTAAGTGCCATGCCTTTATCATCACCGTTAAGACTGTCATCAGTGGTAAAACGCCCTTTGGTTTGCACATCTTCAGCTAAGTCATACTGTACGTTATCGGCGGTCAGTTGAGCTTCTGTTTCGCCTTCGTGTTCATGCACCATAATGTGTACAGTTTTATCGCCACATTGGTATTTGTCGCCTGTATGGTCATGGCTGTGGTCGTGAGCATCATGGCTATGGCCATGTTTGTCATCGTGGTCATGGTCTTGGGCGTGTTGTTCTGGTGGTGTGGGTGTGTTATTAGTTTGGGGCGTGGTAACAGGTGTGTCAGTCTTTGCCTCGCTGGGAGTGTCAGCAGGTTTGTTACAGGCACTTAGCATCAAAGTGGCAATAAGTGTGGGCAATAGAATTTTTTTCATGGGTGTTATCCGTTGGATTTATTAAGATAAAAGATATATTATAACAAAAAATACGACAATAAAATAGATTTTTACTTTTTACCTTGCTAATCTTGTATTAAATTTTCTGATAAGGGCAAATAACAAATGATATATCTTGTGATGTTTTTTATTGGGGTTTTTTTGGTGTTGTTACCATTTACTCTGTATTATTGGTGGGATGCTGTTTGTTCAAAAGACATCAAGAGAATCATTTTGATGAGCGTGGTAGTGCTTATTAATGTCATACCGCTTATGGCTGGGGGTTTTATTATGTGGGCGGTGATATTTGGCGGTGTGGTAACTGTCTAAAAAAGCCAAAACCGTTTGGCGATTAAGGTGTTGGCTTTTTCATTGGTGTTATTTACATGTCAATCACACATTAAAGCGAAAATGCATGACATCGCCGTCTGCTACGATGTAGGTCTTGCCTTCTAAGCGGTTTTTGCCCGCCGCTGCCGCTCCTTTTTCACCGCCATATTCAATAAAATCATCAAAAGCGATGACCTCAGCACGAATAAAGCCTCGTTCAAAGTCGGTATGAATCACCCCTGCCGCCTCTGGTGCGGTCGCTCCAACAGGTACGGTCCATGCTCGCACTTCTTTGACCCCTGCGGTAAAGTAGGTTTGTAAGTTAAGCAGCTCATAGCCTGCTCTTATCACACGGTCAAGCCCCGCTTCACTTAACCCCAAGCCTTCCAAAAACTCTGCCTTTTCTTCTTCGTCTAGCTGAGCGATTTCAGCTTCAATTTGATTGCAAAGTGGCACAACAATGGCGTTTTCGCCCTTGGCAAATTCACGCACTTGGTCTAGGTAGGGATTATTATCAAAGCCATCTTCTGACACGTTGGCGATGTACATCACAGGTTTTAGGGTAATCAGCCCATAGCTTTTGATGAGTTTTTTCTCATCGCGATCTAAGTTTGCCATGCGAGCAGGTTTGCCATCTGCCAAAAACGGCTCAATTTTTTGAAAGACCGCCAAGCACGCTTGGGCGTCTTTGTCGCCACCTTTGGCTTTTTTGGATAAGTTGGTGATGGCTCGGCTCACCGCTTCTAGGTCAGCTAGGGCAAGCTCGGTATTGATGGTTTCAATGTCAGATAGGGGGTTTACTCGTCCGTCCACATGAATCACATTGTCATCATCAAAACAGCGTACCACATGAGCGATGGCGTCCGTTTCACGAATATTTGCCAAAAACTGATTGCCCATGCCTTCGCCTTTGCTTGCCCCTGCCACAAGTCCTGCAATGTCCACAAACTCCATGCTGGTGGGAATCACTCGCTCAGGTTTGACAATGGCGGCAAGCTGTTTTAGACGTGGGTCAGGCACAGGCACAATGCCTGTGTTGGGGTCTTTGGTGCAAAAGGGGAAATTTTCAGCGGCAATGCCTGCTTTGGTAAGTGCGTTAAACAGGGTGGATTTGCCAACGTTGGGTAAGCCTACGATACCACAATTAAAGCCCATGATGATTACCTTAACAATATATAAAATATACCATTATAGCAAATTTGCTGGTTGATTTTAAGTGATATTGCCAAAGTTTGGTATATTGACTGGTTATCTAGGTTTGCTTGTGCAATTATACATACCATTACCAACATTCATACAGGTGGTTTTGATTTGTGGTGGCTGTATAGAGTAAGCAGGTTGAATGGGTGTGATTGTCGGTGTTTGATACATCATGCTTTGTGTTGCATTATTGTACATTTGGGCTTGTTGATACATGCTGTTGGCATAGGTATTGGCAAAATTGGATAGTGCTTGGGTGAATTCTTGTGTATTTCTTAGGGCTTGTTGTCTGTCTAAAATTTCACTATGTACATAAGATGAATAAGAGCGACATAGATTTGAATTTTTTAAGTCTTGATGTATTTGTTTTTCGTAATTTTCAAAATATTTATTCATGATGTTTTCATCGTACTTATAGTTTTGTAGACGAGAACGATAAAGGTGCATAGCTTGTGCCACTAGTTCTGGGGATATTAGCCCAGCTTCATCACAAGATTTAAGCACAGCCAAATCTCTGGCAAAAGCTTGGTGTTGTTGCGGTGTCATCATGGTGGTACAAGCTGTTAATGGCAATAGAATGAGTAAAATCATCATTTTTGTTTTCATAAAGCACCTTAATTTGGTCAAAAAAATCCTAAAATGGGATTATACTATTTTAGGATAATACTAGCAAGCAATTTATCTAAAATAGCTTGTCTGTTATGAAAACGATTTATCATGACCGTTATCAGATTTTGATTGCTTGTTTAATACGGGAGCGTAAGCGAGCTAAACTGACCCAGCTACAATTAGCACAAAAACTTAATAAACCCCAATCTTATATTGCAAAAATTGAAGCTAGGGATAGAAAATTAGATGTATTGGAATTTGTTATTTTATGCGAGACTGTGGGTGTCTCGCCAAGTGAAATATTGCTCACCATCTCCACTTAAAACATACATTATTTTGTCAAATTTTTTATCTTATTTGAACTACTTAGGGCGGTGTATGGCATCAAATACCGCTTTTAAACTGCCAATTTGGCTGTTTTTATCGCCTGCCAAAAAGGTGTGTTTGCCGTTTTGGGTGATTCTAAGACTCAAATTTTGCTCGGTGATTAGGTAGGTAGGGTATTAAATCATAGTCGCTAAGCTTGCTGTCTTGACTGATGATGGGCTGGCTTTGCCCTTTTTTGTAGATGTGGATTTTGTGTGTGTCGCCATCTGCTTCAATCATTGCATGATAATCGTCTGAAAAATGAGCAATGGGATAATGCACAGGATTAGCATGACTAACGTGAGTCAATAGGGTGGCAATACAAAGAGCGATGGCAGATTTTTTCATGGCAGATATGACGGATGGTGAATGGTTGTTTATTTTGTCATCTTTTGGCGGATTTGACAAGATTGATAATTTGTTACAAGTTTATTTCAATTTACCAATCAATAGTAAATGCGTTGTCAGTTATAATAAACACTTTTATGGGGATAATTATGAACGCAGTATTATTAGCGGTCATCATCATGGTGGGGCTGTCTTTGGCTCGTGTCCATGTGGTGCTTAGTTTGATTGTGGGAGCAGTGGTGGGCGGATTGCTTGCTGGCTTGCCTTTGGTTGATGTGGAAAATGGGGCGACAGGTGTGCTGACCCATTTTCAAAACGGCATCAAAGGTGGGGCGGGCATTGCCTTATCTTATGCCATGCTTGGGGCATTTGCCATGGCGATTGCTCATTCTGGCGTGCCAAAAGCGTTGTCAGATAAGGTGATTGCCAGTGTCAAAAGTGCCAAAGGTGGTGGCATCAAATGGCTGGTGTTTGGGGTGATTGTACTGTTTGCGTGCCTTAGCCAAAACCTCATCCCCATTCATATTGCGTTTATTTTGCTACTCATTCCACCACTTTTGACGGTGTTTAATGAGCTGCATATTGATAGACGGCTCGTTACTTGTTTGATTACCTTTGGGCTTGTCAATACTTATATGTTTATCCCTTATGGCTTTGGGGACATATTTTTAAATGAAATCATCATGGCAAATCTGGCAAGCTCTGGGCTAGATACCACGGGCATTTCGGTGATGAAAGCGATGGCAATACCTGCTCTTGGTATGGTGCTAGGGCTTTTGGTGGCGATATTTATCAGCTATCGCAAACCACGCAGTTATGATAACGCCAAAACACTCGCTGTCAATGCAGACAACACCACCAAAAGTCTTGCGGACAACACACAACATAACAACATGACCTTTAAAATCATCGTTACGCTTGTTGCTATTTTGGCGGCGTTTGTCATTCAATTAAAAACAGATTCGCTGGTTTTGGGCTCTTTGGCAGGCTTTGCGATATTTATGGCAACAGGGGTGGTGGGCTGGAATAAGGCAGATGATGTCTTTAATGATGGCATTAAGATGATGGCGATGATTGGCTTTATCATGATTAGTGCCCAAGGTTTTGCCGAAGTGATGAAAGCCACAGGGCATATTCAGCCACTGGTGGCGTCAGCGGTCAGTGTGTTTGGTGATAACAAAGCTCTGGCAAGTCTTGCCATGCTCATTGTGGGGCTGGTGGTTACGATGGGAATTGGTTCGTCTTTTTCTACCGTGCCGATTATTGCCACCATCTATGTGCCACTGTGTATGGCGATGGGATTTAGCCCAATGGCGACATTGGCACTGGTGGCAACCGCAGGCGTGCTAGGGGACGCTGGCTCTCCTGCTTCGGATTCTACACTAGGGCCAACCATGGGACTCAACGTGGACGGACAGCACGACCACATCAAAGATAGCGTGATACCGACATTTATCCACTATAACATACCGCTCATCATTTTTGGGTGGATGGCTTCACTGGTGCTATAAGTGTCATCAATAAAAACCCTTAATGTTAAGGGTTTTTTATGGTCTATATCAAAAGCCATCAAAAACGCATCACGCCTTTTTCTGTGATGAGCAAATCCACGCCCTTATCCCAAGGGTTTATCATCAATTTTTCTACCACTTGAAAGTGATAACACCAGCCTACCTTGAGCACATTGGGGGCTTTGGCAAAGGTTCTGTCATAAAATCCACCCCCCATACCCAGTCTGTTTCCGAATTTATCCACTGCCACCAATGGGCAAATGATACAGTCTAATTTATCCGCCGTCATTGTCTGTTTTAACAAGGGTTCTTTCATGCCAAGTTTGTGGCGTTTAAGTGGTGTTTTTTTTAAATCATAAAAACAAGGTGCAAACCATAAAGGCTTATCTTTGCAAGTGATTGGCAAAAAGGGCGTCAAATCATGCTTTTGACAAAACGCCAAAATCGGTGCGGTGGGCAGCTCACCAAATCCATCCAAATACAAACCAATAAGGGCATTTTTGGGTAGTAGGGGTAACAGTTTAGGCAAGTGTAAACTGGCTAAAAATGCGTGATATTGGCGTTGTTTTACAGATAGTTTTTTGCGTTGGTGGCGAATGGTTTGGCGTAAAGTATGGTTTTGAGATTGGGCTAGGGTTGGCATAATATTTTGAAATCTTGTCGGTGTGTTTGTATTGTTTTTTGAAAACATCCATTTTATAAAAATGATAATCGTTTTCATTGAAAGATGATAAAAATCATGCTATGCTTGATGAGTTACTTTAACGCAAATTTTAAGGTTTGCAACCATTGATTTAAAGGTCATACAAGGAAATTATCATGACTCAAACTTATCGTACTGAAAAAGACACCATGGGTGAAGTATCCGTCCCTAGCGATGCCTATTTTGGGGCACAAACTCAGCGTAGCCGTGAAAACTTTAAAATTGGTGGTGAGACTTTGCCACGCCCTTTGATTCGTGCGATGGCAACTGTCAAAAAAGCCGCTGCCATCACCAATGCCAGTCTTGGACGTATTGATGATAACCAAAAAACGCTGATTGTACAGGCGTGCGATGAGGTCATCAAAGGCGAGCTTAGCAATGAGTTTCCGCTTGTTGTTTGGCAGACAGGCTCAGGCACGCAGTCTAATATGAACATGAACGAGGTCATTGCCAACCGAGCCAACGAGATTGCAGGAGCCCCCAAAGGCACTTATAAGCCTGTGCACCCCAACGACCATGTCAATCACGCCCAATCCACCAATGACAGCTTTCCCACCGCCATTCGTGTGGCAGCAGCGACCGAGATAAATCAATCGCTTATTCCTGCGGTGCAAAAATTGCGTGATACTTTGGCGGCAAAATCTGCCGACTTTGCTGACATTGTCAAAATCGGACGGACACATTTACAAGATGCCACGCCACTGACGTTGGGACAAGAGTTTAGTGGTTATGTGGCACAGCTAGATTTGGCGTTGGTACGGATTGATAATGCTTTGCAGGGTTTGTATCAGTTGCCCCTTGGTGGTACGGCAGTCGGTACAGGACTTAACAGCCACCCTGAGTATGCCGTCAAAGCTGCCGCTGAGCTTGCCAATTTGACAGGGTTACCTTTTGTTACTGCTCCCAATAAATTTGAAGCCTTGGCGGCTCGTGATGCCGAAGTGTTTGCCTCGGGGGCGTTAAAGACTTTGGCGGCAAGCCTAAATAAAATCGCCAATGACGTGCGTTGGTTGGCAAGTGGTCCACGCTGTGGCTTGGGTGAGCTGACCATTCCAGAGAACGAGCCGGGGTCGTCCATCATGCCAGGTAAGGTCAATCCCACGCAGTCAGAAGCGATGACCATGGTGGTGGCTCAGGTGATGGGTAATGACGTTACTATCAATATGGCAGGGGCAAGCGGTAATTTTGAGCTCAACGTCTTTATGCCTGTTATCGGCTATAACTTGCTCCAGTCCATTCGCCTGCTGGCGGACGCTTGCGTGAGCTTTAATGACAATTGTGCGGTGGGTATTGAGCCTGTGCGTGAAAAAATTGACCACTTTTTGCACAACTCTTTGATGTTGGTTACGGCACTCAATCGCCATGTTGGCTATGAAAATGCCGCCAAAATCGCCAAAACTGCCTACAAAGAAAACAAAACCTTAAAACAAGTGGCGGTGGAGTTAGGTTTGATGACTGCCGATGAGTTTGATGACTGGGTCAAACCAAATGAGATGGTATCACCCAAATAAGGCAAACTTGCTGATAAAAACAAGTCCAATTTGGGCTTGTTTTTTTGTTTACAAATGTTTTATTGTTGCTGATTTGTTTTTAGTGAGTAAAGTTATTGACGGTTTTTATAAAATTTAATATAATGATAATAGTTATTATTTGTTATCTCATTATTTTAATTAACCTTGACACCAACTTTATTGGTGTTTTTATTCGTTATCGGAGTGTTGTTGTGACAAATTTTGCAAAAACGAGTTTGGCGATTGCTGTAACGGTGTTGATGACGGCATGTGCTTCCAACAAAGGTGGATTTGACTTAAACCAAGTTGAGCCACCGCCAAGAGCACAAGATAATAAACCAAAATTACAAGACGCACCCAGTGAGCCACGTACCCAAGAGCAGCTAGATGCGATGATGGAGCCGTCATTGGGGGTGGAGGTGTCATTGCTTAAACGTGATACAGGCAGAAATTCTGCCGAAGAGCACAAATCTTTTAGTGCCAATGACATAGTGGTTATTGGTGATGAGTTTGATAAACTCACCGAACGTCAAATTAGAGGTTTAAGAGCGAAAAAAGGTCGTGAGTATGCCGAAATCTCTGGTACTCATGATCATCAAAGTGGTTTTTTTGCCAGTCGCAATCGTGAATATATGAAATTTGTCAAGTCAGGTTGGGTGGCGGATTTGACGGCAAGACCTGTGTTTTTAAATGGACAAATCCATCGTGGACCCAATGGAATTGTGTTTTATTTGGGTAAAAATCCTGCTACCGCTTTGCCAATAGGTCAGGTGATTACCTATAAAGGCGATTGGGATTTTGCTACCAATGTGGTCAAATCTCGCCCACAGTCTGATGAATTTAAACTGGATCAGGGGGTGGCAACCAATCCGGGGGATTATCACAGTGCTTTTTCTTATAATGAATCGGTGAGTAATGATGCCAGATTACGCGAGGCAGGCATTCATAAAGACGGCAGTCAGCCACACAGTCATACCAGTGAGTTTACAGTGGATTTTGACAAAAAAACGCTGACAGGCACCTTAAAATACAATAAATATGATAAAGCCACCAAATCATCAACCAGCATTGACCGATATAACATTGATGCCAAACTTTATGGCAACCGCTTTCGGGGTAACGCCAAATCAACCAATACTAGCGATGCTTACTTTGGTGCCAGTTCAAGCACCTTAGAAGGCGGATTTTTTGGTGCTAATGCCGAAGAGCTGGCAGGTAAGTTTTTGACAGATGATAATTCGCTGTTTGGTGTGTTTGGGGCGCGTCAGTTTAAAGATGGCAAGCACGTTGATGGCGATAATGTTGCCAAAGCTGACAGGGCTTTTGATGCAATTGCCATCAATACAAATGGCTTTGGAAAACGAGATTTGGACACCTTTGGCGACGCCACCAAACTGGTCATCAATGGTCGCTCGTTTTCATTGTTACCAGCCAATGCAGCGGAGCAGTTTATTGCTCACAACACCCATGATTTAAAAAATGGCAGCAGTTTGGTTACCAATGCGTGTTGTAGCAATCTAAGCTATGTCAAATTTGGCAACTATTTTACTAGCACAGGCGACAGCAAAAGCGATGGCCATCTATTTTTGACGGGTGAACGCACGCCACTGGCACAAATGCTCACCACAGGACAGTATGAATATGTGGGGACTTGGGAAGCCAATGTTTTAACCCAAGGTCAAAAGGTTGGTGGTGTCAGTCCCAGTCAGGGTGTGGCAGGTAGCCGAGCAAAATTTGGTGTGGATTTTGCTGCCAAGACATTAACGGGCTCTTTGTATCAAGAAAATGGCGCAAAGCCTGCTATCATCATCAAAGATGGGGTGATTAGTGGTAATGGATTTAGTGCCAAATTTGAAAGTGGTGCATCAGGATTTGTGCTAGATAGAACCACAGGCGATGCTGCTCATGTGTTTGGTAGTGTGTCAGGGGCTTTTTACGGGCCAGAAGCGATTGAGCTTGGTGGTTATTTTAAAAGCGATGAAGCAAGCAAAGATAAGATTGGTGGCGTCTTTGGTGCAAAAAAACAAGTACTCACTCAGTAAGTTATTTTTGGGGATTGATTTATGATGACACAACAGCCAGCCAAGTTTCAAATGCGCACAATCTACTTGGCGATTTTAACCGCTTCATTGAGCGTAACTGCCTATGCACAAACTGATACGACTGATGAAGAGAACAAAGCCCAACCCCATGTTGAGCTAGAGGCATTGACCGTTACCATCTCCAAACGTGTGGGGCGAAAAAGCACCGAAGTAACAGGGCTTGGCAAAATCGTCAAGCACAGCCAAGACATTGACAAAGAGCAGATTATGGGCATACGAGATTTGACGCGTTATGACCCTGGTATTGCTGTGGTGGAGCAGGGACGTGGAGCAAGTAGCGGCTATTCCATTCGTGGCGTGGACAGAAACCGTGTGGGCTTGCAGGTAGATGGCTTGGTGCAAACCCAGTCTTATATTACTGAGCATTCAGATGCCAATGGTGGTGCCATCAATGAAATAGAGTACGAAAATGTGCGTTCCATTGAGCTAAGTAAAGGTTCAGCATCAGCCGAGTTTGGTAGTGGTGCTTTGGGTGGGGCGGTGAGTTTTCGCACCAAAGAGCCAGATGACATCATCAAAGACGGTCAAGACTGGGGTGTGGATGTCAAAAGTGCCTATAGCAGCAAAAACAAACAATTTGCCAATACAGTCGGCGTGGCAGGTAGGGCAGGTAAGTTTGAAGGCTTGATGCAGTTTACACATCGTAAGGGTGAAGAGATAAAAGCTCATAAATCAGTCAAGGACATCTCTCAAAGCATCACTCGTGCAGGGGCATTTGTTACGCCATATGAGCTAAGACCAGCCCCTTGGAATGCCTCAGGTCAGCCAGAGACACAAAAGCGAGCAGGTTGGTTTATTTTAAAAGAAGAATGCCCAACCTTGACAAACTGCACACCAAAACCCAAAGCGGAAATCACCCAAGAGCCACACACACGTCATACGCCTCGCACTGAACCACCCTACACCCCAAAAGAGCAGGCAATCTATGACAGTATGAGTCATATTACTGAGCAGGTAAGTAGCGAAGATTATACAGGCGATGACCGTGTTTTGCCAGACCCAATGGAATATCAGTCTAAGTCTTGGCTATTAAAAGGCGGTTATCATTTGACCGACAGTCATTATCTTGGTGCGGTGCTTGAAAGTACCAAGCAAGAATATGACGTGCAGGACAAAACCAAGCCAGCATATCTAAGTTTGGCAGACCTTAGATTAAACAACGAACGTGGTTCGCTTGCTCGTGGCTTATACATGGGCAATAACATCAACGAAGGCATTGTGCTTGATGTAAATCCGCTAAGAATTACACCGATTTATACACGTGGTGTTTATTATGATGAGCATCATGACAAATCACGCTATGGTGCCATTTATAAATATACCAGCCCCAACACCAAAGCCTTGGTGGATAGCTTGTCTTTGAGTTTTGACCGCCAAGACATTTCGGTGGACACCTTTTTGCATGAGCATCGTTGTTCTGCTTATCCTAATTTTGATAAAAACTGTCAGCCCAGCATTGATAAACCTTGGTCGTCTTATTATTCACATCGCAACACCTATGAAGAGATTCATAACGTTTGGCAGTTGTCGGCGGATAAGCGTTTTGATGTTGCCAAAATGACTCACAAAGTCAATGTATTGGCAGGCGTGGATAACTTTAAATCCAATTTGTATCGTGGGGATTTTATCAGCAAAAACGCAGATGCTAAGTGGCGAGGCTTAAATGGTCGTGGCACTTATGAAGACCCTGATGTGTATGAGCGTTTGCCTATTGAAGTGATTACCACCAATAACTGTAAAGCTGACGGTGTGGGTTTGGCTTTGTGTGGTACACGTACCATCACAGGGCACAACCAGTTTGTTGCTTTAAGAGACCACATTGACATCAATAAATATGCCAAACTGGGCTTGGGCGTGCGTTACGACAAACATCATTTTAAGTCAGATGACCCCTACACAGGCACAGGCAAATATGGTAACTGGTCATATAATGCAGGTATCACCATCAACCCGATTGATAATATTGCTGTGTCTTATCGTTATTCTAATGCCTTTCGTGTGCCAGCCTTTTATGAGCTGTTTGGTAGACGTGGCTCATTTGACTCAAGCAACCCCATCAGTCATGAGCAGCAGCACGTCTCCAACCTAAAACCAGAAAAAGCCACCAACCAAGAGATTGGTATTGGCTTTTTGGGGCAGTTTGGTTATGTGGAAGTCAGTCATTTTAACAATAAATACAAAGACTTAATCACGACAGCTTCTCGCAGACCAGATTTAAGCCAGCCAGCAACAGATGATGGTTATCACAATGTCCATGACATCACCCTAAATGGCATCAACTTGATTAGTAAGATTGACTGGTACGGCGTGTCTGAAAAACTGCCAGATGGTTTGTATAGCACATTTGCTTATAACAAAATCAAAGTCAAAGATGCTTCTGCCAAAGCAGGGTTTGTGCACACCACATCACCTTTATTGGACACCTTGCAGCCAGCTCGCTATGTGGCAGGTTTGGGCTATGACCACCCCAATGGTCAATGGGGGGTTAATATGATGGCAACCTACTCTAAGGCTAAAAACACCGATGAGCTATTGGGACAAAAACGGGGCGGATATGGTGGCGATGTCGCTGCCACCAAAGTTGCCAGTAAGCATTGGTACACCTACGATTTGACAGGCTTTTGGAACATCAACCAAAACTTTACCTTGCGTGCGGGGGCTTATAATCTCCTAAATCGTAAGTATAGCACTTGGGAGTCTATCCGTCAGTCGTCTGCCAATGCCGTCAATCAAGACAAAAGCAAAAATTTGGCACGTTATGCCGCACCGGGGCGTAATTTTAGTGTGGCACTTGAAATGAAGTTTTAAACATTAAACAGCCAAACGAATAAAAATGCTAGCATGACAAATGTCGGCTGGCATTTTTTATTACCATGATTTGCCATAACCATCTTATTAACATTGACCCAATGCCTTTTTGGTGCTGTTTTTATGATAAAAATGATGGCGTGTTTTTGTATTTTTACCCCAAATGATTTATAATAATGGTTATTATTTCTTTATGACAAAAAGGAGAAAATATGGCTAATTTCACCCCAAAATCGCTACTTGTTGCTTTGGCACTGGCACTGTCTTTGAGTGCTTGCCAAAAACCTGAGGACAAAGCCACCGACACCCCAAAAACACCAACCAGCGACACCACCAAAGCTGATACAGTACAAGCAAATACAGCCCAAACCAGCGTGGATTTATCTGCCGAAACTGCCGAATATAAAAAATGGGTAGAAGGTGAGATTGATATGCTACTTACTGGTAGCGAAAAGTTTGTCGCACTGTTAAAAGAAGGCAAAATTGATGAGGCCAAAGCCTTGTATCCTTTGGTGCGTATGCACTTTGAGCGTAGTGAGCCTATCGCTGAGAGTTTTGGCGACCTTGACCCACGCATTGATAACCGTGAAGCTGACTTGGAGCAAGGTGAGAAATGGACAGGTTTTCATGCCATTGAAAAAATCCTTTGGGTAGAAAATACCACCAAAGGCACCGAAGCGTTGGCTGACCAGCTTATCGCTGACATCAAGGAGTTGCGTGCCAAAATCCCTACCGCCGAAGTAACCGGTGAGCTGATGATTCAAGGCTCGGTAGATTTGCTGAACGAAGTTTCCACCACCAAAATCACTGGCGAAGAAGAGATTTTTTCAAAAACTGATTTGTATGATTTTAAAGCCAATATTGAAGGGGCACAAAAGATTTTTGAGATTTTAACGCCAAAAATCCAAGAAAAAGACCCCCAATTAGTCAAAACGCTCAACGATAGCTTTAAAAATGTCAATGGACTTTTGGATAAATATAAAGTGGGCGATAAGGATTATAAGCCTTATACTGATTTGACTGCCGAAAACACCAAAGAGCTTGCCGAAGCGGTCAATAAACTCGGTGAGCCATTGGCACAGATGGGCGTGATTTTGTAATAAATCAGTTGTCATTAAATAAATGGTCTTTGGATTGGTGTCATAGGAGTGTGTGATGAAAGACATAAAAAACACCCGTCGGGCATTTTTAGGCAAAATGGGTGCGGTGTCTGCGTTGGGTGTGGGCGCATTGGTCGTAGGGTGCGACAAACAATCTGCTCAAACAAATCCGCCACCACCCACGCCACAAAACAAAAACTGCTTTGCCGACATTCGCCATGAGTTTTATGGTGAACATCAGTCAGGCATCGTTACGCCCGCTCAAAGGCACATTTATTTTTTGGTGGTGGATTTGCATAATACTGACAAAGCCCAAATCGCCCAAATGTTCAAAGATTGGACACAGTACTCAGAACGTTTGATGAAGGGTGAAAATATCCAAGCCTATGACACCAATCCCCATGTGCCCCCCATTGATACAGGAGAAGCGGATAGCCTTGGGGCGTATGGTTTGACCTTGACTTTTGGGGTCAGCCCATCTTTTTTTGACAAACTGGGGCTACAAGACAAAAAACCACCAGAGCTAAGTGAATTGCCCAAATTTCCCCGCGACCAAATTCGTCCTGAGCTGTCAGGGGGTGATATTTGCATACAAGCGTGTAGCGAAGACCCACAGGTGGCGTTTCATGCGGTGCGTCAGCTGGTGCGTCAAGCCCGAGACAAAATCACAATGAAATGGTCGCAGTCAGGGTTTAATGCCTTTGATGATGGCAAAGACACCCCCCGCAACCTATTTGCCTTCAAAGATGGTACTGCCAACCAAGACACTTTAAAGGATACCGACAAATGGCTGTGGTCGGACAATCAAGGCTGGTTTGCAGATGGTACTTATTTGGTGGCACGCATTATCCAAATGCATCTTGAAACTTGGGACAGAACCAGCCTAAAAGGTCAAGAAGACACCTTTGGTCGCCACCGAGATAGTGGGGCAGGTATTGGTCAATCAGGCGAGTTTGATGAGCTTGATGTTAATGCCACCGATGATAAAGGCAATCTGGTGATTGATACGACCACACACGCTGGCATTGCCAAACGTACGGGCTTGCAATTGTTACGCCGTTCGTTTTCGTACAGTAGTGGCATTGACCCAAAAACAGGGCAGTTTAACGCAGGGCTTTTGTTCATCTCCTTTCAAAAACACCCCATGCAATTTAGTGCCATTCAAAACGCCTTTGGTAATACAGATAAGATGACCGAATATACCACGCATATCGGTAGTGGTTTGTTTGCTTGTTTTGGTGGAATAAAACAAGGCGAGTATTTGGGGCAAAAACTGTTTGAATCCTAACCAATAAGGGATTGCCATGAAGTCTGCCATAAAAATTTTTATGCTGTTTTGGTGTTTGTGGCTGGGGGTGTGTACGCCCACATGGGCACAAACCAACACTCAGGATGCTGTTGTTACAACCACCAAAGCCAATTTTAGTCCCATTTTTATCAAGCTGTCTGATGCGATGGGGCAGGTGCGTACAGATAAAGCACAAGAAGCCATACCACTTTTGCAGAGTGCTTATGATGAGTTTAACGCCTTGCAAATTGGCGATAGTCCCCTAAAAGATAAAGCACAGACCGCCTTCAAAGAAGCCATTGCCACCCCCAACAATCACACTTTGTCCGTGCTGTCTGTGGCTTTGTATGATTTGGAAAAACAGCAAAACCCCACCGATTATACTGCCAAGCGTGCCAAATTTGCCAAAAACATCACCCCTGCTCTTGATAAGCTGACCAAAACGGTTCATAACTTTGAGCAAGATGGCGATATTGGCAAATTAAAAGTGGCGTATGATGGCTTTAATCGTGCGTGGGTGTCAGGCGAGCGTGTGGTGCGTAATACCAGCATGGCACATTATGGCAAAATAGAAACGGCGATGGCACTTATGCGAGTGGGCATAGAAAGCACGCCACCAAATCTGACAAGTATCAAGGATAATCTGGATAAATTAAGCACTGCCATTGACAGCTACAATCGTGGCGAAACTATTACTCAAACCGTTCAAGATGTGGATTTGGCGTATGGCATTGAGCTGTTGCAAGCAGGGCTTGATGCTTTTAAAAATAATGACCATGCCACAGCTTCGGCAAAACTTGGTGCATTCATTGATGCGTGGGTGGTTTTTGAAGGACAAGTCAGCACACGCAATCCTGCTTTGTACAGCAAGGTAGAAAGTCAAATCCCCATCATCATGGCGACAGGCGATAAAAAAGCACAGCAAGATTTGCAAACCATCATTGATGAGCTGTCTGCCATCAACCCCACCAGTAGCTATACGGCGATAGATTCCATGCTGATTTTGTTAAGAGAAGGTTTGGAAGCACTCTTAATCATCATGGCATTGGTGGCAGCATTGACCGCTGCCAACCAACCTAAGGGCAAAAAATGGGTCTATTCAGGTGTGGGCGTGGGGCTTGTGGCAAGTGTGGCAGGGGCGATAATTTTACAAAAGCTGTTTCCTGCCATGACATCAGGAGCAAATCGTGAAGCCTTAGAAGGTGTGGTTGGTATTGTGGCGGTGGTGATGATGCTTGGTGTGGGCGTATGGCTGCACAGCAAATCATCAGTTAAAGCATGGAACGCCTATATTGACAGTTATATGGGTCGGGCATTAAGTACAGGCAGCTTTGTGGGGCTGTTTGGGCTGAGCTTTTTGTCGGTGTTTCGTGAAGGGGCAGAGACGATTTTGTTTTATGCAGGGATTTTACCCAACATTAGCACGGCTGATTTTTTGCTTGGTGTTGCTATGGCACTGCTGATTTTGGCGGTGGTTGCTTTTATCATGGTCAAAACATCGCTGAAATTGCCCATTCCTAAGCTGTTTTTGGTATTGACATGGCTGATTTATGGGCTTGGGTTTAAGATTTTGGGTGTGAGTATCTCAGCATTGCAACTGACAGGACAGCTACCTTATACCATCGTGCCAAACGTACCCACCATGACATGGCTGGGCTTTTATCCAACCGTGCAGGGCATGATAACTCAGGGGCTGTATGTGCTGGTGATTGTGGTGTTGTGGGTAATAAAACGCACAAAAGATAAGCACAGATTTTTTTAGTTATTGGACTGTTATTGACCAAGCTTGAAATTATTTTTAATTTTAGCGATAATGATATGTATTTTTGACTAAAATCATCATCATGAGCCACTCTCAACACTCACCTAAAAACAACAAAAACAAACGCAAAAAACCACGTCGCTCCCAAGAAGATATCATGGCAAATGCCTTTTTAAGGGCGACTTTTAAACCTGTCAAAAAATCCATGATAATGGCATGGTTTTTGGACGTGGTGAGCGTGCTGCTTTTGGTGGGGCAAACGTCCGTATTGGTGGCAATTTTTTCATTTTGGCTTGATTATTTTTTGGGCAAAAGCGAACTTGTTGCACCAAATATTTGGTGGTGGGCGGTGGTGGTTGGGCTACTCATGGTGGCTCGGGCAGTTTTGGCTTATGTGCGTGATTATCTATTGACAAATGCTGGTCTGTCAGTGGCTAAATCGGTGCGACAGCGTTTGTTTGACAAGCTTGGTGAGCTGGGGTTGGCTCGGCGATATTTTGGGGCTGATGGGGCATTGGCAACCAAGATTGTCAGTGAGCCTGACCATTTGATAGGGTTTGCTCGTTTTGATGTGCAAAAAATGACCGCTGTTACCACCCCCATTATTTTGGCAGGGTGTATCAGTTTTTATAGTGTAACGGCATCTGTGATTTTGTTATTAACTGCACCGCTTGTGCCGATTTTTATGGCGTTTATTGGTATTGCCACCGCTCGCAAAAGCCGTGAACAAATGGACGCTTTGGCTCAGCTTGGTGGGCGGTTTTTGGATTGGATAAGGGGCATCAATACCTTATCACGATTGTCGGCAGTGGACATTGCGGTGGTGGACATTGAAAAAAGTAGCGAAGACTATCGCAAACGTACGATGAGTGTCCTAAAAATTGCCTTTTTAAATAGTGCGGTGCTTGAATTTTTATCGGCGTTATCCATTGCATTGGTGGCGGTGTATCTGGGCTTTGGGCTGATGGGGATTTTGCCGTGGGCAGAAGGTCAAGTATTGACCACATATAGTACGGCATTGTTTATCTTGTTGCTTGTGCCTGAGTTTTATGCCCCTCTAAGACGGCTTGGGGCGGAGTATCATGTCAAAGGTCAGGCGATGGCGTGTGCCAAAGCCATTGCTCCCATGCTAAATTTTAAAAGCAAACACACCCAAGGTGTGCCAATCACCCTAAAAACTCCCCCAAGTTTTCACCTAAAAAACATCACCGCTTTTGGTGATGATGGGCGAGTGCGACTGTCGCCAACCACGCTGGATTTTATGGCAGGCAAACGCAGTGCACTTATGGGTGAAAGTGGGGCGGGAAAATCCACGATTTTGCATATTTTGCTGGGTTTTGGTGATTATGAAGGTGATGTACTGATAGACGATGGCGTATCTTATCGTTACGGCGATATTGATGTGGCTCACCTAAGACAGCAGATGGGGTATTTGTCGCAGTCTGTGCCATTGTTGCCTTTGAGCATCGGTGAAAACTTACGCCTTGCCAAAGCGTCTGCCAGCGATGATGAGTTGTGGGCAGTGCTTGATGATGTTGGGTTATCTGCGGTCATTCGTGCCCTGCCGATGGGGCTTGATACGCCACTTGGTGAGCGTGGGCGTGGGCTGTCAGGCGGTCAGGGGCAAAGGCTTGGTATTGCTCAGCTGTTACTTCAAGACAGCAATGTTTGGCTGCTTGATGAGCCAACCGAACATTTGGACGTACAGACGGCAGATGAAATTAAGTCGCTACTGTGGCGATTGTCAGCAGGTAAGACGGTGATTTGGGTAACGCATGATGAGAATTTTGGTGATTTGACGTTTGATGTGGTGCATGATTTAAACAAAAAAGGGCAGGCTGATGAAAAATAACGAACAATTTAAGCTGTCGCAATTATTAAGCACCCAAAAATCTTTGTGGCTCATCGCTTGGCTGCTTGGTTTTGCCACGGTGGTGTCGGTGTTAGGTTTGGTGATGGTGGCGGGGTGGTTCATCACCATAACGGCGGTGGCAGGCGTGCTTGGCGTGCTGTTTAATTATTTTATCCCATCTGCCATCATTCGCCTGTTTGCCCTGACACGCACACTGGCTCGCTATGGGGATTTGATGGTGTCGCACCATGCGATTTTTGGCTTATTAAAGGAGTTGCGGGTTAAATTCTTTGCTCGTTGGGCAAAATTAACTTCCCAAGAACGCCAAATGGAAAGCAGTAGCCAAACCATGCACCGCCTTGTTAAAGACATTGATGTTCTTAATGAGTTCCCTTTGCGTTTGGTGTCGCCTTATGTGGTGGCGATATTGGCAACAGTCATGTTGTCCGTGTTGATACTGATGTCTTTGCCTTCTGCGTGGTTTGTTGTGGTGCTTTTGGTGCTGACTTTTGTGGTGGCGTTTTTTGCTTTAAAACAAGGCATTAACCTTGCCAAACAAGAAAGCGCACTCACCGAACAACGCCAATCTGCTTTATTGGACATATTGCCTGCCACCCATCAGTTATTGATTTGGGGGCGATGGCAAGATAAAGTGGGGCAACTGATAAACTTAGATGAAACGCACCACGCACGCACGCAAAAAATCCATGCCCTAAAAAGAAATACAAGTTTTATCAATCAATGTATCATCGCTGTGGCGGTGTGTTTGGTGCTTGGGCTGACTCATCGTTATTTTGTGGTGGACAATCAGGTGGCTGTTTTTACTGCTGACAACCTAAGCCGTCATGTTCATTTAAACCCTGCTTATGTGTTGGCGTTGGTGCTTGGGCTGTTTGGATTGATTGAGATTATCACAGCTTTAACGTCAGAGCCACTTGCCTTGGGGCGAAGTGTGATGGCAAAAGAGCGTCTTAATGGGCTTATTGTATCGCACATCGCACCTTCACCAAAGACATTGCTTAATGACAATGTACATACTTTATCATTACAAAATGTTTCAGTCAAAATGCCATCTGCCATCATCGGTGCGGATAATATTAATGCCACTTTAACCAATGATAAACCCACACTCATCATCGGCGCATCAGGGGCAGGCAAATCTACCTTGCTGGCGACATTGGCAGGTGAGATACTCCTTGTTGGTGGTGCAATTTTGGTGAATGATCTTGCCTTTGATAAGGTGGATTTTGGGTCATCGTTGGGATTTTTGGGGCAAAATGTGGATATTTTTGACCAAACATTGGCGGACAATCTGCGACTTGGTAAACCATCTGCCAGCGATGATGAGCTGTGGGCGGTGCTTGATAAGGTGAATTTGGCTGATTGGGCAAAATCTCAACCTAAGGGGTTAAACACGCCATTAGGTGAGTATGGCATGGCAATCTCAGGCGGTCAAGGCAGGCGTGTGGCACTTGCTCGGCTACTGCTCGCCCCAAAATCTATCATGTTATTAGATGAGCCATTTGCAGGGTTAGACAGTACCACTCGCCAAAAAGTATGGACAAGTCTAACGGACATGCAACGAAATGGTCAGATTGGCATACTTGCCATCGCCACCCATCAAATTTGGCAAAATATGGGCGACACCTGTGTGTTAAAGGTGAAATAATCTCTTGAAAAATTTTTTGTCATCCCTATTTTTATCCTGTTATTTTTTTAACAGGATAATTTTATGACCGAACAAACCAACTCTCCAAAAACTCATAGCTTTGAAACAGAAGTCAATCAGCTTTTGCACCTTGTTACTCATTCGCTATATTCAAACCCTGATATTTTTATCCGTGAATTGGTGTCTAATGCGTCAGACGCTTGCGATAAGCTCAGATTCTTGGCAACGAGCGATGACAGTTTGTACGAAAATGACGGCGAGCTTGCCATCAAAATTGACCTAGATAAGGAAGCAAAAACCATCACCATCAGCGACAACGGCATTGGCATGAATGAAGCGGACGCCATTGAGCATTTGGGAACGATTGCCAAATCAGGCACAAAAGCCTTTTTGGACAAATTATCCGAAGCTGATAAAAAAGATGGCAATCTTATCGGACAGTTTGGTGTGGGTTTTTATTCTGGCTTTATTGTGGCAGATAAAATTACCGTAGAAAGTCGCAAAGCAGGCGAGCCAAGCACCCAAGGCGTACGCTGGGTCTCAGATGGCACAGGCTCATTTACTACCGAAACAATCAACAAAGAAAATCGTGGCACGTCCATCACACTTCATCTAAAAGATGAATTTGTGCAACGAGAAGATGGCGAATATGGCTATCTTGACCGCTACAAAATCAAGTCTTTGGTTTCTAAATACTCTGACCATATTAGCCTGCCTATCCAAATGCGTAAAGAAGTTTGGCAAGAAGATGCCGAGCAAGACGAAGATGCGACCGTGCCAAATGGTGAGATGATTTTGACTGATGAATATGAGACCATCAACAAAGCATCTGCCTTGTGGACACGTTCAGCCAGTGAGATTAGCGATGATGAGTATAATGAGTTTTATAAAACTGTCAGCTATGATTTTGATGAGCCACTAACTTGGACGCACAATCGTGTAGAAGGACGTGTGCAGTATACTCAGCTGCTTTATATCCCCAAAAAAGCTCCCTTTGACCTATATGCTCGTGAACAGCAACGTGGACTAAAACTTTATGTGAAGCGAGTGTTCATCATGGACGATGCTGAGCAGCTGTTACCCATGTACTTGCGTTTTGTTAAAGGGGTGATTGACAGCAGTGATTTACCACTGAACGTCAGCCGTGAGATATTGCAAGAGTCTCGTGATGTCAAATCTATCCGTGAAGGCAACGCACGCCGTATCTTGACCTTGCTTGCCAGTCTTGCCAACAGTGAAAATGAGACCAAACAAGGAAAATTTGCTGACTTTTACAAAGAGTTTGGCGACGTGTTAAAAGAAGGTTTGGGCGAAGACCAAGCCAACCAAGAGCGTATCGCCAAACTGCTTCGCTATGCCACCAGCACCAATGATGAAATAAGCACAGGCTTTGCTGATTATAAGGCACGCATGAAAGAAGGTCAAAAAGCGATTTATTATCTGACCGCCGAAAACTTGGTTGCCGCCAAAAATAGCCCACAATTAGAGCTGTTTAACAAAAAAGGCATTGAAGTGCTACTGATGACCGCTCGTGTGGACGAATGGGCGATGAACTTTATCCATGAGTTTGATGGTACGCCCTTACAAAACATTGCCAAAGGGGCGGTAGATTTGGGTGATTTGACCGATGAAGCTGAAAAAGAAGAAGTCAAAAAAGCCGAAGAAAATCTAAAATCTGTGGTAGAGCGTTTAAAAAGCGTGCTGGGCGAGCAAGCCAAAGACGTGCGAGTAACCAGTCGTTTGGTAGATAGCCCAGCGTGTTTGGTGGTGGGAGATGGTGAGCTGACCCCGCAAATGGCACAAATGCTCAAAGCCATGGGGCAGCCTGTGCCTGACGTTAAGCCCACACTTGAAATCAACCCCACCCACCCACTCATCAATAAGCTAGAAAATAGCAGTGAGTTTGATGACTTGGCACAGGTGATTTTTGACCAAGCACTCATCGCAGATGGCGGGCAGCCACACGACCCAGCAGGGTATTTAAAGCGGATTAATAAACTGCTGCTTAAATAAACCACAAAACCCAAAACCAAAGAGTTTTGGGTTTTTTAATAAGCTGATGACACATTTACATTTGTTTACTAAAATCGCCATGAAAGGGTGTTATACTTTGAACATTACTCATGTTTGGGGATTTTTATGAATAAATTTAAGGCAACGTTGTTGGGTTTGGTGATGTTTTCACTAATGGCGAATGCTCATACTGCCCCACTAAGTGCAAACTGTCAAAACCATGCTACAAATATCATTCAAGTGAGTATGTATGCTTTTATGTGCTTAGGTACAGATGACTTAGGCTGGGGTGATGAAGAAGATAAGGCGTTTGACCGCTTAGAATCACAAGTTGCAACGACTTGTGCAGATGCTGATGACCAAGCCATGCAAGATTTGGGTGCACAGCTTTTTGCTGGCTTAGAAGACTTAAACAGCGAAACTCAACTGACTGCCTACTGTCAAAGCATTACCCCAACTGTCAAAAGCGTTCTACATCAATATAAATAATTTAATTTAAAACTTGCACCTTGAAAAACACTCCGATGTTTATTGGGGTGTGTTTTAAATTGGTTTTTAGTGGTTAATTGTATGAGAAAAAATAACACTGACACCACCAATTTACCCATTTTCTGTTAATAAAATAAAGCAAAAGCTAACAATGTTATCACGATGGGTGTTTGCAAGCCATTTTGATTATTTATCATGTCAGATGGAATTCCTTTTTAATAAAATGTGCGGCAAAACCGCCGATATTCACCAAGAAAACCGTGTGAAGCTTGCCAGTCCTGCGATTTGGCACATACGGATTTGCCCATCATTATCCACAACATTCCCAAGATGAAGTTTATCACCAAAAATAAAGCTATTCTTGGCGAGTACTGGTAAAGTTGCTGATATCAAAGCCATTTTGGCGAGCGATGGCAAGGTAGTTTTGGTAGATGGCATCATCTAGGGTGGGTGTGCGAGATAGTATCCACAGATATTTTCGGTCGGAGGTGCCAACTAGGGCGGAGGTGTAGTTTTGGTGATTTTGTGTGGTGGCAATCACCAAATAATCTGCTTGACCAAAGGTGAATTTTTTTAGAAAGCCGGGCAAGAAACTTACCTTTAATTTGGCATTACTACTATCAAAAACATGGGCTTCACCATGTGCTGATATTTGCCCGTCTTTGGTTTGGCAGGTGTTGAGAATTTGGATTTTGCCATTATCTTTTAAGCTATAATTGGCAGTAACATTATGCGTACATTTGTCCTGAAAACTCATGGGCAGTCGCCCAATCTCATACCATGTACCAAGGTAGTCATCAAGGCGAAGTTGGCTGACGGTTTGTGGTGGTGGCGCTGTGGGTGTGGGTGTGCTGGTGCAGGCACTAATGCCAGCTAGAATGATGAGTACAGTGGGGACAAAAGGTGCTTTTGCGTGCATAATAAAACCTAACATGATAACTCCAAGGGCGGATTGTAACATAAAAAACTGGGACTTACTAAAATAAATTTATTTAACATAATCTATATTGTTGATATATTAAAATAAAATGATAAAACGCACATAAAATAAGCACCATCTTACCAGCAGTTAAACCACCAACAAATGCCCCAGTGCCACAAACCTGTGTAAAGATTTTCCAAAAATCATGAAAATCTGCTAAAATAGGGCGATTTATATTTCACTTGGAATTTGCCATGATGACCATTGCTGGATACCCATTTTTAACCGATTTTCAACGCCAAAAACTTCTTAATGAACTACAAAGCCACCTAAATATCTCTGACATCACCACGCAACAAGTCTATGTATTTGAGCAAGTATTGAGCGATGGCGACACCACAAAAGCCCTAAGTTTGTTAAATCAAGGTCAATCCTTGCCACTTCATGCACCAAAGGACAATCAGGTGCAAGTGATTGTCTCGCCCCGTTTTGGTACGATTAGTCCGTGGTCATCTAAGGCAACTGATATTTTTAATAATTGTGGTGTTGATGTTGGTCGTATTGAGCGAGTGGTCATCTTTACACTCACAGGCGATGATTTGCCAGCCACTTTACCCAAACAAGCCGAAAATATTCTACATGACCGCATGACCCAAAGTCTAAGCTATCAGCTGTCAGACGTGGCACGGCTGTTTGATGACCATGAGCCTGCACCGCTTAATCATGTTGATATTATGGGGCAGGGCAAAGATGCTCTAATACAAGCAAATAAGGCGTTTGGCTTTGCCTTATCTGGTGAAGATATTGAGTATTTGGTGGAAAATTTTACTCAGCTTGGGCGTAATCCTACTGATGTGGAGCTGATGATGTTTGCCCAAGCCAACAGCGAGCATTGCCGTCATAAGATTTTTAATGCCGAGTGGACGGTGGATAAAGAAGTGCAGCCAAAGTCGCTGTTTAAAATGATTAAAAATACTTATGAAAGCAATCCTGATGGGGTGTTATCCGCCTACAAAGACAATGCAGCAGTGATAGAAGGTTTTATGACAGATAGATTTTATCCCACCAAAAATGCCGACGGACTGCACCAATACCACTTTCATCAAGAGATGGTAGATATTTTGATGAAGGTAGAAACCCACAATCACCCCACCGCCATTGCTCCTTATTCAGGAGCAAGCACAGGCTCAGGTGGCGAGATACGAGATGAAGGGGCGACAGGGCGTGGCGGTAAACCCAAGGCAGGTTTGACTGGGTTTCACGTGTCGCATTTGCACCTGCCTGATATGCCCGAAAAATGGGAAAAACAAACTTTGGCATACGGCAAACCTGAACGCATGGCATCTGCCTTACAAATCATGACCGAAGCACCGCTTGGCTCATCGGCATTTAGTAATGAATTTGGTCGCCCAAATTTGACAGGTTATTTTAGAAGTTTTCAGCTTGACACCAGCAAAGATGGTGATGGCAGTGCCATGCGGGGTTATCATAAGCCGATTATGATTGCAGGCGGTTATGGTAACATCAAACGAGATTTGATAGAAAAAAATTCAATCAAGGCAGGTGATTTGCTCATCGTGCTTGGTGGCCCTGCCATGCAAATTGGTTTGGGCGGCGGAGCAGCCAGTTCGGTGGACAGCGGTGAACTAGATGAAGGCTTGGATTTTGCCAGTGTACAGCGAGATAATGCCGAGATGGAACGCCGCTGCCAAGAAGTGATTGATACCTGTTGGGCAATGGGGGCGGATAAAAACCCCATCGTTTCTATTCATGATGTGGGGGCAGGCGGTCTGTCCAATGCCATGCCTGAGCTGGTCAATGACCATGAGCTAGGAGCGGTGCTAGAATTACGTAAAATCCCATCGCTAGAACGAGGCATGAGCCCGATGGCGATTTGGTCAAACGAAGCCCAAGAACGCTATGTACTTGCCATTCGCCCTGATGATGAAGCTCGTTTTGATGAGATTTGTGCAAGGGAGCGTTGCCCTTATGCGGTGCTAGGCGTGGCAACCGATGTGCGTGAGCTGGTGGTCAATGATGAGCTGTTGCCTGAGCAACCTGTGGATATGCCCATGCAGGTACTGCTTGGTGGCACGCCAAAAATGAAACGCAGCTTTGAGCGTCAAACACCACAGCTATCACCTTTAAACCTTGACGGCGTGGATTTGTCAAGCAGTATCAAAGATGTGTTACGCCACCCCACTGTTGCCAGTAAGTCTTTTTTAATCAGCATTGGCGACCGCTCTATCACAGGCATGGTAACACGTGAGCAGTATGTGGGGCGTTATCAAGTGCCTGTGGCAGACTGTGCGGTAACCAGTAGCACGATTTTTGCTGACACAGGCGAAGCAATGGCAATGGGTGAGCGTACGCCTGTGGCACTTATCAATCCTAAGGCATCTGCTCGTTTGGCGGTGGGTGAAGCCATCACCAACCTAATAAGTGCCGACATTGCTCGTATGAGCGACATTACTTTATCTGCCAACTGGATGGCAGCGTGTGGCGAAGACAAAGAAGACATGGCACTGTTTGATGCGGTGCATGCGGTGGGTGAAGAGCTTTGTCCTGCACTGGGTATCGCCATTCCTGTGGGTAAAGACAGCTTATCTATGCGAGCCACTTGGCAAGATGATGGGGCGGATAAGGCGGTGGTATCTCCGATGAGCCTGATTATCACAGGCTTTGCCCCTGTACAAAATGTCGCACGCACCATCACACCTGAGCTTGTCAATGCAGACAGTTTGCTCTACCGAGTTAATGTGGGTCAAAACTATCGCTTGGGCGGTTCCGTCTTTGCTCAGACATTAAGCCAACTGGGTGATGATTGTCCTGATGTTGATGACCCCAAGGCTTTGATTGATTTTTTTGAATTTATCAAAACCGCCAAAGACCAAGGGCTTATCCGTGCCTATCATGACATCTCTGATGGGGGCTTGATTGCAAGCGTTGCTGAGATGCAGTTTACCGCACGAGTGGCGATTGAGCTAAATTTAACTGATGACAATCTACTTGGCGAGCTTTTTGCAGAAGAGCTTGGGGCGGTGGTACAAGTATTGCCACAAGATGACGATGCTTTGATTGCACAGGCAAAGAGCATGGGTATGGGCGACAGACTTGTTAAAATAGGGCAAGTAAAGCAAACACCCCAAGGCGGTGGCAACATGGATACGCTGACCATTTGCACCGCTAATGAGACACTTGTGTTTGACCGTGCTGATTTGCAACAAGAATGGACAAAGGTTAGCCACGCCATTGCTCGCCTAAGAGATAATCCTAAGTGTGCTGACCAAGAATTTGCACTCATTAGCGACCCTAATCATCAAGGGTTGATTGCACAGGCAAATTATGACCTAAATCAAGCGATAGAAGCTCCTTATCTAAACAGCCGTACCACTCGCCCCAAGGTTGCCATCTTGCGTGAACAGGGCGTAAATGGTCATATTGAGATGGGGGCGGGTTTTGTGATGGCAGGCTTTGATGCCATTGATGTCCACATGAGCGATTTGATGCGTGGCAAGGTGGATTTGCGAGACTTTGAAGGCTTGGTGGCGTGTGGCGGATTTAGCTATGGCGATGTGTTGGGGGCAGGCTCTGGCTGGGCAAATAGCGTGTTACATCATGACAAGCTGTCTATGATGTTTGCCAAGTTTTTCCACCGCCCTGAAACCTTTGCACTGGGGGTGTGTAATGGCTGTCAGATGATGAGTCAGTTAAAAGAGCTGATGGTGGGGGCAGAGCATTTCCCACGTTTTACCGCCAATAAATCTGCCCGTTTTGAAGCTCGCAGTGTCAATGTGCGTGTGGAGCGTACCAAGTCGGTGCTATTAAAGGGCATGCAAGGCAGTATCTTGCCGATTGCGGTGGCTCATGGCGAAGGCTATGCTGGTTTGTCAGACAGACAGCGTTTTGAGTTAGAAAGTAGCGGTCAAATTGCCCTGCGTTATGTGGATAGCACGGGCAGTCCCACCGAGCATTATCCTTTAAACCCCAACGGTTCTATCGGCGGTATCACAGGCATTTGTAGCAATGATGGGCGAGTTACGCTCATGATGCCACACCCAGAGCGAACGCTGCGAGCGGTCAATCATTCATGGAAACCTAATGAATGGGATAAAGATGGGGCGTGGGCAAGATTGTTTAGAAATGCACGGGCATTTTTAAGATAAATCACAGCTTTGCGTTTTGCTTAATCGCCCTTTTTTGACCATCAAAAAGGGGCGTGTTTATTTTGGGATTTAATACATGATGATATTGATTTTTATCATATGCATTTGAATAAAATTTAATCTTTTTTATTCTAAAAATGGGCGAATTTTATTAAAAAATCCCTAATAAAATTAAGTATAAAGATGAAGCAATTTTTGGTTTATTTTTGTTTAATTTTAGTAAGTTGCAGATAAAAGTTAGCGTATTGGGTTGTAAAGCGTAATGAGTTTATAAGTTTTTTTTAGTATAATTGTGCGTTATTAAAAATTTCTGGACTAGATGATAAATGATTACACTAAGCAAATTTGAAAGACTGGTGATGACCAATATTCCAGAACAATCCTTACAAAGTATGACGATTGGTATGGAAGGGGAGCTGATACCAGAGTGGGTGTTGTCATTATCAGGCATGAATAAGCATGGGCAGTTTGCTCAAATACAATCTGTGCTGACTGAATTGTTGGTGGTACAGATGCACGATAAGATACGCCTAAAAATACTGGCCAAACTCATGCCAGCCTTTGAGCGGGTGGTGGGACAGCTTCATAATGATTATATTTATGAACATCAAAATTTATCTGCCATTCAACAGCAAAGCACCACCGAAGTTAGAAGTTTGTACTTTTTGCTGATTTTAAATTACAAAAATATCGCATCTCGGGCGTATGTGGAGCTACACCAAGATGATGAGATGGAAGAGGGTTGGTTAAAAAAAATATTTAAAACATTAAACAATGACGAAAAAAACATTGTGGTGGTGGCGGTGTATCAAATGATGGGGTTGTATGTGCGACTTTTGATGGAGTACGCCATGACTTACCAAAGAGCCCCGCGTGTGGTGTGGCAACAGCTAAATTTTTGGTATTTGCGTGTCGCCCAAGAAGGGGTGGTGCATCAAGATGTGCATAAAGTTGCCAAATACCTGCCTAATGACACCATTCAGCGCCAGTACGAGCAAGCATGCATTTCTAGTTTTGTGAACTTTTTTGCTTATCGCCGTCAGGACATTTTGAATATTTTTAAGGTGTTGCCAACTTGGGCGACTTATGTGGAAGCGACCTTTGAAGCACGACCAGAATTAAAAATCTTTGTCAATCTTTTGGGCAATTATCCCCCAGAAGTCATCACGCCATATGCAACAGTCAATCCGTATAGTGATGAATATCAATGCTTGTTTTTTGATGAAAGTAAGCTGGTTCAACATCTTGTGGAAGTCAAATCAGGCAAATTCATCACCAACGATGCCCAAAGTGTCTTTGAGTCAAGGCTTGCCAGAATGGTGCTTATCGCCTTTGAGCGGTACGCTCGCCAAGACCGTATAGATCGTCTAGGACAGCAAGTAGCGGAGCTTTTAACGGGATTTTCGGCGATTTTTCAGCAAATCTCTGGTGGGCGAGAGTTGGCACAAGTCATCAATCAGCAAGCTTTGATGGACACTCGGCAGCCTAGAACCATCAAACAAGCCCTAGAACCTGCCTTACCAAAAGAGTGGGTAAAGCTGACCAGCAGTAGTGAGACCTTGGCACGGTTTAATTACACACAAAAAGTGCATGATTTTGATGGCGATACTCGTGATGTGGTGATTGACCAGCATTTTTTACAAGTGTTTGGGCTGTTTGCCATCAAATCAGAAAACAGCAAAAATCAAAATCCGTGGCGGTTGGGTATTGCTCACTGGGTGGATCGTTTTGGCGATGAGATAGAAGTAGATGGTAGGATTTTGGGGCGGATTTTGCTTGCTTGTGGTGCAAGACTGCTAAAAAATGATGGGCGTTCTCAGGAGTTTATCCATGCTTTATTAATAGATGGCGATGAGCTAAACAAACAAAGCACGCTGATTGTGCCACGTTATCATTTTAAATCAGGCGACATGATACTCATGCGGATTGACACCAAAGAGCTGCGACTGCGTTTGGAGAGAAACTTGCTTTCTACTGATGAGATAGAGCAATACCAGATTGTTCGTATGAGCGAGTAAATATTTTAAATTGAGTTTTGCCAGCAAATGCCAGCCTTTATTTAGAGTATGCTTAATAACTACTTTATTTGCAAAAGTGATGATATGAAACAAAGTTTAAATTTATTGGTCATAGATGAAGAGCAGTTATATGCCGAACATTTGGTCAAACTGTTGTCAGTGTATTATGAAGAAGTGCATTTGGGCTTTTTGGACGAAAAAGCTGAACTGATAAAAATCTTACGTCATGAATGGGACGTGTTGGTATTTAACCGAGCCTATGACATGACCTTGACAGATGTGGTGGGCATCATTCAAGACCAAGATATTTTATTACCCATCATCGCCCTTGCCAAGAACCCCCAAGTTGCTGAGCTTAATCAATTTGGTCTGCCAGAGATTGTCTGTGGCGACATGGTCAAATCTATACCCGTCGGTGAAGATGGTATGTTGGTGATGGCGATTTGTTTGCAAAAGCAATATGTCAAAACCAAAAGACAGCTACAAGGCTTGCGTATGATTTTAAAAGAATCTGAGCAACGTGCCAATATTTTGATAGAAAATTCAAAATCTGCGGTGGCATATATTGACCAAGGTGTGCATATTTTTGCAAATGAGCCATATTTGCAGCTGTTTGGTTATAAGGGTATGCAAGACATTATTGGTGTGCCAGTGGTGGATTTGATTGCAGGGGGTGATAATGTTAAGGGCTTTAAGCAATTTTTGCGTAGATTTGACAAAGGCGACCGCTCGCAAGTGGAGTTTGAATTTGAAAGCAGACGCACCGATGGCACCACTTTTGCATCAAAGCTACAATTAGCCGCCGCCACCTTAGATGGTGAGCCTGTTACGCAGATGATTATCCAGCAAAACAACAGCACAGATGCTGAGCTTGTCAAAAAACTTGCCCAAGCTGAACGCCTTGACCCTTTGACGGGGCTGGCTAACCGCATTGCCTGTATGGAGTATTTGCAAAATACACATCATGAGCTGACAAATGGCACATTAAAATCAGCCCATGTGCTGTACATACGCATGGATAATGCCCCAAAAATCAACTCCACAGTAGGGATTGCAGGGCTAGATACGGCAGTAAAACAGGTGGCATATTTGCTTGATGAGTCTTTTACCAAGATGAATGATGGCTTTGTGGCTCGGTTTAGCGACACGCATTTTGTGGTGATTTTGTCTGATGTTAGCACGGATGAAGCACTGACAACGGCTCAGTTAGTAACTCAAAAAGTAGCAAGTTTATTAATAGAAGTTGGTAGCCGTACCGTAACCACCACCTTGTCGGTGGGCGTGGTGATGATGGACATGAATGCTCCCACACCGCAGGTCGTGCTAGAACGTGCGATAGCTGTGATGAATGAGTTTGATATTGATGATGATTCTGCAGATAAAGTTGGTGTGTTTGACATCAGTAGGCTTGCCAGCGAAGATGACAGTGTGTTGTCAGAATATCTACAAAATGCTTTGGCTTACAATCAGTTGCAGCTGAGTTATCAAGCAATTTATGACATTGAGACAGACAGTAGCGATTTGTTTGAAGTTTATGTCACCTTACCAATGGCAGACGGCTCGGCATTGACTTTTGAGAAGATTATTCCCATTGCTCGCAAAAACAATCTGTTAGATAAGCTAGACCGTTGGGTGCTGATTAATGCCACCAAACATCTAATTCACATCAGAAAAACCCACCCAAGTGCCAAAATACTGATTGGTTTGTCATCGTCTGCTTTGGAAAATAACGGTTTTGCAAATAATTTTATTGCCAGCATTACTCAGCTGATTCGTGCCATTGGCGGTGATGCACAGGCGTTGATTTTGCAGTTTAATGAGCAAGATTTGCTAGATTATATGGTGGCAGCAAAACGTCAGTTTATGGCATTGGCAAACATTGGCTGTCGTTATGGGGTGTATAGTTTTGGTTCTACCACCAAATACGAAGACGTGCTCACCCATCTAAATCCAAACATGGTCAGACTGGCTCGCAGTTATACCAAAGATTTGGACCGTGAAGTCAATCTAAATAGCCTACAATCCTTGATTAGTACCATCAATGCTCATCATGTGGCAACACTCATGCCTTATATTGAAGAAGCGTCCGTCATGTCGCTGGCGTGGTCAGTTGGGGCACGATTCTTGCAGGGAGATTATTTGCAACCTGCCACCTCAGAGATGGTGTTTGCCCCACCTGCCGAATAGGCGATTTAATAATAAAAGAATATGACCATGAGCCAAATACAACCAAAAATCAACCGCTTATTAGACACCATCAATCACATTGTTTTAGATAAGCAATATGCTGTTAAGTTGGCGGTGTCATGTTTACTTGCTGATGGTCATTTATTATTACAAGATTTGCCGGGGATGGGTAAGACAACGCTGGCTCATGCGTTGGCGGTGTTGTTTGGCATGGATTTTAATCGTGTACAATTTACCAATGACATGCTCCCTGCCGATATTTTGGGCATGATGGTTTATGACCAAACTCGTCAGGAATTTTATTTTCGTCAAGGGGCGGTATTTACTCAGTTACTGCTTGCCGATGAGATTAACCGTTCTAGTCCAAAAACGCAATCTGCATTATTAGAGGCTATGGAAGAGCGACAAGTTACCCAAGATGGTAAAACTTATCTGCTCCCTAAGCCTTTTTTTGTCATTGCCACGCAAAACCCTGTTCAGCAAGCAGGCGTGTATCCACTTCCTGAATCTCAACTTGACCGTTTTTTGATGTGTGTGTCGCTTGGTTATCCATCGCCAACTGCCGAGCGAGAGCTGTTAGAAGGCAAAGACAGACGAGAGCTGTTGTCAGGATTAACCGCAATTTTGACCGCCCAAGATGTGCTTATTGCTCAGCAAGAAGTCCGCAATATGTATATTGCTCCTGTGGTGCTAGATTATATTCAGCGTTTGGTGGCAAAAAGCCGTGCCAGTCAGGAGTATCATGGGTTGTCGCCCCGTGGTGTGCTTGCCTTAAAAAGAGCGTGTCAGGCGTACGCTTATGTGAGTGGTCAAAATAACGTCGCCATTGATGACGTGCAAGCGGTGTTCTCGGCGGTGGCTGACCACCGTTTGGGACAAAGATTTGTGCCATTTCATCATTTGGGGGGTACAAAAGCTCACACGCTTGCTGAGCAAATCATTGCACAGGTGGCTGTGGATTGATGACATCGCCGACACTTTTATCCCCCATTGGCAAATATGTTCGTGCCTTTTTACTCAAACGCACCCCAAAAGCTGACCACATTTCTTTTAGCTTAAAAAACATCTATGTCTTTTTTAGTGCCCAAGGGTTATTATTTGGATTGTTGCTCATCATTACCTTTGTGATGGGGATAAATTATGCCAACAACTTGGTTTTGGGCTTATGCTTTTATTTATTTGGCATGTGGCTTGTGGGGGTGTTTTATACTTTTGTACAATTGTCTGCCCTTGAATTGACATTAATAGAGACCAGCTTGACCGAAGCACAAAAGGACGCTTGGGTAAGCGTACAGATTGCCAATAAAAGTGGCAAATCTAGCCGTCAGATAGTGCTTGGTTTTGATGGGGGTGAGCCTGTGATTGTGCCTTATGTAGATAAGACAATGACAGTCAGACTGTCTGTGCCAACACATCAGCGTGGTCGTATGGCATTGCCACGATTGACCATACATACGGTGTACCCACTGGGCATATTAAAAGCATGGGCATATGCGTATTTTGATAGCCCTGTGTATGTTTATCCCAAACCACAAAAATTTGATTGGCAAACCACTTTGCATGCCATGCATGGTGATGGTGAGCAAACGGGTCTGGTGGGTAAAATCGGTCAAGATGAGTTTGAGCGTCTGGACGAGTATCAAGCAGGCGAGAGTTTGGCACGAGTGTCATGGGGGCATTTGGCTCGTGGAGCAGGTATGCTGACCAAGCATTTTGCTGACCCTGTGGGCACACAAACAAAAGTGGACTATCAACAAATGCCCAGCATTCATCATGAACAAAAATTAAGCGAAATGGCGTTTGCCATCAAAGCACTACAAGACAGTGAGCTTGGGTTTTTTGTGGTATTGCCTAGCTGGAAAAGTGAGTTTGGCTCAGGACAAGCGTTCGTTCAGTCATGTTTGCTGGCACTTGCCAAAGAGCCTTAAAAATAAACACCGTTACGCCAGTTCATATAACACCCCAACATTTTAACCCCAATACAAATGACCACATTTTTAGAGTACAGCCTTGGTAAACGCACTGCTTCCACGCAGTTTGTTGGGAGCGGATTTGCCAAAATTTTGGCATTGCCTGCTTATCATTGGGTGATGCTGTCAGCACTGCTTATCATGCTTGTGCATATCACCACCTTGCCTGTCTGGTTGTTTGTTGTGGTAACAGCCAGCATTCTTCTACAAAAACCCACCATTAAAGCCGCCATAGATGGGCATGGCAAAGGTCGCCTTAAAAAGACCCAACAAATCATCAAAGCCATCATGTTTTTTGTGGGTGCGGGGGGCATTTATTTATATTTTGGTAAGCTGTTGGGCGTTGATGTGGCGGTCAGTTTTTTGGTGCTGTGTTTTGGTACAAAATTTTGGGAGCTTTATCAAAAACGAGATGCCTATGTGTGCCTAAATTTGGGGCTGTTTGTTTTGGGGTCGGCATTTTTGATGAGCCAAGGCTTAAAAGTGGTGCTGTTGGCACTACCAGCACTCATGGCGGTGATGATGACCTTTATTGCCCTAAGCGATGAAAATAACAACACAGGTCAAGGGAGACTGCGTGCTTTATTGATGGTGGCACTGCCTGCTGTGCCGTTATTGTTGGTGTTATTCATGTTTTTCCCCCGCCTGCCCCCACTGTGGTCGCTACCGATGGCAGGCAAAACTGCCACCACAGGTGTATCAGATTCTATGTCGCCTGGGGATTTTTCAAACCTAAGCCAATCTACTGAGCTTGCGTTTCGGGTGGAGTTTGATGGACAGCCACCAAGTCGCCAAGAAATGTATTGGCGGGGATTGGTGTTTAGTGATTTTGATGGCGTTACATGGACGCAAAGTGAACTGGCGCAAGGATTTTGGTCATCATCGGACATTAACAATCCCCCTGAATGGATAAAAAGTGTACAAATTGGCGATTTTACGCCCTATAAAGTCATCTTGGAGCCTACCGAACAAAACTGGTTATTTGCCTTAGAATACCCAACCCTTCGCCCAAAGCGTGGCATAGGTTTGACAAGCGAGTTTGTATTAAGAAGTTATTTTCCTGTATCCACACAGCTGCACTATGAATCGGCATATTATCAGCAAAGTCGGACGGATTTGAATTTGGACGAATTGCAAAGACACATCAATCTGCGTCTGCCAAATCAAGGCAACTCCCAAAGCCGTGCTTTTGCCGAGCAGCTATTTGCCCAAAGCAATCAAGACCCTGTGCGTTATATTGAAAGTGTTAAAGCGTACATCAGCACACAAGGGTTTAGCTATACTTTATCGCCCCCCGTGCTACAAAACCATCGTATTGATGAGTTTTTGTTTGGCACAAAGGCGGGTTTTTGTGAGCATTATGCGTCTAGTTTTGCTTTTTTGATGAGAGCGGTGGGCATTCCTGCTCGGGTGGTCGTAGGCTATCAAGGTGGGGAGCTTGGTCGTGATGGTCAAAGCTGGGAAGTGCGTCAAATGGACGCTCATGCGTGGACAGAAGTGTGGCTGGCAGGCGAAGGCTGGGTGCGTATTGACCCAACTGCTTTTGTGTCATCTGAGCGAATTGATGAAGGCATGGGTGCAGTAGCACAGACTGGTGGAGCAAGTATGTTTGGTGAAGGCATTGCGGGGCAATGGAGTTATCAGCAGTTTAAACTGCTACAAACACTAAGACGTTATTCTGACCAAATCAATTACTATTGGCAACGAGATGTGGTGGGCTATGACCAAGACAAACAGCAAAACGCCTTATTTAAATGGTTTAATATCAAAAATTTAGCTCAGCAGTTTTTTATGATGTCAGGTTTGGTGTTGGTGTTGGTGGGGCTGTTTTTGGTTATTATGTATCAAAAACGCAAAAAACGCCATCATGTACTAGATTTGCCACTCATCAGCTTATCAAAACGCTTTGCTAAACACGACCCATCGCTAGCAAGGGGTATGAGTGAGCCATATTTGGCATGGCTAGATAGGATAAATCACGCCATCAATCAGCCTGATGAGATTGACAAAATAAAAAGCACTTATCGGCGGTGGCGTTATGGCAATGAAAACATCACCAAGCAAGTGTCAGATGAGTTTCAAGCACTTGTCAAAAAATTGCCAAGCAAAACATAAAGATGTGTTAATATAATCCTTATTCATAATAACAATTAAGATGTTTTGGAGTGTTGGTGGTGAGACAATCACAGTTTCCTGATTTTTTGGACATAACCTATCACAAAAAACCTGCATTAGTACTTGGATTGTCAGAGTATCTTAGAGCTGGGCTGATTGCCGATAAAGATGAGCTAATCGCCGTTGATGGCGTGCAAGAGCTTGCTCAAAAACTCAATGATGAGCAAATTTTGTGGCTAGATTTGGAGATTGACCCAAAAACCAATCAACTGATTGATGGAGCGTTGATAGTAGATGGTCATTATTGGCGATTTGACAAAGGGAAATTTGACGATGAATTGTTTTATATTTATACATTGATTGACACCGCCAACCATTTGGGTGGTCATAACATCATTGAATTTGACCTGCCCAGATTGGTGGATATTTTTAATGGATTAGGACTGCAAGGTAAGGACGCCCAAACTTTAAAAAAATGGCAAAACAAAGCCTACGATACGCTGATATTAAGCTGTTTATTGATTCCCCATCAACCCAGCCACGCCCTGACCAAACTTTATAAAAAACACGCCCATCAAAACAACCCTGTGATTGATTGTTTAGAAAGTCGCATGGTGTTTAAGCTGTGTCTAAGAGCATGGCAACACCTGCCCCATCAGTGGCAAGCCATCTTTTATGCATTATTGCCACCATTGGCACATCTAAATATGATGAGTAAGGCTGATTATTTTGGACTACAAATGGTGGGCGAGTTAGATTGGCAAGCTTTGGTGGATAATCTGCCAAAAGGCAATCACAGCTCTTTGGTGGCTTTGATAAAAAATCATCTGCAACAAAACCATCAAAGCTGGCAAAATTTGGGTGTGGCGTGTTTTATCAGTTGGCTTAGGTATTTTAATAAACCACAAGCCAGACGACCAGTTTGGATAACCAAGCACATCACTTACAAATTGGCGTTTTTAAAGGCGGAATCGTTATTTTGGTGCTTAGATGATTTTAATGAAAAGGACATCAATCACGCTTGTGAGTACTTTTTTAATTATCCGTCGTTGCGTGATGGTCAAATGTCCATCGTTCGGGCAATTTTTAAAAACCAAGATTTGCCTTTGGGAATTTTGCCAACGGGCGGGGGCAAGAGTTTATCTTTTCAGTTACCTGCTTTGATTTTGAGCAAATATCGCCGAGATTTGACCATCATCATCTCACCGCTTAAAGCCTTGATTGAGGACCAAGTGATGGGGCTTTGTAGTAGCATTCCCATTGAATACACCAGTCGCATTGCTTATTTGACATCGGGTCAAACGCCACAAACCCAGCAAGCCATCATCAATGGCGTGTGGCAAGGCGACATTGATATTTTGTATTTAAGCCCAGAGCGATTAAAAGTATCATCCATTCGCCAACTGCTCAAACACCGTCAGCCAGCCTTTTGGGTGCTGGACGAAGCACACACATTAAGTCAATGGGGGACGGATTTTCGCCCTGATTTTTTGCGGATTGCCGAGCATATTTTGGCGTGTTATAAAGATGGCTTGACCGCTTCTAATGATGCCAAAGCATTTAATCCGCCAAGGGTGGCATTGGTAACTGCCACCGCATCACAGCGTGTCAAAGATGATTTAAATCAAGAATTGATTGAAAAATTAAACATCTTGACCACCAATAAGCCATTAAAACAATACGGCATAGAGTCATCATCATTAAAGGTGTGGCGAGATAATATCAAACTGCATTTTGAAAATATTGACAGCGAACAACGTTTACAGCGAACGTTTTTGATTTTGTCAGAACGCAAAAAATGGTATCAACAAAACCAACCCACATCAGCAACAAAAGGTGTGGCATTGGTGTATTTGCGTAGTTGCAAGGGTTGTGAAGAGTATGCAAATAAACTAAAAGAGCAAGGGTTGGTGGCGGCTGCGTATCATGGCAAATTACATGAAACACAAAAAAAGCAGTTATTAGAACAATTTAAAAATCATGAATTGGAAGTGGTGGTTTGTACCAATGCTTTTGGCATGGGGATTGATAAAGAAGGCATTCATACCGTCATTCATAGTGGCGTACCCAACAATTTAGAGTCCTACATTCAAGAGATTGGGCGGGGAGCTAGAAAGCCCCATGAAACAGCCCATGCTTATATGCTATGGTCTGATAAGGACATTGAACGGCAGTTTTTCCAAGAGAAAAAATCACGCATTCCCAACTCAAAAACCCTAAATGACTGTTGGGGAGTGATACGCCCTGTATTAAAGCGACCTGTGGAAGAGCAATGGTTTGTTAATAGTAGCCTTGCTCCGATTTTGGACATGGATGACACCGAAGAGTTAAATACGCAAATTCGGGTAGCATTATTGGCTTTGGAGCGTCATGGACTGCTCATAGAAAAGGAGCAGCAGCCCATTTGGGTCAGCATTAAGCTACTAAAAGCCCCATCAGTATCCGACAATCAAACATTATTTGCTTTGTATTCCCAGCTATATCAAACCAATCAACAAACATCTCAAGCGACCAGTTATTATTTGCCCGAGCTGGCGATGGCATTGGGTTATTCGGTAAAATCTTTATTAAAACAGCTCAAAGCATTGGTGGATTTGGGTTTTGCCCAGTGGGAAGTGGTGCTTAGCATTCGTGCAAAATATCGCCATGCTTATCTTAAACAACTATTTAATAAAGCAAAACAAAGCCTTCATGTATTACAAACGTGCGTCTTATTAGATGGTAGTCATGTTTATGATGAGATGGCACATGAAGAGTATCTGACCATCAACGAAAGGCAGTTGGATATTTTTTTAAAAAATCATCACCACGCCATCAAGACAAAAGACATTTTTAAGACATTAAAGGCGTTGGGACTATTTTCTGTACGGGGTGTATCAAATTATTGGTATGTTTCCTTGACCAAAGATGGCATGGATATTTTGAAGCAACAAGCACTTGCTCATCATTGGCAAGACTGGCTGAAACTTTCGGTACAAAGATTGGCGATTTTGGAGAGAGTGTTTGAGTTTTTATTGACAAAACTGCCCAATGACGACCCAAAAAACGCAAGGGCAATCAATTTGCATTTGACAGACATTGCTCATGCACTCAATGAAAATCCAGATGATGTTTTAAAATATTTTGATGACCTACAAAGGTTAAACATCATTGATGTGAGCAATCTTGAAGATGATGGGGTGATATTTTTTGTCAGCAAATCGCATCAAAACCGCTATCATGAATCTGCTTATAAATATCTTAAAGAGCATTATGATGACCGTTGTGTTCGTATTCATGTGTTAAACGCTTGGCTAAAAGCGGACATGAGTATCAAACGACAAATGCTGGAAGATTATTTTACTAAACCCCTGATGGACGTGGTCAAAGCGTACGACATTGATAAAAAAGCAGACATCACCAAACCTTATTTGACAGATTATCAAAAACAAATTTTACCAAAACGATTTAGTGCTCAGCAAACACAAATCGTTACAGACGCAAGCCGAGCATCTATGGTGCTGGCAGGACCGGGCTCTGGCAAAACCACCATTGTTGTTCATCGGGTGGCGTATTTGCTCATTGAACAAAATATCGCTCCTGAAAAGATGTTGATTTTGGCATACAACCGCTTGGCGGTGCATGAATTGCGACAGCGTTTGTTTGCACTGGTTGGTCATCAAGCAATAGGCGTTACCATTGAGACTTTTCATGGATTGGCTCGTCAAATCACAGGATTGACCGAAAAAGATGCTCCCCAAGATGAACTCGCCGTCATCAGACAAAGATTGATAAAAGAAGGTCATGCCAATAATAAAACCTTAGATAACAGTTTAAGGTATCAATGGCTCATTGAGACTGCCATCAATAGCCTAAAAGAATCACCGCAGTTTTATCAGTACATCATGGTGGACGAATTTCAAGACGTGGACGCTTATCAGTATGAGCTGATTGGGCTTTTGGCGGATTTGCACAAGGAAGATGATGTTGATGATGCTGACCCCACCAAACACAATCAGGAGTATGAGCAACGTGGCTATTTGATGGTGGTGGGTGATGATGACCAAAATCTGTACGCATGGCGTGGTGCAAGCATTAAATACATTCAAGATTTTGAAGATAATTATCATCTGGACAGTCAGCAAAAATTTTATCTGCTAAACAACTATCGCAGTGCCAGTAATATCGTTCATCTTGCCAATGAATTTATCAAGATACTACCAAGTGATGAGCGATTAAAAGATGACAGCCATCAAATCGTTGCCAAAAATGAGAATTTGTCAGACACGCCCATTCGTTTTGGTCAGTTTTGTCAAATAAAAGGGGTGGACATGGCACATTGGCTGGCACAAGACATCAAGCAGCGTTTTGGGCAGGCAAAAGACACAGCCACCATTGCCGTATTGGCTCCTAGGTGGGATAATTTTGATGCAGTACAGCACTATTTGCAAGAAAATGGCATTCATGCTCAGCGTTACAATGAAGATGAAGAGCAAATTATCCCCATCAATAGCGTTGTCGGTCAAGCATTGATGCGCACATTGAGCGAAAACAGTTTAACTGATATTGATGATGTTGAAAAATTTTTGCAAGATTGGCAAGATGAGCATAATTTTCAGCCATTGGACAGGGCTTGGCAGGTGATTTTTGACAAACTGAGCCAAGTCAAAGACGCCACTTATGATAAATTACTTAACACCTTAAAAACTGTCCAATACCACAAAGCCAGCGAAGTGGTTTTGATAACTTATCATAGTGCCAAAGGCAAAGAGTTTGACCATGTTTATGTGATTGATGACCGCTTAAATGATAAAAATGACAACATGGCATATGGTAGCAACATCCGTTCTTTGTATGTGGCACTCACCCGAGCCAAGCATTCACTGACCATCTTGCAAAACGCCAGTCAGCACCATCAGCATTTGCATGAGCTACTTTGTAAATACGGTAAGTTGATTGACATACCAAAAATCATCATACCACAACAGCTAAGTTATCAAAGGTTTTTAAAATTAGATGAGCTGATATTAACACCAACAGAGCTGGTGGTAGGTGAAGGCAGGCAGTTTATTCAGGATACATTTGCCAAAAATATTTGGGGAAGAAATGGCATGCCTTGTGCTGGGTTTGTTGTTCATCAACATGGCATATATTCTGCACAGGGACAAATGATTGCTCGGTTTTCAAAAGCATTTAAAAGCAGTCTGACAAGATGGTCATTGTCGTTTGTGGGGTTTACCACCACTTTATATCATCAGCATGATTTGACGTGGTATGAAAGGGCGGGCTATCAGGGTGAAGAGCAAGCCCATTATCTTATCATACCTTTTGTGCAAATCAATATGCCAATGTCTTGATTTTGCGACACTTTACGCCACTTAGATGACAAAAGACAAAGCAAAAGAACTTTGTCTTTTAGGTGGGATTAGTTAGCGGGCTTAGGCTCGGCAGTCTCAGTTTTGGCTTGGGCGTTGTCTGCTTTGGTGGGCTCTTGGGCTTTATCAGCAGGTGTGTCGCTTGCGGTACTTGCAACTGCTGTGCTGCTGTCTTTGTCAGCTTCTTGGGCTTGGTCAGTGGCTGAATTTGCGGCTTCTGCTGCTGGTGCGGTGTCGGCGGTTTTTTCGGGGGCAGGGTTTTCTATGGCAGCGATTTTTTCTGCCAAAGCTTTACCTGCTGGGGTGGCAGGCTCGGTGGCAGGCTCATGGTTGCCAGCAGGGCGTAGCCAAGCAGATACTGCAATGCCTGAAATGATTACAAGCAAAAGTAAAATCCCAAGCAAAGAATGAATAATCTCTTTTACGGGGTTATTATTTGAAGCGTCATGTGCCATAAATCACCTGTCGTGTAGATGGGTTTATTTCTAAATTATTACCAAACAATAAGATGTGTCAAAAAGTCTAACACACTCTGTTGTATTATATACCAAATTTTATCTTTATTGTACAATTCCTTTGGTGGATTGGGGATTATTTGTCCTAATAAAGATAAAATTGCTTAAATTTTAATCTCTTACCCCTTCGCCTGTATAGACTTTTTGAGTGCGGCTGTTATGATGAGTTTGTTTTTTGGCGATAAAACTCAGCAGAATAAGCAGTAAAGATAAAATCAATACAGGGTAATGACCAACCACCATAAAGGGTGTTTGACCTGTAAAACTTGGCACAGTGCCACGAAGCACAGTACGTTCAAACTGGGGTGCTTGGTCTATGATACGTCCTTTTTCATCAATAAAGCTGGTAATGCCTGTGTTGGTTGCTCGTATGAACCAACGCCCTGTTTCCAGACTACGCAGTTGCACCATTTGTAAATGCTGATGTGGGCCATGTGATGAGCCAAACCACGCATCATTGGAGATGGTTAATAAAAACTCGCTGTTTTTGGCGTTTTGGCGGGTGGTGTCAGGGTAGGCGACTTCATAGCAGATGGCTGACCCCATGGGGTGATTTTTGACCATCAGGGGGGATTGATGGTGAGTGCCTGCACTAAAACTGACCACATCTTGCATATTGGCAAGGTTTGGCAATAAATTTAGCAGTCCATGAAAAGGAATGTATTCACCAAAAGGCACAAGGTGCTGTTTTTTATACAACCCACCACTGTCATCACCCAGTACCATTACGCCATTATAATAGGGATAAGCGCCTTGGTTGGGGTCAAAGTTCTCCACGTCTTTATAGGGAATGCCTGTCGCCCAAGAGCTGTTTTTTTGTTTGGCGTGTTCGGCGGTGGCATAGATAAACTCCCACGCTTCATCTTGGGTCATGGGAATAGATGATTCTGGCCACACCACCAAATCACGCCCCCATTCACTTGCCGACAGTTCGCTATATATTTTTAAGGTTTCAAGGCGGTATTCATTGAGCCATTTTAAATCTTGGGGAATATTGCCTTGTATGAGTGAAACCGACAGTTTATCACCCGTAGGCACTGTCCAAGTAGGATTAATCAATGATAGCATAATCCCTGTCAAGATAAAGCTATTGCTGATGATAAGATAGCCATATTTTTTGCGAATGATGTCAATGAGTGATGAGCCAAACAGCACCGCCACAAAGCTCATGCCAAGCACGCCAATCACAGGAGCTAGGCTGTTTAGCCATAAAATATCACTAAACGCATAGCCCACAAACAGCCAAGGAAAACCAGTTAAAAGCCAAGTTTTTGCCCATTCTTGGATAAGCCAAATCGCCGCAAAAGCAAGTGGCTGACGACCCAAATAACGAACAAATCCCCATGCCATTACCCCATGAAACAGCCCCATCACAAATGCTAGTCCTGCTATCATCAGCACAGCCAGCCAAGCACTGATTGCACCGTATTCATGAATAGACGTGTATAGCCAAGAAGCACCCATTGCCCACAGTCCAAAACCATAGGCTTGCCCTATCCAAAACCCCCGTTTTGGACAATCTTCATCCACAAGCAATACATATAAAAGCATGGGAGACAAAATGGCAAGTAGCCACAAACGATAAGGAGCAAGCGAAAAACAAAACATCACACCTGCCAGCATTGCCACCAGTATGGGATAAGTAAGTGGAATGCGTTTTTTTTGGGTGCGAGCTTGACGGACAGCACGCCTGCTGTGGGGGCGTACAGGTTCGGTGGGGTGAAATAGTTTAAACATGGTAATCTGATGTTAAATGTGGGGCAAAAATGTTTTTATGGGGTGGGATTAATCATCATCACTCCCAAGAGATGATTATAAATCATACTATCAAGATTTGATGGATTCTAAGACAAACGGCACATTGGCAGGGATAAAATGCCCCATTTTTGCTCCTTTTACGGTCAGGTAGTCAGCATTATGACCATTGACCCCCACAATCAGTGGCACTCGCTCAATAATATCAATCCCCAACTCTTGCAGATAAGACAGCTTGTTGGGGTTGTTGGTTAGTAGGCGAGCTTGTGTGATGCCTAGGTGTTTTAGCATTACTTCACACATCTCATAAGTGCGAGCGTCGGCCGGCAGACCAAGCAACAAATTGGCTTGTAGGGTATCATGTCCTTGGTCTTGTAGGGCGTAAGCACGGATTTTATTGACCAAGCCAATGCCACGCCCTTCTTGACGTAGATAAAGTATCGCCCCACAACCATGCGTTTGTATCATTTGCATGGCGGTGTTGAGCTGTGCACCACAATCGCATTTTAATGAGCCAAATGCGTCTCCTGTCAGACACTCTGAATGCAGGCGAATGAGTGGGATTTTTTTGTCATCATTATTTGGCAAACCCACACTAAGTAAGGTGTGTTCTTGACCGTGTTCGTTTTCAAAGGCATGAATGGTAAATTCGCCGTGAATGGTCGGCAGGCGAGCAGCACTGATAAATTGGTACAAAATCTTCCCCAAGGCGTTTTAATGATGAAAAATGTGGATAATTTGTGAATTAAATGGTGTTAGTATGGCAAATTAAAAGGCTATCTTGTAAAATAACGCCATTTGCCAAAGTTGTTATGCGTTATTATAACTCAAAACCTGTGATAACTTCACACGACTTTTAAGATGATTTTTAAGAAATAAAACTAGGAACACCAGCCTAATGCCAACTTCTGTTCACACACCAAAAACCTTTACCGACATTCCTTTGACACGACCACACACGCCTTTATTAGATGGTATTGATACACCTGCTGATTTAAAAGTGCTGTCGGTAGATAAACTGTGTCAGCTTGGCGATGAAGTGCGAGAGTTTTTGCTGTATTCGGTTGGGCAAAGTGGCGGACATTTTGGGGCAAATTTGGGCGTGGTGGAGCTGACGGTTGCTTTGCACGCCATCTATAATACGCCGTACGACAAACTGGTTTGGGACGTAGGACACCAAGCCTATGCACACAAGGTTTTAACAGGTCGCCGTGATAAGCTAACTGGCATTCGTTCTCGTGGGGGTTTGACGGCATTTCCTGAGCGTGGTGAAAGTGAGTACGACACCTTTGGGGTGGGTCATAGCTCCACGTCCATATCAGCAGGACTTGGCATGAGTTTGGCAAGTCGTATTTTGGGTGAAAATCGCAAAGTGGTGGCGGTGATTGGTGATGGGGCGATGACAGGGGGCATGGCTTTTGAAGCGATGAACGATGCCATTCAGCAAAACGCTGATTTGACGGTGGTGCTAAATGACAATGACATGTCCATCTCACAAGCCATCGGTGGATTTAGTCGACATTTGGCAAAACTTTGGCAACGTGGGCTGGCTTTTGATATTGATAAACATGGCAATATTTTGATGACCAAGCGTCAAATCAGCACCGATGACCGCCGTATCCGTCATTATCTGCACATGGCAACAGATGCCAAAGAAAGCCTAGAAAAAATCCCTGCCAAACTTAGTGCCAATGTTGGTAAAAGTATCGGTAATTTGCTTGGTAAAAACGCACCACCTGCCCCCTTGCCTGATAAAATCGCCGAAAAAATCGCCGACCACGTCTTTCCTGATAATCTGTTTAAAGCGATTGGTTTTACTTATCTTGGACCTTTTGATGGACATGATTTGCCAAAGCTGTTGCAAGTGTTTGAACGTGCCAAACACCTAAGTGGGGCAGCACTCATTCATGTACATACCATCAAAGGCAAAGGCTTTTTGCCTGCCGAGGCTGACCCTGTGGGTTTTCACGCCATTGGTAAACTACCCAAATCTGACACCAAAAACAAAGCCCCCCAAATGGCAAAAAAATACTCTGACGTATTTGGCAAGTGGCTTGTGGATAATGGTGAGCGTGCCAATTTGGTTGCCATTACGCCTGCCATGTGCGAAGGCTCTGGCATGGTGGAGTTTGCCAAGCGTTATCCTGCTAAGTTTTTTGATGTGGCGATTGCCGAGCAGCACGCAGTAACTTTGGCAGGTGGCATGGCAACAGGCGGACTAAAACCTGTGGTGGCGATTTATTCTACCTTTTTACAACGGGGTTATGACCAGCTTATTCATGATGTCGCTTTGCAAAATCTGGACGTAACTTTTGCCATAGATAGGGCAGGTCTGGTGGGTGAAGATGGGGCGACTCACGCAGGTGTGTTTGATTTGGCGTATTTACGATGTGTGCCAAATGTGGTGATTGCTGTGCCAAGCGATGAACATGAGTGCTATCAGCTTTTACAAACCTGCTATGACCATCAAGGCACATCTGCGGTGCGTTATCCTAGGGGTGTGGGTGTGGGGCGTGAGATTGTAAAAGACACCGATGAACATTTTGCCATTGGTAAAGCCAACATAAGATGGCAAAGCACGCAGTTTGACAAACACGCCAGCAAAAAAATCGCCATACTGGCTTTTGGGACACGACTGCATGACAGTCTGTTGGCTGGGCAAGCGTTTTATCAAAAGACCAACACGCCCATTTGTGTGGTGGATATGCGTTGGGTCAAGCCCTTAGATGGTGAGCTGATTGATACACTGATAGGGCAAGGCGTTACGCACATCATCACCACAGAAGAACATCAGCGTATGGGCGGAGCAGGTTCGGCAGTGGGTGAGTATTTGGCAAATGTGGGCTTTAAGGGAAGGTTGTGTCAGATTGCCATTGATGATGTTTTTGTGGCTCATGGCAGTCATGATGAGCAACTGTCAGAGTGCGGACTGGATAAGGCAGGGATTTTGGCAGAATTACAGATGATGGATGATTAAGCCTTAAAAAGGCGTGAAAATCAAGCGATTTTGGGGTATAATGCCCCTTTTTTGTATGATGAATACAAGAGCATTATTTAAATGGTTAATATTTGTAAGGTGAATTATGCAACCTATGGTGGTGATTGCTTCCGAAGTGGCAAAAAAAGTCGGTCATGAGATTTTAAAAGCTCATGAAAACCGTCATCGTATTGATTTTGGTGTGCAGTCTAAGGGCTTAGATGGTTTGGTAACTAAGATTGACCGCTATGCCGAAGAGCTGACCATCTCTTTACTAAAAGAAAGCTATCCTAGACATTCTTTTTTGGGTGAAGAGTTTGGTTTGCAAGAAGGCAAAGGAGCGGACGCTGATTGGTGTTTTGTCATTGACCCCTTAGATGGCACACAAAACTTTGTGCATGGTGTGCCACATTTTTGTGTGTCTATTGGCATTCAGCACAAGGGTGTAACACAGCATGGCGTGGTTTATGACCCTGTTAGGGGTGAGCTGTTTACTGCCAGTCGTGGTGATGGGGCAATACTCAATCAACGCCGTCTGTCAGTTTCAAATCGTACGACAATCGCTGGGGGATTTTTTACCACAGGACATCCTTATGAACGCATGATTGGTGAGACACGCACCAGTTTTGCTCGTCAGCATTTTGCCGCCTTACAAGCCATTTGTGAACATGGTGGACAGGTTCGCCGCACAGGTTCGGCAGCACTTGATTTGTGCTATGTGGCAGCAGGGCGATTTGATGGCTATTTTGAGATGAGTATCAAACCTTGGGACATTTGTGCAGGTGAGTTGATTGCAACCGAAGCTCGTGCGGTGGTTACCGACCATCATGGGTCAAATCATGCCATGACCACAGGGTCTATTTTTGCTTGTAACGCCAAGCTGTTAAAGCCACTCATGCAAATTGTTATCCCTACATGGGAAAACGTGCTAGATAAGTAATAAAAAAACCACCTTGAATTGGTGGTTTTTTATTTGTTTTAAATTAGGCAATATAATTGCCAATTTGCCAAAGGATAAATGCCACGATTGTGATGGCAATCATCAGATAGATGTTTTTTGGTTGGTATTGCCTGTCAAGCTCATCTTTGATAAAGATAACCTGCTCTTTACCAAGTAAATAATACCACACAAATACCCAAATTAGCCCAAAGGCGGTGGGGATTTGTATGCCCAGATATATTTTTATGAGCAAAGTGATTAAAATAAAAAATAAAAATCCAATGGCGACATAATGGTTTTGTTTGGCTTTTTCTTTATTGCCTAAGGCTTGCCAATTAAATGCGTGCAAATAGCAGGCAATCGGTAAAAACAGCACGCCAAGCAGGCAAGCGTGGTCAGGGCGATACAGACACAGTGGAGTGATTTGCTCGAAAAAATCCGGCTCTTGTGTGTACAAACGAGCATTATAACGCTCTCGCACAACAGGGTCTAATAACCACGCATGGACTGCCTTGGTAAGTTTTGGTTCTAAGGGTTGGTGATGTAGTGCTTCTAAAATCTGCTCATCTGTGGCGGTAGGCGGTATGTTAAGCAGTTGATATAAGTTTATCATAAAAACAAATAATGGTGTGTTGAGCCTTAATAGCAATCGGTTTAATTGATAAAAGTCCTTTAAAACAAAAGTGTGCTTGATATTAAAAATCACAAATTCTGTTTGATGGATTTTGTATTTTTAATGGCAACTATAAAAGCTCAACACACTTTTGGCAAATTATAACGCTTTTTTACATAATAAATACGACTTTTCTGATGAAAGTTAAAAAATTTTATGTAAACATCATAATTTGATTAAATATTAATCTAAATAAATGCCTATGACTGTGGTGATTGCTTATTTTATGAGTAAAATTAGTATTAAAACCGTCAATAAAAAGGATTTTTGTGATGGCAGTGTGAGTTTTTTGTTTGAGTTATTTTAATGCCCCAAGATGGCACAGGCGGTGAAAAACCTTGTTTTAGCTAAGCGAGTATGTCATAATGACAAAGCATTTTTAGTGCATTTTTATTAAGGACATTTCATGACTGCTTTTTTACATTCAAAACCTACATTTGCTAAACTTATTGGTGTGAGTTTGTTATCTGCTGTACTTTTTGGTTGTGGTGGTGATAAAGCCCCAACCGAACAAAAAACCGAAACACCAGCTGCTACTGCTGATGCAAAAACGGTGGCGATTACTGCTATTGTAGAGCACCCTTCTTTGGACGCTGTTCGTAAGGGGGCGATTGAAGCTTTGGCACAAGAAGGTTATAAAGAAGGACAAAATTTAACAGTCAATTTCCAATCTGCCCAAGGCAACATGGGAACCGCAGGGCAAATCGCCAAGCAGTTTGCTGCTGATAATCCTGATGCCATCATTGCCATTGCCACCCCATCAGCTCAGGCAGTCGTATCAGCAACCACAACTGTTCCTGTGGTATTTTCTGCGGTTACTGAGCCTGTGGAAGCCAAACTTGTCTCAAAACTAGATGGCTCTGGCACAAACGTAACGGGTGCTTCTGATGTTTTGCCACTTGAACCACAAGTTGTGCTTATCAAGGAGCTTTTGCCAAATGTTAAAAATATCGGATTTGTGTACAGTCCCGGCGAAGTAAACTCCACAGTAACATTAAAAAACCTAAAAGCGGTTGCTCAGACACAAGGCGTAACCATTGTAGAAGCACCTGCTCAAAAATCAAGCGATATTGCCATGGCGGCACAGAGTTTGGTGGGTAAAGTGGACATGATTTATACATCAACAGATAACAACGTTGTCAATGCGTATGAAGCCCTTGCCAAAGTTGCCAAAGAAGGCAAAATTCCTTTGGTGTCGTCTGACCCTGGTGTGATTGATCGTGGAGCAAGTGTGGTGCTTGGTGTGAATTACCATCAGCTTGGTGTTGAGACAGGTAAGATTACCGCTCGTATCTTTAAAGGTGAAAAAGCAGGCGACATTCCTGTATATAGTGCTAGCGAGCTTGATTTGATTGTAAATAAGAAAAATGCCAGCGAGCAAGGCTTAACCGTGCCACAATCCATCTTAGATAAAGCACAAAAAGTCATAGAATAAACTGCGGTTATCTTAGGGTATGTTTTCATGCCCTAAGTTTTTAAAAAATACACGCTTTTTGGCGTGTGTTTTGTTTCAATTAGGGGGCATTATGTCTTGGATTGCATTTTTTGGGGCATTGGAGAGCGGTTTTATCTATGCACTCATGGCACTTGGAGTGCTGATTTCTTTTCGCATTTTAGATTTTCCTGATTTGACCGCAGATGGCAGTTTTCCGCTTGGTGGAGCAGTGGCAGGTGTGGCGATTGTCGCTGGGGTAAATCCTTGGTTGGCGTGTGTTTATGGCATGATGGCAGGAGCTGTGGCAGGGATTGTTACGGCATGGCTCAATGTCAAGATGGGGATTTTACACTTATTGGCAGGCATTTTGGTGATGACTGCCTTGTATTCGGTAAACTTGCGTATCATGGGTGCACCAAACTTATCATTGCTTGGTGAGCCGACCGTATTTACCCCCTTTATTTCGGGCGATAATGGCGTGTGGGTGCGTGTGTTGATTGCTGGGGCGGTGGTTGTGGCGGCAAAATTGCTATTAGATTGGTTTTTTGGTACGCAAACTGGACTTGCCATGCGAGCAACAGGTTCAAACCCAAAAATGGCACAAGCACAGGGCATTAATACACCTGTGATGATTATACTGGGTATGGCAATTAGTAACGGATTGATTGCGTTGTCTGGGGCGTTATTTGTACAAACCCAAGGTGGTGCGGATATTTCTATTGGTATTGGGACGATTGTGGTGGGCTTGGCAGCAGTCATCATTGGTGAGACGGTTTTGACTGCCAAAAAAATATTTTGGATTACGCTATCGGTCATCATTGGGGCGACCATTTATAAATTGCTCATTCAAGTGGCATTATCTAGCCAAACCTTGCGTAATATCGGATTTGGTCCACAGGATTTAAATTTGGTAACGGTCATACTGGTGATTGGGGCATTGATGTTGCCTAAATTTCGCTCAAAAGCATTATCCGCTCTAAAAAAATCAGGTGCAACAGAGTTGTTACAGCCAAATAAGGAAAATAAATTATGATGACCGCCACCGATTTGCGTTTGACTTTTAATGCAGGTACGCCCATTGAAAACCCAGCTTTGCGTGGGCTGTCTTTGCACATTAATGATGGTGAGTTTGTTACTGTCATCGGCACAAATGGTGCAGGTAAATCCACTTTTTTAAACACGGTCAGCGGAGCGTTGCGTCCTGACAGTGGTTCTATCGTCATCAATGGCACGGACGTAACTCGTAAGCCTACCCACAAGCGAAGTCATTGGGTGGCTCGTGTGTTTCAAGACCCAATGGCAGGCACGTGTGAAGCTTTGAGTATTGAAGAAAATATGGCGTTGGCATATAAGCGGGGCGGTATTCGTGGCTTAGGCTCGGCTTTGACCCCAAAAAACCGTGAGATTTTTCGTGAAAAATTATCCGTATTAAAATTGGGCTTAGAAAACCGCCTAACTGACCGCATGGGATTGTTATCAGGTGGACAACGCCAAGCGGTGAGCCTTTTGATGGCAAGTTTGCAACCATCTAAAATCCTACTGCTTGATGAGCATACGGCCGCCTTGGACCCTAAGACTGCTGATTTTGTCTTGCAGCTGACCGATGAGATTGTTAATACAGGCAAACTGACCACCATGATGGTAACGCACTCTATGGCACAGGCTTTATCACATGGCACACGCACGGTCATGCTTCATCAAGGGCAGGTGGTGCTTGATGTGTCAGGCGATGAACGTCGTGGCATGACGGTACAAGATTTGCTTGATATGTTTGAAAAAACTCGTGGCGAAAAAGTTGCTGATGACAGTTTGATTTTGGGCTGACATCATTTGGGGGCAAAAGATTCGCCCTTTGTTTTTGTTGATTTTTAAGTAAAATGGGGAGTGTTTATGAAAAACAATAATATCGCACGTTTGCTGATTACTTGTCAAGACCAATCAGGCATTGTGCAGGCGGTTTCTGGCTTTTTGTATCATCATGGGGCAAACATCGTCTCACTTGACCAGCACACCACCCAAGCTTTTGGCGGTAAATATTTTATGCGGGTGGAGTTTCATTTGGACGATTTGGCAAGTAAAAAACATACCCTGCTAGATACCTTTGCCCAAAATGTCGCCCAAAAGTATCACATGACATGGCAGTTGGTGTGTCAAGCTGAATTAAAAAAGGTAGGGATTTTGGTTTCCAAAGAAGACCATGCGTTGCTTGAACTTTTGTGGCGATACAGTCGTGGGGCGTTGCCCTGTGAGATTAGTAAAGTGGTATCCAACCATGAAGATTTGCGTGCCGATGTGGAGAGTTTTGGCATTCCATTTGAGTGTATCGCTGTTCACAAAGACAACAAAGATGAAGCCTATGCCAAAATCCATGAAGCAATGAAAGGCAATGATTTGCTGGTGCTGGCTCGTTATATGCAGATTTTAAGCCCTGAATTTGTCAATCAATGGACAAACAAAATCATCAACATTCATCATTCGTTTTTGCCTGCGTTTGTGGGGGCGAACCCTTATAAGCAAGCCTTTGATAAAGGGGTTAAACTCATCGGAGCGACTGCTCATTATGTAACTGGTGAGCTTGATGAAGGCCCTATCATTGAGCAGGGCGTTAAGCGTGTTAGTCATGCTTTTGATGTGTCAGAGTTGCGTGAGCTTGGGCGTGAGATTGAGCGTGAAGTGTTGGCAAGGGCGGTCAAATGGCATCTAGAAGACCGCATCATTTTAGATGACAACAAAACGGTGGTGTTTGATTAAGATGTTTTTGCCAAACGCTCAAATACGCCAAGCTCATCTGCCACCAACGACAAAAACTGTCCGATATTGGGCAACGCTGTACTGCACGCCGTAATCCCAAAGTCTATTTGGTCTTGGTGATTGGTTAAAGTGATGTTCATTGCTTGCCCATCAAATAAGACAGATGCAGGGTAAATCCCTACCAGTTTCGCGCCATACAAATACAAAGGCGTGCTATCAGATGGCACATTTGAGATGATAAGATTAAAGGCTTGTCTGGTTGGCAGCAGACCAGTAGCAAGGTTGATGCCTGCCCAGCCATAAGCAATGGCACTATAACAAATGACCTGAGCTGGGCTAAGTCGTGCAAATCGTTGTTTGCCATCATCAATGCTGTCTTTGATAGCAGAGAGCCGAGCGGTGGCGGTGTCTAAATGTGTGCCAAGATTGGTCAGCAAAAAAGACAACTGATTGCCAGTAATGCTGTCATCACGGCGAAGTGAGATGGGAACAAAAGCGATTAAAGGCTTGGCAGGTAGGGCGTTTTGGCTCATCAGATAAGCACGCAGTGCTCCGCTACATACTGCCAAAAGTAAGTCATTGGTGGTGATGGATAGGGCTTTGGCGGTATCAGAAAATCGGCTTTTATCAAAACTTGCAACCGATAAATGGCGAGTGCTGGTAATGCGCTGGTTTAAAATGGATTTGGGAGCATCAAAGGTGCTGACAAAAGGCGAGTAGGGGTTAAAATGCTCTTTTAGTCCCAAGGTTAATGCTTTGATGACAGGATAGATTGCACCAAGTTGCTGTTTGATGAGTGTTTTGGCAGGTTGTGTGGTGTCTATTAACTCATTGATTTGTTGTCGGTTTTTGGGAGAAGTTGCCCAAAATGGCGAAAATTCCCTACAATTTGGGTCGCTACTTAAAGACTTTTTTATCAATCTCATGCCCGCCACACCATCAGCCAAAGAATGATGTATTTTTATCCAAATGGCAAATCTTGGGCGGTCTGAGCCATCAGCAGGGCAAATATTGTCTATTAAATAAAGTGTCCACAATGGCTTGTCTTTGGGAATGATTTGACTGTGTTTTTTTGAAAGATGGCTTAATAAATCATCAAGCGAGCTGTTTGGGGTGAGTGTGATGTGGTGAAAATGATGGCTTAGGTTAAATTGTTCATCACGTTGCCAAAAAAACCATCGGTGTGGCTTGTGGTTAAAGGGGAAATCTGCTTGTTGATGTTTGGTGAGCGTTTTGATGAGCTTGGGGATAAAATCATCACTTGCCCCTATCGGTAATTCGAATAGGCAAAGCCCAGCGATGTGCATGGGCTGTTTTTTATTTTCCAAAAATAAAAATAAATAATCAAGGACGGACAAAGTTTTCATACGTCGCCTTTATTGGAAAAAGTAGCCTGTTTGTGGCGAACTTGCTACCGCCATTTTTCGCATGGGCATGCGACCTGCCAAAAAGGCTTGACGACCTGCAACGACGGCATTTTTCATGGCGTGTGCCATCAGTACAGGGTCTTTGGCATAAGCAATGGCGGAGTTCATCAATACTCCATCACAGCCCAACTCCATGGCGATGGCAGCATCAGAAGCAGTACCAACACCTGCATCCACAAGCACAGGAACACGGGTCTGCTCAATGATAAGACTTAGGGTGTGGCGGTTGAGTAGCCCAAGCCCTGAACCAATCAAACTCCCCAAAGGCATAATCGCCACACAGCCCATGCTTTCAAGCTCTTGGGCGACAATGGGATCATCAGAAGTATAAACCATAACATCAAAACCATCTTCCACCAAGACTTGGGCGGATCTTAAAGTGGCGGTAACGTTGGGGTAGAGTGTTTTTTCATCGCCAAGCACTTCTAGTTTGACAAGGTTATGTCCATCTAATAGCTCACGAGCTAATTGGCAGGTGCGAATGGCACTATCAGCATCAAAACAGCCTGCGGTGTTTGGTAAAATGGTGTATTTTTCAGGAGAAATGACATCTAAAAGATTGGGCTCGTTTTGATTTTGACCAATATTGGTGCGACGTATGGCAACAGTAACGATTTGACTGCCACTTGCACCAATGGCATCGGCGGTCTCGGTTAGGTCTTTGTATTTGCCTGTGCCGACCAAAAGACGTGATGAAAAAGTGCGATTTGCGATGATGAGTGGGTCATCAGTTGGATTTTGATTGGGTTGTGTCATGATAAGCTCCTAAATTGGCTAATTATAACAAAACTTGTCAAAAAAGAAAAAACCACATACCAAAAAAAATTTTAAAGACAACAAAAAAGCCTTTCTGAAATAGAAAGGCTTTTTAAATATGGCTCCCCAACCTGGGCTCGAACCAGGGACACACGGATTAACAGTCCGATGCTCTACCGACTGAGCTATTGGGGAATGGTGGTGGGTCGTGCAGGATTCGAACCTGCGACCAATTGATTAAAAGTCAACTGCTCTACCAACTGAGCTAACGACCCGTTTACCAAAACGGCAGATGCTTATATTAAGCAAATTAGGATAATGGTGGGTCGTGCAGGATTCGAACCTGCGACCAATTGATTAAAAGTCAACTGCTCTACCAACTGAGCTAACGACCCTTATCGCTAATGTGGTGCGTATTATACACGAGTTTTTGTTGTTTGCAAGTACTTTTTAAAAATTTTTATAAAAAAGCATGATTTTGTGGGTTTGACGTGATTTTTCATATGCTTTGCTTTAAAATATCGGGCTATTTTTAGATGGGTTGATGGGTTTGTGATGGCATCTGATGTGTTTAAAAAAAACCTGTCGCCACGCCTTTAAAGAAAGTTTGCCGATTTTGTCGGGCTTTTTGTTTTTGGGCATGGCGTACGGCGTTTATATGCACTCTTTGGGGTTTGGGGCGTGGTATCCTGTGCTGATGGCATTATTTATTTTTGCAGGGTCGGTGGAGTTTATCATGGCAGGACTGTTGGTGATGGCGTTTAATCCATCATCGGTGTTTTTGCTGATTGTGATGATTAGTGCCAGACAGATTTTTTATGGCATCTCAATGCTGGATAAATTCAAAGACATCACAGGTTGGAAGCGAGTTTATCTGATTGCCGGCATGGTGGACGAAAGTTTTGCCATTAATTATACTGCCAAGACTGATGGGCTAGATAAAGCGTGGTTTATGGTGTTAGTTACGCTGTTTTTGCACATTTATTGGGTGGCAGGTTCAGCACTTGGGGCGTTACTTGGGGCGGTATTACCTGTGGATTTGACGGGGGCAGAATTTGCCATGACGGCTTTGTTTTTGGTGATTTTTGTGGAGCAATGGTCAAGACAAAGTTCACATGAAAGTGCCTTGGTCGGACTAGGTATGACGGCATTGGCACTGATGATTTTTGGTAAAACGCATTTTTTGGTGCCAGCAATGGTGGGGATTTTTGTGTGGCTGACCATACGCCGTCAGCATTTGCAGGATAAATTGGGACGAATCAAAGCACCACAGGACAGTGTATGACTTTTAATGAACAAATTTTAACCATTATAACTGCCATTGTGGCATTACAGTTATGCCGATGGGTGGCATTTGTGGCGTTTCCTGCTCATAAGCCGATACCTGATTTTGTACAGTATCTTGGCAAAGCCTTGCCGTCTGCGGTGTTTGGGCTGCTTGTGGTGTATTGTTATAAAAATGCAGACTTTTTTGGGCAATATCACGCCATGTCAGAGATTTTGGCAGGTGTGGCGGTGGTGGTGTTACATCGGGCGTTTAAAAACATGTTCATCTCCATTGGGGTGGGGACGCTATTGTACATGGTGTTGGTGCAAAAGGTGTTTGTGGTGGTGTGATTTATCCATAACAAAGCCCCAGATTAAGGGGCTTTTTATGAGCATTAAAATTTTTGGCAGTCAAATCCAAGTTTGTGCATTTGTTGCTCTTTTTCCAGCGGAGCAAGGCTGGCTTTAACGTGGGGCTTGTCTTTTAGGTAAGTTTTGGCAACACGTTTTAAGTCATCAATGCTGACAGACAGCAGTTTGGCTCGCAACTCTTCTTGGGCAGCTTTGGTGCGTCCATGTAGCTCGCTAAAACAAGATTTAACCGCTTCACCAGCTGGCGAGCCGGGTTTGTCCATACCGCCAATGATGCCTAACACCGCTTCTTCTAATTGCTCGGGGTCATGCTCGCTATCCAAAAGCCAATCAATGCTTTTGATAAAATGCTCAAAAGTGGCTTGACAATGGGGGTCTCGGTAACTATAAAAGCGAAAACTGTTTGTGTTGCTGTCAAAACTTGCCCCGCCCCCATAAGCACCACCTTTTTCACGGATTGCCGAATGCAGATAGCCGTTACGCAAAAATGGTGCTAAAAGCATCAGTGCAGGTGCATCCTCATGTCCTGATGTAACCGCAGGGTAGGCGGCAGCGTTGTGATAGACATTGGTTGAAATCAACCAAGCGATGTCTTTGTCTGTGTCGCTGGCGGTATGTAGCTCATCAAATGGCAGCGATGTGCTTAACAAGGGCGTGAGCGGTTTGGTGGATGGGCGAGTGTTTAATGCTGCTGTAATGGTTGATTTTAGCTCATCTGCCTTGTCTGCTTCACAGACCAAAATCACATCTTTTGGCAGTTGTCCGATACGTGCATGAAGGTCAGCAAGTCGTGATGATAACACGCCCCAAAGGCCTTGATTGGTGTCGCTTGTCTTTAAAAAGGCTTTTAACGCACGCAAAGCAGGCAGTCCTGAGTAAGCGTATTCTAGTTTTGACAGACGGCTCATGGTGCGACTGGCAGTTTGCATGGCGTAAGCGTGCCCGTTTGCTGATAGGCGTGATTGCCAAGATGCTTGTTTTTGCTGTAATAGCTCGCCCATGCGGTCGGTTTCACTAAAAATGGTGTCATATAGCACATCATTGATAAGCTGTATGGCTTGTGGTTTGCGGTGCAAGGCTCGCGTGGCAAGCACAAGGTAGCTGGTCATTTTGTCTTTATCAAAACGGTCAGTACGCTGGCTAATGCGAGCGGTTACCCCTGATGAGACGGCAGCTTGTACCGCCTGAAAAGCCCGTGCATCATGTTTATCCGTGCCAAGCTCAGACAACAGACCCAAATAAATCGGCAATAGTGGATTATCCAAAATGTCCAAATCATCATTTAAATCTAGGATGAGCTGATAATAATACAGCCCATTGGTGCCAGCGTGGTATTCATACAAAGTACGCTTAGTGTCATCAATCATGATGGGCTGACGTATGGCATGACTAAATTTAATCTGGCTAGGTATGTCATCACGTCCCACTTTGGGCAAAATGTCTATGTCATCAATGCTGGCTTGATGAGCAGCAAGCTTGGCAGACTGCTTGCGAATGCGTGCTTTGTCGGTGTCTGTTAGGGTGTCATTCAGCTTGTCAAGACTTGCTTTTTCATCATCTATCAGGCGTTGAGCTTTGTCCTTATCAGGGCTTAGGGTGAGCCGTACTCGGTGGGGGTTGTCAATCAGATGGGTTTTTATTAAATTTTGTAGCCAATGGGGCTGTTTAACCTGTTCTCTCAGCCACGCCAAATGCTCATCAATTTGCCAAATATCCATTGGGTCGCCCCCATGCAAGGCGGTGTTAAACCCTTCTAGTAGTAATGTCAAGCCGTAGGGCATACCATCACCACCGATGTGGCGTTGGTCAAGCTCAATTTGGTGCAAGATGGTTTGGATGGTCTCATCATCAATGGGGTTGTCTGCCACCGATTTTAACAAAGCTAAAATGCCTTGCTCCACGTCATTGGCAAGCGATATTTCCGAGCCACGCACGCCTGCATAAAACGCCATTTCATAATGACTGTCATCTAAGCCCAAAAGTGGACTGGTGGATGTACCAAAGGTCGCACTATCCAGATAGGCTCGCAGGGGTGAGCCTGCGTGTTCTATCAGCACGCCTTCCACCAAGCGTAAAGCAAGTCGCTGTCTTGGGTCGGTAATCGGTGGCAGTAGCCATGCCAGCACATGATGGGTCATTTTTTCGCCGTTGTCATCGGCGGTATAAGTGTCATAGACTTGTATGGGCTGACCAAGACGCTCTTCATGCATGGAGGCAAACTTTTTGCCACGAGCAGGCTTGTCGCTATTATCAAAGCGGGCTAGGGCATCATCGTGGATTTTGGCTTGGATGTCTGCCACAGCAATATTGCCAAAGCTCATGATGATGGCATTGGTGGGGTGATAGTGAGTTTTATGAAACTCAACCAAATCAGCGTGCGTTAATTGGGTGATGTGTTTTGGGTCGCCCCCAGAGTTGTAATGATAGGTAGTGGTTGGATATAAGTGCGGTATCAAGGCATAATATAGTTGGTCAATCTCACCACTCATTTTACCTTTCATTTCGTTAAAGACAATGCCATGATATTCAGGTTTGCCATCTTTATCAAGCTCAATGCGAATGCCTTCTTGGGCAAAATCTAGCTCATCAATGTTAGGGAAAAATACCGCGTCCAAATAGACACTTAATAAATTAAAAAAATCCTTTTTGTTTTGACTGGCAAAGGGATAAACCGTCCAATCACTGGCGGTCATGGCATTCATAAAAGTTTGCAAAGACCGTTTTATCATGCTAAAAAAGGGGTCTCTGACAGGGTATTTTTCTGAACCACACAGCACCACATGTTCTAGGATGTGGGCTTCACCACGAGAAGTCATGGGCTGGGTAGCAAAGCCTATCATTAGGGCGTTTTCGTCATGATCGGATGCTAGGTGATAGTGGATTGCTCCTGTGGCGGTATGTTCGCTGACGATAACGTTGATGTCTAGGGCATCTATGTAGTGGGTGTGTTTTAGGGTAAAGGCAGGGTGTAGCTGTGTGCTCATAAATTATCCAAAAAATTATCTGACCATCAAAACGCCTATTTTGGCAAGATTTTGGCTTTTATACAACTATTATTTTGTGGTTTGGTAGATTTGGTGTGGCTGGGCTTGGATTTTTATGTTTTTGGGTCGTATAGGCATACTAAATACACCCAACATCAAAAGATATTGGGTGTGTGGCTTTGATGTTTTAAATGATTGCTTGGTTGTTTTCAATGAGCTTTACCACATCTTGATAATGTAGCACTTGATTGTCAATATGGATATTTTCAATGATATTGGTGCCTGCCATTTTGCCGATATTATTGGCAATACTCTGTAAGGTTTTAGAGCCAGTAATAAAGCCATCTATAAAACCATTGCCCGTTTTGCCTGAGTTAAAGTAATTATCAATGCTGATACCATCATCTGTGCCTTTGATAAAAATATCTAGGCTGTCATGATTTTTGGTAAAGCCCAAATCCGCCAAAGTCAATCCGTGTAGTTTAAGGGTGTCATTACCACCGATGTCTTTGATACGGTCTTTGCCATCACCTTTGGTATAAATGTAGGTGTCATTACCAAAACCGCCAATCAGGTAGTCATTATCTTGACCACCAATCAGGATATCTCTGCCAAAACCGCCTTCTAGCCTATCATTGCCTTTGCCACCTGATAGGGTATCATTGCCAAAGCCACCAATCAGCACATTGGCAAGCTCATCGCCTTCTAGTTGGTCGCTACCCCAGCCTCCACGAATGGTCTTGCCTTTGATGGTGGGGTCGTGGTAGATGGGAGTGATAGGCTCTATGGGGGTTGGTTTGGCTGCTACACTGATGATGGTTTGTGTATTGACACTTTGCCCATAGGGGTCAGTGGCAGTAATAGTGATGGTGTGTTCGCCCACGCCAAGTACGCTGGCATCGGCATGGATGGTGCCATTGGCAGATAAGGCGATACCATTAGGGGCGGTGATGGTGTAACGCAGCTCATCGCCATCATTGTCATCAAACAGCATGCTGGCGGATAAGATGTCTTTGTCTTCATCATGGGCAAGGTTAATCTTGCTTGGGGTTTGGTTGGTTAATATGGGAGCTTCATTGACTGTGAGTGTGAAGGCTTGCGTGGCAGAAAGTCCCTTGGGGTCGCTAGCAATGACATCAAAGCTTAGCTTGCCACTGGCAGGGGCGACACCTGTTAGAGTTAGCTTATTTTTATCAAAGTAAAAATTATCCACAGCCACGGTTGGCACAACTACATATTCTAAAGCATCGCCATCAGGGTCGGTAAATAGGTCTTGGCTTAGGCTGATGTTAAATGCTTGACCCGCTAAAATGGTTTGGTCTTGTTGTTGATTTAAAATTTGTGGAGCTTGGTTAGCTTGACTTAGAGTCATACCTAGCACTTTGCCATCTGCACTTGGGCTCGCATGGATATGTATGGTGCCTGCAAAGTGAGTGCTTTGTAGTAGGTATTGGGTGTCGGATACTTGGGTGAGACTGTTGCCTTGTCCGTCTTGGTAGAGCTGATTGGCAAGGGTGTCCTGTGTCCAAGTGCTTTGGGCAAGATTCACCCCACCTATCCAAATATTACCTTCGCCATCGCTGTCTGTGATGGTTTTGACATCATTGGTAGATAATAAATCAGACAGTTTAAAGTCATAAATATCAAAGCCTGTTCCGCCATCTAGGGTGTCTTTGCCTGTGCCTGCACGCAAAATGTCATTACCTCCACCACCGATAAGCCAATCGTTACCACTGCCACCATTTAGAGTGTCATTGCCGATAATATTTGAGCCTTTATTGTCATCACCCCAAATAATATCATCGCCATCATCACCGTGAAGTATGTCGTTACCATATTGACCAATGATAAGGTCATTACCTGTACCACCAAAGATGATGTCAGTAGCACTATCGGAATTTATTGCCACAATCTCTTCTGCAAAAGACATATCTTTGTGGGGCGTGATTTGGTAATGCCCTGTTTGAGTGTCAATGTTCATGTCCCACTCAAAAGTGCGTGGGTCTCTGATGTTAATGCTATTTAGGTTTGATGTGGTGTATTTGCCATCTTTAAAGGCGTATTCTGTGGATAGATGACTGCCTCGTGTGGTGGTAATACTGGGGCTGATAACGCCTGGTACTAATGGATGAATCCCGCCACCAACATAACCATAATTGATGTTTGTACTGGGTGATGTGCCATAAATGGTCTTAGACCTGTGGTCAAAACGAATATGAGCATCTCCTAAGATGATGTCATTGCCACCACCACCATAAATAGTATCGCCATCTTTGCCACCTTGTAATAAATCCCGAGCTTGACCACCATAAATGGTGTCTTTGTCGCTGCCACCTAATACCCAGTTGCCTTTTTCATTACTATCAGCAACTATTTTATGGCTGTTTTTATCGTCAGCGTAGATGATATCTTCTCCCACGCCTCCATTTAACAAATCACTACCTTCTCCACCTACAATTGTATCATGGTCATTGGTGGGAGCATTGGTGGGGTTGGTGTCATAAACAGGGCTTGTGCCGAAAATAATGTCATTGCCTACGCCTCCATACAGCTCATCACCTTGTATACCTCCCCACATGGTGTCATTACCTGCGTTGGCATAAAGGGTAATTTTTTGAGCAAAGCCATGACCAAAGTATAAATCTCCTCTATGGTCATCACTACCCATGATGTGCAATTTGGTTTTTGGGTTGCCCACATAGACAACGGCTGATGTGTTTGAATTGATGTCTAAAAAAGTGGTGGCGTTTTTCTGGGCGTGTTCTTTGTTTTCTTCGGTAGCAAGATTGATGGATAAAGCGGTGATAACCCCTTGGTTGTTGGTAGCAACATCAAAGAAGTTTTTGATGGTGGCGGTGTGCTTGTTGTCTTTACTGGCAATAATCAAGTCTTCACCTGACTGTGTGGCGGTATGAGTGATGTCATCTTTATCATCTTTGGTAAGCCATAGACCTGTGGATTGCTCAATAAAAACACTTGGTAGGTTTTTGCCACCAAAAATAAGTCTGCCATCGCCATCACTGTCATAAATGGTGTCGTGGTCGGTAATGTGGTAGGTGTCAAAACCAATACCGCCTTCTAAATAATCATCACCTGACATACCATTTAGCACATCATTACCCATACCACCAAACAATTTATCTGACAATATGCCACCAATAACTTTATCATCGCCACTACCACCAAAGACATAACGATGGCTACCAAAATCTGTTGGATTAACGCCATCAATGTCTAATTTTAATTGACTGTCTAAATCTTGGTAAATATGGTCGCCTTTAACAACAGGTAAAGGTAAAATGCCAGATACTTGTAAACGTTCATCATAATCAATGTCCATCTTGGTGTATTGTAGCTTATATCCTAGCATTTGAGTTCTGGCTTCAAGATATTCTTGTGTTATGCCATTAGGATTGTCTTTTGAATAGAGATTTAGTTCACCATTTTGATTGTACCGGCTATAATCTGCATCCAATATGACCATCGGTAATAGGTGTTTGAGTGCAAAACGATAAGCCATGGCATTTTTATCATCAGATAATGCAATGTCATAATACTCTTTAACACTCTTAAAATCTTGTGCGATAATCATGGTTTTACCACGAAGTTCTTTAAAGATAGGATAGCTTTCTTGCATATGTTTAATCATTGCTTGGGCGTCTGTTATACCATCTGCACTATCTGAACCTGTGATGGCTTTGTATAAAGTTTTATAATTATCTAAGGCTTTTTCAAAGCTCATCTCTTGATATTCTTTACTACTAAATAACACAGCGGTATCATCATAAACAACCGATTTGCCTGATTGATTGATAAAATTGCCTAAAATCATGGTGTTAAAGGCGATGACGGCGTTTAGGTTGTCGCCTGTAAGGTGTTGGAATATGGTGGAGTAGGCACTATCGCCAAAGTTAATAAACCAGTCCATTTCGTAGAGTTCTTTGCCAAATAATTTATCAAAGCCTCTACTAAATAATAATTCAGCCCCAGCATAATTTATCTTATAAGTCATATCAGTAACGATGCCCAAAATAACACCACGAGCCGCAACAGCTGCCAAGTTTTTTCCACTAAGAGCAGGTATTTTATCAAACCAGCTTTTGGCATTGCCATCAATCACATCTGCAATACCATTTGCTAATCTTGGATAGGTTTCTGTAATGCTTTTGTGCACAGGTAGTTGAGAAAAATAGGTTATCCAGTTCATTGTATAATTACTTATGCTTTCTGTATCACTTGTATCTACTTTCTGCACAGCCATTCTAACAGCTTCAGATAAATTAAATACTTTACCTAAAATATCAAAAACTTCGTTAGAGAAGTTGGTATTGCCAACTATTTTATTGAGAATATCTTCTGGGCTTGTATGGACTGATAAACCAAAACTTTGAATTTTTTGATTAGTTTGGTCGAGTTGGTTGTTAAGCATATCATTTAGTTGTAATATGAATTTTTTCCCATCTTCCGTAATAGGATTTAATTCACTTAGCACTTTTAATGCACTGGTTTGTGAATGTTTATCCATTGCTAAATAGGTCAATTCTGCATAGTTGCTTGGCAATTGTTTGGCGAAATTTTCAAGACCAATGCCATTTTTAAGAGCATTTTTTAGCATTGCTTCACCAACAACTGTGGTTGTGATTTTAGAAAGGTTGCTGGCAAATATGGCGGCAATTTCATCAGTGGTTACTTGACCATCATTCACCCCTGTGCCAACCGTTCTTGAAGCCACAGAAGCTACCATAGTATTCCAAAGATAGCTAAAAAAGCCACCTTGTTGCTCAACAGTATTAGACATCATCGTCTCCTCATTTAGTGTAAAAATAAATTTCTAAAAAATAAAAACCAACCGTAAATAGATTTTATAGCTAAAACTGCAAATACAAATGCAAAATTCCAAAAAAAACCATCTATCCAATGTTGTTTATTAAACAACAGCATTGCACTCATATCTAAGAAAAAGAAATAAAGAATGATTGATAAAAACAATAATGTTACTACTAATGTCGTAAAACCAGAAAAAATAAAAGAACCCACAGAATAAATATTTCTAGGGTCAATGCGAGCAAAGCCCAACCAATCCAAAAGTCGCCACATAATGATTGCTAATGCACCCAATATCAAAGGAAAACCAAAACTTCTAAATACCTGAAAAAGAGCGGTTGCTCCGCCAAAGTCAGAAGCAAGAAACTCTCTTTCACTTGTATAAAGCTGATATAACGCCACATCTTTGGGTTTGATGCGAACTGAAAATAACTGATGATTAACTCCTTCATCAGACACAAAATCGGTATTGGCTCTGACCCATTCAATCAACCACGTCGCCCAACTTGGCTCCCACACCAACGCCAACTCCTTCACCCAAGCTGAGATAAAGAACACTTCAAACAAGAAGTAGCTGCCCAAAAA
>NZ_NKHK02000020.1 GCF_002224245.2 Moraxella sp. VT-16-12
GAATTTAAACAAGCCCAAGCGACCAAAGAGCAAGCAACAGCCCAGCGTATCGCTGCCCTTGACGCCGCATACAAACTTGCTGATACCACACTAACCGCTAGCTTGGCTCATGAAGAGCAAACAAGAGCCAGTACCAATGCGGCACTTACGCAAAGAGTGGACAGTTTGCAAAGCACGGTAAACGGCAACAAAGCCAGTATTGATGCTCAGTTACGCACTTTATCTGAAAAAGACAAAGCAACAGCCCAACAACTATCCCAGTTTGGAGCAAATCTTGGACAAAAAGCCGATGCCGCCGCCCTGAACAACTTGACGACCAAGGTCAGTCAAGTAGAAGGTCGTATCAACGCAGAAGCAAGCAAATACAGCACACTACAAACCACGGTTGGACAGCATACCGCCAGCATTCAACAACATAGCCAATCCATTAATGGGCTAAAAGCTCAGTGGACGGTAAAAGTTGAAAGCGGTGGGGTGGTTGCTGGCATTGGTTTGGTAAGCTCAAACGGCAAGTCAAGATTTGCCATTCGTGCTGATGTTCTTGACGTAGTATCACCTGACGGCACTAAGCGACCGATGTTTAGTGTACTGACTGTCCCACAGACCATCAATGGGGTACTTGTGCAAAAGGGTAGTTATTTTGATACGGCGTTTATCGCTCACGGCTCTATCAATATGCTCCACATTGCTGACAGCATACAGTCTGATAACTATGTACAAGGCAGAAGTGGATGGCGACTGTTTAAAAATGGCACAATAGAGATTAACTCTACCTTTGGTGATGGCACAAAAATTCAGCTGACCAGCCGTGGTTTGGTGGGCTTTTATGCGAATGGCAGAAAGGCATTCGAGCTGGGGCATTTTTTATGATTGGGCTTAAAGTATGGGATGAGCAGGGGAAATTAGTTGAATATCTTTCGTCTGAACTGCTAAAAATAGACGGCTTTATTGTTGTACCAAAAACGCACACAGGCAAAGGCAATATCACTTATACGCCACCAGCAGGCACCAAGGCGGTGTATTTTGCCGTGCTGATAGCAGGGGTGGGCTTTGATGTGTTTGTCAAGAACATTAACATTACCCCCACAGCTAATGGGGCATCTTATGAGTTTGCCAAGGTTGATGACTTACTGATAGATAGAGCCATAACGGTAGATTATAAGATATATTACGGGCATATAAATGAGTAATTTTAAAGTTTACGATAAAAACGGCAAAGTGCAATTTGAAAGTCAAGACATTATTCTGACGCTCATCAAAGCTGACAGATTGCGTGCCTATCATATATCTTTGCGTGATGATGAGCTAAATAGCACGCCAGTATCAGCCAAACAAGCCGATTATTTGGGCTATATTGATGTCCCTACTCAAGATGATGTCTTGGGGTTCATTCATTATGATGCTTCTGTTGCAGATAATTTGGCAATCAGACACGCTTTTTCTGATGCTGTTGGGCTGTCTTATCGTGGCAAGGTCAGGCTTAAAAATGGTGGGGCAAGATACATCTTTGCTTCGCATTATTATATGTCCGATACTCGTCTTGAACAATATCGGGTTTATTTTTTTGGTAGATACATCAAAAAAGCAAAGGTGGGGCTGACTACTTATGACACAGATGGCAACATCACTTATACCAGTGATGGATACGCCCTAAAACTTAAAAAGGTCATCAGTCCGCTTTATGTCCCAAAAAACAAAGTGGATAAACAAAAAGTCATAGAGAGCTTGGATTTAGCGTCTTATGCAGGTATGTATCATACACTAGCACAAGAGCTTGGTATTGATTCTGGTCGTTATGATGATGAAACTTGTGTCCAAAAAATGCTTGAACTTATCTCACAAAAGTACGCCAATCCCAATTTTAGCTTTAAAACTGGCAATCGCCCCAATGAATTTGCCAACGAAATATTAAAGGCGGCAATGGGGCTAGACAATTCACAGCCTGAGTTGGCTTGGTTTTATCGCACTCTTGGCGATTGCAATTATCACTTGATGCAACAGGGGCGAAAATATGCCACCAGTTTAAGCACCACAGGTCTGACACATCAATATGACACAAATGGGCTGTGGCACATCATTTATGTTGGGTTTACCCCGCTTGGGCTTAATTCTGGCATTATCTACACAGGAGCGATACACAATCATATGTTTTATCAAGAGCCAATAGAAGTGTATGAGCGTATCATCAGGCATACAGGGCGGTTAGAGGTGAGCTATTATTCTCACTCATACACCGCGCAGGAGCATATTTTAGTGGCAGATGTAACCGATTTGCCGTTTCCTTATCAAACTTGAACTAGGAGCAAATATCAATTTGAACAAAATAGAAACCTTATTCTTTATGCTTGTGCTGATGGCATTGTTCATCGTGCAAGTGCTAACAATATACCGCCTTTGGGCGGTTTTTTAATGGAGCAATCTATGCCACAAAACCTAAGTAACATTCCTTTAATCATCAAAATCTTTGCTGTCATCATCGGGGCAATCTTTGCTTTGACCCTTTCTGGCGACATTGATAAAGACGGCAAGCTCAAGTTGTCATTTGGTGTTGCCATTAAATTTGCATTTAGTGCCTATTTTGGCTTGGCAGGTGGGGCATTCATCATTGAACATCAAAGCTGGCAGTTGTCTGTGATGAGCCAGTCTTTTATCTCAATGATTGTCTCTGTCTTTGGTATGCTTGCCGTGGGTATTATCTATCAAGCCGTCAAAATGATGGAAGGTAAGACGTTGCATGAGATTATCACTGAAATTAAGACAGCGTTTAAAGCGATTTTTAAGTAAGTTTA
>NZ_NKHK02000021.1 GCF_002224245.2 Moraxella sp. VT-16-12
AGTTTGTATGCGGCGTCAAGGGCAGCGATACGCTGGGCTGTTGCTTGCTCTTTGGTCGCTTGGGCTTGTTTAAATTCATCAAGACTGGCTGTGCTTGCTTTTTGGTCAATATCCGCTTGCACGTCTTCTGGTGCTGGCGACCAGTCTGTGGCGATGTTGCCAGTTTCTAATTTTGGTTTTGCGATAAATATCTCACTACCAAGCCGTGATGATTGATAACGCAAAACAATGGCTTTGGGCGTATCGCTTGGCGTTTGAGTGTACACAACATAATATTTTTGCCATTCGCTTGATAGCGTAATATCTGCCATGCCGTCTGCACGCTTAAATATTCTACCCTGTGATGTCTCTGCTTTTGTGATTGTGTTTGGGCTATATAAATGTGCAGTTACAATAACATTGTCAACATCTGCTTTTGCCCAAAAACTAAACACACAATTTGACTCGTGCATTGCACGAGTTAGTCTATATTGATAGTCAATATAGTTTTGAGCTGGCTTTTTTAATTTAATTAAATTAAATCCCTCAAAAACGCCATTGATTACATTACCGTGCTTTTGAGTATTAGGGATTAAATTACGCCCACCCACGCTAATCCCATCAATCTTAGCATTTAACTGATTTTGTGCTGTTGCTAGGGCTTGTTGAGCATTAGTCGCTGTTTGCTGAGCTTGGGCAACAGATGCTTTTATTGCATTATCAGCAGTGGTAAACTTACTGTCTAATGCACTCATCTGACGTGCTAGACTGCTTTCAGCATCTGCTCTTGCTTGTTGTTCGGCGATGATGTCTGCTTGGGCTTGGGTGGCTTTGCCCAGTGCATCATCTGCAACACGTTTGGCATTTTGAGCATTGGTGTTGGCAGTGTCAGCTTTATGGCTTGCAGTATTTGCCGTGTTTTGAGCGTTGTTTGCTCGTCTGATGCCATCGTCTGCTTTGGTGGTTGCCGTGTCTGCTTTGCTATTGGCTGTATTGGCAGTTTGCTGTACCGTGGTTACATTGGCTGTGATTTGACTGATTTGCGTTGCTTGACTGTTTTTGGCATCTGTTAGTGTTTTAATCTGACTTGCAACAGAGGATTTATTGTTGTTGTACTCAGATTTTAGAGCATTGACAGTTTGTGCGATAGCAGCATCAGCATTCGTGCGAGCGGTGGTTTCTGCTTGCACGCTTGCCTTGATGGTGTTGTCTGCTTGTTTAAATTCGGCAGAAGTAGCATCAATTCTGTGTCCTAAGGCAATATCAGCATTGGTCAAAGTTTCACGCACAGTGTTGATGTTTGCCAGTGTCTCAGTTTTGGCAGTGTCAATGTTCGCTTGTATGTCTTCTGGGGCAGGAGTGTAATCACTTGGTATGCTCCCTAATTCCAATTTGACATTTCTCACCCATAAACTTGCTGATTGTTCATTGGTTGTGCCTTCATTATCAAAACGGATATGCCCTGCTTGGTTTGGGTTGTTGCCTGTGGTAAACTTAAATGTATCTTTTTTCCAATCAGATGTTCTAACAAGATTGGTTTTAAATTTATGCTGACCCACACTGCTGACAAAGCCCACTTGTGCGGTTTTGGTATTATTGGTAGTTTTGTACTCATAAGATAAGACATAGGCAGTATTGGGTTCTAAGGACTTGGTCAGCACATAAGCTGGGATAAAGTTTTCTTGGGTGGTGGCATTGGCAACTGTCCGCTCGGCTTGGCTGTTTCTAAGCAAGTTGCACCCACCCACCGCCAGATTATCAAACTTAGCATCCAATCTATCAATACTGGTCGCTTGCCCTGCTTGGGTCTGTTTAATCTGTGTAATGTCGCTGGTGGCTTTATCCGCCACAGTTTTAAGTTGGCTGTATTTCTGAGTCAAATTCCCAGTTGTTACACCCAATTCACGAATGCTAGACGTATGACCGCTCACGGTTTGGGTTAAATTGGCGATTTCTTGTGTCTTTGCATTGTT
>NZ_NKHK02000022.1 GCF_002224245.2 Moraxella sp. VT-16-12
TCTGCGTGTAGTATAGATGGCAAGCCACATGATGAGGTGCATGGGGTAGGCGGATTTATAATGCGTATACTTTTGAGAATATCTTTTGTGGCATAAGCGGTGGTGCATCTGGCTATCTTTGGTTGTATATTCTACCCATCCCCAAGATTTATACCATAAGAAAATTGTTTAAAAATGGCACAATAACAGCATAAACAAACACAATTACCAACAAGTAAGCACAAGTAAATAAACTGTAATTTTTAATATTAACCACTTAAATTTTAAGAGATTTTTGATAAATGACTGATTTTATGAAAGATAAGAGAATTAGCCTTGCCCCCATGATTGATTGGACGACTAATTTTTATAAAATATTGTTTTTAAAATAATTATCCTTACAAATTTTTATGTATGGTGTAATTATGGTGTACAAAAAAGCCCCTTTTTTCAAAGAGGCTTTTGGTTATGAGTTGCTTTATGGTCTAATATAGCTTCTTTTTTCAGCTTGTCAAGCCATGCCGCAAGACTTTCTATTGGGACATAATACTTGGGATTTTTTTCAGTACGAGTATTTAACGTAGCGAATCCAAACTTTTGAGCTTTGGCTTGACGATGAAGCTCAGTCTTACTAATCTTGCCTAGATAATCATCAGCAACACGTTCAAGTGGTATTATGGATTGAAAGTTGTATTGCATTGCAAGTAATTGCATGGTGGTTATGGGTTGTATATGTGCAATATTACCATCTGTGTAGGTTTTCATATCTCACCCCCACTCAACCGAATCAACGCCTCAGCATGAGCTATGGCGTTTGCCTTAGACAGGTGCAACATACCTGATGAAAGGTATCTGCAATCTGTTAAGTCGTCTTCCCATTCAAGTGCTGAATACAAGTCCACACTATTCACTGATGGCACATAGTAGGTTCTGCCATATTCCATCTCACCTTGATAGGCTTTGGGAAATGAAACATTGCCAATCGTAATCATCTCTTGGGCTAATTGGAATTGATATTCTCCATTTAGCAAACAAGAAATGGGGTAGTCATCTACATACAATCTGTCCCACCACTTGTCAGGGTCAGTATCTGTTTCATCATACACTCTGTATTCAACGGCTTTACCATTAAGTAGAGCCTGTAAGACTTCTTGTGGGGTCAGTAATTTAGTCATTTGTTTAACTCCTTTGTTGGTTGGGGTAACGGTTGTTAATGGGTAATGTGGAAACTCTGGTAAGGGTTGCCAGTACATAACTTTACACTGCCTTTGGGTGTAAAACATTTGGTCTTTGACATACCATCGTTTTTCAAATTCATTAAAATGTGCAGTACAATAATCAAATTCCAATTTTTCGCTTCGGTTGGTTTTATGTACAGCACAATAAGCAACCCAGTATTGGTCTGATATGGTTGGCAGCTCATCATCAACACTAATCCAACCATCACTAAAAATGACCTGCTTTAATTTGTCAATCTGACGTTGAACACAGTTATCGTGTGTATTATCATCAACAACACTATCAATCAGCTCATCAATTAAATTGCCGATGGTGGCTTGATTTTCTTTGGTATTTTGCATTTTTACTTCCTTATAAAAATTTAGATAGATGAAACACTTCTGCCAATATGTCCTTGTGATACATCTTAACCTTGCCCCATCTTGGGTCGGTGGTTTCTTGGTAAGGTA
>NZ_NKHK02000023.1 GCF_002224245.2 Moraxella sp. VT-16-12
AATAATATTTAAAGAAAGTATTATTACTAATAAAAACATAATAGTAACTATTACTTTTTTTAATTTCATTTAATCCCTCCCTATAACACACATAATAAATATTGTTATAGCCATTGTTGCCAATATATTTTTTAAAGTATTGATATCATTTAAAAATATATAATCTGAAAACGTTAAGATCAAAATAATAACAATAAAAAACAATACACTTAAAAATAACTCTTTTATCACATGAAAACCTCCTATTTGAAATTGTATAAATTTTTGCTTTATTCCAATTGCTTTATTGACGTTGAGCCTCTGAACCCTTAACAAACCCCAAAACTGTCGACTCGTCGGCCTAATAGCTCACGCTATGCCGACATTCGTCGTCAAGTTTAGTTAAGGGTTCTTCTCAACATCAATAAATTTTCTCGGCATAAATGCGTGTTAATATCTATATTTGCGTTCTAAAGCCAATATAAGCCATATCAGCGTCGCTAATAGTAAATAAGGTATCAAGTATCCTAAATGCCATAAAAATGCTACAAAACCTTCTGAGTGTTTTATTTGATATTCTAGCCCTTTATACATGTGGTCAAATCCTAAAACATTGAATAAACCACCCATGAATGTAGCGACAACGCTAATCAATAAAACGGCAAATAGTGTCAACATCAACGCTGACTTAAAGTAAGTCGCCCATTTGTGAACACTTTCAATATTGTCATCGAGTATTTCTTGTTTATCTTCAATTCTCATCAAAGACCATTTGAATTGTTCCATTGTTTGCTTTGTACGAAGATTAGGTATTTTTTCATCAAATTTCTCATCGATTTTTTGTTTAATAAATTCGCTTAGCTTATCATCTGTCTCAATATTTACTTTAATCTCGTGCGTATTCGAGCGTTTTATCTGATCGGTCATTCGTGATATATATAGCTTGTCTTCATCACTCAAGTTCAAAGTCGTTTTCTCGTGATTGGACTCTAAGTTCTTTAGGACGTTTAATATTTTTTTCTGTATCTCTTGGTCTGTACTCACTTTCTCTTGGTTCATATTCTGATAATTGTTGCTCGAATTCTCTCCGTTCATTTGCGACAGCAAACTCATTTTCTAATGCCCCCTTATCGAATTGTTCACCTAAATTTTTACCTCTCACTTTTTTATTTTCTTTCAAGTGTCTGTAAGTGATTGTTTTGTTTGTGACACGATCGATTGTGATGTCTAATTGGTTCAACTCTCTCTCAAGCTCCTCAAAATTTGTCGCTTGTGATTGTTCAATCGCGTCTCTAATTTCGTCTTTCCAAGAGCTTTTACCTTTTTCAATTAAGCCTTTTTCGGCTTGAGTATATCGCATTGTTGCGTTGCGTTCAGTTACAGACAATCCATGTTCT
>NZ_NKHK02000024.1 GCF_002224245.2 Moraxella sp. VT-16-12
TTTTTAAAGCACCCCATCACACCAAAACCCCCACCATCAGGCAGGGGTTTGTCTTACGACCAAGGACTGGGTTGTATTAAGAATGATCTTATCAAAGATTAGTTCTTAACGTTTGCAACAACACCAGCACCTACGGTACGACCACCTTCACGAATCGCAAAGCGTAGACCTTTGTCCATGGCGATTGGGTGGATAAGCTCAACACTCATCTCAACGTTATCACCAGGCATTACCATCTCAGTACCTTCTTGTAGAGTGATGGCACCAGTAACGTCAGTGGTACGGAAGTAGAACTGTGGACGATAGCCATTTAGGAATGGGGTATGACGACCACCTTCTTCTTTTGATAGTACGTATACTTCTGCATCAAATTGAGTGTGTGGGGTGATAGAACCTGGTTTGGCAAGTACTTGACCACGTTGAACTTCTTCACGCTTAGTGCCACGAAGTAGTACACCACAGTTCTCACCAGCACGACCTTCGTCTAGTAGCTTACGGAACATCTCAACACCAGTACAGGTGGTTTTGGCAGTGTCTTTGATACCAACGATTTCTACTTCATCGCCTACTTTGATGATACCAGATTCTACACGACCTGTTACAACAGTACCACGACCAGAGATAGAGAATACGTCTTCGATTGGCATTAGGAATGCTTTATCAATGGCACGCTCAGGCTCAGGAATGTAGCTGTCTAGGGTGTCTAGCAATTCTAAGATGGCTTTTTCACCATACTCACCTTGGTCGCCATTTAGACCTAGTAGAGCAGAACCTTTGATGATTGGGGTGTCATCACCTGGGAAGTCGTAGTCAGATAGAAGCTCACGCACTTCCATTTCTACCAATTCTAGCAGTTCTTCGTCATCAACAAGGTCGCACTTGTTCATAAATACCATGATGTATGGTACACCTACTTGGCGAGACAGTAGGATGTGCTCACGAGTTTGTGGCATAGGACCGTCAGTAGCTGCCACAACTAAGATGGCACCGTCCATTTGAGCAGCACCAGTAATCATGTTTTTAACATAGTCGGCGTGTCCTGGGCAGTCAACGTGTGCATAGTGACGAGCTTCGGTGTCATACTCAATGTGAGAAGTGTTAATGGTGATACCACGAGCTTTTTCTTCTGGGGCAGAGTCAATGGCTGCGTAGTCTTTTGCTTCACCACCGTGGTGCTTAGCAGCAACAGTAGCGATGGCAGCAGTTAGGGTGGTTTTACCGTGGTCAACGTGTCCGATGGTACCAACGTTAACGTGTGGTTTGGTGCGTTCGAATTTGGCTTTTGCCATGA
>NZ_NKHK02000025.1 GCF_002224245.2 Moraxella sp. VT-16-12
TTATCCAAATAGTCCATCGGTTCTTGGTTTTGTTAAGATGCCCACATAAGAAAGACAAAATATCACAAAAGACGCTATCCACAATACTTGTGATAATAACATGAGCGGCATATAACCATCATTAAAAAATAGCGGTAACACCACACGAAATATGCCACACAAAATCATCAACATGAACATTAATGATACAGTGGCAGGGGGCTGATGGATATTTCTGCCAGTATGTCCAAGCGACACCCGAGCCATCATGGCAATCGTCATCAGTCCAATGCCAAACACCGCCAAACCATGTAGTCCAAGCGTGTGGATATTAATAGAGCTAAACCAATTTAACTGTGTGGCAATCGGATAAAGCACAAACATCGCTAAACTTATCGTCATGCCAAAAAATGCAATGATGAGCGACCACAGCAGGGGCTTTTGCCAGATGGCGTGGTGATACCAGTTTTTTAGGCGTGCCAAATTAGCCATCAAACATACTAACGCACACACGCCAGCAATCATGGGCTGTTTGATGAACAAATCAAAAATGATAAATCCAAAAAATCCAAATAAATTGAGCCTGTCCAGTAGATCGGAGTTTTTTTGTTCAAGCTGCATGCCATTTGGTGTGCCATCATGATTGACGCTGATGCCTTTGGTAATAAAGAATGGCAAAACACGCCGTGCAATGGTAAACACCACACCAATCACCAAATATAAGGCAAAATATAAAGCGATTTGCTGTGTGTTGTGATGATTTATCAGCACGCCCACATAAAAAGCAACCTGAGTCAAACCTAATAGTAAAAGTTTGGTAATGATACCAATTTGACGTTTTTGGCGAACAGCCCACACCGCTTTGATAACAGCAAAAGCAGTCATGCCCCAAAATATCATGTCAAATACAAAAGCCGCCATGAACAGGGCAATGCTAGGTATGACATGAAGCCCAAGCCAGATAAAGCGAGATACTGCCCACGCCCCAAATATCGCCCCCAAATGCCAGCCATAAGGCATGGGCTGATTTGTCCATGTCTTGACCGCTGTTAATAAAAACCCTGCAATCACCGCCAAAGCATAACCAAACACCATCTCATGACCATGCCAATAAAAGGGCGTAACCACTCCTTGAAAAGGAGCAAACCCTTGTAATATCACCAGCCAAAGTAGCATACTTACCACGGCAAACACTGCCGAACCCACAAAAAATATGCGAAAACCCAAATTTAAAATGGGGTGGGGCGATGTTGGGCGTTTGGCAGTGTTTTGGATGTTCATGAGCAT
>NZ_NKHK02000026.1 GCF_002224245.2 Moraxella sp. VT-16-12
GCGACAGGTGCAGACTGGATGAGTGCTGCATCGTTCATCTCTATGGCGGGTATCATTGCCATGGGTGGTTATGCCGCATCTGCGTATTTGATGGGTTGGACGGGGGGCTATGTATTGCTTGCCCCATATTTGCGTAAATTTGGTAAATTTACTGTACCTGATTTTATTGGCGACCGTTTTTATTCCAAAACAGCCCGCTTGATTGCGGTGATTTGTCTTATCCTTGCTTGTACCACCTATGTTATCGGTCAGATGACAGGTGCTGGCGTGGCATTCTCTCGCTTTTTGGAAGTGGATAAGAACATGGGTCTTATCATTGCTGCCATTGTGGTGTTATTCTATGCGGTACTTGGTGGCATGAAAGGCATTACCTACACGCAGGTTGCTCAATATGTGGTGTTGATGATTGCCTATATCATTCCTGCAATTTTTATCTCTTTAAACATCACTGGTAACCCCATTCCTGCACTTGGTTTGTTTGGCACGACCGAAGAAGGCATCACCATGCTTGCCAAACTTGATGGGCTGATTACTGATTTAGGTTTTGCTGCTTATACTGCTGATGTGCCTGATAAGCTCAATATGTTCTTATTGACCTTATCGCTGATGATTGGTACGGCTGGCTTGCCACACGTGATTATTCGTTTCTTTACAGTTACTAAGGTGTCAGATGCTCGTTCGTCAGCAGGTTGGACGTTGGTATTTATTGCTTTGTTATATACTGCTGCTCCTGCGGTGGGTACGATGTCTCGCATGAATTTGGTTGAGACCATTTATCCAAACGGCACGCAGTCTGCCCCCATTGATTATGAAGCTCGCCCTGAGTGGATGAAAAACTGGGAGCAAACAGGTCTTTTGAAATTTGAAGACAAAAATGGTGATGGTAAAATCAACTATTACAATGACAAATCAAAAGATGAAGCATTTAAAGCCACTGTTGCTGAAAAAGGCTTGCAAGGCAATGAATTGGATGTAAACAACGACATCATGGTACTTGCCAACCCTGAAATTGCAAACTTGCCTGGTTGGGTCATTGGTCTTATCGCTGCTGGTGGTATTGCCGCTGCACTATCTACTGCCGCAGGCTTGCTCTTAGCCATCTCATCTGCCATCTCGCATGACCTTATCAAAAAGA
>NZ_NKHK02000027.1 GCF_002224245.2 Moraxella sp. VT-16-12
AACACTATCGACATATTATGACCGGGAACATTCCTTACCCCCTCTGCGCTCGCAGAGGTTTTTTTTGTCATTAATTAATAATGAACTGAAATGCAGTTCCGATACCTCCATTTGCACATTATCCCTGACATATGGTACCGGAACCGCATTAATTTTATGTTATAAGAGTTTATTTTTAATGTCCAGATGGTTTAATAGTATTTATATGTAATTAGCTGTATGGATAGTACTGGTTTTATTGTATAACTTGTCGTTTTTTTTTATTGTTTTTGTGTGGTGTGCTAATCTTTAAGTTATAAAAAAACCCCTTGGAATACAGGGGCAAAAGTAAGGAAAACAAATGGATGCTCAGTTTGTGTGACACTTTAAACTAATGGAACTATAGAGTGGAGGTTGTTACAGTCGCTTTTATAAAACAGCAACCAGTTTTTTTCAATAGTCTGATGATGGTTGTGACAGTTTTGTGATATTGTTCAAAATGTTTCTTGTTGAATGTTTGTTTTTTGGTCTATTGGTGTCTGGTTTTATTTTTTCTGCTATTACATATCAAGAAATGTGATTGGTGTAGCAAGAGTGGAATGCGATGTGGATAAACTAATTGGTTGTCGAATCTAATTTACTTAGAAAACTACACTTGTTTTTGTGTATGAATTTAGTGAATTTGTCTGTCTATGTGTTTTCGTGCATTTATAAATCCTTCGTCAGGATCTTAAATTTAGTGTTGAATATGTAGGGCCTGTACGGTAATTATTATTTAGCGTAGCTACTTCATCGTTGTTCGAACACAACCAACAACCTGTAATTGTTGTTTCTCTTGGTTCCCCACTTTTGTGGGGTTTTTTATCTCTTCCGTGCATCGTAAAGCGCGGACTCCTTCTGGAAAGGTTGTTTTAGGGCATCACTGAGGCATTTTTTGCGTTTGTGAATATTGAGCATCCGATAACTAAAATATTTCCCATAGACTCTGATTCTTGCCACCGACCCCAG
>NZ_NKHK02000028.1 GCF_002224245.2 Moraxella sp. VT-16-12
TGACTGTGTTTTATATTTTTCTCGTTCATTATAACCCTCTTTAATTTGGTTATAATGAATTTTGCTTATTAACGATTCATTATAACCACTTATTTTTTGTTTGGTTGATAATGAACTGTGCTGATTACAAAAATACTAAAAATGCCCATATTTTTTCCTCCTTATAAAATTAGTATAATTATAGCACGAGCTCTGATAAATATGAACATGATGAGTGATCGTTAAATTTATACTGCAATCTGATGCGATTATTGAATAAAAGATATGAGAGATTTATCTAGTTTCTTTTTTTACAAGAAAAAAGAAAGTTCTTAAAGGTTTTATACTTTTGGTCGTAGAGCACACGGTTTAACGACTTAATTACGAAGTAAATAAGTCTAGTGTGTTAGACTTTAATGTTTTTTTAAGGCATTAGTGCATTTAAGCGTCAGAGCATGGCTTTATGCCGAGAAAACTATTGGTTGGAATGGCGTGTGTGTTAGCCAAAGCTTTGGCGAGTTGGTTGGGGGTTTCATGGGATTAATCCCATGAAAGTACCAACTCAACAACACACTAACGCCTGTTGGTTCCAACCAATAGGAAATTGGAATAAGCAATTAGTATAATGAGAGTATAATGTTGGTATAACGTTAGTATAATGATGCTTTTTTTCATTATATTTTTTATGTACTTTAAACCTGCACGCTTATGTGAATTAGAAAAAGCTTAATCGCATTTCATAGATTGACCTCCCAATAACTACGTGGTGTTATTGGGAGGTCAATCTATTTCATTTGCGTTAAGCTTTTGATCTACATTAAGCGTGCAGGTTTTTTGTCTATTTGTAGACGATTTTATGTTATACTAGTCCTTGAAAGAATAATAATCAGATAATGCATTTTCTTGTTTTTCATTTGCCTCTTGCTCAAAGTTCCCAAATTCGAGTAAGAGGTATTTTTGTTTTTGGTCGTCGCCTCTC
>NZ_NKHK02000029.1 GCF_002224245.2 Moraxella sp. VT-16-12
ATCCGGCAAGATTCAACATGAAATACAGAGGGCGTGTAGGTCGCATAACCCGGAGAGAATCGTAACACATGAGCGCCGCGCTTCAATACTTCGACGAAAATTTACCCCATCGTCCCTATCACACGGATGATCTCGCTTTTGGTCTTCGCATCTCCGGCAAAGGGCGTGCGCTTCTTGCGCGGTACATACAGCAGAACCAGCCTCATGCGCAGTTCTGGCTGGTTTTTGACGTTGACCGCGAGGGGGCTGCGATTGACTGGAGCGACCGGAACGCTCCCGCGCCGAACATCACCGTTAAAAATCCTGTGAACGGACACGCTCACCTGCTCTACGCACTCAACATCGCCGTGAGAACCGCGCCTGATGCCTCGGTTAAGGCGCTGAAATATGCCGCAGCGGTTGAACGTTCGCTGTGTGAGAAACTTTGTGCGGATGTGAACTACAGCGGCCTGATTTGCAAAAATCCGTTCCACCTGGAATGGCTGGTGATGGAGTGGCGCGAGGAAGCCTATACCCTCGATGAACTGGCTGATTATCTCGATTTGAGCGCCTCAGCGCGCCGTAGCATCGACGAAACTGCCACCTGTTCGAAATGACGCGCAAATGGGCTTACAGGGCGATTCGTCAGGGCTGGCCAGCGTTCTCACAGTGGCTTGAAGCGGTGATCCAGCGTGTCGAAATGTACAATGCATCGCTTCCCGTTCCGCTTTCACTGGCTGAATGTCGGGCTATTGGCAAGAGCATTGCGAAATACACGCACAGGAACTTCACGCCGGAAACTTTCGCACAGTATGTGGCTGATACGCACACGCCAGAAATTCAGGCTGCACGCGGTCGCAAGGGCGGTTCTAAGTCTAAGCGCAGCACAGTAGCTACATCTGCAC
>NZ_NKHK02000002.1 GCF_002224245.2 Moraxella sp. VT-16-12
TTTACCGTGGTCAACGTGTCCGATGGTACCAACGTTAACGTGTGGTTTGGTGCGTTCGAATTTGGCTTTTGCCATGAGTTTGTCCTCTTTTAAATGCCCAAAAAGTAGGCAAGTTGCGTTTACCTTTGGCTATTGCCAACAAGTTGTCAGCCTTTACCAATCTGAATAATTATATCATAAATTTTAATTTTGAAACACCATTCATCACATAAAAAGCGTTAATTTTGTATAAAAATCCATCATTTTTACGATTTTCTGGTACTTTTTATCAACACATCATGCAAAATTGTTATAATAACCCCCCATTCATCATCTGATTTTATCATGCCCCCATCTATCCATCCTGCTCATATTAGAACCATGCGTGTGTTAATTTTGGCATTATCTGCCTTCGTCTTTAACACCAGCGAATTTATCCCTGTGGCTCTTTTGTCTGATATTGGGGCAAGCTTTGGCAAGTCAGCATCCGAAACGGGTATTATCATAACCATTTATGCGTGGGTGGTCGCCTTATTATCACTACCTGCCATGCTCATCACCGCCAAAATAGAGCGAAAACGTTTATTATTTTGGTTGTTTTTTATTTTTGTGATGAGTCATGTTCTTAGCGTATTTGCCAAAAGTTTTGAGCTACTGCTCATATCGCGGATTGGCGTAGCACTTGCTCATGCTGTATTTTGGTCAATCACCGCAAGTCTTGTGGTTAAACTTGCCCCAAAAGGTCAGCAAGCATGGGCATTAGGCATACTTGCCACAGGCTCAGCTCTTGCTACTGTGCTAGGTTTACCGCTTGGGCGGATACTTGGGCAATATCTTAATTGGCGAGCGACATTTGGTGCAATCGGTGGGCTTGGTTTGATATGTATGATGGGCATATCGTGGATATTACCCACACTAGCCAGCAAAAACACAGGGTCGCTATCTAGCCTACCAAAACTTGCCAAACAAACCCCACTAATGGTAGTCTATATCAGTATTATGTTGCTGGTCATGGCACATTTTACAGCATACAGTTATATTGAGCCGTTGTTGTTACACATTGGCATGACACCCATCACCACTACCATGATGTTAGTGTGGTTTGGGGTAGCAAGTATGATTGGCAGCCATTTATTTGGGCGATATTATGAACGCTTTTGTCATCATTTTTTACTTGTCTCAGTAGCAATAGTACTGATTTGTTTAACATTTTTATCCGCCACATTTCATCTTTTAAACACACTTAGCCTAACCGTATTGCTTCTTGTTTGGGGCGTGGGGATGATTGGTGTTATTTTATCTTTACAATTTCAAACTCTCAAACTTACCCCAAAGGACACCGATGTTGCCATGAGTTTGTTTTCAGGCATTTTTAATGTAGGTATTGGGGGCGGTGCTTTGCTTGGCTCAGCAGTCATCTCATCTATGGGGCTATTTAGCATTGGTTATGTTGGTGCTGGCGTGGGTCTGGTGGCGTTTTTAATTTTACTGTTATTTAGGAAAACTTCATGATACTGGCAAACCCCCATACACCCACCATCACACAAGCGATTTTTAAGGCATGTGCTGATGATTTTGTTGTACAAGAAATCATGGACATCAGTTTTGATGGTCAAGGCGAACATTGTTGGTTGTTTATCCAAAAAACCAATCTAAACACCGCCTTTGTTGCCAAGCTACTGGCAACATGGGCAAACATAGCCCCCAAAGACGTTGGGTTTAGTGGCTTAAAGGACAGGCGAGCCATTACCGACCAATGGTTCAGCCTACGTTTGCCAAACAAGCGTTTGCCTTCATTGGATTTTATCAGTTTCGCCAAAGATTTCTTAAAAGATGATGAAAAACTAACCTTATTAGCACAGCATTGGCACGGCAAAAAACTAAATCGTGGCACGCATAAAGCCAATCGCTTTACCATCACTCTAAAAGATGTGCAAGGCGACAAAACCGCCATTGACGCACAGCTTGCACTTATTAAAACTTGTGGCGTACCAAATTATTTTGGTGAACAGCGTTTTGGTAAAGATGGTAATAATCTGCCCCAAGCTGTTGCCTTTTTTCAAAAAATTCTTAGCACTGATAAGCCCTATCGCCCCCACAAACAAGACCGCAACAAACACGCTTTGTACATATCCGCCGCCAAAAGTGCGATTTTTAACGCCTTGCTTAGTCAGCGAGTTTTAATGGGGTGTTGGGACACACCAATAGACGGCGATGTTTTTAATCTCAATGGCACAGGGTCGGTGTTTTGTGCAAAGATTGATGATGTCATCATGGCACGTTTAGCCACAGGCGACATTCACCCTGCCGGCATACTTTATGGCACAAGCAACAGACTGTCAAGCAATCAGGCATTGATGATGGAAAATGAGATTTTGGCACAATTTAGCACCTTTAAAGATGGGCTGACAAAAATAGGTGCAAAATGTAGCTACCGCCCATTTCGTCTGATGGCTCATGAATTTCAATGGTCGTGGCAAGATGACAATTTGCGTTTGACATTTACATTGCCAACAGGAGCATTTGCCACCAGTATCATCAGCAATCTGATGATGGACGAAAACGCTCCCACACGCCCACCTGCTCAGGCTTGATGGTGGCGACTTTACCAAGTTTTCGCCAAGGCATATTTGCCCCATGAAAATCAGACCCTACTGATACTAGCAAATCATGCTCCTTGACACATCTATCTATCATCGCTCGTGTGCTGACAGGCTCACTATTTGGTAGCTCTACTGCATCTCCACCCATATCAGCAAACTCGGCAATCAGCCGTCTGGTACGGGTGGCAGACAGCCCATAACGTGTCGGATGAGCCAGCACCGCCAAACCACCACAATCATGAATCAGTTGCACAGTTTGTGTCATGCTCATAGCATCTATGGCGACATAGGCAGGTTTATTATCCGCCAGATATTTATCAAAAGCATCTTGGATACTTTTGGTCAAACCAAGCTCAAACAACACCTGAGCAATATGAGCTCGTCCGATGGCTTTGGGGTTGTGATTGACCTTATTTAATACCTGTTGCACCAATATTGTCTCATCATAATCTAAAAGCGTTGCCAGTTTAGCAATGATTGACCTGCCCCGATATTCACGACTGTGCTGCAATGCTGTTAATTTATCACCCAAATACCGTTTGTCCAAAAAATCTAACGCCACCACATGAATAACCTTGTCAATGGCTTGGTTTTTGCCGTAACCGCCAAACAGTGTATGATGACAGCTTATCTCCACACCATTAATCAGACGCACACCAAGCTGTCTTGCTTTTTGGTGAGCATCATCTAAGCCCAAAATGGTATCATGGTCAGTCAAAGCAAAGGTGCTAATGCCAGCATTTTTAGCAAGTAGCACAAGCTCTTGTGGTGAATATGTGCCATCAGAACAAGTGCTGTGGCTGTGTAAATCTATCATTTTGATTCCAAATAAAACCCCGCCAAGCAGGGTCTTATTGCCATGATTAGTGTTGTTGCTTTTTGCTTAAAAAATCCATGACCAATGTTTTTTCTTTAAGTGAATCGCTTGGTGATTGAGCGGTCGTCTTAAAAGCTGGTTGAGTAGATGCATAACTATTGATGTTTTTTGGTGGTGCAGTCTCTTGCAGTGGCACCACAGGCGAAGAGATGGGCTTTTCTTCTATCGTCAATCCTGTGGCAATGATGGTAACATGAATCTCATCACCCATACTCTCATCATCAACAAAACCATAAAAGATGTTGGCATTTTCCAAATCCACAATCGGAGCAACCGCCTCAGCGATTTCATTAGGTTCGGTCATCATCAGATTAGATGAAACAACATTCACCAAAAGACCTTGGGCATTTTCAAGACGCAAATCTTCCAATAATGGTGAACGAATGGCAAGCTCTGTCGCCTTAGTTGCACGCCCTTCACCACTAGCACGTCCCACTCCCATCATAGCATGACCCTTGGCAGTCATGGCAGTGCAAATATCCTTAAAGTCAGTATTAATATAACCTGCCGTAACAATGGTTTGCACCAAGCCATTCACCGCATGAAGTAGCACATCGTCTGCTTTTTTTAGCCCTTCTTTAAAAGGCAACTCACCATAAATCTCTGGCAATTTATGATTTGGAATGACAATGATGGAATCCACATATTCAGACAACACTTCAACGCCCGCCTTGGCAACCTCGGCACGTTTGCGTGCTTCATGAGCAAAAGGCGTGGTAACCACTGCTACCGTTAAAATCCCCATTTCCTTAGCAACACGAGCCACCACAGGAGCAGCTCCTGTACCTGTACCACCACCCATGCCAGCAGTGATAAAAGCCATATTATGACCTTCTAAAATCGCTCTAATTTGCTCCTCATCACTTTCAGCAGCTTGTTTGCCAACTTTTGGGTCACTACCTGCTCCCAAGCCATTAGTGATTTGTGCACCAAGCAAAAGGGTTTTTGGGACATTTAAGCGATTGAGTGCTTGACTGTCAGTATTGGCACAAACAAAGGTAACATTAGATACCCCCTGCTCCACCATATGCTGAACAGCATTACCACCACCACCACCCAGACCAAAGACAATAAAACGTGCCCCATTATTAACAACAATTGGCTCATCTTCTGAAAAGGTATATTTTGACATATCACGCCCTCTATTTAAAATTGTCATCTACGCACATTAAGACAATATCTACATCTACATCCATTTTTTAAGAAAATTGGTAGCCTGCTCATACGCTTCCCCCAATCGCCCAAAAAAACCTTGGTTTGATTGTGTTTGTGGATATAAAAATTGCTCGTCCTGCTCGTACTGTTTACTTTGTTGGTACAACAATACCCCAATGGCATTATATAAGGTATTATCCGCCAAATGCTTGTTTATCATTCTAATATTATCATCATTTAAATCATTTACACAAACGCTGACACAATTATTTACACTTATTTGTCTTACAGCGACATTAAAACGTTTTTGTACCATACGATTCAAATCGTTCATTTTTGAGCCACCGCCCGCCAATACGATGCCATCTTTGAAAAACTCTGTCATGCCCTCTTGGTCAAGCGTATCAAAAATTCTTGAAAATAAAGCAAAATATCTATCTTCTATGATGCTCGCCAATTCATAGCGATTTAGGACGATTTCACCTTGTTTATTATTTCTTTGCAGGGTAATAAAACGGTCTTTGGGTACGGCTGATGAATAGGCAAAGCCCTCCTCTTTTTTGATGGATTCTGCCTCTGCCATGGAGATATTAAGCCAATTGGCAATATCTTTATCAACCGCACTTCCTGCCATGCCAAAACATCGACTAAATATCAACATGTTATTTGAATAAACACAAACATTAGTTACGCCTGCCCCAATATCCACAAAACAAATACCTCGCTCCTTTTCTGCGTGAGTTAGGGCGTATTCCGCCCCCGCCACACCAGCAAAGACAGGCGGATAAATCGCCAAGTTACTTTGAGCAAACACGCCATCCATCTGCTGATAATAAGTTCTTGGCATGGCAATCAAATGATAATTAAGATGTAGATGATGGGCGTATAAACCCACAGGGTTTTTTGTGGCACGTTCGGTAGGTCTGCCAATATCCAAGGTGGCAAATTGTGTGATGATTTGTATGGGACTGGCTCTGTTTAATAGCAAGTCATTTTTTAATTTTTCAAGCATACCTGCAATATCATCAAGACGAACAGGCTTACCTACGGCATTTGGCACATCACCAACCAAATTGATTCGGCTGTGTGCATTGTCTGTTTGCATATTAGGGGTGGCAAAGGACAAACCGACATGGGTAAACTCCACACCTGCCATGTCCATCGCTTGATTGGTAGAGATTTTGATGGCATTTAATAAGTCATGGTGATTGACGATTTGACCGCCAAAAAACCCTTGTGTCTTAGCAATACCCACTGCCATGATTTTTAGGTGCTTACCATAATTATCGGGGTAGCCCACAACCGTATAAACCGCTGTGGAACTTAAATGTATTACTGCACGAATTTGTAAATTTTGTTTCATTTGCTTATTCACAAAAACAAGGTAAAATACGCCCCTTAATCTTCATTTAAAGACGACTTGCCCATGCAGGAAAATCATCTAAAAACACCTTTACCCAGTTTGGGTTTATTGGTTTGTACCGCCATCAGCTCCCATCAGGTGCTTGTGATTTCCATGCAATAACAAAGCCATTTTTATAACGCAAATCCACAGATTGTATTTGATTTAGCTTGTCTTTGTAGTGCCAAAATAAAGTTTTTGGCAGACCATAGAGCTTTTGTTCGGTGTTTTCCCCGTCCACAATCACTCTTAAACCGCTATTAAAACCAATAATCCAAGTCTGTCGGGGAGTTAAACTAAGCTCCTTTACTGAAATTCCCAAAGGCTCAAACCATGTGTTGATATGATTCATTTGCGTCATGATGTCCGCAGCCTCTGTCTCATCACCATAAAGTGTTACTAGGTGAGTGTTCATTAGCTGCGTTCTATCAACAGGAACAAATACCTGACCACTGGCGTCTATCATCTGCCGACTGCCAAAATTGGCAATTGCTTTTCTGGGAGTAACAGACACCATAACACCCCGATACCAATCACGACTGACATCAGCACTTTCCACCCATGACAGTTTAGTAACCTCATCATGGATTTGTTCCAAATCAGCACTAAAAAATTGCACTTTTCCCACTGACGACAGAGTACTTGCTAAGACCTGCACCTCAGCAGGACTTAGGTTGCTGTCATCAATCACAATATCTTCGGCAGGCTTGTTTTGGGTTCTGTTGATGCCAATGGTCAAAAAACCGACCAAAAACACCACCAACAAGGTCATGATTGCCGACCGCCACGGAGTAGAGAAGTATTTATCAAATTTTATTGACATCGCCACAACCATCAACCCATGTCATCAAAGAAACAACGCCCATCACATTTACTTATTTTGCATTAAGTCAAGTCTTATTGTACCTTATTTTTTACAATAAGACTATGTTTTTTAACACTTATCAAACGTTGTTGGTTGTGGTTATTGCAAGTTTTGTTGTAATTTTTTATCACTACTTAATCAAACATGACCATCTTTGTCATGTTTATTATGCTCTATACACAGAATCTTCGCTCAATGTTTGTGTCAAAATCGTCAAACATAATGATGCAAAATTCATGCCATTTACAGCAGCTGCCATCGGCACAAGACTGTGGTCGGTCATACCAGGAACGGTATTTAACTCCAACAAATATAGCTTGCCTGCGTCATCTTTTAAAAAGTCCACTCGCCCCCAACCTTTACCACCAATGGCAGCAAATGCAGACAGGGCGATTTGACCCATCATGGCTTCTTGTTCATCGGTCAAATCAGAAGGACATTGATACTGCGTATCGTTTTTTAAATATTTGGCTTCATAGTCATAAAATTTGCCCTTAGGAATGATACGAATGCTTGGTAGCGTCTCATTACCCAAAATTGAACAAGCATACTCGCCCCCTGTAACGGCTTTTTCTGCCAAAATCTCACCATGATACTGTTTGAGCTGTGGATAGGCTTTTGCCAAATCGCCTGCATTTTCAATCATCATCACGCCCACGCTAGACCCTTCGGCAGCAGGCTTGACAAATAAAGGTAAGCCAAACTCACGCTCCACCTGCTCAAAGTCGCTGTCGTCGTTTAGTACCACATAAGGCACATTGGGTAGTCCCAAAGATTGCCAAAGCAGACGGCAGCGAAATTTATCCATTGCAATGGCAGATGCCAATACGCCACAGCCTGTATAAGGAATCTCAAAGCCATCTAACACGCCTTGTAGGCCCCCATCTTCGCCAAAAGTGCCATGTAGGACATTAAACACTCGGTCATAATCACGCAGCTTTGAAATGTCAGTGTCTTTTGGGTCAAAGTGATGAGCATCCACACCTTTTGATAATAAGGCATTTAGCACCGCTTTTCCGCTGTTTAAAGAAACTTCTCGCTCGCTACTTGTGCCACCGCAAACAACAGCAACTTTACCAAATACGGCTGGGTCTATATTGGTCATGATTTTTTCCAAATGGGTTAAAATTAATAAATAAAACTGATGGATTACATACAATAATCACGATGACTTTAATAAGGGCAACTAAGATAAATACAATCCATTATCCTTTAAATCCAAACAAATTTGCCCCACATTGCCCGCTCCTTGGGTAACCAGCACATCGCCTGCTTTTAAGATACGTTTCATGGTGATGGCAAGCTCATCTTTGTCAATGAGTGTCGGCTCAACTTCTCCACGCAAACGGATACTTCTTGCCAATGCCTTACTGTCTGCACCAACGATTGGCTCTTCACCTGCCCCATACACATCTAACAATATCAGCTCATCAACACCCGATAAAACTGCCACAAATTCATCAAAACAGTCTCTGGTGCGACTATAACGGTGTGGCTGAAACATCATCACAAGACGACGCTCAGGATAACTTTGACGAGCAGCCTTGATGGTGGCTGACACTTCGGTGGGGTGATGTCCATAATCATCAATCAGCAAAACATTACCGCCATCCACACTCACATCTGCTTGCTGTTCAAAACGTCGTCCCACACCTGCAAATTTACTCACCGCACGCACAATCGCTTCATCGTCCACACCTTCATCAGTGGCAAGCGTGATGGCAGCTAAGGCATTTAGCACATTATGCTCACCGGGGATATTTAAGGTCAATCTGAGTGGCTCACGCTCTTTGCGTAGCACCGTAAAATGCGTGCGAGTACCGTCCACCGACAAATCTACCGCTTGTACGTCATTATGCTCTTGAAAACCAAAAGTCAGTACAGGGCGTGCAATTTTATCAATCATGCCGTACAGCTCTTTATCGTCACCACACACCACCGCCAAGCCATAAAATGGCATGTTGTGCAAAAACTGAATGTAGGCTTGTTTTAATTTATCAAAACTGCCACCATAAGTATCCATGTGGTCTTCATCAATGTTAGTTACAATACTTGCCATTGGACGTAGTGATAAAAATGACGCATCTGATTCATCCGCTTCTGCCACCAAATAACGAGAGCTGCCCAAAGAAGCATTTTTACCAGAAGCATTGAGTTTGCCGCCAATCACATAAGTGGGGTCAAGACCTGCTTCGGTCAAAATCATCGTCAAAAGACTGGTTGTGGTGGTTTTGCCATGAGCACCTGCCACCGCAATAGAATGGCGATAGCGCATCAGCTCACCAAGCATATCAGCACGGCGAACCACTGGCAAACGAGCTTGTAAGGCGGTTTGAATTTCAGGGTTGGTTTTATCAATGGCAGATGAAACCACCAACACATCAGCATTTTGGACATTTTTGCTGTCATGACCGATAAATACCGTAACACCAAGGCTTTGTAAACGGCGAGTAACCGCACTTTCTTTAATATCCGAACCTGTTACTGTATAGCCTTGGTTGGCAAGCACTTCGGCAATGCCACACATACCTGCCCCACCGATACCCACAAAATGAATGTTACCAATTCGTCTCATCTCTGGGATTTCAATGAGCTGTTTGGGCAACTTATGTGAACTGTTTAAATTTGACATAATGCTCTCTTATCTTGATTGAATTTGAATAAAAATTCCGTTTTTGATATTAAGCTCATCTGATTAGCACAAAACCACGTCTTGCACAATGTCCGCCACCATGTTTGTGGTGTCCGTTTTGGCAAATTGCCGAGCTTTTGTTGCCATGTCTTTGCAATCTTGACGGCTAAGATGGCTTAAAATCTCATTTAATTTTTCCCCAGATAGCTGACTTTGGGGCAACAAAATCCCCGCTCCATGATTGGTCAGACTTTTGGCATTGGCGGTCTGATGGTCGTCCACCGCATGTGGCAAAGGAATAAAAATAGGTGCCACACCCACCGTGGCAATCTCTGTTACCGTCAATGCTCCAGCACGGCACACCACCACGTCCGCCCAAGCATAGGCTTTTGCCATATCATCAATAAAAGGCATCAGCTCAAACACATGACGACTTGTGTCAATCCCTGCTTGCGAATAAGCAACAAGCATGTCATTATGATTGTCTTTACCGCATTGATGTCGCACAGTTAAAGGCTTTTGGGAGAGTTTTAACAACGCCACCACCGCTTCATTAATGGCTTTTGCCCCAAGACTGCCCCCCACAACCAATACCTTTAATGGTGAATTGTCAGATAAATCATACCTTTCATCAGGCGGTGCTATATTTATGATGGCTTGACGCACAGGGTTACCCACGGTCATCAATCGTTCGCCAAGCCCACCAAATGCCCCATCAAAAGCCTGCAACACTTTGGCTGAATATGGTGCTAAGGTCTTATTACTCATGCCTGCGATGGCGTTTTGTTCATGAATAATAAGTGGTTTGCGTGCCAATCTGCTTGCCAGCCCCCCCGGCACAGTTACATAACCACCAAAGCCAATAACCACATCTATATTATTGTTTTGTATGACTTTTTTGCTTGCCATGACCGCACGAAATAACATAAATGGCAATTTAATCGCTCGTGCCAAACCCTTACCACGCAATCCTTGCATGTCAATGTGATGCATCAGATAGCCATGCTTGCCCACCAGCTCATTTTCCATGCCATTAGGCGTACCAAGCCAATGTACGTTTGCTCCACGCTCTTTTAATTCGTCCGCCACTGCAAGTGCTGGAAAGACGTGTCCGCCTGTACCTGCTGCCATGATTAGTACATTCATAAACTGCTCTTATTTTAGACTTTAACTCTTTATTGTGTAACAAAATGCCGGAAATTACAAGCAAAAAACGGCATAAATTTTAAATTCTTTCATAAATCAGACAATGTGATTGTATTGTATCTACAATGTCATCAATATGATTCATGATTTTCCAACCAACAACATTAAAAGTTTAATTTTATGGTAAATAAAAAAGAGCGAAAAATAACTTTCGCCCTTTTTTGTTGGTTAAAACTACCCATCTAGCAAGCTTTCTAAAAACGCAATAAAATCCACCGCAATTTGTGTGCCACATTGCTCATCTATCTCACGCACGCAAGTTGGGCTTGTTACATTAATCTCAGTGATTTTTGCCCCAATCAAGTCCAGCCCCACAAAATACAAACCTTTTTCTACCAAAGTTTGGGCGACTTTTTCAGCGACTGCTCGCTCATCATCACTTAGTGGCATGGCAACACCCCGACCGCCTGCCGCTAGGTTGCCGCGTGTCTCACCATCAGCAGGAATGCGAGCCAAGCAATATGGCACAACTTGTCCACCCACAATCAGCACTCGCTTATCACCCTCTTTGATGGCAGGCAAATATTTTTGAGCCATGATGGGTAGCGTTCCCATCTGGGTGAGCATTTCAAGCGTTGAGCCAATATTTGGGCTATCCGCCGTCAAACGAAAAATCCCCATACCCCCCATGCCATCAAGCGGTTTGACAATCACATCAGCATGCTCAGCGATAAACTGACGAATGTGGGTTTGTTTGGTGGTTACAATCGTCGGGCTCATATGCTCACTAAACTGCGTGGCAAATAGCTTTTCGTTGCAAGCACGCACCGAACTTGGGTCATTGGCAACCAATACGCCCGCTCTTTTGGCATATTCTAGCAAATGCAACGCATATAAAAAATTCATGTCAAAAGGCGGGTCTTTACGCATGAGTATGACATCAAAATCAGTTGCCTTGACAGTTGTCTTATCGCCAAACTCATAAAATTTATTGGGATTTTTAAAGACTTGTATGTCTTGTTTGTCCGCATACAGCTCGCCTTGGTTTAGCCAAAGGTCATCAATGCCACAGTAGGACAAATGATGACCTTTATCACTTGCTGCCCACATCATCGCAAGTGTGGAATCTTTTTTGTAATTGATGGTTGTAATGTCATCCATCACGATTAAAAAGTTAAGTGGCTTCATCATTGCACCCCATACTTTTGACGATACGCCATCATATTTGCCAAATGCTCGCTCTCGTCTTTGGCTTGCAAAAAGGTAATAATATCATCAATGTCCACCAATGAATACACAGGCACGCCAAAATCATCATTGATTTGCTGTACTGCTGAGCGTTCATCTTGTCCTTTTTCTTTGCGGTCAAGAGCAATCACAATACCTGCCAGTGTTGCCCCTGCTCCCTGCAAAATCGCTACCACTTCTCGCACCGCCGTGCCTGCGGTCATCACATCATCAATCACCCACACCGATTTACCAGTCAAATCCGCTCCCACCAAATTACCCCCTTCACCGTGGGTTTTGGCTTCTTTGCGATTATAGCCCCACGCCACATCAATGCCATAAGCCTGCCATAAAGTCTGTGCGGTGGTCGCCACAAAAGGAATACCCTTATATGCCGCCCCAAAAATGGTGGGATGGTCTTTTTCATTTAACTGCTCTGCCAAAACACTGGCATAACCTTGTGATAACATGTCCAATGCCTTGCCACTTGATAGTAGCCCCGCATTAAAAAAGTAGGGACTCACACGCCCTGATTTTAGTGTAAATTCACCAAACTTTAATACCTGATAATCAAGCAACAACTGTATAAAATCACTTTTATTAAACATCTTAATCACTCCAATCACTTGCAAAAATGGTTTATTTTACCTTGTTTTTATAAATTTTACTCAATATTTATGAAACTTTTACAATAAAAAAACGCACCAAAAACCAGTGCGTTTTTTCAAGTCAAAACTTGATGTCATCATTAGGCTTTGGCAGCAGCTTGGGCAGCAGCGACTTCGGCAGCAAAGTCTTCTTGTTTTTTCTCAATGCCTTCGCCCACTTCTAGACGCTTAAAGCTGATGACCGTTGCATTTTCGGCTTTTAGCACATCACCTACTTTTTTGTCATTATCCATGACGTAGGCTTGATTTACCAGCGTTACTTCATTTAGGTATTTTTGCAAACCGCCAGTAATCATTTTTTCAACCACCGCTTCTGGCTTGCCTGATTCTTTGGCTTTGGCTTCAATGATGTCTTTTTCACGAGCCAAAATGTCAGCAGGCACGCCTTCGGCATTCACAGCGATTGGGTTAAAGGCAGCTACTTGCATGGCGATTGCTTTACCAAGCTCATCAGAACCGCCTTCATAAGACACCACCACACCAATACGCAAGCCATGACGATATGATGCAAGGTTTGCCCCTTCAATCACTTCACCACGGCGAATTTGAATGTTTTCACCGATTTTTTGTACCAAAGCAACACGGGCTTCTTCTACATTCACGCCATTTTCATATTCAAGAGCAGAAATGGCAGCCACATCGGTGGTGTTGTTTGCTAGGGCAAGGTTAGCGACTTTATTAGCAAAAGCAGTAAAGTTTTCATCTTTTGCCACAAAGTCAGTTTGGCAGTTTACTTCTAGTAGTAATGCTTTGCCTTCACCTTGGGCAATGACAATCGCACCATCAGCAGCAATGTTGCCTGCTTTTTTGGCAGCTTTGGCTTGACCTGATTTACGCAAGTTGTCAATCGCAAGCTCAATGTCGCCACCTGCTTCTTCTAGTGCCTTTTTGCACTCCATCATGCCAAGACCAGTACGCTCACGCAACTCTTTAACCAATGATGCAGAAATTTGAGTCATGGTAATCCACCTTTTAAATAAAAAATATCGTGTTAAATCATCATAATGACAAGATTTTTATCAAAAAAGGCATGAACGTTTGTACAGACATTCACGCCTTTTTATATGCTGATTAAAAATTATTCAGCTTGTTCGGCGTTATCAGCGACTTGTTCGCCACCTTTGCCTTGGGTTTTAGCATATTCTTTGCCAGCAATGATGGCATCCGCCATTGCAGCTGCATACAAGCTGACCGCACGAATGGCGTCATCGTTAGCAGCAATCACATAATCCACGTCATCAGGATTTGAGTTGGTATCCACAACACCGATGACAGGAATGCCAAGGTTTTTGGCTTCTTTGATGGCAATGGCTTCATGACCAACATCAATCACAAACAGTGCATCAGGCAGACCATTCATGTCTTTAATGCCGCCCAAAGCACGCTCCAACTTCTCCATATCACGAGTACGTTCAAGAGCTTCACGCTTGGTCAGTTTGGCAAATGTGCCATCTTCGGCTTGTTTTTCTAGCTCTTTTAGGCGAGTGATGGATTGACGAATGGTCTTCCAGTTGGTCAAAGTACCGCCAAGCCAGCGATGGTCAATATAAGGCATGCCAGCACGTTGTGCCTGCTCACGGATAACCGCACTTGCCGCACGCTTTGTGCCAACAAACAAAATTTTGTTGCGGTTAGCAGCTTCTTTGTTTGCAAAGTTAAGTGCGTCATTAAATTGAGCAACTGTGTGTTCCAAGTTAATGATATGAATGCCATTTCTTGCACCAAAAATGTATTGGTTCATTTTTGGGTTCCAAAAACGGGTTTGGTGTCCAAAGTGAGCACCAGCTTCTAGCAAATCACGCATGGAGATTTGGGTAGGATTTGACATAAAAAGTCCTTAAAATGGTTTGGGTTAAAACTTCCACACCATCAAGATTTTAAATTCACAGCTTGCATTTATTCACAGAATAAATTATCCCGCCAATGAACACCCTAAAATCCTATAATGATGTGTGTGTCGTTTAAAGTGATAAGAAATCTGTCAAAATCTAAATGACAGAATGATAATTATACCACATTTTTTTAAAATAGCCAAGTACTATATCGCATAACAATCCGTCAATAAAAAAATCCGCCCCAAAGGACGGATTTTAAATGATGACTTATAGATAGCCGTATGCCACAAGTGCATTAGCAACTTGCACAAAGCCTGCGACGTTTGCCCCTGTCATATAATCCACCACACCTTTGGTTGTGCCGTATTTTTCGCCAGCAACTTTTGAGTTGTCATGGATATTTTTCATGATGGTTTGTAGCTGACCGTCTAGCTCTTCAAAGCTCTTATAGCGGCGAACTGAGTTTTGGCTCATCTCCAAGCCTGACACCGCCACACCGCCTGCATTGGCAGCTTTACCCGGAGCATAAGCGATGCCATGCTCACGCACCACATCAATCGCTTCGGCAGTCAATGGCATATTTGCCCCTTCAGCAACATATTTAACACCATGTTTTACTAGGGCTTTTGCGTCTTCTTCGCTCACTTCGTTTTGGGTGGCACAAGGCAATGCCACATCAGCATCAAACTGCCAAGGGCGTTGTCCTGCCAACCACTCGCCACCAAACTGTGCCACATAATCAGCCAAAGATTGATTATTGGCTTTATGGTTTTTAATCCAGTTGATTTTTTCTTGGGTAAAGCCATCTTTGTCTACAAGTGTGCCTTTTGAGTCAGAAAAGGTGATGACTTTGCCACCTAGGTGCAAGGCTTTTTCAGCAGCGTACTGTGCCACGTTACCTGCACCAGATACCAAGACAGTTTTACCCACCAAAGTTTCATTATTAACTTTAAGCATATTATCCAAGAAATACACCAAGCCATAACCTGTCGCTTCGGTGCGAATGAGCGAACCACCATGACCCACGCCTTTACCTGTCAATACGCCTTCAAATTCACGGGTTAGGTTTTTGTACATCGCAAACATATAGTTCACTTCACGACCACCCACACCAATGTCGCCTGCTGGCACGTCCATGTCTTTGCCGATGTTTTTGTGCAACTCACGCATAAAGGCATAGCAAAAACGGCGAATCTCTGCTTCGGATTTACCTTTGGGGTCAAAATCACTACCCCCTTTACCGCCACCCATGGGCAGACCTGTCAAAGCGTTTTTAAAAATCTGCTCAAAGCCCAAAAACTTGAGCACGCCTTCATTAACGGTTGGGTGAAAACGCAAACCACCTTTGTATGGACCAATGGCATTGCTAAACTGGACACGCCAACCACGATTTACCTGAATCTCGCCCTTATCGTCTTCCCAGTTTACACGAAAATTAATCACACGGTCAGGCTCGCAAAGGCGTTCAAACACTTTGTACTCTGCAAATTTTGGATTATCAGCATACACCTTTTCAATGGTGCTGGCGACTTCTTTGACAGCTTGGATAAATTCTGGCTGATGGGCGTAATTTTGCTCAACTTTGGCGATGGCGGATTGAATGGTCATGGCAGATTTCCTATACATAAAACCAACAAAATAAGGAGATTGTTACTTATCAGTCTTTTTATCAAAAAAACTCATCAACTCATAAGCAATGACAATAATATCAGGTTTTACTAAAAAAACAAGTCTTTTTCCACACTAGATTTATGGATAATTATAATTTAAATTTAATATTTAATCAGTAAAAATGATAAATAGACAAAACCCTTTAAAAATATAGACAATTTTGGTAAATAATGCTAAGTTAAGGTCATTTTCTCTGAGCAAACATATTTTTATGACAACACTTGCCATCAAATTCTGTGGACTTACCAATGCTGACGATTTACGCTGTGCGGTGCAGCTTGGCGTGGATGCGGTGGGTTTGGTATTTTATCCGCCAAGTCCTAGATATGTGGATTTTGACACCGCCAACGCTTTGGTGGCAGGTTTACCCCCTTTTATTAGTGTGGTGGCTTTGGTGGTCAATATGAGCGATGATGAGTTTATGGCACTTGTAGGCAGCGTGCCATTTGATGTGGTGCAGTTTCATGGTGATGAAAGCCCTGCCGATTGTCAGCGTCTAGCGAGCCTTGCTAAAAAACGTTGGTACAAGGCAATCCGAGTGCAACCTAGCGACACAACAGACAGCTTGCTTAATCAAATCAATGAGTTAAAGACACATGGGGCAAGTGGCGTACTTTTGGATGCTTATCATCCTGATAAATTTGGTGGCACAGGACAAAGTTTTGATTGGTCAAAAATTCCTGACAATTCACCTTTACCCATTATCCTAGCAGGGGGACTGACACCCGATAATGTCTCAAGCATTGCTCAAAATACACTTGCCAGTCGCCTATATGGACTTGATGTCAGTGGCGGAATTGAAAGCAGTAAAGGCAAAAAAGACCCTACAAAAATGCAAACATTCATTCAAAACATAAAGGTAACATCATGAACATCTTAATCACAGGCGTTAGTGCAGGTTTTGGCAAAGCGATTGCTACTGATTTGGTAGAGCAAGGGCATACCATCATTGGCACAGGTCGCCGTCAGCACAAACTAGATGAATTAAAAACAAAGCTGGGTGATAATTTTATCCCCTTATGTTTTGACATTTCTGATATCTCCGCCACCAAGACTGCTCTACAAAGCCTGCCTGCTGATTTATTAAACAATCTTGATGTGCTTATCAATAATGCAGGGCTGGCTTTGGGGCTAGATAGTGCTGACAAGGCAGACATCACAGATTGGCAAACCATGATAAATACCAATACTTTGGGGCTGGTTAATATCACCCGTGAAATACTGCCTGTGATGGTTGCCAAAAATGATGGTTTTGTTATCAACATTTCATCAATCGCTGGTAATTATCCTTATTTTGGGGGCAATGTCTATGGAGCGACCAAGGCATTTGTAACGCAATTTAGCTTAAATCTACGAGCAGATTTGGTTGGCAAAAATGTGCGAGTAACCAACATAGAGCCGGGGCTGTGTGGCGGTACTGAGTTTAGCAATGTGCGTTTTCATGGCGATGATGAGCGAGCCAAAAAAGTCTATGAAAATGTGGACTACATCACCCCACAAGACATTGCCAATATGGTATCATGGCTTATCAGTCAGCCAAAACACATCAACATCAACCGCCTAGAAGTCATGCCAACCGCCCAAACTTTTGCAGGGCTGACAGTACATAAGGGCTAAGAAAAAAGAGGGTGTTATGCACGTTACTCAGATAACTTTACAAGTCAATTCAAACATTACTCAAAGTTTATTGGATTATTTAAATAATTTTTCTAAAAATGATTTAAAAATTATCACCAAGCAAGAGATATCCGTTGATGAACTATGTGATAAAAGTCAGAAAGTGGATATTTCACAAATGGGTGGTTTTTTGGCTAAATATATAGATAAGCCAATAAGCGACAGAGATATTGAAGAAGCGATCACTCAGGGAATTGTTGATAGAGCTTATAAAAAATGATAACTTATGTTGTTGATACCAATGTTTTATTACGCTATTTATTAAAAGATGATGAGTGTCAATATACCATTGTTGAACCATATTTTACATCCAAAAGTCATCGGCTTTATTTATCTATTCATACTTTATGCGAAGTGGTTTGGTTTATGAAACATAGGTTGAAAACACCAAGAGCCATCATTATTGATACATTGCTTGGCTTAACATCATCAAATCATGTCATCACAGAGCAACAGAGCTTTGATAGGGGTATGTCATTTTTAAAAAATGGTGGTGATTTTGCTGATGGTGTCATTGCTGATTTTGCTTGCCATCTTGATAATGCTTTGTTATTGACCTTTGATAAAAATTCTAGCAAAATTTCCAATAAATTAAATATCCCCAATCAATTATTATAGGAATAAATGATGAATGTTTGTAATCTAGCCAAACCAATAAGCTACACCCAATTCCCCAACCAAACAGGACATTTTGGCATACATGGTGGACGCTTTGTCTCTGAAACTTTGATGGCAGCCCTTGAAGAGTTAGAACGCATTTATACATTGGTCAAATCCAATCCTGACTTTTGGGCAGAATACCATCAAGATTTGGTCAATTATGTTGGTCGCCCCACCCCTTTATATTTTGCCAAACGCCTAAGTGAAGAGACAGGCGGAGCTAAAATCTATCTTAAACGAGAAGATTTAAACCACACAGGGGCTCACAAAGTCAATAACACCATCGGTCAGGCACTACTTGCCAAAATGGTCGGTAAAAAGCGCATCATTGCCGAGACCGGAGCAGGTCAGCACGGTGTGGCAACAGCAACCATCGCCGCACGTTTAGGGCTTGAATGCGTGGTCTATATGGGGGCAGACGATGTGGAACGCCAAAAAATGAATGTCTATCGTATGAAACTTTTGGGGGCAACCGTTGTGCCTGTTACATCAGGTTCACGCACCCTAAAAGACGCCATGAACGAAGCCATGAGAGACTGGGTAACTCATGTGGACAGTACCTATTATGTGATTGGTACGGCGGCAGGACCCCATCCTTATCCACAGCTAGTGCGAGATTTTCAGGCCATTATTGGACGTGAAGCCAAAATGCAGCACTTAGAAAACGAAGGGCGATTGCCTGACGCACTGGTGGCTTGTGTGGGTGGTGGCTCAAATGCCATTGGGCTGTTTTATGAGTTTTTAAATGATACGGATGTTGCCATGTATGGCGTGGAAGCTGGCGGATATGGCATGGGCACAGGCAAACACTCTGCACCCCTAAATGCAGGTCGTGTGGGCGTACTGCATGGCAATCGCACCTATCTGATGGCAGATGATAACGGTCAAATCCTAGAAACACACAGCATATCAGCAGGGCTTGATTATCCTGGCGTAGGTCCTGAGCACAGCTTTTTAAAGGATATGGGGCGTGTGGATTATGTGGTCATCAATGATGATGAAGCCTTGGACGCTTTTCGCACGCTCACTCGCGTAGAAGGCATCATTCCCGCCTTAGAAAGCTCGCACGCTGTCGCCTACGGTCTTAAACTTGCCAAAACACTCGGTAAAGACAAATCCATCATCATCAATCTGTCAGGGCGTGGCGATAAAGATTTGCATACGGTAATGAAAGTTGATGGGATTGAGATTTAAGAGAGGGTTGCGTATGAAATTTTCATTTAAGAACATTGGCTATGTTGATAGTGGCTGTATTGAATTAGGAAATTTAACCATCTTATTTGGCGAAAATAATGTGGGCAAAACTTACCTAAATTACGCAATTTATGGACTTTTAAAAAGCATAAAAGAAAATATTTCTTTTGATTTTAATAATAAAATTATTGATAATCTACAAGAAAATGGCTTTATAAATATCTCTTTGCATGAAATTAACATAACTCAATCTTTGGAAAATTCTGGGTATGATTTTTCTAAAAATTTGTATAGATATTTTAATACTAATGAAGAGTTCTTTGAGAATTCTTCGGTTGGTGTTTCTATAGAAAATATAGATTTAGAAAAAATTATGCCCAAAAAAATTGAGGTAAAAGCTGTGATAGGAAGCAAATCTCAAAGTGAGTTTATTTTTTATAAAGAAGAAGATAGTGATACTATCAATATTACATTAAAGCATAATGGTGAATTTAAGCAGAAATTTCCCAATAATATTATAAAGAATATTTTGAATGATTTCTTAACAAAATTGATAGTATCAAATGATGATTTTCCCACACCCTTTGTCATTACATCTGAAAGAACAGGGATATCTCTATTTTATAAAGAACTGGATGTAAGCAAGAATTTGATACTTGAAACTTTAACGGAGGGTAAAGAATTTGACCCTTTTGATTTCTTAACAAAATATCGCTCTCGATATGCTCAGCCAATACACGATAATATTCAGGTCATTAGAGATTATGAGAATGTTCAAAAAAACAAAAGCTTTATTAGAGAAGATAAAGAAAGATATGACTCAATTTTGAATACCCTACAAGATATTATTGGAGGTAGTTTTAAACATTCCAACAAAGAAGTTTTTTACTACCCAAAAAAGAAAAAAAATAGAAACAAAATGGCTATACCATTTTATGTTGCTTCATCTTCCATAAAATCTATGTTTCTCATTGATTTATATATAAATTGTATTGCCAAAAAGAGTGGTCTTTTAATTATTGATGAGCCAGAGTTAAATTTACACCCAAACAACCAAAGAAAGATAGCTATTTTATTAGCAAAACTAATAAATTCTGGCGTTAAAATTTTAATTACTACTCATAGCGATTACTTAGTGAGAGAGCTTAATAACCGAATTATGCTAAAAAACTTATCACCAGAAACAAGAAGAGATATTATGTGTGAATACAAAATATCCGAAGATGAGCTTTTGGATATCTCGGATGTAAAAGCTTATGGTGTTGGTGTGGAAAATCATGAAATAACCGAGTTTGCCATTAATGAGTATGGTATAGATACAAAAATTTTCGATACAGTCATTAATGATGCAAATATCTTAAATGATAAGATTTACTACTCTTTAGGTGATTAAAATATGGTGCAAATCTGTTCATTTCTAAATAGCTTTCAAAGCTTACTAAATCCAGAAATTATATTAAATTGTGTTACCGAAAATAATAAATATAATAAATTGATTTTTAGAGAGAATTCAGATGGGAGTTCAATTAAAAAACTTAATATAGACCACATTCCAAAAAATTCAATCGTTTTTACATTAGATTTGTGTGTGGGGAAAAACAGATTTCCTCAACTATCACAGTATTTAAATTCTCAGCGTAAAGATGGTTTAAATAAGAGCTGTGATATTGTAATAATGGTTTGTAACAATGAGGATATTGATGTTTATTTTTTTGATTTAAAATCTGAAAAAATTAAATCCAAAGACTGTTCAAAACAGTTAAAAAACTCTGAACTATTTGTCTTGGGTTATCTTCTTAAATCTTTAATGAAAAATTACCATACTAGCGATTATGATAATGTCAAGTTGGGAAAAGTACGAAGAATTATTGGTTCACCAAATACTCAATTAAGAAAGAATACTGGGAGACCTAATGACAATCGTAATGACTTTAAAGACTTTTTACCATTAACAATTAATACATTGAATAATGGAGAGGGTTATATATCCTTTAATAAATTTAAATAATCCATTATTTATGGAGATAGACTTGAAATATTCTACACAAACCCAAATTTCCCAAACCTTTGCCACCCTAAAAGCCCAACACAAAAAAGCCCTAATCCCCTACATCATGGCAGGCGACCCAAATCCGTCTGTTACCGTGGATTTGATGCACCGTCTTGTGGCTCATGGGGCGGACGTGATTGAGATTGGTTTGCCATTTAGCGACCCAATGGCAGACGGTCAAACCATCGCCCTAGCTGGTGAGCGAGCCTTGGCAGGTGGCACCAGCACCACCCAAGCCATTGACATGGTGGCAGAGTTTCGCCAAACCAACACCACCACCCCCGTACTACTGATGGGCTATCTCAACCCTGTGGAGATTATTGGCTATGATGCCTTTATTGATAAGTGCCACAACGCAGGCGTAGATGGCTTGCTACTCGTGGATTTGCCCCCACACGAGACCGATGACGCCTTACGCCAAAAACTGCATGACCACGCCATCAACCAAATCTTTTTGCTTGCACCCACCACCCAAGCCAGTCGCCGAAAAGCGGTGCTAGAACATGGCTCTGGCTTTATTTATTATGTGTCTGTCAAAGGCGTAACAGGCTCAAACGCCCTAGATACTGATGATGTGGGCAAGCAAGTTGGGGCGATTAAAGCCGATACCGACCTGCCTGTGTGCGTGGGTTTTGGCATTCGTGATGGAATAAGTGCCAAAGCGGTGGCAGCTTTTGCTGATGGGGTGATTGTGGGTAGTGAGCTGGTCAAACATTTTGCCGATGTGGGTGATGATACCACCAAGATTGACCACGCCATCACCCAAATTTTGGCAAAAATGGACGAGTTAAGACAAGCGATTGACAGCATTAACATCTGACAATATTTAATATGTCTAAGGAGTGGTCATGAAATACACACACCTTGTTTGTGGTTTGTTGTTAAGCACCGCATTTGCCAGCACCGCTTATGCCACAAGTTTTTGTCAAAAGGCTGAGCACGACATCAATACCGCTTATCAAAATTTTCGCAATTTTGATGATGTGGGTGTCTTTGATAAATTTGATGACAACGCCGAAAATTTATTAACGCTGGTTTTAAACACATTTAACAACAAACAAAGCCTGTATTGCCACTGGTCAAATTTAAAAGAATTTGACATCCATAAATCCCCTGATGGTCGCTTGCTGAGTATCAGCTGGGCAACCGATGGCGGTGGCACGATGAAAACTTTTGATACGGTGCTACAATACCATGACGGCAAACACCTGCACGCCACCAACATAGATGTCGGAGCAGTACTGAACATTGAACAAATGCGATTAAACAAACAACCTGTGTATTTTATTACTGATTGGGGGGCAGGTTATACGTCTTTGCACGGTCAAAGCATCAGCCTGTTTGGTATAAAAAACCATCAAATCACACCAGCCAAACTCATCAAAACCAAACAAGGTCTCACCCACCAAATCAGCTTTGCTTATAACCCCTTTTCCATACCTGATGACATGGATGAGCTGATTCACATCCACCCCAAACGCCAAGAATTTAGCATTCCTGTGGTCATAGAAAATGATGCGTATCCAAATGGCGAAGTTACCAAACGCACGTTACGTTATCGTTTTGATGGCAAGCATTTTGTGTATGCCAAATAAGCAGGGCAAATGGTAAAGCCAAAAAGCATTTGCCAAATAAACTTTACAAGTGTAAACTATATAGATTTATCCATCATTTGATTGAGCAATAATTTTAGGACAACTCCATGACCGAGCCAAGCCAAGTAGTAACCACAAACACATGGTTAAACCGCCCTGTGCCTTCCATCAAACAAAACCGCCCACACGCACCGTCAGCGGTGGAGACCGAGCCGTCCACTGAATGCCCCGAGTGTCATTCTATGACCACCAACACCAGTTTGATTTTTAATCAATACGTCTGCCCTGACTGCGACCATCATTTGACCATGTCAGCACGCAAACGCTTGGAGTGGTTTTTTGACAACATCCATGCTGAGCTAGGGCAAGAATACCAAACAGGCGACCCATTGCATTTTACCGACTCCAAGCCTTATCCTGAGCGTATGCTCCAAGCCCAAAAAGCCACTGGCGAATCAGAAGCCTTGGTGGTGATGGAAGGACACATCAAAAACCTTGAACTGATTGCTTGTGCCTTTGATTTTAAATTTATGGGCGGCTCCATGGGCTCGGTGGTGGGCGACCGTTTTGTGTTGGCGGCTGAAAAAGCCTTGGCAGCACGCAAACCCTTGGTATGCTTTGCCGCATCAGGTGGAGCCAGAATGCAAGAAGGTCTGTTATCACTCATGCAAATGGCTCGTACAGGAGCAGCGATTGAGCGGCTTAGACTGGCGGGCGTGCCTTATGTGGTGGTGCTAACCAACCCTGTCTATGGGGGCGTAACAGCAAGTCTTGCCATGCTTGGCGACATTCATATTAGCGAGCCAAAAGCGATGATTGGCTTTGCAGGCAAACGTGTGATTGAACAAACGGTGCGTGAAGTCTTGGACGAGCCGTTTCAGCGGGCAGAATTTTTGCTTGAAAAAGGGGCGGTAGATATGGTGGTACATCGCCACGAGCTTGTAGATACGGTGTATCGTGTGCTTGCCAAACTGAGTAAATTGCCTAATGTGTCTTAAATTTTAACCAAACAAGGAATGATGATGAACATCACCAAAACCATCAAAATGCTGGCTGTGGCTAGTGTGATTAGCTTGGGCAGTTTGACTACTTACGCCACGCCTAGCGACAGTTCGGTTGAAGAATATATTCGCCTGATGAAGTTTGATAAAAATTTTATCAATGATACCAAAGAAGGCTTTATTGGCGGATATATGTCCAGCGCTACCACCAAATTGGAACAGAACCTACCTGATTTAAATGATGATAAAAAAGCCCAAGTGTTGACACTCTTGGAGCAAGAAGCCAAGGTGTTGGCTGATGAATTTGTCTCGGATGAAACATTTAAAACCCAAAGCCTTGCCATCATCAAACAAGCCGTCAAAAAACATCTAAACCAAGAACAAATCGACGCACTTAATAACTTTTATCGCACACCCATCGGTCAACAAGTTGTGGATGTTCAAAGTGTTATGGCAAAAGATATAATTTTGTTAATCACGAAAGATTACACACAAAAATACCAAGAAATGAAGCAACAACCACAATTCATCAAACGCCAAGCCACGCTTGAAGCCAAAATCGCAGAGATTGTTTTTGATTAAGACATCAATGTCCGTTAGCCCAGCCCATAAATCTCATTCTAGCTTTGTGGGTGTTTTTCATTTGGAGAATGTATGACCACCCCCCAAACCGTCTCTGACTGGCTTGTTTATATGCAAAATATCCATGTCTCTGCCATTGATATGGGCTTGGAGCGGGTATTGCCTGTGGCTTATGAGCTTGGCATTTTAAAGCAAGATTTGCCAAACACGCCTTATGTATTTACGGTCGCTGGCACGAACGGCAAAGGCTCCACCACCGCACTTATCAGCCAAATCTGCACGACAGCAGGCTACAAAACCGCCCTATACCAATCCCCCCATTTGATAAGTTTTAATGAACGCATCAAAATCAACGGCACAGATGTTGATGACCAAACGCTCATCAAAGCATTTAATGCTTGCGAACAGGCACGCCTAAACTGCGGTTTGAGTTTGTCATTTTTTGAGATGACGACCTTGGCGGCGTTTTGGATTTTTAAACACGCAAACTGCGATGTTTGGGTGCTAGAAGTGGGCTTGGGCGGTCGGCTTGATGTGGTCAATATCATTGACCCTGATATGTGTGTGATTACCAACATTGGCATTGACCACACCGATTGGCTGGGGGACACTCGTGAGCAAATTGGCTTTGAAAAGGCGGGAATTTTACGCCAAAACAGCACGCTGATTTTTGGTGAAACCGATATGCCACACAGCGTTAAAGCGGTGATTGATGACAAACAAGCAATATGCTATCAATACGGCGTGGACTTTGAGTATGTGGACAACCCAGACAACTGGCTATACTCAAATGTCGCCCTAACCCTAGCACTGCCAAAACCTGCCATTGCCACCCATAACGCCAGCATTGCCATCTCAGCACTGTTAGCCAGCAAACTCACCATCGGCACCGATGACATTTGTCAAGGTTTGTCAGATGTTCACTTATCAGGCAGATTTGACAAAAGAGTAGTAGCAGGCAAACGGTGGGTGTTTGATGTGGGTCATAATGAGCATGGCATTAAGTTTTTGATGGCGTCATTCATGCCTTATTGGCAGGCATTAGCCCAAACAAATCCCCATGCCAAACTGCATTTTTTGTTTAGTATGCTTGCTGACAAAGACATTGACAAAGTGCTGTCTTTGATACGCTCTTATGGGCTACCCATTCACGCTTGGCATATTGGCAAGATTGACAATGTACGAGCAATGAATGTGGCACAGCTACACAAAAAAATCACCACCAACCTGCCAAACAGCACGGTATTTGGCTATGATACTTTGGCTTTGGCGACAGATGGTGTATTAAATGCGACAGATGAAAATGACGTGATATTGTGCTTTGGTTCGTTTTATACCATCAGTGAAAGCATGATGGCACTTGGGCTGGCAAAGGACCCACGAACCTAATTACAAAAACTAATAAAACTTACCAAATATACCATTAAAACACACATTTTATTACAAACTTACACCATAAACTCTCAAAATATGCTAAGATATACCTAGACTTGTTGCCGTTTGATTTTATTGAACGGCACTTTTATCCATTTTTGAGAATTATTATCATGATTTCAAAACAATTAGTACTTGGTGGCACGCTATTTCTTGGCGGGAGTGTGGCGTTGTTTGCTCTCACACAAAAAAATAATGACACCACCCAAGCCATCACCAGTCATGAAAAACCTGTTGTTGCCAAGCAAGAAGATGTGGTGCGTCCTACTGTTCAACCCTTGACCACCGACATTGAAACTGAAAGACGTTTGTTGGAACAAAAACGCCAAGAGCGTGAAGCTCGCACCTTAGAACAAGAACGTCAAACCCAAGCTCTGCTTGCTGAACAAGAAAGAGCCAAAGCCAACGCCCTACAAAAAGCCCAAGCAGAGCAAGACGCCAAAAAACAGCCCCAAGCAACCACAGATGACAGCTCGCCTGCCAAGCTGACTGTACAAACTCGCCCTGAAATCATCAAAGCACAAGAAGAAGCCAAAAAAGCCGAAGCTCAAAAAGAAGCCGATAGAAAAGCTGAGCAAGCCAAAAAAGCTGAACAAGCCAACAACCAAACCAAAGAAATGGCTAAAAAAGATGTCAAAACTGACAAAAAAGAGCCTGTAAAAGCCGAAACCAAAGCCCCCAAAGGACAACACACTGTTCAACAAGGCGACACGCTCATTAAACTATCACATCAATATGGCATACCCGTATCAGTCATCGCCAGTGCCAACAACATTGGACGTAATGACACATTGACCGTGGGCAAAAACGTCAAAATCCCTTCAAAAAGTGAAGCTCAAAAAATAGCCAAAGCCAATGAAGCCAAAAAGAGCGACAACAAAGAGAAAACTGACACCAAAGTCCAAGCCAAAGAAAAGAGCAACACCAAAAAGTCCAACAAAGTCCCCACGCATTATAGTGTACAGGTGGGCTTAGTTCCCAAAGATAAAGCAACTGAACTTGCCAAGCAGTATCGCCAAGCTGGCTACAAGGTGCAAACTAGCCAAACATCTCGTGGCGTGCGTGTTTTGGTCGGTTCTGCCAAAACCGAAGCAGAAGCTCACACCCTAAAAAACAAAATCATCAAAGATGGTCGCGTTAAGACTGAGGGTGCGTGGGTCAAGCAAGTTGATGAAATTAATGCTCCTTAATGTTTGTTATCGCCATTAACCTACTTAATTAAGTAGGTTTTTTGATACTATTTAGCGGTCAATACTAGAAAACTGACTAATCACCACAATCCCCATCACAATCAGTCCAATACCAATCCAGCCTGCCACATCAATCACCTGCCCCAAATACACACGGCTCAACGCAGCAGTTGCAAGCACCCCAAGACCTGACCACAACACATACAAAATCCCTGTTTGCATATATTTTAAGGCAACGGCACAACAAGCAAAAGACAGCACATATAAAATCAAAGCAACACCTTGTTCCAACTTATTTTCCAACCCATTGGCTTTGGCGGATAAAAACGTGGAAAACACATCAAAAACAATCGCCAAAACCAGCCAAAAATACCCTGCATTCATCTTTTACTCCTTGTTGCCTTGAAATAAACACCAGTTAAGCAATGCGTTACGCAGACGAGCAAACCATCACATTGCCGTCAATCACACAATAACATCTGATGATAAATCAGCAAAATTTTTATGCTACCAAGATTTGCAATCACTGACAAGCGATTTATGATGAATTAAAAAATCTAAATCTACGGTGAAAATCTTTCATGATGATTTTAAAGATTTTTTGCGTGTTTGTCAGTATAATTTAAATTTTTGTAAAATTTTGGAGAAATTTATGCCAAAACGCACCTTATCTGCATCCATCGCCCTACTGCTTAGCCCCCTTGCTGTGGCTGAAACCCCCCATGTGGAGCTTGACCCCATCAATATTACCGTCAGTCGCAGCCCGCAAGCCATCAGTCAGACTCCTGCTCGTGTGAGCGTAATTGGTGAGCGTGAAATCACACAAAACCCCACAGCAAATCTCTCTGACGTCTTAAAAAAAGAAGCCAGTATTTATATTAAACAAACAGGTGGCATTGGACAAGGCACCGAATTGTATTTGCGTGGCGGTTTGCCAACACATACCTTATTATTAAAAGATGGGGCAAGATTAAATACCCAAAACGGATTTAGCCCAAATTACACCGAACAAATCAGCCTAAATGGCGTCAATCGCATTGAGATTGTCAAGGGTGCTTCATCTGTACAATATGGCACAGACGCCATCAACGGCACCATTCAACTGATCAGTCAAACACCCACCCAAACCCATGCCTTTGCCACAGCGGTTTTTGGTGAAAATGACACCAACCATTATAGTGCTGGTGCTGATATTGTACACAATGGTTTTTTTGCTCAGATTAATGGACAACGCCTAGATAGCGATGGTACTCGCATTTTAAACACGCAACACAAAGCCCAAAAAGCAGGATTTGACCAAAAAGGATTTGGTGCAAAACTTGGCTATGACAGCACCCTCCACAAAGCCCATGTTTTCTATCATCAAAATGAAGGTAATAATATCTACATGGACTATAACACACAGCAAAACAACAAAGTGCGTCAATTTAAAAATAACAGCACAGGGGTGAATTTAGAAGTAACTCCCCAAAATAATCTGACAGTAAACGCCCAATACGCTCTCTCCAAAGACACGCAAACTTGGGTAGATGGTACTGACACCCCTTATCAACCAAACAACAAAAACACCGATGCCAATCTAATTGCTCGTTGGCATTTTACTCCCAACCAAAATCTCTTGGCAGGTGTCGCTTACTCAAAGAACCAGTACAAGACAAATATCCTTGCCGCTCATACCAAAATTGACAGTTTGGGTTATTACCTACAACACCAATATCAATCAGACAAGGTTAATACACAGCTTGGAGTGCGCCTAGAAGATAATGACCGTTTTGGCAATCACACCGTTGGTCAAGGCTCTATCCGTTACCATATCACGCCAAAGGCCAGTGTTTATACCAATATTGGTTCATCATTTAAAGCACCATATTTAGACCAGTTGTATTCTAAATGGGGTGGCAACACAGAGCTAAAACCTGAAAAAGGGCTGTCTTATGAAATCGGTGCCGATTACTTTATTGATGATGACACCAAAGTATATGTCTCCGCTTTTCAAAACAAGCTCACCAACTTAATTTCAAGTGTCTGTATTGATAAATGCGATAGTGCCAATTCTTGGGAGCGTATCAATCAAAATCAAAACATTGACAAGACTCAACTGACAGGTGGCGAAGTGGGTGTAACATGGTCAAAAGATGATTTTTATGCTTCTGCCGAATATGCTTATGTAGCAACCAAAAACAAATCAGGTGCCAATCAAGACAAAGAGCTGCCCTACCGCCCAAAACACACAGGCACGCTATCGGTGGGCTACGACAATGGTGTTTATGGCGTTGGTACAAGCATGACCGCCCATAGTAAAAGCTTTGCAGATAGAGCCAATACCAGCTATGTGCGTGGTTATTATACCGCTGACCTAAACGCTCATTGGTACGTCAATTCAAACGTAAAACTATTTACCAACATCAAAAACTACTGGGGAACAGATCATAAATTGGTAGATAATTTTGGTTCTTGGTATATGAGTGGTGGTCGCCAAGCCAATATAGGTATAACCGTTAGCTACTAAAAACGTAATTGTCAAATACTTAGTCCAGACAATAGGTTTGGACTGTTTTTGTTTTATGGCTGTTTGTGCTAAAATAACAAACCACCAAGAGATGTTGCGTCCGCTTATCGGTCAGGCTTGGCGTTCTTGATATGTTAAAAGAGCAAAACAACGACATCTGCGTTTTTGTATTTATTTTTAAATTTTAATGGTTAATTTTAAGGAAACTGTATGAACGCAGTGTCAAATTTTACCGATTATAAAGTCGCTGATATTAGCCTAGCTGACTTTGGTCGCAAAGAGATTAAACTTGCCGAAACCGAAATGCCTGCCTTGATGGGCATTCGTAAACGCTATGCCAGCGAGCAACCTTTAAAGGGAGCAAAGATTGTTGGCTGTATCCACATGACCATTCAAACGGCTGTACTCATTGAGACTTTGGTGGCACTTGGGGCAGAAGTTCGCTGGACATCGTGCAATATTTTCTCCACCCAAGACCATGCAGCAGCGGCGATTGCACAGGCAGGCATTCCTGTCTTTGCTTGGAAGGGCGAGACCGAAGAAGAATATGAGTGGTGCTTAGAGCAGCAAATCCACAAAGACGGCAAACTTTGGGATGCCAACCTTATCTTAGATGACGGTGGCGATTTGACCGCACTCATTCATAATAAATACCCACAAATGCTAGATAACATTCATGGCATCAGTGAAGAAACCACCACAGGCGTTCACCGTTTGCTTGATATGCTAGGCAAAGGCACACTCAAAGTCCCCGCCATCAATGTCAATGACGCCGTTACCAAATCCAAAAACGACAACAAATACGGCTGTCGCCACAGTCTTAATGACGCCATCAAGCGTGGTACGGATATGCTCTTGTCGGGTCGGCGTGCCTTGGTCATCGGTTATGGCGATGTTGGCAAAGGCTCAGCTCAAAGCCTACGCCAAGAAGGCATGATTGTGCGTGTCAGCGAGATTGACCCCATTTGTGCCATGCAAGCGTGTATGGACGGCTATGAGCTGGTCTCCCCCTTTGTAAACGGCGAGCAAAGCCAAGGGGTAAACACCGCCTTACTCCAAGATACCGATTTGATTGTTACCACCACAGGCAACTATCATGTGTGCAATGCCGAAATGTTAAAAGCCTTAAAATCCACCGCCGTGGTGTGCAATATCGGACATTTTGACACTGAGATTGACACTCAGTTTATGCGTCAAACTTGGCGTTGGGTAGAAGTCAAACCCCAAGTCCACCAAGTGTATCGCTCTGATGACGAGACAGATTATCTGATTGTTTTGTCCGAAGGTCGCCTTGTGAACTTAGGTAACGCCACAGGACACCCATCACGCATTATGGATGGCTCATTTGCCAACCAAGTGCTGGCTCAAATCCATCTTTACAAAGAAGCCTTTGCCAATCTGCCAAGTGCTGAAAAGCCAAGCAAAGTCTATGTCAAAGTGCTGCCCAAAAAGCTAGACGAAGAAGTTGCTGCTGCCATGGTCGCAGGCTTTAATGGTGTCATCACCAAACTCACCCAAGAACAAGCCGACTATATTGGCGTGGCGGTTGATGGTCCATTTAAGGCAGATGAATACAAATACTAATCAGCCCCATAAAAGCGGTAAGTTTCTTACCGCTTTTTTAGTCATTTATTTAAGGACATTTTATGCAAACACTCATCAACGCCCTAGACAGCCAAGACTGGCTTACCTATGATACCCACAAAAAAGCACTCATCAAGCAGTTTATCAGCAATCACGACAGCAAAGGCTTGGTTGATTTTTGGCAAACACTACTAAAACAGGTTGCCAGCTTTGAACAATATCAACGCACCCTATCATCGGTTTGATACCAGTGCTTTTGTAAGCGACATCAAAAGACTGCTCACCCAAGGCACTAACCTTGCCAAGACAGATGACAGCATCAAAGCCTTTTATTATGAATATTATTATGATGGCTCTGATGCTAGCACAGGCAATTTATTCTTATGCACACGATTTGACCAAGACCCAGACAGCGATTGGGCAAGTGAGTTTGATGTTGTGCTTGAAGGTATGTGCATTGCCCCTTATTTTGATTTTGACCCAGATTGGCAAATGCCCAACCAAACACGCACCGTTGCCTGCGACTATGTACACAGCGTACTACTTAGCACCACGCTGACGCAACAGCCCCCACCCTTGCCATTTGCTTTTGCCAGTCATGACAACCCCGATAATACGGTCATTATACTAGCCGATGGCGTTTGGTGGCATGAGACCAATCATGCTAAAATGCCACTTATTTTATTTGACTGATGACATATTTAGGAGCTTTATGACCACATTTAAACAAGCAATCACACCTTTTTTGTGGGTGGAACACACAACAGGCGTTTCGGTGATTATGAATGACGTAGGAGATTATCAGCAGTTTATTTTTGATAGTCGTGCGGACGAAGGCTTTACAGGTAATGGTTATGACTGGCAATCGCTGGCGGTGATATTTTTAAAAGAAACTTTACCAGAGTTGGTTGATGTGATAAATTTTGATTCAGAAAGCGGTATGTTTTGTGCGTATTCAGACAATCAAACAGCCCTAAACACCTTTGTGGTAGCCTTTAAAAAGGCTTGTGAAAACAAAGCGTTGATTTTGGCGTTATTTCAAAAAGCGGAGCTTGACTAAACTAGTAGGCTGTTTGCTTGGTTGCACCCTAATTGACACGCATAAAAAATTGTAAGAATTTGACCAAACGGCACGTCTTATCAATAAATGAATTATCATGATGATAATCATTTGGCATTATCCGCCAAACAAATTTGTCAATCCCAAGGAGCGACTATGTCCAGACTGCCGTCAAAACGTGTGCTAAAAAAACTTTGCACCATCAGCCTCAGCATTATCGCCAGTACCAGTGCTTTACTTGCTTGTGGCAACATACACGACAACAAACCCAGTCATTCCACCCACACCACCAAGAGTAAAGATATGTTACCGACCAACACTTTAACACAGTTATCCACCCTACCCCAACTCACCCAAGGCTTGGGCGACACAGGCAAAAGTGTCATTGACCCAAATAAACCCACCTTGGTGAAGTTTTGGGCAAGCTGGTGTCCTTTATGCTTATCCACCTTGCAAGAAACCCATGGCTGGCGTAACGACCCTAATTTGGCAGGCTTTAATATCATCACTGTTGCCAGCCCCACCCACCTAAACGAAAAAAACACCCAAGACTTTACCAACTGGTATCAAGTGCTACAAGCCGATTATCCCAACTTGCCTGTACTCATTGACAGTAGCGGTCAGCTCATTAAAGAGCTTGGCATACAAGTGTATCCCAGCTGGGCGATACTTGACAAAAACGGACAGCTTGTGTATTTAAATAAGGGCAATCTTAGCGTTGAGCAAGTGTCTTATTTGGCAAAAAACCCACAAGCATTAAGCGAGCTAAAAGCCCAAAGCCACCAAACCGCCATGCCCACCAAAGATAAAGACGATGTGTATTATAGCAATCAAGGCACACCCTTAAACACCAAAACCATCTATTTGGCGGGCGGCTGTTTTTGGGGTGTGGAAGCCTATTTTGAGCGGATTGATGGTGTGGTAGATGCCATCAGTGGTTATGCCAATGGCGATGAAACACTCCAAAATCCAAGCTATGAACAGGTCATTGCAGGCTCAGGACACGCCGAAACCGTCAAAGTGGTTTATGATGCTGACAAGGTGGATTTGGACACCTTGCTACGTTATTATTTTAGAATCATTGACCCAACCAGTGTCAATAAACAAGGCAATGACCGTGGCATACAGTATCGCACAGGCGTTTATTATACCGACCCAAGCGACAAAGCGGTCATTGATAACGCCTTAAATCAGCTACAACAAAAACACAAAGCCCCCATTGTGGTAGAAAATCTGCCCCTAAGCCATTTTGCCCTTGCCGAAGAGTATCACCAAGATTATCTGACCAAAAACCCGAATGGCTACTGTCATGTGGATTTAAGCCTTGCCAATGACAAAATTGTCAGCAAAACCCAAACGCTACCTAAGGCAAGCACCGTTCAAGAAGCCCTTGACCCCAGACGTTATCAAGATTTTGATAAAGACAATTTAAAAAATACCCTAACCAAAGCTCAATACGACATCACCCAAAACGCAGGCACAGAGCGAGCATTTAGCCATGCCTATGACCATTTGTTTGATGAAGGGCTGTATGTGGATATTGTCAGCGGTGAGCCACTGTTTTTATCCACCAACAAATACAACTCAGGCTGTGGCTGGCCAAGTTTTACCAAGCCGATTGCCCCAGAGGTCATCAATGAGCATACCGACACCAGCTACAACATGGTACGCACCGAAGTACGCTCACGCATTGCCGATTCGCATTTGGGGCATGTGTTCCCTGACGGTCCAAAGGCACGGGGTGGACTGCGATACTGCATCAATGGCGATGCCTTAAAATTCATTCCCAAAGCGGACATGGAAAAACAAGGCTATGGGGCGTTATTGCCACTGATTAAACCTGCCAAACCTTAATGCAAGATAAAAATGGCACAGCTTAGGTTGTGCTATTTTTACCAAATCACACAAGACTTAATTTTAAATCTTTCAACACAACCACCATAATTTTCATTAAACCTTTGTCAAAACTTGTTATAATAATAAAATTTTTATCAATTTTGAGAACATTTTATGACAAATGCCCTACACCGCATAACTGCTATTGAGAGCCTACTTGGCGAGCTAAAAAACGACTTACAAGCCACACCCAGCCACACGTCCAGCCAAGCAAAAACCACCAAAGTGCCATTTTCTTTTGAGTTTTTTCCTGTCAAAAGCGATGACGCCCAAAACAAACTGCTTGACATCTTTGACACGCTAAACGCCTTAAACCCCAGCTATTTTAGCGTAACCTATGGTGCAGGTGGCTCAACCCGTGAACGCACGCTTGGCATTGTCAAGGCATTAAGCGAAAAATCCGCTACACCGATTGCTCCGCACATGTCCTGTATCGGTGATGGCAAACGTGAAATTGGTGAATTGTTGGATTATTATAAGGATTTGGGGGTCAATCGCGTGGTGGCGTTGCGTGGTGATTTGCCATCTGGCATGGTGGGCTATGGTGAGCTGCCTTTTGCGTTGGATTTGGTCAAATACATCCGTGAGCATAGTGGCGAGCATTTTGCCATCAAGGTGGCTGCCTATCCAGAAATGCACCCACAGGCACGCTCTTTTAAGGCGGACATTGATGTGTTGGCGGACAAATATCACGCAGGGGCAAATGAAGCCATCACGCAGTTTTTTTATAATGTGGACAGCTATCTGTTTTTGCGTGATGAGCTTGCCAAGCGTGGCATTCACCAAGACAAATTCCCCATCATCGCAGGGATTATGCCCATCACCAAAGCAAGCAATCTGATTCGTTTTGCTGACAGTGCTGGGGCGGACATTCCTCGCTACATCAGAAAACAGCTTGCCGACTTTGGTGATGACAGCAAAGCCATTCGTCAGTTTGGTTTTGAAGTGGTGTACAACTTATGTCAAAAACTGATTGCAGAAGGCGTGCCAAGTTTGCATTTTTATAGTATGAATACCGTCAAGCCCAACAAAGAGCTGGTAGAAGCGTTGGGATTGGTCTGACTTTATGACTTGTATCTTTATCATAAAAGTGGTAGATTATTTACCACTTTTATACGTTTAGCACTTCGCCAAGATAGGGATTATTATGGATAAAGAGCAAGGCAAAATCGTACATTTTCACGCTGATAAAAAATTTGGATTTATTCAATATCGGGGCAATAGGGAGATATTTTTTCATCAACGTCAGTTTCGGGCAGGACGCACCCCCATCATTGGCGAAATGGTGGTATTTGAAATCACCAAGGATAAGGCAGGCAGGGATTGTGCCGATAACGTCCAAGAACTTGCTTTTGTGCAAAAACAACAAGCCAGACGCCAGCAATACGAAATTTATCAAGAACGCCAAGAACAAAAAAACGGCTTGTTAAATGCCATTTGTGGTTTCGCCACCATGTATTTTGTCATCATGACCGCCTTATCATTGATGACTGATGTGCCAAACTATCTGCCTGTGTACTATGTGGCACTTGGACTGGTGAGTTTTTTGATGTATCACAAGGACAAACAATCCGCTCAAACTGGGCAATGGCGAACCCCTGAGCTTTCCTTGCATATGATTGATGGACTGGGTGGCTGGATTGGGGCAAGTTTTGCTCATCGCCTGCTAGACCACAAAGCCACCAAAGCAAACTTTCGCACGATGTTTTATGCCACCATTGCCCTACATATCATGGTGGTCATTGGGGTATTTGCCCTGATTTAGCTTGGTCGCCACGCACCGCCTTAATGCCCTTATCGCTTGCCCACGCAAGCACGTCTTCACGTTTTAAGGCGGTTGCCATCATGTCAGGAAATTCATCAGGCGTACAAGCAAACACAGGACAATCCAAAGACGCCATCACTTTGGCCAACTGCTCATCATAAGCAGGTCGCCCATCATCTGATAAAGCAAGCAGGACAATGACGTTCACGCCTTGGCGTTTTAAATTGGCAACACGAGCAATCAGCTCTTTTTCGTTGCCCCCTTCGTACAAATCAGTAATCAGCACCAAATGCGTTTTGGCAGGGTGCTCCACCTTATTAGCACAATACGCCACCGCTTGATTAATGTCTGTACCGCCACCAAGTTGCACCCCAAATAGCACTTGTACAGGGTCAGCAAGCTCATCGGTCAAATCCAGCACCACCGTATCAAAACACACAAGACGAGTTTTAAGGGCAGGAATGCTTGCCAGTACCGCCGCAAAAATCGCACTATACACCACCGATGTTGCCATACTGCCAGATTGGTCCACACACAAAATCACTTCATCAAGCTCAGTTTGACGATTTTGTCGCATAAATCCAATGAGTGTCTCAGGAATGACTGTTTGATAATCAGCCTGATAATGACGTAAATTTGCCTGTATTGTTCGCCCCCAATCTATGTCAGCATGGCGTGGACGATGAGTGCGTTTGGCTTTATTAACCGCGCCTTTTACCGCTTCTGTGGTTTTGTTTTGTAGTTTGGCAAGCATTTCATCTACCACTTTTTTAACCACAACACGAGCGGTATCCAAGGTTTTATCAGGCATTGCCGAACGTAAACTCACCAAATCTGCCACCAAATGCACATCGGCTTGCATGGCGGACAAGAATTCAGGCTCTAACAACATTTGTTTTAGCCCAAGTCGCTCAAAAGCGTCTTTTTGTACCACCTGCACAACAGAGCTTGGAAAAAACTCTCGTATGTCGCCCAGCCATTTGGCAACTTTGGGGGCAGAACGTCCAAGACCGCTCTTTTTGCCGTCATCACCATCACCATACAAAGCAGTTAAAGCTTGCGATAATCGCTTATCCCTATCGGATAAAGTATGTGCAAATTCAGGCTCATCTCCCCCCAAAATCATCTGCCAACGGCGAGATTTTTCTTGTGCGTTAGTTGTATCATAAACATCATTCATTTTTAATCGCCCTATCCGACAACCTTAGGTGTTTGTATCAACGCCACCAAATTATCCAAGTGATTTGTCCAAATATCATGCAGTTTATCATGAATCACAAACACATCATCGTGATGGTTTGCCCCAAAAATCACGTCCATCAAACGCTTACGTTCATGGCTGTCTAAACTGCTAAACACACGGCGAAATAAGGGCAGATATTCGGTAAATTCACCATCATCAAGCGACAAAATCCACCCTTCAAGGGTATCTAGCAGTGGTTTGTCATACAAAAGCTGGTCTGTGGCATTATCAAAAAAACCTTCAAAAAAGCGTGCCGATTGCACCGCCCCTATGGCAGGGGATAAGGTTTTGGACAATACTGTGGTGAGTGTCTCTTGACTGATTTTATCGGCTTGATACAACAAACGAGCCGACAGTCCCACCACGCACAAATGCCCCGTTTGGGTTTGGGTGGTTTCTGCCACAATCTCATACAAAGCTTGCCACCACAGCCCCATCAGCTCATCATCTTGGATAAGGCGTAACGCCCCAAAAGTATCTGTCATGTGTTTGTGGTATTCATGAGCTTCTTCATCATTGATATTTTTGATGGCATAAGGCAAACCCACGCATACTTTGACTGTCAGTTCATAAACCAGCTCACTTACCTTATCCAAAGCCACCTTGCGAGCTGTGCCATACCTTAAAAGCTGTATGAGTGGAGCAAGGCTGATAAGTAATGTCATCACATCATCGGTGTGCGTCGCTTGGTCAGAAAGCCTTTTAATGCCCATCATGGCAGCAGTATCTAAACCTGCCTGCAACGCATGATGAATGTGGGTGGCAAGCTTGGAAATTTTGGCTTCTTGGTGAATTTGCTCAATTAGGCGGTTTTGGCTGGCTTCAAAAATGGTGTTGCCATAAACCAAATTTTCCACTAAAGACACCGCAAATTCAGGCTCCCAACACAGCTCCCACCGCTCACGAAACGTGCCACGACTGCCTGTTTGTCTTTGTTTGCCCCATGCCACGCCCAATATTGCCAAACGGTGCAACAGGTGCGATTTGGCAAGCCCTATCTGACTTCGCAAATCAACATCGGTCTCTTTGGGGATTGCTTCAGCTTTGAGTTTGGTTTGTTTTTTTAGGCGTTCTAAATCTTCAAGCAAAGGAGCAAGCGGTAAATCATCAGGGATTTGCCCCACATCTTTGCCAAGCAATATCTCATCAGCAACCTGCTCCCACAACAGCGACTCACCAAAACACAAACACGCCACCACAGCATCGGTCAGTTCATCAAAACCCACCACACGCCGATTTCGCACGCAAGATAAACTTTGTGCAAGGCGAGTCGCTTCTATCACAGACGCTGTGGAGATGACTTGCCCACGCTCACGCAGTGCGGTAGCGACTTTGGTCAGCCATATTTGACTGATATTATCGTCATTATCCCACAAATGCTGATACCACATGGGTGCGTCCACACCTGCCCCATAGCCTTGTTTGGCAAGCCGTGGTGATGTCCAAGGAATCCATGTGGTTTTTATTTTTGATGGGGCTAATTTTTTGGGCAATTGCTTTAAAATGGCAGTATCCGATTTGATGGTATGCGTGATGACTTTGTCTTTATCATCACACCTGTCATACAAAGTAAATCTCTCATCTAAGGCAGGAATGTGCCAAGCCCCACATACCACAACCACACACTCATCATCACGCATATTTTTGGTGTGCTTGCGGATTTCTTGACGCATATAAGCTTCACGCAGCTGTTCAGTAAGGTCCAAATCGGCTGTACTGTCATCAAGCTCTGATTGGCGTAGAGCAGTCATCATCTGATGGACAACATCAAAAATCTTATCATCATCGCCTGACTGCTCTATGACATCATTCCAAAAGCTCTCACCATCATGAAAGCCCATCAATCGCCCCATCGTACCAATGGGGTCGTTTGCCATCAAATTATTGGGCAGCTCATCTGTATCATCAGCCACATGAGTGGCAGGCAAATCATCGGTTGGTGTTTGGGCGTTGTTAAATTGCTCCATCTGCAAGGCAAGCGACACCGCCACAGGCAAATCAATAAACGCCAAATCTGCCCCATGATTTATCGCCCACAAACACGCTTGGTATTCTGGTGAAAAGGTTGCAAATGGATAATAAAGATGACATTCAGGCAGCTCGGTTGCATAAGCGAGCAATGCCACAGGGGGACGCATTTGGGCATGGGCAAGCAAAGGCAAAAGCTCGGTACAATCGCTTGCCCCTTCTATCAAAACCTTGGTTGGACGCAAGCGGTCAAGAGCGGACAGCAGTCTTTTGGTACTGCCCACACCATGATGGCGAATACCAAAATAATGAATGTTCATGGGTTGTCCTTGTAAAAATTTAATTCAACTGAGTGATTGACCACAAAGCACCTATAACAGCTCATTCATTACTTGATAAAACTGGGCATAATCTTTACGCTTTTTTAATACCGTTTCTAAATATTCTTCTAGCACCGCCTTGTCTTGCACAGGGTCTTTGATAATCGCCCCAAGCACGTTTTGGCTAATGATGTCGGCAGATAATTGACCATTTTCAAACCAATGCGACTGCGACAAACTGCTGACCATTACCGAGATGGCTTCGGCAGTAGATAGATTACCTGTAGGGGTTTTTAGGGCAATTTTACCATCTAAGGTCTCACCCCCACGCAACTCACGAAACATCGTAATCACCTTGTGAATCTCTTGGGCGGTATTATCTGGCACTGGTAAATCAAGACTTGACCCCATCTCTGCCACACGCTTGGTAACGATGGCAATCTCTTCATTCATATCGTCAGGCAAAGGCAACACCACCACATTAAATCGGCGTTTTAAGGCAGATGACAGCTCATTGACCCCTTTATCACGGTTATTGGCGGTGGCGATGACATTAAAGCCACGTTTGGCATACAGTGCATCATCAAGCTCGCTGATGGGGAGCATTTTTTCAGAAAGTACAGTAATCAGTGTGTCTTGAACGTCAGAACCCATGCGAGTAAGCTCTTCTAGGCGACACAAAGTTCCATCTTGCATGGCACGAAATAATGGCGTGGGCACTAAGGCATCTCGGCTAGGTCCTTTGGCAAGTAGCTGAGCATAATTCCAACCATAACGAATCTGGTTTTCATCTGTGCCTGCGGTACATTGAATGACTCGTGTGCTATCGCCACAAATCCCTGCCGCCAAATGCTCAGACACCCATGATTTTGCCGTACCGGGCACACCAAGGAGCAATAACGCCCTATCTGTCGCCAAAGTTGCCACTGCTGTTTGTATCAGCTTGGGGTTGCCAACATATTTTTCGCTAATCACCGTGCCATCTGATGTCGTGCCACCCATCAAATACTTAACGACTGCTTGGGGGGACAGTTGCCAGCCTATTGGCTTTTGAGCAGTGTCATCAGCCTTTAACGCCGATAATTCGTGGGCATAGATGGCTTCGGCAGGTTGTCTTAAAATGTCGGTCATGGGTTTTCCTTATGCTGATAAAGACATGAATTATCAGCGATTTTAAACATATTTTTATAAAAACACAAGCCATCCTATCAAATCCACCAAAAAGCTAGGGCAATTAATGCCATCATTATGGATAATTTTTTAAATATTTTGGCAGTAAAATTTTGTTAATAAAAAACACCCCAAACCTACGCTCGGGGTGTTTTATCAGTTTTTATCAAAACTGCATGGTCAGTGCCAATGTACCGCTTTGACTGTCATAGTTTTTACGCCATTGACCTTGATAACCCAAGGACAACTTGGCTTTTGGTGTCAGCTGATAGCCAACGCCCACACCAGCAACACCAAAGTGTTTGCCCACTTCATGTCCTGTGGTGCTAAAGCCAACGTTACTGCTGACAAAGCTAGCTTGTGCCCGACTGCGTTTGTCGCCATTTTCAAAACCGCCAGCAAGGGTGGCATTAAGATTGAGCTTACCAATGGTGTAATTGGCTTTGACACCAAGCGTGCTTGTTAGGCTTTCGTAGGTATTTTTATTGACTGCCAAATTATATACCCCTGCTCCTTTTTCTTGGTAAGCATCTGAGCTGACTTTGGTATAGTCAATACCCACAAACGGCGTAAGATTGCGTTGTGATGAACCAATTTGATGGCTTATGCCCAAACCTGCCTGAGCAATTTTGGCTTGATATTGAGCGGTCGCTGTGGTTTTTGCCAATAGGCTGATATGACGCTTACCATCCACATCACTACGCCCCACGCCAACATGCCCATAAAGCTCTGTTCCTTGGGCAGCTTGGTGTTTGGCATACAACAAGGCTTGGGTAGTTTTGGTTTCTACCTGATGGTTGGTAGCACCTTTACTATCAATATCGCCCTGCAAATGTGATACCGCCACACCAACACTGGTCTCACCCACAGCACCTTGCACGCCAACCACAGCACCCACATGGGTATCATTATAAGCTGACAAACCTGTTGTGCTGGCTTTGTGTTTACCATCATTGCCAATGGCACTTGCCCAAACTTGATGGGTGCTGGTCAATGGTTGAGCGTTAATGGCTTGCACTGCATAAGCACTGCTGTCTGCTATCACACGGTTGGTAGCACCTTCTAGCAAGGGTTGTAGCTGACTTGCTGCCTGCGAGATTTGTGCTTGCGATAAGCCGTCTAGTCCCAAGCTAAGTGCCAAAGCAAGCTTTTTGTTTTGCTCGTTGGGGCTTTCAATGGTCTTATCTAAAGCCTGTGCCAAAGACAATGCAGAGATGTTGTTATGTTTTTGCACAGCTTTTGTAAATACGCTGGTTGGCTGTTTTTGTTCAGGCTGTTTTTGTTCAGGCTGTTTTTGTTCAGGCTGTTTTTGTTCAGGCTGTTTTTGTTCAGGCTGTTTTGGAGCTCCAACTTTCAAATCAATCGCATTACCATGATAATCCAAATGCAACAAATCAGTACCGTTTCTGATAGGCTTGTCCTCTTTACCCACCACAGAAAACTCTTTAAATTGACCCACCAACCCTTCGGCTTTAACAATATCTTTCCAGACAGTATTGGCATTTTGATTGGCATCTTTGGCATCTGATGCTAGCTGCTGTACAACACTAGAAGCCTTGATTTTTATTGTACCCTTTGTAACATTTAGCTTGCCTGTACTTTCTAATTTACCATATTTATCTTTATTTTCTACGGCAATCGCCAATATCTCATCTTTGGCAAACTCATAATCGCCAAGCAGTTTAAGCGTACCTTCATTGATGTGTGTTTGTCCTGTGTAGCCCTTACTTGCTACATTTAAGGTCAAAGTGCCTGCACCCTGCTTAATCAAGCTACCAGTACCAATCAATCTAGCACCATTAACGATAGTGGCATTATGGTTTTGGGTGTCAAAAATTGCATTACCTCCAAGCTCAATTTGGCTTTTACTTTTATCTGTAAAGCCATCAAACAGCTCACCTTGGTTTTCGGTAAGTTGTACCGTACCATCAACAATAGAGACTGATGATGCTTGGGCGGCGGTATCGCGTTTAATATTCGCCACTTTGACTGTGGCAGTATTTACCACCAATTTACCCGAGCCTTTGTTGCCCACCACCAAATCGCCGGTAGTATAGACGCCTTTTTTATTGATGTTTAGCTCACCAGTGCTATCTTTTTCTTTACCCAAAATGGTATTCTTCTCGGTCTCAGCGGTTGCCTGCGTTATTTGTGCCTTACCCACACCAATATTGCCAATAACAATGTCTTTTTTTGCTAAAACACTTGCACCATCTTTGACTTCAAGTGTGCCATTACCAGAGCTTTGAGATATTCCACTATCATCAACATTATCAGGTAGCCAGCCCCCAATTTGTATCTCACCACCAACATTGATGGCAGAACGCTCACCTGACACTGCCACTTTGGCACCACCAGTGTTACCAATGCCAAGAACATTGTTAATGCTTACATTACTGCCTTTATTGACAATCAGCTCATCGCTAACAGAATCTCGCTTTTGAATGGGGCTAACACCAGAAAACAGATATAAATTTTCTCCAACAATGGTTGAAGCGTTGGTGGCTGTTAATTTTGCTTTGCCATAATGCCCAAGAATGATTGTTCCTGTTGCGTTAATCGTGCTATTATCAATCAGTGCATCTGCTATGGCTTCTTGACCAACCCCCAAACGAAAGGACTTGGCATTTATTTGGCTGTTATTAGTGTTAAGCTTGCCTGTACCAGCTTGACTAACGACTAAATCGTCAGTCTCATAAACACCATTTTTGATGTTTAATGTTCCCATGCTAGCCTGAGTCTCAGCAATGATGGTGTTTCTTTTTACTTTAACTTTTGCCCCATCTACTGTCACTTGACCTTTGTTAAGATTACCAATAACAACGTCCTTTTCTACCAAAACGTTTGCCTTGCTCTTAACTTCAAGTGTGCCATCACCATACTGCTGCGGCTTATCCGTAACATCAATATTAGCAGGTAACCAACCACCAATTTGTATGTCGTTTGTCTTGATGGTAGTATTTTCGCCTGCAATCTCTAATCTACCTTTACCAGTACTACCAACAGCAAGCGTATTTTTGACAGTTACGTTACTGCCATTTTGAATAATCAGCTCACCACTCACAGATTCTTGTTCTTGTTTGATGCCAAGACTGGATGATACAAATAAATTACCATCAACATTCAGTTTGGATTGGTTATCTGCGGTGAATTTAGTCTTGCCAGCAGCTCCCAAGGTCAACAATCCAGTATTGACAGTAGCCTTATCAAGTGTAATATCTACCTTAGAGTCTTTACCAAATCCTGAAATAACCGCCTCAGTATCCAACTGACTGTTTGTTACTTTTAATGTGGCTTCTCCAAAAGTACCCACCTTTAAATCTTTGGTGGTAAACTTGGCATTATTGGCTAGTGTCAGCTCGCCTTTACTGCCTTTTTCTTTGGCAATATTTGTATTGCCAGTTGTTTTAACAGTACCATTATCTACGGTCAGCTCACCTGCACCCACACTACCAATATTTATAGACTCAGTTTCAAGCACGCCATTAGTATGAATGTTGATTTTACCACCATTTTGCACTTTGACATCTTTGGTGTTGGTAACTTTACCATGATTATAAATGGTTAATGGTTGGTTATCCACAGTTAAAGTGTTGGTTGGCAAAACTGTACCTTGGGTCAAAACCTCTGTTGGTGCAGTTACTTGATAATCCCCCCTATTTTTATACTGAATACCGCCACCAAACACCTCGTTAGCCAATGCCTGCCCAGAAACAGCGACCGCCGCCGCCAACACCACAGTTTTTAGGGTTTTACTTTTACCTTTGGCTTTGGCAATCTCTGAAACACACTGCCACACCCCCAAACTATGATTAAAAATCACACGATACGCTCGATTCATAAGAAATACCCATAACCTAAATGAAAAAAATTTATCAAAACACCTTTTTGGTGTTATTACTTAGACTGGGCAACTTAAAAAATCTTTCACCAATTTTCTAATAAAATCACGATTTTTTTACAAAAAAACACTTGTACTTTTTTATAAATAAATAAAATATTGATTTATATAGTATTTTTTATATCATCTAAGAAAAAAAGATGATGAAATAACTTATTTTTATAAAAATAAATCAATCATAAAACTATGTTATCAATAAATCCTAATATCAGACACATCAAAACAACCCATCAAAAAGATGGTGGTGCGTTTTAGATGATGGGATAATTTTGATATGACATATAAAAAAATGACACACCCATGATGAGTATGTCATTTTTTATCTTAAACCATTGCTTGGCTGTGGCGATTAAATCAGCGATTGCACCGCTTCTACCACCGCTTCACTGGTAATCCCAAAATGTTTAAACAGCTCTTTGGCAGGGGCAGACTCACCAAAGCTGGTCATACCAATCACTTTGCCGTCAAGCCCCACAAACTTATACCAATAATCGGTGATGCCCGCCTCTACCGCCACTCTGGCACGCACGGCATTTGGCAAAACACTCTCTACATAATCTTTGTCCTGATTGACAAAAATTTCAGCACAAGGCATAGACACCACACGCACGCCCACACCTTGCTCACTCAAACTGTGATAAGCATTCATGGCAAGTTCCACCTCTGAACCTGTGGCGATGATGATGGCTTGTAGCTCGCCCTGTTCTTTTGCCAAAATATAGCCGCCTTTTTCAATCAAGGCGATTTGTTCATCACTGCGAGCCTGATGGGGCAAGTTTTGACGAGATAAAATGAGTGAAGTTGGGGCATGGGCAGTCAAAAGTGCGGATTTGTACGCCACGGCTGTCTCTACCGTATCGCAAGGTCGCCATGTGAAGTGATTGGGCGTTTGTCTTAGACTGGCGATTTGCTCCACAGGCTGATGGGTGGGACCATCTTCGCCTAGACCAATGCTGTCATGGGTATAGATATTAATCACTCGCTGCTTCATCAGTGCCGACATACGCACGGCGTTACGAGCATATTCCATAAACATCAAAAAGGTGGCAGTAAAGGGAATAAATCCACCATGCAACGCCACCCCATTGGCAATGGCGGTCATGGCAAACTCACGCACGCCATAATGCACATAGTTACCATCGGCGTGGGATTGTACACCCTTGGCATCTTTCCAAAGGGTCAAATTTGAGCCTGCCAAATCGGCACTACCACCCAAAATCTCGGGCAAAGCAGGGGCAAGGGCATTTAGGGCGTTTTGGCTTGCCTTACGGGTGGCAATGCTCTCACCTTTGGTGTGGCACAAAGCGATAAATTCGTCCGCTTTGGTGATAAAATCACTTGGCAACTCGCCACTTAGACGGCGTTGTAGCTCAGCAGCTTCGTCAGGATATTTTGCCTGATAATCAGCAAATTGGGCATTCCATTTATCTTCTTTGGCTTGTCCTGCTACTTTGGCATTCCACGCCTGATAAATCTCATCGCTGATGGCAAATGGCTCGCTATTTTCCCAGCCAAGCATATCTCGTGCCAAGGCAATCTCATCCACGCCCAAAGGCGCACCGTGGCAGTCTTCTTTGCCTTGCTTATTAGGACTACCTAGTCCAATCACTGTTTTACAGATAATCAAAGTAGGCTTAGTGGTCTCAGCTTTGGCGGATAGGGTAGCAGTGCGGATTTGCTCGCTGTCATGTCCATCTACGTTTAATACTTGCCAACCATAAGCCTCAAAGCGTTTGGCGGTGTCATCGCTAAACCACCCTTCCACTTCCCCATCAATAGAAATGCCATTGTCATCATAATAAACAATGAGCTTGCCCAATCCAAGCGTGCCAGCAAGCGAACAGGCTTCGTGGCTGATGCCCTCCATCAAACAGCCATCGCCCAAAAAGCAGTAGGTATGATGGTCAATGATGGCATTGTTGGCTTTGTTAAACTGAGCAGCAAGGGTTTTTTCGGCTAGGGCAAAGCCGACTGCATTGGCAATCCCTTGTCCCAAAGGCCCTGTGGTGGTCTCAATGCCATCAGCATAGCCATACTCGGGGTGTCCTGCGGTTTTTGAGTGCAACTGACGAAAATTTTTGATGTCATTAAGGGTCAAATCATAACCACTTAAATGCAACAAGGCATAAAGTAGCATAGAACCATGACCGTTAGATAATACAAAACGGTCGCGGTTTGCCCAGTTGGCATTATTTGGATTATGGTTTAAAAACTCTCGCCACAGCACATCGGCAATGTCCGCCATACCCATTGGAGCACCGGGGTGTCCTGAGTTGGCTTTTTGGACAGCGTCCATGGCAAGAATACGAATGGCGTTGGCAGTGTGGCGTTGGTTTAGGGGGGTTGGCATTGGGCTAATCCTAACAGGCTTAAACAAATGAAGAATTATAACATAAATGGTGTTTTTTATCTAAAAATACCAATGACTAATTTATATTCTCTTTTTGTCATTAAGCTAAAAAATCCCTTGATTTTACATTTTTTGTAAAATATAATACCCAAGTTTACAAAAAATGTAAATAAATTTAAAAAGGTATTACATGATTAAAGACCGACTAAAAGAGATAGAGCTTAAAATTACTGAGCTGTCCGATTATTTTCAAGTTTCCCGCCCCACAATGTATAAATTTATTGATGCTTATGATAATGGAGAATATCTCATCATTCATCAGCCTATTTTAGATCTATTTAGATACATTGATAGCGATTCTCTTATTGGTAAAAAATCAGCCATTGCTTTTATTATTCAAAACACCGTAGAAAATAAAAGTTTAGACACTCAATCAATGTTAAAAAATAATGATAACTCTATTAAAAATCAATTTATTGAACTGATTTTAACAAAATCAGACTTTGATGATATGGTTGAATACGCATTAAAAATATATCCTTTAATCAACAAAAGACAATTATCTGATGTAGAAATTAATCTTTTAAAACCTTATGATAACATACAATTACTGATGAAACTTAATACGGGAGACAAATAGTGGAACGTTCACTTAGAATTGAGCATTTTAGAAACATTGGTTTTAAAAATCAGCCAAACAAACCCACTTATGAGAGATTGGTGCTAAATCATTCTTTACACAAAGGCGAGCTAGGTGATTTGGTAATCTTAATTGGTGCAAATAACTCAGGAAAATCTAATATATTAGATGCACTCAATATCATCGCTAATGGCAACATTGCTGAACATGATATCACTGATTTATATATGGAAGATGAATACAGAAACCCAAAAATATCCTTATTTTGTCGCAGAGATGAAGATAAAAAAGATTATCTATCTTGTAAAAAATCATTAAAAAATAAGATAGAATTTTTGCTACCCAGTGATAATAGTGAAACCATAAAAACATTAAAACAATACAACCTAAATCACGAAATTAGTATTACGCCATCATTTAAAGGTTTAAATCATATATTGCAGAAAAATTTTGGTACTAATTTTATGTCTAGAATTATTACTTATAAACAAAAAAGTATCTGCAATAAAGACCTAATTTCAAATCATCAAGACATTCAAAAAAATAGTTTTCTTTTATCCATTTTAAAATCTATTAATGTTAATATATCAACCATCCATAAGTCTTATGAAGTGTTTAATAAGAGAAACCTTATCGGTATATTAGAACAAGAAAGCGACAGAATTAATGAAAAATTAGTGACCATTTCAAATAAGTTTAATCAGCTTTATTATACAAAAGATGCAAATTATTCTTTTAAAATATCCTTGCATGCAGATAAAATATATTTTTCCTTATTTAAAGGGAAAAATTCTCTCTTATTAGACTCTCAGTCAGTTGGTTTTAAATGGTTTTTTGACCTGTTTTTTAACCTTTTATGCTCAAATGATATTCAGGCTGGCGACATCATTATTATGGACGAACCTGCCACTAATCTACACATTAAAGGGCAAAGAGAGCTAAGAAAATTTTTAAAAGAATTCGCTGTGCATAATGATGTTACCATTGTCATGGCAACACACTCACCATTTTTGATTGACTTAGATTTTCTTGATGAGTTAAGGGTGATTAAGAACGATGACAATATCACCTACATTGAAAATAACTTTTCGGCAGTTAACAGTACAGACTCAGATTCATTACTTGCTGTTAAAGAAGCTCTTACCATTGAAAATCACATCATCATTAACCCCAATCAAAAACTTGTTTTTGTAGAAGGCATTACAGACTATAACTACTTGACAGCGTTTAAACATTTATTAGGCAAATCAGAGTTTACTTTTTTACCCATCAATGGTGTTGGGGATAGTAACGAAGAATCCAAAAGAGCTGTCAGCAAAAAACTGCTCAGCATTCGCAAAGATGCTATATTGTTGGTTGATGGCGATACCGCAGGTAAAGTGATGAAAAAAATCAATGAAAATTCTGATTTAACTGTTATTACTTTATCCGATATGGGTAAAGAATTTGTTGGAAAAGAGATTGAACATGTATTTAGTGATGATGACTTAACTGCATTTAGATTGGTTGATAAAGATGGTAACTTTAACAAATACGCATCCACATCTGCTGTATTTAAAAATAAAATCATCTACGGCAAACAAAAGGTTTCTGATGAAACATTAAATAATTTTAAAAGATTATTTGATACACTAGAAAGGGCATTAAATTAAACATCAATCAAAATGCCGTCTTTGAAAACGGCATTTTTTAATCAATAGAATCTAAACGCCCAACACTGTCAATCCGCCCATATAAGGTTGCAACGCCTTTGGAATGCTCACACTGCCATCGGCGTTTTGATGATTTTCAAGGATAGCCAGTAGTGTCCTTCCCACCGCAAGCCCTGAGCCATTTAAGGTGTGTACCAGCTCAGTTTTTTTGCCGTCTTTGACCCTTGCTGTCATACGCCGAGCCTGAAAATCCCCACAGTTAGAACAGCTAGAAATCTCTCGGTAAGTATCTTGGCTAGGTAGCCACACTTCAATATCATAGGTCTTGGTCGCACTAAACCCCATGTCGCCCGTACACAAAGCCACCACACGATAAGGCAGCTCCAAGGCTTGCAAAATGCTCTCAGCTTGGGCGGTCATTTCTTCTAGGGCTTGCATGGACGTATCAGCACGCACGATTTGTACCATCTCCACTTTTTCAAACTGGTGCTGACGAATCAGCCCACGAGTATCACGCCCTGCACTGCCTGCTTCGCTACGAAAACACGGCGTATGAGCGGTGAGTTTTAATGGCAACTCACTCGGATTTAACATGCTATCACGCACGCTGTTGGTCAGTGGCACTTCTGATGTTGGAATTAGATAGTATTCTTTGTCGCCACGCAGTTTAAATAGGTCTTCTTCAAACTTTGGCAGCTGTCCTGTGCCTTGTAGGCTGTCGCCATTGACCATATAAGGTACATACATCTCGGTATAGCCTGCTTTGATGTGGGTATCTAGCATAAACTGCACCAAGGCACGGTTGAGCCGAGCAAGTCCACCTTTTAATACACTAAACCGACTGCCTGTCAATTTGGCTGCCATCTCAAAATCAAGCTGACCCAAGTTTTCGCCAATATCAGTATGGTCTTTGACATCAAAATCAAAAGTGCGTGGCACGCCCCACTTTCGCACTTCTACATTATCATGCTCGTCCGCCCCAACAGGCACACTGTCATCAGGCAAATTAGGAATGGCAAGACTGGCATCATTGATGACAGTTTGTAGCTCTTTAAGCTCGCTTTCGGCAAGTTTCATCTGTTCACTGACTTTTTCCATTTGAGCAAGTAGCTCGTCTGCATTTTCGCCAGCACGTTTCAGCTCGCCAATCTTTTTTGCCCCTGCGTTTTTTTGGGCTTGCAAATCTTCGGTTTTTACCTGAATGGCTTTACGCTTGGTTTCCATATCCTGCCAAAAATTGATGTCCAAATCATAGCCACGTGTTGCCAATTTTTTTTGTAAAGTGGTCAAATCACCACGGAGTAATTTTGGGTCTAACATAATTTACCTAACCATCTAAAATTCTAAAATTGGCTAATAATAGCAAATTTGACGTAAAATTTCAGCTTTTTGGGTTTATTTTTTGCAAAGTTTTGGGTAAGATAGGCATTTTTACCTAAGACATCATCATGAGCCAAAAACCAAAACAAGCCCTATATCCCTACACGCTACAACCTGTCGCCTTAGACATGAGTGATGCTGAGTTTCGCAACGCTCAGCTTGCTCTGTTTGAAAAATCAGTACAAGCAGTCAGTCTTAAATCAGTCCGAACCAAAGAATGGATAATTCTTGGCATCACGGTTGCTCTTGCGGTGTTGGGGCTGATTTTTGTCAATGGGTACTCCACCATTATTTTTTGGATAATGCTGGTGGGTGTGGTAATTTATCTGTTATTACGCACTTTGGGCATGCAATGGTACATGAGACGAGAGTTTGACAAACAAGTCAGCGAGATTAACATTCCTGATGAAATGTATGCCCTAAAACTGGGTGTGCAAAAACACGGTCTTATCATGACCATACCGGCCAAAAGCGACATTTTGCAAAACCCACAAATGCGTGGCATGACCATGCGTTCTGCCCCCACACAGCAAGGGGTGCTAAATTGGTCGGCAGTAACACAATGGGATGAGACGGATGATTTTGTGTTTATCATGTTTGAAATGCAAGGTCAAAAAGGCAGTCAAATCATTCCAAAACGCCTAAATAACAAAGGTCTACCCATCAACACCATCATCAAACATTTACAAGAAATCACCCCCAAAGGACTCAAAACCGACGGCATGATGACATGATACGATAAATTTATGACAGCTATCAAAATATTAAATTTTACTTAGTAGCAATCTGTGCTATCATGATACAGATTAATTTTAGAGCATAAAACTTTTTAAAACCATAGGAGTACACCATGAGTACCAACCAAATCGGTCTTGAAAATGCAGAATTGACCCCTGTCATCAAAGCCTTAAACGCCCTACTGTCTAGCTATCACATCTTTTATATCAATGTGCGTGGCTATCATTGGAACGTCAAAGGCGAGCACTTTTTTACCCTACATCCAAAATTTGAAGAGCTTTATACTGAGCTACAACTACAAATTGATGAGATTGCTGAACGTATCTTGACCCTAGGTGGCACACCACTTCATGCTTATACCGACTTTGCTGAGCGTGCTACCATTCAAGAAGACAAAGGCGTATTCGATGGACGTGGCTGTGTTGAAGGTGTGGTAAAAGGCTTACAATCGCTCATTGAAGAACAGCGTAAAGTTGCCGAGCTTGCCGAAGAAGCCAGCGACCAAGGCACAGCAGACATCGTTACTGGCTATGTCCAAGAGCAAGAAAAGCAAGTGTGGATGTATAACGCTTTCTTGGGTTAATTTCTGACCAAAAAATAACACTTAGCTCCTTAGGGGGCTAAGTTTTTTTGATATTTATCATTCACTTACAAAAATCACTACTAAAAAAATGCAGTTTTGTTATAATCTGAAATTCCATCATTACTTTTGACGATTTATGCCCAAAAAACGCTTAAAGGCTTGGTTGCCCACTCCCGAAAAACTCCAAGAAAGTCGCATTATCCGTTGGTTTGCCCCTTTTTTGGCTGACCCACGTCTGTGGCACATGAACCGTGCATCTTTGGGGCGTGGGGTGTATATTGGCGTGCTTTGTGCGTTTTTCCCCCTACCTGGTCAAATGCCGCTTGCTCTTATTGGAGCCTTGCTGTTTCGTGCCAACGTTCCTATGGCAATCGCTCTCACTTGGATTACCAACCCCTTAACCACCATTCCAGTATTTTGGTTGGCGTATTCGGTGGGGGCAATCATTCTAGGAGAGCCAATCATCGGACTGCGTGGGATAGGTGTATTACTTGCAGATTTAACCTTGTGGATTTTTGGTACAGGTAACCCCCCAAATTCTAATACATTTTCTTTTGAAGTTTTTGGGCTGGGTTTGGTGATTTGTGGTGTGATATCTAGCATCATTGCAGGATTATTATTTCGCTTTATTTGGCAGTGGCACGTGGTGGCAGATTGGCGAAAACGCCACGGCTACAACGAAAACGCCCCACGTTTTAGTACCCAAAAAGGACATAAAGTCCGTGATAGTCAAAAAAATGGTACAGATGATTTTTCGATTTGACAAATCACCACAAATCAGACCCAATGCCCGCTTTTCATTTCAAGCACCCTATCGGCACGACTGGCAAGCTCTCTATCGTGTGTTACCATAATCAGTGCCATACCAAGCGTATTTTGTAAATCAGACAACAAATCAAACACCGCTTTGGCATTATCGTCATCTAAGTTACCTGTGGGCTCGTCCGCCAACACCAAAGCAGGCTGTGTAACCAAAGCCCGAGCAATGGCAACACGCTGACGCTCCCCCCCTGACAGCTCACTTGGGCGGTGATGTGTGCGGTGAGACAAACCCACCTTATCCAACAAATCATTTGCCCTATCATAAGCTTCTTTGATGGAAAAGTGTGAACGCATTAATAACGGCATGGCGACATTTTCGGTGGCATCAAATTCTGCCAATAAATGATGAAATTGATAAATAAAACCCAACTGTTCATTTCTAAGTTTGCCACGCTCCGTTTCATTTAAGCGATTAACACACACGCCATTTATCCACACTTCGCCTGTGGTGGGTGTGTCTAGTCCGCCCAACAGATGTAACAGCGTGCTTTTGCCAGAGCCACTACTGCCAACAATGGCAAGCCTTTCACCTTGGTGTATGGTCAAATCTAGCCCTGATAAAACGGTGGTTTTGATTTTGCCTTCGTCATAAATCTTACTGATGTTTTTGGCTTCTAAAATCACAGTCATATTATATTCCTATTCGTAACGCAAAGTTTGGGCAGGTTGGATTTTTGATGCTTTTAAGGCAGGATATACCGTCATCAAAAATGACAATAAAAAAGATGCCACCACAATTAACGCCACATCCGCCACCTGTATCTGCGAAGGCAAATAATCCACAGGATACACGCTGGTATTAAACAAACTCACCCCAAACAATTTGCTGACAAACACCAAAATATCATTAACAGACAAAGCCAATATCACACCGAGCACCGTACCAACAACCGTGCCAATCACACCGATAATCATGCCTTGCACCACAAATACCTGCATGATAAGTTTTGGACTTGCCCCAAAAGTTTTTAAAATGGCGATGTCAGATTTTTTGTCAGTAACCAGCATGATAAGGCTAGATACGATATTAAACGCTGCCACAATGACGATTAAAAACAGCAATAAACCAATCATTGCCTTCTCCATTTGCACCGCCGAAAAAAGATTGCCGTGCGTGTGCGTCCAATCACTTGCCATCAAACGTTGCGAGTCTATGTTTTGGGCGTTTAGAGCAGATTGGGGAGCTTTAAAAATGTCATTTAATTTTAGACGAATGCCCTGAGCCCCATCAGGCAAACGCAGCATGGCTCCTGCATCTTTCATTGCCACAAAACCCATCAAGCCATCAATCTCATTATTAATACGAAACGTCCCCACCAAGGTAAATCGTTTAAATCTAGGAATTACCCCCGCAGGCGATGGCGATGCTTCTGGCAAAACAATGGTAACTTTTTCACCAAGTCTGACACCCATCTCAGCCGCTTTGCTATCACCCAATACAATGCCAAATTCACCTGCTTGCAAATCATCAAAACTGCCTGACACCATATAATCATTAACCACCGAGACCTTTTTTTCGTATTCAGGCTCTACCCCTGACAGCACAATGCCTGACACTTGCCCATGAGCAGTAAGCATTCCTTGAAGCTGAATAAATGGTGCAGTTGCCACGACGTTTTTGTCTTGTTGCTCAATTTGTTTGGACAGCTCACGCCAATCAGGTAAAATATCATAAGAGATGACATTTGCCTGAGAAACCATGCCCAAAATACGGCTTTTCATCTCCCTATCAAAGCCGTTCATGACCGAAAGCACGGTGATTAATACCGCCACGCCCAAAGTCAATCCAATCATAGAAATAAAAGAAATAAAAGAGATAAAACCATTTTTGCGTTCAGCTTTGGTATAACGTAAACCAATAAATAAAGCCAAGGGACGAAACATATTTTTTCTCAGATAAAATTTGCCATAGTTTACACCATTTATCATATTTTGGCTTGATTTTTTAAATTTTTACCTTATTAATATTGCCAATAACAACATCTGGAAAGCCATCATGAGCCAATCACAGACTTTGCATTACAAATATCAACATCAAATTACGCCGACCAAGATTGACCTACCTGATGACAAAAACGCAAGTCATGGCGACCATTGGGCAATTTTAAGCACAGACATCACCCAAGAAGTACCCATTTGGCTCAAACAAATGCTAGACACCGCCAAACTTCCTGTGGGGCTGAGCCCCAACACCACAGACAACAAACGCCTACTGATTAGTGGTGATGAGCCTTGCCATATCAAACAAGTGCTTGCGATGGAACAAGGCAAACCTATCGCTTTGGTCAATACCTTTCCCTGTGTGGAAAGCCCCTATGCAACCACTTGTAATGTTGAAAGAATTATTCGCTGTGAACGCACATCAGATGCGATTTTACGCCTAAACACCAAAGATGGCTCTACGATATATGCGTTTGACCAGCTTTATAGCATTAATCACAACCACTATCAAGCCAACCAAGATTATCAGGCTTATTTGAGTGCGTGGGCATATCATATTGAGCCATCTGACCAAAGTCAGCACATTTTGATAGACGACCCAACAGCCATTCGCTATCATCGTGCTTTTAATGACATTGTTTCAGCCAATGATGGGCGAGTGCCTGATGACATCACTGAGCAAATCCGTGCGTGGCAACCTGTTGATGACACACCCTTAGCTCCCGTAGAGATTAACTTAGGGCACAGTTGTATTTATTTGTATGGCGAAACTTTTGGACAAGAAGACGAATCGTGGTGTCAAGGTCAAGTGTTAGGCATTAGCCACACGTCCTTTTTTAATAAAGCAATTACTTTGTTTGATGTGGTGATTTTGCGTGAGCCTGACAGCACGCCATTAGTGGTGCGTATTGCCACCCCAAGCACTGACAGCAATCAACGCATTAAAGTACAAGATTATATTCAAGCAAACATCTGGCTACAAGTCGCCATCAGCAAATAATTCGCTCAAACAAAAAAGACCCTGATTTAGGGTCTTTTTTTTAAGCTGTTATTATTCAGCATTTTGAGACAGTGAGCGTACATAAGCAGCTAACAACATGATACGTTCGTTACCTAGCTTAGTCTGCCACTCTGGCATCACACCTGCTCTACCATGACGAATGGTGGTTTGAATGGTACTGCGGTCGCCACCAAACAGCCAAATATCATCAGTCAAGTTTGGTGCACCAAATGACGTTAGACCCTTGGCGTCAGCACCATGACACAGCACACAGTTAGCTTCAAAAATTGCTTTACCCTGTGTTACCTGAGCTTGGTTTAACTCATAGCCATTTTGGTTGCCAGAGATGCTAAGCACATACTCAGCAGCAGCACGCACACCAGACTCGCCCAGTTGTTTTTGCCATGCTGCCATCGCACCAACACGACCGTTATGAATGGTCAGCAAGATTTCATCAGCTTTACCGCCATACAACCAGTCATTATCAGTGAGGTTGGGGTAGCCTGTGGCACCAGTAGCATTAGAGCCATGACACAATGCACAGTTTTGCAAAAATAGGTTATTACCAATTTTGATGGCTTCTGGGTTACTGACAAGCTTGTCCACATAAGGAGCAAGTAGTTTGACCTGCTCATCAATTTGAGCTTGCAACTCTTCATTTGGCTCAGCATTTTTGCGTTGAGTGGCTTGCAATTCATTGAGTTTTGCTAAGATTGGCAACGCATCAGACGCACCATCTTCACTCAAAATGCCTTCAAAACTTGTTAAAAATACTTTGTTGTTGCTTTGTAGGTTGCTATTTAGCTCATTTTCTGATGTCCAAGGCAACTCTTGACCATCAACGGTTACGGTTAATACACCTTTCCAACCGCCAGGTTGGATTGCTGGATAAAAGATAAAATATCCCAAACCCCAAATCAATGTTCCAAAAAACACCCACAGCCACCATTTTGGCAATGGTTTATCGTACTCTTTGATGCCATCATAAGAGTGTCCTGTGGTTTCATCTTCTTCTAAAACAGGTTTTGTTCTTAAAGTCCATACCAACACGCCAAATACAAACAGCCAACAGCCTAGCGAAAAAATGGTAACCCAAGAACTCCAAAAAAAGCTCATTGTATATCCTTAGTGCGTTGTGATGACAATTTTTTTAATTGATTGTCATCTAACGCAAGTTGTGCATCTTCTTCAAAGCGTTTTTTATTTTTGGGGGAATATGCCCACCAAGCAATCGCAATAAAAGCAATAAACGCCCCTACTGTCGCTATACTATGTAAAACGCCCCAATTCATTAGCGTTGCCCTTGCATGGCGATACCTAACTGTTGTAGATATGCTACCAATGCATCAAGCTCGGTTGCTCCTTGAACTTGGTCAGGTGCTGCCGCAATGTCTTCTTCGCTATAAGGTACGCCAAAACGGTCTTTGAAAATTCGCATTTTTGCTTGTGTCTTAGAGCCGTCCACTTCGTTCTTAGCAAGCCAAGGATAAGAAGGCATGACCGAATCAGGCACAACAGAGCGTGGATTAATCAAATGATCAATATGCCACTGGTCAGAATAACGACCGCCCACACGAGCAAGGTCAGGACCTGTACGCTTAGAACCCCACAAAAATGGGTGATCCCAAGCAGATTCAGCAGCACGACTATAAGGTCCATAACGCTCCACTTCGGCACGCAAAGGACGAATCATCTGCGTGTGGCACACATGACAGCCTTCACGGATATAAATATCACGACCTTCCAGCTCTAATGCTGTCCAAGGACGCATATTTGGCAAAGGCTTATTTACCCCACCTTTGTCTGGGTCGTTTTGGTCAAAAATCAAAGGAACAATCTCAACCAAAGTCGCAAAGCTGATGGCAATCACAATAAAGACAACGAGCAGACCTGTGTTTTTCTCTACAATTTCATGAGTGATATTAGACATACATTCCCCCTATGCCTTAACTGCATCGTTGTCAAAAACTTCATCACGACCTGTGTTAATTTCGTTAGGCTCGGCGATGTTTTCAGGAATGCTTGGCATTTTGATGGTTTTGTAACAGTTATAAGCCATCACAAGCATACCACCAACATACAAGAAACCACCTAAGGCACGCACCACAAACGGAATGTGGGAGATGACCACAGAATGAATAAAGTCATATTTTAATGTGCCATCTAAGTTGGTCTCACGCCATACGATACCTTGGGTAATGCCCGAAATCCACAACGCCACAATATAAAGCACCGTACCTGTGGTCGCAAGCCAAAAATGCACCGTAATTAGGTTGGTTGAATACATTTTGGCTTTGTTCCAAATACGTGGCAAGAGCACATAGATAGAGCCAATGGTAATCATACCTACCCAACCCAACGCACCAGAGTGAACGTGTCCTACCGTCCAGTCAGTATTATGGCTGATGGCGTTTACTTCCTTAATAGAAAGCATTGGGCCTTCAAAGGTACTCATGGCATAAAACGACAAAGCAACAATCAAGAAACGAATGATTGGGTCAGTACGCAATTTATCCCAGCTACCTGCCAATGTCATGACACCATTAATCATGCCACCCCAAGATGGTGCAAACAAAATCAATGAAAACACCATGCCCAAAGACTGAGTCCAGTCAGGCAATGCTGAGTAATGCAAATGGTGTCCACCTGCCCACATATAAGACGCAATCAACGCCCAAAAGTGCACAATAGACAAACGGTAAGAATAAACTGGGCGACCAATCTGAACAGGAATGAAATAATACATCATGCCCAAGAAAGCGGCGGTCAAATAAAAACCTACTGCGTTATGACCATACCACCATTGTACCATCGCATCAGTTGCACCGCCGTACAACGAATAAGACTTCCACATACTCACAGGAATTGCCATGTTATTGACAAGGTGCAGCAACGCAATGGTAATGATAAAGGCAGCAAAGAACCAGTTCGCCACATAAATATGTGAAGTTTGACGCTTAATGAGCGTACCAAAAAACACTATGGCATAAGACACCCACACCAAAGCAATCATGATGTCAAGTGGCAACTCCAATTCAGCGTATTCTTTTGCAGAAGTAATACCCAAAGGCAACGTGATGACCGCCCCGACAATGACCGCCTGCCAACCCCAAAACGTAAACCACGCCAGATATGGGGCAAAAAGCCGAGTCTTACAGGTACGCTGTACAATGTAATAAGAAGTGGCAAAAAGTGCTGACCCCCCAAACGCAAAAATCACCGCATTGGTGTGTAGCGGTCTTAAACGTCCAAAAGATAGCCAAGAAGTGTCAAAGTTAAGTGCTGGCCATGCAAGCTGTGATGCGATAAATACACCCACGCTCATGCCAACGATGCCCCAAAATACCGCCATGATGGTAAAGAAACGCACAATCGTGATTTCGTATTCATGGTCAATCGATAATGGGGCTACTGCTGTTTTAGATAGACTCATTGGATAGTTTCCTGTGCAGCCCAATTTGTGTTACGTTTTTTGGAAATTCATTTCAATACAAATGAACATCTCTAAAAATTTACGCTTTCATTTAGATAGTTATTTATCTTATTGTAACGCAAACTTTGCCAAATATCATCACATTAAGCAAACAAAACAGAAAAAACCTGAGTGCTGATAAAACATCAAACCTTAGATTGGCTTGCTCGCTTGGCAATCATGATGAATTGCTGGCTTGCGTTACTTTTAAATAAATCCACACTAAAAATAAGGTATTTTTAATGGGTTTTCTCCTTTATTATACAACACTATTGTAAATTTTGAGCCACCTTTTGTAAAAATAATGCAATTTTTTAGCAATTTTTTAACTTTTTTGGGAAATTATTCAAGATATGATTTGATTTTTAAATTTAAAATTTATCTTTATTTTATTTTTTAAAATATTATAGGCGTTTGAAAATTTTTTGCGTATAATAACAAATTTATTATTGATGTTTTTTTTGGGAGCAAAACATGACACAATTTTTAAGCCCTGCGTGGTTTGATGCCGTTGCCACCTTAAACGAGCAAGCAGGCGACCTAAATCTTCCACCAAATCTTGCCAATCTTATCATCAATCTTAGTATTACAGGCGATGCCGACACACACTTACATTTATCATCAGGTAAAATTTTTAAAGGACATCACGAACAAGCCACCAGCACCATCAATATTGATGACAAAACCTTAGGCAACATCATCAAAGGTGGCACAGAGACTGCCGAGATTGCCATAGAAGCCTTTATGACAGGCAAAATTCGCATTGATGGCGACATGAGTCAAGTACTCAACCTACAAACCGCCAAACCCAGTCCTGAACAAAAAGCTTTGTACAAAGCCATCAAGGACATGACCGAATTTTAAGCGTTAAATACCACACAGTAAATTTTCCATCATCAACCACAAATAATGCTAGACTTTTTTACCAAAAGGCGTAGAATAAAATTATTCCAAAAATTCACAACGTTATTTGTGGGATTTGTTTGGTTTTAATTTATCATAAAAACAACCTTAAATTATCCTAAATCAAGCCAAACCAAAACGACCCAGCCAAAGCGTATTACGCTGATTTTAGCTAAGGTGAAACCATGTCAGAACAAGAAAAAAACTCTGCCATACCCCCAGACGCACCTGCCAACGTGTCGCCTGATAACACCAACCCCACCGATGTCAATACACCCGACACAACGGTAACCCCCCCAAAGGCAAACAAGCCAAAAAAACAAAAACCACCACCGCAAAAAATCATTCCCACCGCCCCTGTGGTGGACGCCACAAAAAAACGCATTCACCCCCGTTTCGTCAAAGGTAAATATCAAAATATCCGTGTTGTTACCATGTACGCCATTTTGGTAGGCTTTTTAGTCATGCCGTGGCTACGCTGGAATGGCCGGCAAGCATTGATGTTTGATGTGGCAAACGCCAAATTCTTTGTCTTTGGGGCAACATTTATGCCACAAGACTTCTACTTTTTTGCCTTCATCTTTATGATAGCTGCCATGACGCTCTTTATGGTAACTGTCTATGCAGGGCGGGTGTGGTGTGGCTATGCTTGCCCGCAAACCATTTATGTGCATTTATATCAGCACGTTGAAAAATGGATTTTGGGCGAACGCAACAAACGCATGAAGTTTGAAGATGAGCCATGGAGCGCTTCAAAAATCGCAAAAAAAGTACTCATCCATGCCATTTGGGGTGTGTTTAGTGTCATCACCGCCTTAACGTTCATCGCCTTAGTGGTTGGTACGGATTATCTGTTTTTTAATGGAGCAACGCCATTTTTTATGGGCTGGGGCAAGATGACATGGGTGTTTTTCTTTATCATCACCTTTGCCACTCAATCTAACGCCGGCTATATGCGTGAACATATGTGTGTTCATTTTTGTCCTTATGGTCGCTTTCAGTCGGTGATGTTTGATAAAGACACTTTGCTTGTTTCTTATGATTATGAACGTGGCGAAGCTCGTGGTCCTCGCAAAAAAGGCACACATCCAGAAGGCATGGGCGACTGTATAGACTGTAATATGTGTGTACAAGTCTGTCCCACAGGCATTGACATCAGAAACGGCTTGCAAGTTGAATGTATTCAATGTGCTGCTTGTGTTGATGCCTGTAATGAGATTATGGATAAAGTTGGTTATCCACGTGGGCTGATACGCTACACCACCGAGCGTCAGCTTGTCCATAAAGAAAAAACCAAAATCATCAGTTTTCGTATCTTTGCCTATATCTTTGTATTAAGCGCTTTGATATCAACTGCCACTTGGGTCGCCGTAGGTCGTGCTCCATTAGAGATGGACATTCGCCATGACCGCAAACAAGTCTCTACCAAAGGACGAGACGGTAAAGTTCAAAACAGCTATGTTGTCAAAATCGTCAATAAAACCGACCAAAAACACACTTATATGGTCAAACTTGAACCGATTGATGGCATGGTATTAAAATCTCGTTTCAAAGAAATTACTCTAAGTGCCAACGAAACATACAGCATACCAGTCAGTATCATCGCTGATGCTGATAAAATCGCTGTGGGTCATACGCCTATTACATTGACTGTATATAGTACTGATGGCGTGTACAGTGTCAGCACCCAAGATAATTTCATTTATGAAGCCAAAAAATAAAACCAACAATCCCCCAGTCAAATAATGGCTGGGGTTTTTGTTTGTAGGCATTCATGATATGATAAGACAGTTTTTTATGAGAATGATTTATGAAAGCAGGCTTATTGGTTGTATCATTTGTGCTTTTTTGTGGTGTATCTTTTGCCCAAGATACTCCCACCCAAGATGATTGGCTTGACCAAAAACATCATGACACTCGCCGTTGGCTTGGGAAAACCGCTCATTACATAGATGACTGGTTTGGCAAACCCAATCCTGATGAGCCTGCTCGTGCTACGGTGCGTGTCATGCTAGATGTTCATGATGATAAATATAATAACACAGCCATCAAACCACGTATTCGTGCCAAAATCAAACTGCCCACCTTAGAAGACCGTCTAAACGTCCTTATCGGTGATGATAGGCTAGACAATGAACAAGGGGGTGGTATCCATAACGATGGGCGACTGCACCCTGAACAAGAACACACTTTTGACCGCCAACAAAGTCGCCGTGATAACACGTCTTTGGCACTAAGATGGTCTCGCTTTAAAGACGATGTTGGCATACAAACCGACATAGATTTGGGGCTGCGTTCTAGTGATGTCTATCTAAGATGGCGTGGCGAAAAACGCTGGACAATGAAAAACACAGGCGGACGCTTTGAACAAGTATATCGCTATGGCACAAAAAGTGAGCATTATGCTCTAAGCACGCTTGAATTTGACCAACCCAAATCCACTCACCGCACCCTGATGAATCGCACGCACGTCATCTACACCAATAAAGACCACCAAGAAGACATTGGTTGGAGCAACAGTTTGTACCAACAGCACCATTGGCAAATCCCACTTGGTACTCGTTCATTTAGCTATGGGCTATATGCAGGGGGCGATATTGCAGATGAACACAAATCTAACTTCAACACCTACGGTCCTTATGTCAGCTACCGACAACCAATTTGGCGAAAATGGCTATTTATCCAAGGTGATGTTGGTTATTATAATAACAAAGACGACAACAAAGACCATCACATCTCCACCTTTGGGCGTTTAGAGATGGTGTTTTAATGCACCTAGCAATACTTCTTGCTTGCTTTTTAACATCACAGTCCTAAGACCTTTAAAATCACACTATGATGGTCTTCAAACATCATTTTGCCATCAAGTTTACCCAGTGGCAACCAAAAAGCACGACTGGCATCATCGCCCGCCTTTAACGCAGGCAACTCATCACCTGACAACTCAAAATAAAACACCGTGGTGATGGTTCGTCCACGAGCTGAGCGGTCAGGTGCATCAAAAGTATGTTCAGATTTTAGGGCATTTGGGTCAATCACAAGACCTGTTTCTTCATAAAGCTCACGCACCACACATTCAAACAGTGTCTCATGTGTATCCAAAAACCCCCCTGCCAATGCATACAAACCATGTCCATAATCACCCCCACGCTCAATCAATAAAATATGCCCTGCCTGCACCACCAAAGCATCTGCTGTAACAAATACAGGCGGATAAGGTGCGTGTTGCCATGCTAACTGATACTCAGCAATGTGATTGTATTCACGTTGTAGCCTTAAATAATCTTCACTATTTTTAAATTTATCCAAAAATCTTGCAACATTATCAGGTAAATTTTCATCAATCTCCCCACAGTCAAAATACCGCTTTCTTATTGGTGTGGCGGATAGATTTTCATAATTTGGTAGGTTCACACAGCCCAAGCTTGGAAATAATGACAAATAATAAGAACTTTTATCTTTATGATAGCCCACCACACCCACTTTATCATCATCGCCCACCACATGATAAATCAATGCCTGCACTTCTGACAGCCATTTTTGGTCATTGTATAAATTATCATCAACAGGCAAACACATGATGCGACATTCATCATCAAACGCCCCCAAAATCATACTTTCACGCTCATCAAAACTAAACGGATTTTTGGTGGTGCGGGGAGAGTTTGCCGAACCAATGAGCACCAGCACAGTTTTGGCAAGTGTCAAGGCTTGATTGATGACAAATTTATGTCCTTGATGAAAAGGCTGAAAACGACCAATAAACACCAAATAATCAAATTCATAAGACATATTAAATTCCAATATTAATAAAATTAACCTTGATAATCACAAATATGTTACCATAAAAGCATAAATTTTTTAAAATGAGTGTGTTATGAGCGACCAACAAGACAGCCCCCTAAGCAGCAACATCATCATCACCGAATCTGCCCAAAGCTATTTGGCTGAGCTATTAGCCAAACAAGACGTAGAAGGCATCGGTGTACGCATCTTTGTAGAATACGCAGGCACACCACGAGCGGAGTGCTGTATGAGCTACTGCCAGCCTGATGAGATTGATGAAGACGACCTACAAATTACCTATCCTGCCTTTATCGCTCATATTGACGCACCAAGTATTCCTTATTTGCATGATGCGGTGATTGACTACAACAAAGACCGTTTTGGTGGACAACTCACATTTAGAGCCCCCAACTCCAAAGTCCCCCAAGTGGGTGAAAATGCCAGCATTGAAGAACGGATTAACTATGTTTTACAATCTGAAATTAACCCACAGCTTGCTAGCCACGGTGGTCATGTGGATTTGATTGAAGTTTTTGAAAACGAAGCAGGCAAAACCGCCGTGCTAAAATTTGGTGGTGGCTGTCAAGGGTGCAGTGCGGTGGACGTAACCTTACGCCAAGGTGTTGAAGTTCAGCTCAAACAGCAAATACCCGAGCTGACACAAGTGATTGATGAAACCGACCACACCCAAACAGCCAATGCTTATTACAAATAACAAACCCCCCATTAGGGGGTTTTAAAACTTAAAACCAAGAATCAGCTGCCATGATGGACAGATACAATACAATAAACATTGCCATGAGCATGGGAATGCCCAACACAACAAACCACAGCCAACGATAAATCAGTGCCATTTGCCAACCAAAAATCTCGGTAACAAACAACCCCATCGCCACTAACCACAACCCAAAATACACCCACCAATATACTTTATCTGCTGTTGGACGCATTTGGGCTGTCAGCCAATCTCTGATAACAAAAGCGTAGATGCCTGTTAATAGCATTGGCAACCAAACAGGTGCCAATAACGCCACCATGGTCATCATGGCAAAGTCCTTTTAATGGTCTGATGGCACTTTATCCATGTCAATATCAGGATTTTTAATCAAATGAATCACTGATAGCACCAAGCCACCCCAGATTGCCACCATGGCGACAATCATGACTGTTAATGCAGTACCATTCATAATTTACTCCTTATTAAGTTCATGGTGAGACGCATGGGCGGGAGCTTTGGTTAGGATAAATGAGCCAATGGCAAACAGTGCCACCACACCCCAACCAAAAACCATCTGTACCATGACAGGATAACCACCATAGCCATCTTTTAACAATGATTGCAAAGACAGACCCAATGTTACAATCAAAGAAATGGGCGTGATGACAGTGAGCATAAATACCCAAATCGTTCCCACTTTAAAGCTAGAAATGGCATTGATGTGATTGACCAGTTTTTCCATGATGGGGCGGTTAAACCAAGTTACCCAAATGATGGACAAAATCGCACCAAGTACGATGCCAATGTTATTTGCAAAGTAATCAAAAACATCCACAAAGGTAATCGCTGATTTGGTTGAAAACAAGATAACCGAGATGACTGCTAACACGCCACCAACTACGGTTACAGATTTTTTATGCGACCAGCCAAATTTATCCTTCATTGCTGAGATTGGCACTTGGACAATACTTGCCATAGAAGTCAAACCTGCGGCAAATAATGAGCCAAAGAACAACACACCGATGATGGTTCCGGCATTACCCATGGTGGAGATGATTTGTGGAAATGCCACAAATGCCAACCCCGGTCCACCTTTGGCAACTTCTTGAACAGGCACATTTGTCGCTGCCGCCATAAAGCCAAGCACCGCAAAAATACCAATACCCGCCAGCACTTCAAAGGACGAGTTAGCAAAACCCACCACCAATCCTGAGCCTGTTAGGTTGGCGTTTTTATTCAAATAAGATGAATAAGTAACCATGATACCAAAGCCGATGGATAAAGAGAAAAAGACGTGTCCATAAGCAGCAAGCCACACTTTTGGGTCTGCCATTCTTGCCCAATCAGGGGTAAAAAAGGCATTTAAACCCACGCTCGCTCCCTCTAAACTTATTGCCTTAACCACCATGATACCAAACATCACAATCAGCAGTGGGATACAGATTTTATTGACCAGCTCCACGCCTTTACGCACACCACCATACATGATGAACAGCACAATCGCCCATACCACAACCACGCCCATCAACAAATGTGGTACAATGGTAAAGTCAAGTCCAGAGCCTGCTTGTAAAAATTCTGCTTCAAAAAATTTCCCTGTATCAGTCCCCCACGATTGATTAAAGGCATACAAGGTGTATTGACCCGCCCAAGCCAGTACGGATGCATAATAAACACCGATGACAGAACACACCAACACTTGCCACCAACCAACGCTCTCAGCGGACTTCACCATACGCCGATATGCAGTAGGCGGTGCTCCTTTGTACTTTTGACCAACCACATAATCTAAAAACAAAAGCGGAAAACCTGCCGTTGCCAAAGCAATAAGATAAGGGATAAAAAACGCACCGCCCCCATTTTCATAAGCCGTATAAGGAAAACGCCAAATGTTGCCCAAACCGACTGCCGAACCGACTGCCGCCAAAATAAATCCAGAACGTGCTGACCAACTTTCTCTTTGAGTTGTCATAGCCACTCCTTAATTTTTGTTTATTAATAAGGTTTGTAAAAAATTAAGGTTTGTTTAAAAACAATACCCTACGCCAAATCACTGGCAATCCCAACAACAAACCTGCAACAATAGTTTGAATTAAGCAATAAAAAAAGTCAAGTGCTTAGATTAAAAAAACCCATAACAATAAGTTATGGGTATCTGTTATAATTTGGTTTAACGTATCAGTCCACGCTTGCTATTGATGAGTGAATCAATAAAAAATTGCACTTTTGGCTCGTCTGCCACCATCTTTTGAAGCTCTTTAATGACATCTTCTTTTATCATTTTTGAACGAAACACCAAGCGATAAGCCTCTTCCAAAGCACGTATGGTATCACTCCCCCAACCTTTTCTTCTCATGCCTTCTTTGTTTAAGCCATGTACTTTGGTAGGGTTGCCAGAGACAGTAGTAAAGGCACACACGTCTTTAAAAATAATACTCCCCCCAGCAAGCATTGCATAATCATCAATCCGACAAAACTGATGAATGCCTGATTGCCCACCAATAATTACATAATTGCCCACATGAGTATGACCAGCAACACCAACATTATTCGCCAGCACATTATGGTCGCCCACCATACAATCATGAGCAATATGCACATTCGCCATCAGCAGATTATGGTTGCCAACTTTGGTTAAACCACCACCATCTGCCGTGCCACGATGAAGTGTGCAAGACTCCCGAATGCGATTATCATGACCGATTTGCAAATAAGTCTCTTCGCCCTTAAACTTTAAATCCTGTGGCACTTCACCAACGCTGGCAAATTGATAAATCTCGTTTCGTTGTCCAATGGTGGTATTATCGCCCACAACAACGTGTGATTTTAGTATCGTATCATCACCAATAATGCTGTTTTTACCAATAATACAATATGCCCCAATCTGTGCACTTGGGGCAATCTGTGCACTTGGATCTATGATGGCTGTGGGGTGAATGTTCATGCGTTCACCTTTTGGCGAGCAATCATAATCTCAGCACCACACGCCAGTTTGCCATCCACATGAGCGGTACATTCAAACTTATAAATCTCACGTTTGGCATTGGCAAGTTTTGAACGAATCACAAGAGTATCACCTGTGCTGACAAGTTTTTTAAAACGCACTTTATCCACACCTGCAAACAGATACAAATAGCCATCTTCTGATGATTGCCCTGCACTGACAAAACCCAAAATGCCAGACAGTTGTGCCATTGCTTCTACCATCAATACGCCCGGCATGATGGGGTTATCGGGAAAATGTCCATTAAACAACTCTTCATTAATGGTGATATTTTTATACCCTGTAATCCAGTTGTCGGCTGATACCGCCGTAACACGGTCAATCAACATGAATGGATAGCGGTGCGGTAGGTATTTTTTGATGGTATGATAATTAAATGGTAAGGTTAAATTTTGAACAGATAAACGTTGATGGTCAGCATCTGTCATCAAATCAAGGTCTAAGGTTGAATTTGTCATCATCATTCTCATTTGAAGTGATTATTTTTGTCCGCTTTGACGAAATTTCACGGCAGCCCTACGCCATTCATGTGATGGCATGGCAGACGTGCCTGATGAATACACGCCAGACTTTTTGATAGAGCCAATCACCATGGTCATGCCTGTCAAAGTAACATCATCACAGATGGTCAAATGCCCTGCAATACCCACCGCCCCACCAATGATACATCTCGCTCCAATGCGTGTGCTACCTGCAATCCCCACCTTTGATGCAATGGCGGTGCTTTGTCCAATATGAACATTATGGGCAATTTGCACCAAGTTGTCAATGATGACATCATCACCAATCACCGTATCGCCCACCGCCCCACGGTCTATGCAGGTGTTTGCACCGATACGTACATGATTGCCAATAACCACTTTACCAAGCTGATGGATTTTTTGCCACTTTAAGCCATTTGGTGTGGGATTAGGTGCAAAACCAAAACCTTCTGCACCAATGCTGGCATGAGTATGCACCTGCACACCATCACCCAACACACAATGATGAGCAATACTCACGTGCGAGCCAATTTGACAATCATCGCCAACTTGCACAAAATCACCAATCACCGCATAAGCCCCAATGATGGTATTTTTGCCAATGGTGGCGGTTGGTGAGATGATGGCTGTTGGGTGAATTTTGTTATTGGCACATTCTTGATAGGCAAACAAAGAGCTGACGGACGCATACGCCAAATACGCATCTTTAACTATGACAAATGCTGTCTTGGGCAATACTGGCAATTCATCAGCAAATTGTCGAGAAACCAGTACCACAGCCGCTTGTGTTTTGACCAAATCAGGCAGATATTTGACGTTTGCCAAAAAAGCAAGATGATGATGCTCTGCTTGTGCCAAATCTGCCACACCATTAACTTGTAGCAAACATCCCATCAGCTCGTCTTTATTGATGACCGTTTGACAGCACTCAATCGCCTGTATTATTTGTGATAAACCAATCATCAGAACACACTGCCAATTTGAAATTGAACTTTTTCGGTACGGTCGCCTGCTTTATCATTAAGCGGATTGGCATAACTGATAGAAATAGGACCAATCGGCGTGTACCATGTAACGCCCGCCCCCACACTATAACGCAAAGTATTATCCTGCTGAATGTAGGTTAAATTTGGATTGGACACATCTAAAACATTGACCTTTTTGCCATCTAAGTCGCTGGTGTCATATACTTGACCTGCATCAAAGAAAATGACAGGTCGCACTTGATTTGACCAATCGCCCTTGAACGGCACAGGTAAAATCAACTCCGCCCCAAAAGTTACCAAAGCATTACCGCCAATCTCTTCTCCACGAATGGTGGTTTTATTATTTTTTAGGTAAGCGTAGGCTTGCGACTGTGGTCCTAATGTTGATGCTTCATAGCCACGCACCGAGCCATAACCGCCAGCATAAAAATTCTCATAAAATGGCAGTTTGTTGCCATAGCCTAAGCGTGTCCAGCCACGCAAAATTGTCCCTTTCCACATGGGAAAATAGATATTACCGCGATATATCGCTTTTTGATAAGTATGGTCGCCAAAACCCAAGGTTAAATCAACATTGTGGCTCATGCCCTTGGTAGGAAACACAGGCTTATCCAAGCTAGAATAACTCCAACCCAACATACCGCCATAAGTGTTGTATTTATTGGTGAATTGGGCATTATTGTCCGCGCCAATGATTGCTGTACCGCCATCATCTATGAGCTGTTTGACATTGGCAATGCCCATATAAGCACCGCCACGCACTTTGGTACTGTCTAGAGTAAAACCTGCTGATAGGCGTTGGTTTTCATTGATGGGATAACCATAAATCAGCGAGCCACCATAAGAATCCAGCACATAATTGGAGATGTTATTGCTGTCATATTTGGTCTTACGGTAGTAGGCGTTGATGCTTTGGGAGACGCCATTAACTGTAAAATAAGGGTCAGTCATACCCAAACTGTATGTGTCTCTGGTTTCAGAACGAGTAAAAGATGCCGTAACACGATTGCCTGTTCCCATAAAGTTGTTTTGGGATAAATCTGCCTGAAACGTGATACCGCCACTTTGTGAGTATCCTGCGGCAATGGTAGATGAACCTGATGGCTGTTCTTCTACGGCATAGGTGATGTCCACTTGGTCAGGGCTGTTTGGCACAGGTTTGACATCAATTTTGACGTCCTTAAAAAATCCTGTTCGCATCAGACGCACTTGTGAAAGTTGAATTTTTTGATTGGATGCCAACGCCCCTTCCAATTGACGCATCTCTCGTCTTAACACTTCATCCTTGGTCTTAATATTGCCCGTAAAGTTGATACGGCGTACATACACAGGGCGTACAGGGTCTATATAATAATCAATGTCCACCGTGCGTGATACGTCATTAATGCGACTGATGGGACGAATTTGTGCATAATAATAGCCATCATCGCCAAACTTAGCGGCAATGGCGTTGGTAGTTTGATCAAGCTCACTTTGAGAGTACACTTTGCCTTCGGTAAATTTCACCAAAGCATTTAGCTCATCTGTCCGATAAGTGGGATTGCCCAAAAATTGAATCTTGCCAAAACGATACTGTTCGCCTTCGGTCATGCTCACTTCAATAAAGACTTTTTGCTTGTCTTCATCAATGTTTAAAATGGCATTATCCACATTAAATCGCACAAAACCATCATTTAAATATTTGGCTTTGATGGCTTCAAGACTGGCATTTAATTTTTCTTGACTATAACGGTCTGCTTTGGATAAAGGATTGATTTTATTATCTTTTAAGGCGAACTCTTCTTTTAGCTCTTTATCTTTAAAATGATGATTGCCAATCAGATTAATATCCACAACACGAGCAGGCTTACCTTCAATAAATTTTAGGTCCAATTTCACCCGATTGCCATCTAGGCGAGTTTGGGTGATTTCAATGTCGCTATTGTAATAGCCTTGTGAGATGTACTGATTTTCAAGCTCACTTTCTAACATTTTTATGGTGGATTGTTTGAGTACGCCACCTTTTACCAATCCTGTGCTTTTTAGACCTTGCTCCAAGCCATCTTTGGGAATCAGTTTATTGCCCGTAAAATTTATCTCAGCAATCGTAGGACGCTCAGTCAGATGATAGGTCAGTTTTGTGCCTGACACATCTGCTTGTACATTACTAAATTGTTCGGTGGCGTACAAAGCTTCAATGCTACTGGCAAGCATTTCATCAGTTACGGTTTGACCTTCGCCAATGGGCAAAACCACCTGCAAACTTTCAGGGGTAACACGGCTAAGCCCAACAAAATCAATACTATCCGCCACAAAAGTCTCGGCATACGCCCCCACCGACAACGCAGACAATACAGCCATTGTGATTGTTTTTTGTACAAATTTAGAAACTAGATGGTGAGACATAAGTAACTTTTCCAGTGTTTTTGTTAAAATAGTGTTAAATTAAGCTAAAAAGGCAATTTTGGCAAGCCCAAAATGAGATTTTTGTAAAAATTTTTTAAAATTTGGTTATTAAATAATCACTAGCCAAACACCCGCATGATGTCGTTACTGATGGCAAGCACCATGACACACAGCAGCAAAACAAACCCCAGTTTAAAACTGTTCATCTGCACGCTCTCTGGCATGGGCTTACCCATCAACAGCTCATAAATATAAAACACCAAATGACCGCCATCTAACACAGGTATTGGTAAAAGGTTTAGCACTGCCAAAGACAAACTAATCAGTCCTGCGGTGGATAAAACTTGTAACCAGCCCATTTGTATGCTGTCTTTGGAAACTTCGGCAATGGTAATCGGTCCTGACAAATTATCAAGTCCAATCAGCCCTGTCATCATCTTAGCCATGGATTTGACGGTCATGACAGACAGCTCATAAGTTTTTATCACCGACTTATGCAAGGCTTCTAATGGGGTGTGATTGATGGTTATTTTGTAGTCATCTGGAATGACAATGCTGGTCTCTTTGACCCTTGCTCCGATTTGTCCAACCGTACGGTTTTCCACTTTTACTGCTCGTGGCATGACTTTAATGTCTAGGTTTTGACCATCTCTGATGATGCCAAACATCAAGGATTTTTCTGGGCTATTTTGAATGATTTCGGTAGCAGTCAGCCAGTCTGCTATCGGCACGCCATCAATGTGAGTAATGGTGTCGCCTGCTTTTAACCCCATTAATGCCCCTGCACCATCTTTTGTCAATGAGCCAATCACAGGTGCTATCACAGGTCGCCAAGGCAAAACACCCAATGCTGTCAAAGGGTCTTTACCCTTATCCGCTCCCTGCATAAAATCAGTGATGGCAACATTTGTCTGACCTTTGTCCGTCTCTACCAGCACCACGCCACGCTCACCCATGCGGTCAGCCAAAGCAAAATTAATGCTTTCCCACGTTGGTGTGCGTTTGTTATCAATGTGAGAAATGGTTTCACCAACCACCAGTCCGCTTGTGCTTGCAGGGCTGTCGCTGACAATCCGCCCAATCTTGGTGCTAAGCTGTTCGCTTGGCTGTAAAAACAGCACAAAAAATAGCACAATGGCAATCAGAAAATTCATGAGCGGTCCTGCTGCCACGATAGCGATTTTCTTTAAAGGGTGCTGATTATTAAACGCCAAATGTCGCTCATGTTCAGCCACTTCCCCTTCTCGCTCATCCAGCATTTTGACATAACCACCCAAAGGAATGGCACAAATGCGATAATCAATGCCTGTTTTTGGACTCGTCCAACCAAAAAGCCGTGTGCCAAAACCGATAGAATAAGTTAATACCTTGACCCCACACAGTCGTGCCACGACATAATGCCCCCACTCATGCAAAGCAACCAAGGGCGTAAGCACCAATAAAGCCGATAAAAACAGATATAAAGCCGTCATGCGTTTAGGTTCTCAACTTTTACATTGCTTTTAAATAGATATGCGTCTTGGCTCGCACACGCTCATCAAACAGCAAAATATCATCTATATTATGAAAATTTGTATTAAAATGCGTATGCAACTCACCATCATTAAGCACTTTTTCTACCATATCAGCGATGTCAGTTAGGCGGATTTGATGATTTAAAAATGCTGACACCAAAATTTCATTAGAAGCATTTAAGGCGATACACGCACCATTGCCTGCTTTGGCGGCTGCACGGGCTAAGTCCAAGGCTTTAAATTTATCTTTGTCAGGGCAGATAAACTCCAAAGCACCAATCTCAAATAAATTTAATGGCTTCACGCCATTTGACATACGCTTAGGATAAGCCAAAGCATGAGCGATGGGCGTTTTCATGTCAGGCTCACCCAGCTGAGCAAGCACAGAGCCATCTATGTACTCCACCATAGAATGCACGATGCTTTGGGGGTGAATGGCGATTTGAATTTGGCTTTCATCCAGGTTAAATAAATGACACGCCTCAATCAGTTCAAGCCCTTTATTCATCATGGTCGCACTATCAATGGAGATTTTTTGTCCCATGTTCCAGTTGGGGTGCTTAACCGCTTGTGCTACCGTTGCATTTTGCATATCCACATAAGATTTGTATAAAAAACCACCACCGCTAGCAGTCAGCCAAAGCTGCTTGATGCCAAAATCCGTCTGATGAATGACAACATTATCCATTTGCACCGCTTGGGGCAAACATTGAAAAATGGCATTATGCTCACTATCAATCGGTAAAATGGTTGCTTTTTGCGTGCGTGCGGTCTGCATGACCAAATCACCTGCCATAACAAGGCTTTCTTTATTGGCAAGTAGTACGGTTTTGCCCGCTTTTACCGCCGTCAAAGTGGAGCGTAATCCCGCCGAACCCACAATCCCAGCAATAATCTTGCCTGATTTTTCATCGCTTGCCAAATCCATCAGCCCTGCTTGACCGCCAACCACATCAATATCCAAGCCTGATGAGCTTAGATGATGGGCAAATTTATCCACTTTATCAGATGGCACACAGACACGATTTGGGTGAAATTCTGCACACAGCTCAAAAAGTTTGTCAAGCTGAGAAAAACCTGACAAAGCATGAATTTGCCACTGATGACCCAAACGGCTTTGATGACGGATAATGTCAAGTGTACTACTGCCAATAGAGCCTGTTGCTCCAAGTATGGTGATGATGTTGGTCGTCATTTAAAAAACCCTTGGTAAACTGCCCAATGCGGGTAGCACTTTAATATACACAAGCACCCACACCCCAAGGGCAAACACAGGCGTGGCGGATAATAACGAATCTATGCGGTCAAGCACGCCCCCATGCCCCGGTAAGATTGTTCCAGAATCTTTAATCCCTGCACGGCGTTTTAACATGGACTCAAACAAATCGCCCAGTACACTTGCCATCACCGTCAGTCCAGATAACCCCAAAAAAGCCATGAGTGCCACACCTGTCAGTTGCAACTCAAAACCCACAGTTATTGCCACAAGGGCAGATGTAACAAGACCGCCGATTAGCCCTTCTATGGATTTGTTGGGTGAGACATTGGGAGCAAGTTTGCGTTTGCCAAGTTTTCGCCCCACAAAATACGCCCCACTATCAGCACACCACACCAATAAAAACACATACATCAACCACCAAGGCGACACCTGCCACAGACTGTACATGGCGGTAATGCTTGCCGTTAAGATAATCACCCCCATGATAAACAATCGCCTGCCATACCATTTTTCTTGGGCAGGATAAACAAGCACCCATTTGGTCGCCATCAGCCAAATCCCAAAAGACAGCACCCACCATATCAGCCACAGTTGGGGAATAAAAATGCTGCCAAGCGTAATTGCTAATACTAAAGTGATGAACTGTGCAGGCTGTTTATGTTTTGGCATGAGCTTTGTCCACTCATGAGACGCAATCAACACACCCACTGTCAATAAGGGTAAAAACAAAAATGGCACACGACTTGTAAACATCGCCATTCCCACAATAATCACAAGAATAACCGCCGTTTTTATTCGTTGCCACATAGATTTTTGCTCTTTTATTGTTTATAAACATTTTGATATTTATAAAATGCCATCAAGCAGTCATCAGCCATCACTGAGCTAGATTTCTGCCCAAGCTTAACTCATATCAAAAAATCAAATTTGCTCTTGCACCTGTTCGCTGGTCTTGCCAAATCTTCGTTCACGATTGGCAAAATCATTCATCATCTCATCCAGTTCACATAGGTTAAAATCAGGCCACAGTGTTTGTGTAAAAAACAATTCAGCATAAGCAGACTGCCACAACAAAAAATTAGAAATGCGATACTCGCCCCCTGTACGAATCAACATATCCACCTGTGGCAAATCCGCCAGCTCCACACATTCACCTAGCCTATCAACATCAATGTCATCTGCTGTTAGCTTGCCACGCTGAACATCCAAAAGCAGTTTTTGGCAGGCTTGCACAATGTCCCACCTACCACCATAACTGATGGCAATCACCAATGTCATTTTATCAAAATGAGCCGTTTGACTCTCTGCATCCGCCATCAGCATTTGCAATCGCTCATCAAGAGCGTTTCTGTCGCCAATAAAACGCAGACGGATTTGGTATTTATTCATGCGAGGCAGCTGCTCATGAATGGTGCTTTCAAGAAGTTTCATCAACAATTCAACTTCTTTTTTGGGTCTTGCCCAGTTTTCAGAGGAAAAGGCAAATACTGTCAAAACCTGCACGCCTTTTGCCACACAATGCTCAACGATGGGGTCAAGTGCATTTTTGCCTGCCAAATGCCCTGCTCCTGTCGGTAAGGCATGAGCCTTGCCATAGCGGTTATTGCCGTCCATGATGATGGCAATGTGTTTGGGAATCGTGGTGGTGGGTGATGATGTTGGCATGATGTTGACGTTTGGTTTGGCGAAGGCAAAGAGAATTGATTAAATAAAAGCAATCAGTTTAATACATTGCAACTGTTTGGATGAGTCACCAATCAGCAGTTTTTAATCAATATTTAATTAAGAACCTAAAAATTAAAAAACAAAAAGACCTGCACGCCTAAACGCACAAGTCTTAATGACTATACTTCCATCAGCTCACTTTCTTTTTTAGACAAGCGAGTATCAATGGTTTTGATAAAATCGTCAGTCAATTTCTGAATGTCATCAGAAGCACGACGTTCATCGTCTTCACTGACTTCTTTGTCTTTAACCAGTTTTTTGATGTCGCTCAGCATATCACGACGAACATTACGCACCGACACACGAGCTGATTCGGCATCTGAACGGGCAAGTTTTTGCATATCACGGCGAGTCTCTTCGGTCAAAGCTGGCATTGGCACACGAATCACGTCAGCCGTCATGGGATTTAGTCCCAAATCCGCCTCACGGATTGCTTTGTCCACCGCTTGCACCATAGAACGGTCAAAAGGCTGAACCAATAAAGTGCGGCTGTCTTCCACATTAATACTTGCCACTTGGTTTAATGGCATCTCTGAGCCATAATAGCTTACCATGACCCCCGATAAAATGCCGGGATGAGCCCGCCCTGTACGCAACTTTGTAAAGGCGTTTTCTAGGGCGTCAAGGGCTTTTTCCATACGAGCTTTGCCATCTAGTTTAATTTGATTAATCATAACAATTCCTTAAAATAGCTTATACAATCAGTGATAGACTCTTGTGCCTTCTTTTTCGCCCATCACAACATTTAATAAAGCGTTGGGTTTATTCATGTCAAACACCTGCAAAGGCACATTGTGTTCACGGCACAAAGCAATGGCGGTCAAATCCATCACACCCAGTTTGCGTTCTAGCACCTCATCAAAGGTTAAACTGTCATATTTGACCGCGTCATCATGTACGCTTGGGTCTTTATCATACACGCCATCAACTTTGGTCGCCTTTAAAATCAGCCCAGCTTCAATCTCAATCCCACGCAGACAGGCCGCTGTATCAGTAGTAAAAAACGGATTGCCTGTACCTGCCACAAAAATGCACACCTCTCCATTATTTAGATGGCGAATAGCTTCACGACTGGCATAGGGTTCACCTACTGTGGCGATAGACAGGGCGGACATCAGACGAGTTTTGATGTTGCGACGAACCAAAGCATCTCTCATGGCAAGACCATTCATGACGGTGGCAAGCATGCCCATTTGGTCGCCAGTTACTCGTCCAACCAAACCTTCTTTTTGTAGGGTACTACCACGATAAAGATTGCCACCACCTACCACAATCCCCACTTGAACGCCAAGCCCACGCAAATGAGCGATAGAAAGGCTCATCTGGTCAAGAATGGACGCATCAATACCCATATCTTTACCCCCCGCCAAAGCCTCACCAGAGAGCTTTAATAAAATGCGAGAAAATTTTGGGTTTTTATCGTTTGGATTGATGTCGGTCATGGTTACCCCTTGTAAATTTTTGCAAAATTAGTTAATTTTATCATACTTTTGGGTAAAGTAACAATTTAAAAAGCACCATCACCCCACAAAAACAAAAACCCACCAAAAGGCAGGTTTTTGTGGAAGTTAGGGCAAATTAGAATTTGTATTCTAGACCTGCACCTACGCCATAGGCTTTCTCAGTTTGAGTTCCTGTCGCCTTGTCTTGAAGGTAGGCACCATACAAGTGAGCAGTAGTGGCTTTGTTAAATGAGTACTCAGCACCTGCGACAACACGTTGTCTTTCTACATCCTTAGCACCAGCATAATTATCTACAAAATCAAGCTGACCATAAGCTGTCCAAGGTGTTTGAGCAACTTTATACTTACCAGAAACAGTAAAGGCATTTTCGTTATCGTTAGTATTAAAATCAGTATGTTGATACTGACCCGCAACTGTTAAAGCAGGGTTAATAGCATAAGCACCACTTACACGAACTGCAGATAATTTATCATAAGTAGTAGTAGTTGTGGTTGTACCTGGAAGCGTTACTTGACCAACAACAGTACTACCATTGGTAACATCAAGAGTTGCACCAGGAACAGTAGAAGTTGTTGAATTTGACACACCATTGCTAGCTTTAATATAGGTAACACCAACTTTATAGGGAGCATTTTCAGGCTCATATTTTGCACCCACGCCAAAGGCATCACCATTTAGGTTGTCAGTAGCACCGTCATTTTCATCAAGAACGTACATACCCATGAACTGCACACCATTGTATTTTGGTGAGAAGTAAGCAAAGGCATTGTTTGCACGAACGCTTTTGAAATAAGCTTGTACGTCATCACTACCAATAACACCACCTTTGGTTACGTTAGCATAGTTGATGTACTCATCAATTGCTGTTAAGCGACCTGCCACCAATGTACCTAATTGCTTGTTAGAAAGACCAAGATAGGTATCACGACTTTCCCAGTTGCGGTCTCTGTTTACATCAGTTTCTACACGGTATTCTAATTGATAAACCACGTCAGTATTTGCAGTCAGAGCTTCTGAGCCTTTAATACCAATGCGAGAAGCGTTAGAATTTAGTTGACTACGGGTTTCAAGACCGCCATTTTTAGCGGCATCATTACCATCTTGGATATCAAGAGATAGGAACACCTTACCATAAACGGTAGGAGCAGCTTGTGCAGCAGTAATAGACAAAGCAGCTACGGCTGATGCTAAAAGTAGTTTTTTCATGGGTTTCTCCACTCATGTTTTGGTGCTATAATCTGCACACAATTGATAATTTCACGATTTTTTTACCAGTATGGAACATCTAGGCATCAGCTTTTGAGTCCCTAAGTAAGCCCTAGCCTGTGTATCACGACAGATAAGTTCGCTTACCAAATCCATACCTTGCGTATAGAATACCAACTTTGACATATTTTGCAACACCTTTTGTCTGAAAAATTTGTATTTTTTTATAAAAAAATTTTTTTTACTTTATTTATCAATAAGTTAAATATTGAATTTTTTTAATTTTTTTTGTGATTTTTTGGTAAAAAATCCCAGTATTATAGTATGATTTACACAAAAATAGCTTAATTATTAATCATATAAAAATTTTGTTACAATTTTGTTGTTATCATCACCAACCAACACCTTTTAAATTTTTATGACGGAGTGCATCAATTATGAGCAATTTTTCAACAGATGACGACTTGACAGCCATCACCACTCGTGCCAAAGCCAAAACTGACATCAGCCACATTCATGCTTTTTTAGGAGCAAAAACGTCTGATAAATGGCTGACTGTTGCCAAAGACAACCTACCCTTACTCATGCAAGACCATGCCAACTGTGAAAAAAAGGCGGCAGGCACGGCAATGAATTTGATTTTTCGTTATGAATTTCATCGTGATTTGCAAGAAAAACTTGCTCAACTTGTGCGTGAAGAAATGCTACATTATGAGCAAGTACTCACCCTGATGACAGAACGTGGGCTGTCATGGTCGCACCTGCCTGCTGGTCGCTACGCCAAAGGATTACTTAAACACAAACGCACTTGGGAGCCTGCTGGCATGATAGATGTGCTGATTATTGGGGCATTTATTGAAGCTCGCTCTTGTGAACGCTTTTCAGCATTGGCAGATGTGATTGATGATGAAAAACTATCAAAGTATTATAAATATTTATTAAAATCAGAAAGCCGTCATTATGAAGACTATCTTGCCCTAGCTCAATCAGTCTGTGATGAGCCCATAGATGAGCGAGTGGCGTTTTTTCGGCAAGTGGAAGCTGATTTGATAGACAGTCCTGATAGCCAATTGCGTTTTCATAGTGGCGTGCCTGACTTTGTGTGAATTTTGCCTAATCAATAAATTTTTTGTATAATGACGATTTAAATTTTGTATCATAAGGAGAAATGCTGTGGCATTTAAAGACATGACTGGGCAACACGTCCCAAACGTAACCTTTCGCACTCGCCAAGGCGACAGTTGGGTAGATGTAACGACCAATGAGCTGTTTGGTGGCAAAAAAGTTGTGCTATTTAGCTTGCCCGGTGCATTTACCCCCACTTGCTCATCAACGCACTTACCACGCTATAACGAACTGGCTGACGAATTTAAAAAACTTGGGGTTGATGACATCATCTGCGTGTCGGTCAATGATACCTTTGTCATGAATGCGTGGGCAGCCGACCAAGAATGTGGTAACATCACCGTCATTCCTGATGGCAATGGTGAGTTTACAGATGGCATGGGGCGTTTGGTTGGTAAAGAAAATTTGGGCTTTGGCAAGCGTTCATGGCGTTATTCAATGCTTGTGGACAATGGCGTGATTGTCAAAATCTTTGACGAACCCCAAAAAGATGGCGACCCCTTTGAAGTGTCAGACGCTGATACGATGATTAAGTTTTTAAACCCTGATTGGCAAGACAAGCCTTCTGTGGCAATCATCTCAAAGGCAGGTTGTCCGTTTTGTATCAAGGCCAAAGAAGCCCTAAGTAATCGTGGTTTGGCGTTTGAAGAGCTGGTGCTTGGGCGTGATATTACCATGACAGCCGTGCGTGCCATGACAGGGCGTGAAACTGCCCCACAGGTGTTTATTGGCGGTAAGCACATCGGTGGCTCAGATGACCTAGAAAGCTACCTAACCAGTGGTGAGTGCATACTATAACGGCGGTTGATATCAAAAAGAGATGATTGTTCATCTCTTTTTTGTGCTTAAAGCATTAATACTTTAATGTTATCAAAGCCTTTATCTTGTAAATACACCGCTTGAAGTCCACTCATCACGCCTTTTTTGCAGTACAACAGGTAATTTTTGGTTTTATCCAATTTGTCAAATTCTGTGGCTAATTTATAAAAAGGAATGTGAATGCTTGGCATGGATAATGGTTCATCATCACGCTCATCAAGCGTACGAATGTCAATCACAACATCATGTTCACCCACAACGCTCACCATCTGTACATCTGGCGTTTGCGTGGTCTGACTGGGGATTTGGCGAATGTCCATCGTCATCGCCGTATCAATGGCGTGCTGTAACACCGCAAAATCAAATTTGCTTTCAGTGGCAATGAGCTGATGTTCTAGTGCTTTTACCGTCGGCGATTTTGAAATCACCCCACAAAACTCAGGCATGGATTTGGCAATGTCTGCTGTACCAATTTTTTCGGCGGTGCTGATTATCTCTGCTTTGTCTTTGGTGATGAGTGGACGTAACACCAGCACATCGCTTGCTTTATCTATCATGGCAAGATTGGTCAAAGTTTGGCTTGCCACCTGCCCGAGTGCTTCACCTGTGATGATTGCCCCAATGCGATTTTTATGAGCGATTTGGCTTGCCACACGCATCATCATACGTTTTAGCACCACGCCCATTTGACCATCATCAATCTTGGTCAAAATCTCAGCCACCACGGGCTCAAAATCTACCGTTGTAAAACGCACTTTGTGTGAACTGCTGTATCGCTCCCATAAAGTATAAGCCAACTGCTTTGTGCCAATCTCATGCGTGCGACCGCCCATATTAAAAAACAAATAATGCACACGACTGCCACGCCTGATAAACTCATAGCTTGCCACACCCGAATCAAAACCACCAGAGATGAGCGACAGCACGTCTTCTTGGGTACTCATGGGAAACCCGCCCATACCATCAAAGCGTGCTTTGATAAAAAGCAGTTTATCACGCTCAATCTCAATTTTAACAGTAACATCAGGATTTTTTAGTTGTACTTTGGCAGACTCTACGGCTTGATTGAGTCCACCACCGACATATTGAGCGATTTGCATGGAATTAAATGGGTGTGTGCCACGGCGTTTGACACGCACACAAAAACTTTTGTCTTTTATGCTGTCTTTGACTTTTGGCAAAACTTGCACAAAAATATCATGCAAATCCACAAAAACAGACTCTTCCACTTGTAAAATGTGGTGAATGCCTGAGATACATTGCATTTTTTGTAATAAATCAGGCTGCCTGCTGACGTCTTTATGACGAACTTCAACATAATCCCAATGATGTACCACAGCAACGGTTTCGTCTATGGGTTTTAAGACATGACGCAAATTCCCTGCCAAAACCTTGGTAAAACGCTTACGCACGGTGTCGCTTTTCATCATGATTTCAGGGTGGAGCTTGATGATGTATTTCATATAAATCATTAACCAAAAGCTGGCTATTATACACCTTTTTATAAAAACCGCCCACAACACGCTTTAAATTTATCGCCACTACCGCACAGACATGGTTGTTTGTTGGTCAGTCTGATGGGTACAGTTGGGTCAAGAAAATACCAAACATCAGCGATTTTAACAAACGCTGACAGCTCATCATGAACGCTTTCACCCTGTCCATCATCAAAATACGCTTTAAAATGCACTTGGGCGTGGCTTTTGCCGATTTTGTGATGGCTGATGACACTTAGGCGTGTCCAGTTTGTGCTGTTTGCCCATGATTGCAAGGCAGATTTATCAAGCAAATCCTGCTGACTTGGGACGGTGGTTTTGATGATATAATCCACATTTTTTAGACAAAATGCCGAAAATCTTGATTGCATCAACGCTTTGGCAGTGGGCGGATAAACATGGTTGGTGTGATAAGGCTGACAGCAATCTGCATAAGGCATCTGGGGATTACAAGGGCAAGGATTGTGGGGCATGATTTATCCAAAATAAGTATTTAGCCAGAAATCATCAAGTTAAAACCGTTTTATAAAAAGTTAAAAACAGCGTAAGCACCCCCATTAATGACAGATTTTATCCAGTAGCATTGCTTGTGCATCATGGACATCATCAACGTGCTGCACCTGATTCCACTCACCACGCCCATCAAGCTCCCACGCCTGCACATTGTCGTTTAGATAGCTGATAAGCCCATCTTCATAAATCTGTCTAAAAATCTTTTTATCCAAAATCGGAAATGCCACTTCCACACGATGCAAAAGGTTTCTGTCCATCAAATCTGCGCTAGAACAATAAAGCTTTTCATCGCCATCATTATAAAAATAATACACCCGTGTGTGCTCCAAAAACCGCCCCACGATAGAACGCACACGAATGTTTTCTGACAGGTCTTTTACCTGTGGGCGCAAACAGCAAATGGAGCGGATAATCAAATCAATCTGCACGCCTGCACGACTGGCTTCATAAAGTTTATTAATGATGGCACGCTCGGTGATGGCGTTGCATTTTAGGATAATGCGTCCTTGTTTGCCATTTTTGACATGATTAATCTCACCATCAATCATACGAATCAGCCCATCATGTAGCGTAAATGGGGCGTGCAGTATCTCATGAGATGGCACAGGTCTACCCATGCCTGTTAGCTGAGTAAACACACCATGCACATCTTCACAGATTTTTTCATCAGCAGTAAACAGCCCATAATCTGTATAAGCCTTGGCATTACCAGCGTGATAGTTGCCTGTGCCTAGATGAGCATAACGGCGGATTTTATCACCTTCACGGCGGACGATGAGCATGAGTTTGGCATGTGTTTTGTAACCAACCACCCCATAAACCACCACCGCCCCTGCATCTGTGAGCATATTTGCCACGGCGATGTTGCTTGCTTCATCAAATCTGGCACGAAGCTCAATGACCGCGGTAACTTCCTTGCCGTTTTTGGCTGCTTGACACAAAGCCTGCACAATCTCAGAGTTGGTACCAGAGCGGTAAATGGTTTGCTTAATCGCCAATACATTAGGGTCAGAGCCTGCTTGCCACAAAAGATTAACCACAGGGTCAAAACGATGATAAGGATGGTGAACCAGCACATCTTGGTTTTTGATGATGTCAAACTTTGAGCGTTTACCTGCGGTTTTGGCATTTTCCATGCCCAAAAAGGCATCAGGCATGGCGTGATTAAAGGGGGTAAATTTTAGTTCAGGCTTATCAAAACTCACCAACATACGAGTAAGATTGACAGGTCCATTGACACGGTAAAGCTGACTTTCGTCAAGCTCAAACTCTTTTAATAACAGCTCATACAGCTCTTTTGGACAATTGGTGGTTACTTCTAGGCGAACCTTGTGTCCAAAACGGCGGTTATCTAGCTCCCCTTCTAAGGCTTTGGCAATGTCATCCACATCATCTGACAAATCAAGGTCAGCATTACGGGTCAGCCTAAACTGATGACAGCCAGTTACTTTCATGCCCAAAAACAGCTCGCCAACGTGTTCATGAATCACCGCCGACAACATGATGTGGTGTTCTTTACCACCCGTCAGCTCATCAGGCAGGCGTATCACACGGGGCAATGAGCGAGGTGCAGGCACGACCGCCAAACTTAAATCTCGCCCAAAAGCATCTTTGCCTTCTAAGCTAACGATAAAGTTGAGTGATTTATTGACCAGTCTTGGAAATGGGTGAGCAGGGTCAATACTGATGGGCGTCAAAACAGGCAACACTTGATTAAAAAAGTACTCTTGCATCCATGCTTTTTGGGCATCTGTCAGCTCATGGCGTTTTAGATAGCGAATGTCTGATTTGGCAAGCTGCGGCAAAATGTCTTCATTTAAAATGCGATACTGCTCTTTGACCGCACGGTGTGCCACTTGACTAATCTCATCTAATAACTCAGAAGGTTTGCGACCATCTAAACTGCTGGTTTTATCGCCTTGTTTCATCTTTTGGATAAGACCTGCCACACGAATCTCAAAAAATTCGTCCATATTTGACGAAAAAATTGTCAAAAAGAACATACGCTCCAATAACGGATAGCGTGGGTTGGTTGCCTGTGCCAGCACTCTGAGCTGAAAACGCAGTGTGGACATATCACGATTGATATAGCACTTTGGTGTAAAGCTGCCTTGTTCGTCCATCACACAAGACAGTTCATGCAAACCCACAGGGGCAGGCATTTGCCCTAGTACGCTTTGGACGGCCTGATAATCATCGTTTAGGTGGTCTTGGGTGGTTGTGTTCATCGTGGTTTCCTGTGTATCTTGTGTATCATATTGCAATGCCTGATAAAGACTTAAACTTAGGGCAGTTTTTTGAAATTTCATCGGTCAATCCCATCTGACAAGCCTATTCTTTTGGTAATGCTGCACTGTCCATACGAGCCAAAATAATGCGTTGTTTGTTACGCAAACGTTGGTTTTGGCGGTTTTTTTGGTAGTATTTTGGGCGTGGCAAACTACCAATCAACAAAGCGGATTCGGCACGGCTTAATGATTTGGCAGGCTTACCATAATAATGCCATGATGCCGATTCAATGCCATAAATGCCTTCGCCAAACTCCACCACATTTAAATACACTTCCAAAATACGTTTTTTTGACCACATCGTTTCCATCATGACCGTAATAATGGCTTCTTCTGCCTTACGAACATAAGAACGGTGTGATGTCAAAAACAGATTTTTAACCAGCTGTTGGCTGATGGTAGAGCCACCCATAGACACCGCACCTGCTTTTTCGTTGGCTTTAATGGCTCGCTCCATGCCATCAAAATCAAACCCTTGATGACTGACAAATTTGGCATCTTCACTGACGATGGCGGCTTGCTTAGTGCTTTTGGCGATTTTATCATAATCCACCCATGTTTGGCGAACTTCTTTGCCTTCCAAGCGGTGCAAGGTCATAAACATGGAATTGGTTACAGGCACATAACGCCACACTCCCAACAACAAAGCAATCAGCAAATGAAAACTTAGCACCAACACCAGCACTGGTGCAAGCACATATCGCCACCACCAAGGTGTTTTTTTAGTTGCTAAGGTGGCAGTTGGGGCAGATTGTGCCTGTTGATTTTTTTTGGCTTTTGCCACTTTTTTACTCATAAATGAATTATAATGTGTGATTTTAATCTGATTGTTTGTTGTGGCATTTAATTAAGCACAATAAGTTTTGACCCACATTCACACCAATAAAAATTAGACAATACCATGTATTATACATCTTTATGGGTCAATCTCAACCTTTACCGAACCAAAAATAACATTTGCACACTTTTGTGTATCTTTTTATGGTCATCATCATGGATAATAGCAAATTTATCAAATACTTACAACAATTATCAACCAACCGTTTTGCTCTAAATGTCCTATCTGGTCATGAGTATCAGGATTTTTTGCACACCTTGCTTGCCCATTTTCATCAGCAAAAGGCAAACCAGTACTATCTTATTGGCACAGATGGCTGTCATTTATGCGATGACGTCATGACACTTTGTCAGCGTATCGGTCTTAATGTTGCAGCTTTGGAGCTAAGCGATGCTGATGATGTGCTGATAGATACGCTTGGGCTGATGATACCGATTTTGGTTACGCCAACAGCCTTGCTCTGCTATCCTTTTGGGGTGATGGATTTGATGGCGCTACCTGTCATGACCGATAATATGACCTAAATAATAAAAATAATAATTATCAAATAATAAAATAAATCATTATTAAAATTAAATATCTATTTGAAAAATATCATAATTTTATAAAAATTTTTTAGCTATTTTTGGTTTAATTTAGTTTTAATTGTTGCAAAATTTTACAATACTCTATTTATTTTTAGTAAATAAAACAGTAAAATCTCGCCTTTGAAACTCATCTGATACATTCACATCATTTGAGACTGATAAACATACATTTCATCACGTTTATTTGCCTGATGGCAAACAAGGAGTGTTTATGCTTACCTTTTTGGCACTGTTGCCAATTTTGATTGTGTTTTTATTACTGGTGGTCATGCGACTGCCCGCCAAAGTTGCCATGCCTGTGGCGTATGTGGCAACCGCCTTATTATCGCTGTTTGTCTGGCAGACTGCTGGCAATCAGGTGGCAGCCGCCACCATTCATGGCGTATTAACCGCCATCAACGTTCTGTTCATCGTCTTTACGGCAGTATTGCTATTAAATACCCTAAAAGAAAGCGGGGCAATTGTCGCCATTCGTCAGGGCTTTATGGGCATCTCGCCTGACCGCCGTGTACAAGTCATCATCGTAGCGTGGCTGTTTGGCTCGCTGATTGAAGGCTCAACAGGCTGGGGCACGCCATCAGCGGTTGGTGCACCGCTACTGCTAGCTCTTGGCTTTCCTGCGATGGCGTGTGTGATGGCGATTTTGATGATTCAATCCACACCTGTCTCCTATGGGGCGGTTGGCACACCCATTCTTATTGGTGTGCAATCAGGGCTTGAAAATAAAGAAGACGTTGCAGGGGCGATTGCCAACCAAGGCATTGAATTTAGCCAATACATTAACCAAATCGGAGCAAATGTTGCCTTTGTACACTCCATCGTGGGCTTTTTGATTCCGCTACTAATTTGCTGTTTTTTAACCAGATTTTTTGGAGCAAAACGCTCGTTCCGTCAAGGCTTTGAAGCCCTACCCTTTGCCATTTTTGCAGGACTTGCCTTTACCATACCCTATTATTTGACTGCCAAATTTGTTGGTCCTGAACTGCCATCTTTGGTGGGTGCGATGATTGGTTTGGCGATTGTGGTGCCTGCTGCCAAAATGGGCTTTTTAACCCCCAAAACAACTTTTGATTTTGAGCATCGTGATAACTGGGAAGAAGAGTGGAAAGGCTCGCTTGCTCCTGCCAACATTGATGTCAATGAAAAAGCCAAATTTGGCGTGTTAAAAGCGTTTTCGCCTTATTTGTTGGTGATTGGCATTTTGATTGCCACTCGGACGATTAAACCTTTAAAAGACTGGCTAAATAACAATCTGGTCATCACGTTCAGCAACATCTTAGACACTTCCATTACCAACAAAACTCAACTGCTTTACTCACCTGCGGCAACTTTGCTTTTGGTGTCCATCATTTGTATCTTTTTGTTTGGCATGAAAGGCGATGCCATTAAAAAAAGCTGGAAAGACTCAGGGATTACCATGCTGGCGGCCGCTCCTGCGTTGCTATTTTCCATACCAATGGTACAGGTGTTCATCAACTCTGGCACGCCTGCTGATGTTGCCGAGCCAATCCTTGCCATGCCAAAAGTCTTGGCAGCTGGTGCAGCAAGTGTCTTTGCAGGGGCATGGCCACTGGTGTCGCCTTGGATTGGGGCGTTGGGTGCATTTATCGCAGGCTCTAACACCGTCTCCAACATGATGTTTGCACACTTTCAATGGAGCACTGCCGCTCAAATTGGGCTTGATGCTGTTGGTGCGTCCAAAGTGGTCTCCCTACAAGCCGTTGGGGGTGCAGCAGGTAACATGATTAGTGTACACAACGTCGTTGCCGCTTGTGCGGTGGTTGGTATGATTAACAAAGAAGGCTTAATCATTCGCAAAACACTCATCGCCATGACTTATTACTGCGTACAAGCAGGTTTGATTGGTATGGCATTCACCTTTAATCCCACATGGTGGATAGCAGCGATTATTTGGCCTGTTGTGGTTTTTGGTGGACTTAGTATGTTGGGCAAGGGCAAAAACGCCTAATTTTGATTGACCGCCACGTTAAAAAGGATTTGTTCAATGTGTGCAAATCCTTTTTTAGCAAATAACGAACATAATTTACACAGACTTGACAAATGTCATCATAGAGCAATATTCAACAAACTTCAAAAGTATTGTAGAATATTTACATTTATCCGAAAATAAGGTGCACTCATGACCGATTTAAGCAAAATGACCGAAATTGAAGATTTACGCCGAGTTGCCCAGCGTAAAGTCCCCCGTATGTTTTATGATTATGTGGACTCAGGCTCTTGGACACAAACCACCTACCGCAACAACGAAACCGACTTTGACCGCATCAAACTGCGTCAGCGTGTGCTGGTAGATATGGAAGGTCGCTCGCTTGCCACTCAGATGATAGGGCAAGACGTACATATGCCAGTGGCGATTGCTCCTACGGGTTTTACGGGCATGATGTGGGCAGATGGCGAGATTCACGCCGCTCGTGCTGCCGAAAAATTTGGCATTCCTTTTTCGCTGTCTACCATGAGTATTTGCTCCATTGAAGATGTGGCTGAAAACACCACCAAACCTTTTTGGTTTCAGCTCTATGTCATGAAAGACAAAAAATTCATGGAAAACCTAATTCGCCGTGCCAAAGACGCCAAATGTTCAGCACTGATTTTGACCGCTGACTTACAGGTGCTTGGACAACGCCACAAAGACATCAAAAACGGTTTGTCAGCACCACCCAAGCCCACACTTGCCAACATCATCAACCTAATGACCAAGCCTGAATGGTGCTTTAATATGCTTGGCACAAAACGCCATACCTTTCGTAATATCGTGGGTCATGCCGAAGGTGTGGGCGATTTGTCCAGTCTGTCATCTTGGACGGCTGAGCAGTTTGACCCCAGCCTAAACTGGGACGATGTGGCACGCATCAAAGAGCTGTGGGGCGGTAAACTCATCATCAAAGGCATCATGGAGCCAGAAGATGCCATTTTGGCCGCCAAAAGCGGGGCAGATGCGATGGTGATTTCAAACCACGGCGGTCGCCAGCTAGATGGCGCACCAAGCTCAATCGCCGCCCTATCCGACTGCGTGCAGGCAGTACAAGCCGAAAACTCAAATTGTGAAATCTGGCTAGATAGTGGCATTCGCTCAGGTCAAGACGTATTAAAAGCCATCGCCCTAGGGGCAAAAGGCACGATGATTGGGCGTTCATTTTTGTATGGGCTAGGAGCGTATGGCGAAGATGGCGTACGCCGTGCCTTAGAAATCATCTACAAAGAATGCGACATCACCATGGCGTTTTGTGGTCATACCAACATCAATACCGTTAATACTGACATTTTTGTCAAAGGCACTTATGAAAACTTAAAAGTTGCCGACCCGCATGTCAGCCCCATTCGTTGGTAATAAAAAACCCAGTCAATGACTGGGTTTTATTTTAAAACTTGACTGTCAAACCAAGCGTTACATTACGCCCCATTTGTGGCACATAAGGCAAAAATGAGTTGTGAATATAAATTTTTTCATTGAGCAGGTTATTGGCTCTAAGTGATAAAGTATAATCCACATTTTTCCACATATTGTCATAATCCACACCCACATTGAGCAAATTATAGCCTGCCGTTTTATTTTCTACCACTAAGCGTGGCTGCATGGCAAGCGGATTGTCTGGATTGACATAATCTTTGATTTCACATTCATCATCATCTCGCTGACAACCAGCCGGTGTACGTAGCTCTGGCTTGATGGCAATGGTAGAAGTAAAGACACGTTTTTGAGAAAAGATATGGCTAAACTCTAAATTGGCTGACCATTTATCATTTAGATAACCCTGCCAACGAAATCCTAAACGACTCGGCGGAATACGTGGTGCATTTGTAGCGGGACGCTCCAACATATCTGTACTTAATTTAGCCGGATACACCAAAACACAAATATCAGGAGCATCTTTGATGTCTTCTTTACTACAACTTGGGTCTAATGCCACAGTTGGTGGGGCGACTGGTTGATTTAAAAAGCTGACACACTTACTTAAATCACCACCTCTTAGCAAACATTCACCATCAATGCTATCTTCATCTAAAATAGGGTCTTTATCATAAAAGTTTTTACCAATCACGGGTTTTAAAGCACCAATTTTGCCACGCACCATATCACCAAATAACGTAAAGCTATGATTAGGATTAAGATGATAAGTTAGTTCACCCTCCAAACCGTAAATCTTAGCAGTAGTTTGATTATAACGGCGTAGATATAAATTGCCTTCTTTTTCTATATTTTCATTAAAAATATAGTTGTCAAAGTCGCTATAATAACCGCTTGCCTTATAATCAAATTTATTACCTGTATGAGCAATGCCAATCTCGTAGTTATTAGATTTTTCTTTGGTTAGATTTTTATTACCATGCTCAAATGAACTGGTCGCTAAATGTCTCCCTTGATAATACAACTCCATTGGTGATGGAATGCGTTCATTATGCGAATAGCTCAGTGATAAACGATGTTTATTTGTCATATCCCACAGTACCGTGGTGGCATAAGAAAAAGCATTTTGCTTGTATGGGCTTAAATCTGGATGCTGTGGCACATACAGACTTGGTCTAGCTGGATCCTTAAAGTGATTTAAAGCGTGTTGCAACAGATAATCACTATACTCAATGGGGGTTTTTTGTTTTTCATAACGTGCGGCTGCCTCTAAGGTAATATTACCAAATTTCGCTTGTTCTAACCCAAAAAAGCTCAAGCTTTTGTTTGTGTTTGGTACCAATAAATAAGGTCTGTACTGATTGATATTGTCATGTAATGCCTTGTCATAGGCTGCCCCAGATTCAAAATGACTTGGCAACAATACTTCACCTGCACTAGATTTTTGAGTTTGATATTGCACACCAAAGACGCCTCTTAAACGGCTGGTTGGGGTGTGATAAAACTCCAAACGACTATTGATGCCCTTTTTAGTAAAGATAGAACTGGCACTGCCTTTATCTACTGTTGTATCACGCTCAGCGGATTTTTTATTATTGGGATCTTGAACATTACCAGGGTCTTTTTCATCATGATAATAATCAGCGTAAGTCAAGCTTAACTTAATTTTATCCAAACCTTTGATGGGATAATTCAGCTCGCCACGCACATCATAACGGTCAGTTTTCATATCAATCCAAGGACTGTCATGCTCATGATTGATAGGCACACCTGTTGGATTGTTAATGCTAGGTTCATCATGATTGTGCTGACAATGAGTATGTGGATTGTCGTTGATGTCCTCATCAGTCATCAAATGTGGATAAATGGGAATATAGTAACGCCCAGATCCGTACCAACGAATAAAGTGCTCTTGATTACTATTACAATGAATGTGACCTGGAATGCCATATTTGTCTTCACGGCGACTATAAGATGCACCAACAAAGCCCTTATCAGCAACATAAGACACCCCAACAGTTGCCACAGTTGATTTATTATCACTACCCGGCAAATAGTCTAAGACCTTATCCGCTTGAAAATGTGGCACTTCATATTCATTAGCACGACGACTCAAACCCTCTACCCTAACAGCAATATTTTCACCCACTCCAAAGTTGATACCTGCCGTAACCAGTTTTTCGTCACTGTTGGTATTATAACGCAACATTGCTTCGCCATCAGTTTTTTGCAATACTCCACCTGCTGGCATCGCTGATGGAATACGACCATCCACCACGTTCACCACCCCTGCCATAGAAGCGGTGCTATATAGTAAAGTGGGAGCACCACGCACCAACTCCACTCGCTCTGCCAGTAGGGTATCTGCGGCAACCACATGGTCAGGCGACATGGATGACACATCAATCACGTCTGTGCCATTTTGTAAAATCTTGACGCGTACGCCATCTTGACCACGAATCACAGGGGCAGATGCACCACCCCCAAAAGGATTACTGTGCACGCCAAGCTCATCGGACAAAGCGTTGCCGAGCGTTGCCGAGCGATGTTTTAATTTCGCTTTACTCACCGTGGTGTCGCTGGCTTTTTTACTATCTTTAAAGACAAAACCTGAATTGCTTTGTGTGTCTTGCAAAGTCGCCACCAAGACATCTAGCACCACATTTGGTTCATCTTCTGTCTGTGCCATGGCAGACATGGCAAAGACACTACATATGGCACAAACCAATGGTTTTTTAATCATATCACACCCCAAATCCAACAATATAGACAAAATATTAACAAAAATTAGTATACTATAACATATCTTTAAAATTGAGTTATTATATAACATATAATTCAAATTGCAACAAAAACTCCCACTTAATCACTCACAATTTTGACAAACCTCACAAAGGATGATTGATTAAATTTTAAAAATTTATCAATTGACATAAATTTGTTATAATTATCCGTTTTTTTATGACAAAACTGACCATGCCAACCACACCACTACGCAATACCCTAATTCCCACCACCGACCCTGCTGCTGGATTACGTCTGACAGAGATTTTTTATTCTTTGCAAGGCGAAGCTTTAAGCATGGGCTTGCCAACCATTTTTATCCGCCTGACAGGCTGTCCATTGCGTTGCACTTATTGTGATACAGTGTATTCTTTCACAGGTGGTGAGCGTCATGGTTTAGATGACATTTTAGCCCACATCGCCCAATACCCCTGCAAACGTGTCTGCATCACTGGCGGTGAGCCACTTGCCCAGCCAAATGTAATTGCATTGATGCGTTTATTATTGGCACATGGCTATGACGCCTCACTAGAAACATCAGGAGCATTATCGGTTGCTCATGTTCCACCTGCCATCTCAAAAGTCATGGATTTAAAAAGCCCATCATCAGGCGAGTGTGAACGTAATCTGTGGGAAAATATCAACCACTTAACCACTCACGACCAACTCAAAATTGTCATCGCCGACCGCAATGACTACGATTGGGCTAAAACTCAAATAACAACCCATCAACTTGATAAAAAATGTGGGGTCATCTGGCTGTCTCCCATGTTTGAGATAGACCCTGACAAAATGGGCGTACCAACCATTGCCACTGATTTGGCTCAGTGGATATTAGATGATGGTTTGCCTGTGCGTTTTGGGTTGCAGCTGCATAAAATCATCTGGGCGGATGCTCGGGGCAAATAATCAGGAACTTAGCATGTGGCAACTTATCATCTTTGGACTTATAGGGTCGGCGTTTTTTAGCACATCTTTTGTGCTATATGAACTGATGAGCGTACAAGGTGGACATTGGTTTTGGTCGGCATCGCTACGTTGTTTGTTTATGTGGCTTTTGTGTACGGTGATGATTTGGATACAAAATGGCTTTAAAATCAGCCCTTTAACAAAACTAATTCGCCTATTTAATCAGCACTTTTTATTTTGGAGTTTGGCAGGCAGTATTGGACTTGGTACTTATGGCTGGCTTGCCTTTGGGGCGGATTTTGCTCCTGCGTGGGTCATCACTTCCACCTTTTTGTTTACCGTGGTGGCAAGTTTATTTGTCTTGGCATTTTTTGGACAACGCTTCCGCCCACAAGCCATCGTCTATGCCCTAATCATCTTTTTTGGCATTATTTTGGCAAACTTGGGTGAAGGCGTATCACGCACAGATGTGGATTTGGGCAGATTGGTGTTATTTGGGGCATTGCCTGCTTTGATGGCGGCGTTTTGCTTTCCCATTGGCAATCAGCTTTTATGGCAAACAGTACAGCCAACTCGTCCACAAGCCACCAGCTTACGCAATCAACTATTAAAGCGTTTGCCACACATTGATGGTGAGTTATTAAAAAACCCCTTTCATAAAGTGTGGCTATTATCGGCAGGGTCATTGCCCGCTTGGATTGTCGTTGGCTTGTTTGTTCGCCCACCAACACCGAGCATTTCACAAATCAGCATGGCATTTTTGGTGGCGTTATTGGCAGGTGTGTTAGGGACAAGTGTGTTTTTGTATGCTCGGGGACAGGCCAAAAGTGCCAGCATGGTCGCTGGTGTGGACGCCACCCAAGCTGCTGAGATTATCTTTGCTTTGATTGGGGGTATGATATTGCTTGGCACGCCCCTACCATCTGTGATGAGCAGCATTGGCATTGTGATTATCATCACAGGGCTAGGATTGTTTGCCAATTCCAATAAATAAAAGGAGTGTCATGATTTCATCTTTGGACATCATCACCATATTTGACTTCATTGGGGTGATTGCGTGTAGTATTGCTGCCACAATTTTGGCACTACGGACACGCTTTGATTTTCTTGGTTGTATCCTTGTATCCATGGTAAACGCCATTGGTGGCGGCACGATAAGAGACGTATTTTTGGACAGGCATCCGCTATTTTGGACGACAGAGCTCAGCTATGTCTATGTCATCACCATCACCTCCATCATCACCCAGTTTGCCATCAACCACTACCAAACCATCAACAAAAAAATAGATTGGCTCATTCGCTTTTTTGATGCCATTGGACTGGCGGCATTTAGCGTGATTGGCTTAAAAGTTGCTCTTGCTTACCAAATGCACCCACTCATCGCCACACTGATGGCAGTTTTAACCAGCATCGCTGGTGGCATCATGCGAGACATGATTTGCAACCAAATCCCCTTGGTGCTACAAAAAGAAATTTATCTGAGCACCAGCATCATCGGTTCGGTGGTGTATTTTGGTTTGGGCAAAGCAGGATTTGATAACAGCCTTCAAGAGCTTGTCATGCTTGCGGTTATTTTTAGTCTAAGAATGCTGGCACTTAAATACAACTGGAATTTACCGCCTTTGCGTTTTGATTTTAAAAATCATTAATTTAGTCAATGGCACACACCGCCAACGCTTTGACAAACAGTTGTAGTTGCTGATTGCCTTGCCATTCGTTGATTTCTAGCGTATACAGCAAATGCACTTGACTGGCTCGGTAGTCCCACGCATCGGCATCATAATTAAACCAAATGGCTTCAATCGGATACATCACGCCATCTGCATTTAAAGTCAGTTTTAAATGTTTGTCCTTTAAAATGCGAAAATTTAGCACATAAAACACGCCATCAAAAGCAGGCAGAGCAAAGCCATTACCCCAAATGCTGACATTTTTTAGCGTTTTGGCAAATGCCAAGCTAAAATCTTGGGGCAACAGCACCCCATCAGTAAACCGCTCTTCTTCAAACACATCATCGCCAAAACTTTGTACAACTTTGGTAAAGGCTTGGCTAAATGCACCAAAATCTTTCTTTTTGATGGTCAATCCCCCTGCCATCGCATGACCGCCAAAATGCAAAATCAGCTTAGGGTTGGCAACCGCCACCGACTCTATGACATCGCGAATATGCACACCAGCAATGGAGCGGGCTGACCCTTTAATCAAATCATCATCACCCACCTTGTCAGCGTCAGCAGGGGCAAACACCACAGTGGGGCGATGAAGCTGCTCTTTGATACGCCCTGCCACAATACCAATCACCCCTTGATGCCAGTTATCCTGATACAAACTGATGGCTTTGGGCAAATCGGTATCATGCAAATGCAACTCTTCAATGATACGCCCTGCTTCATCTCGCATTTGATTTTCTACCGCTCGCCGAGACAGATTTAGGCGATTTAACTCGGTTGCCAAACGATGAGCTTCTTGATAATCATCGGTCAGCAAGCACTCCACACCTGTACGCATATTGTCCATACGTCCAGCAGCATTAATGCGAGGTGCGATGGCAAAACCAAAATCATCAGCACCGATTTTATCAAACTGCCTGCCTGCCTGCTCCAAAATCGCTAAAATCCCCACGCAACATTGACCTTGGCGGATTGCCATCAGTCCATGTGTTACCAAAATGCGGTTATTTTGGTCAAGATGACCCACGTCCGCTATCGTACCAAGTGCCACCAAATCCAGATATTTTGCCACACTGGTGGTGGATTTGCCTGCTGCTCGGCGAATTTTAGCCACTCGCCCCATCACATAAAACGCTACGCCCACGCCCACCAACGATTTGCTACCAAACGCACAATCAAGCTGATTAGGATTGACCACCGCATCAGCAGGGGGGCTTGGTTTGGTAGTCAGATGATGGTCGGTGATGATGACTTGCACGCCAAGTTCATGAGCCTTTGCCACGCCATCATGACTGGATATGCCATTATCTACCGTGATGATGAGCTGGGGGCGAAATTTCTCCACCCCATAAGCGACAATCTCTGGGGTCAAGCCATAGCCAAATTTAAAGCGGTCAGGCACCAAAAATTCCACGTCCGCCCCCATCTCCCTAAGACTACGCACCATCAGCGTGGTGGATGTTGCCCCATCGCAGTCAAAATCTCCAATGATAAGCATGCGTTTTTTGTCATCAATGGCTTTATCTATGAGATGACTGGCTTTATCTATGCCCAACAAATCCGATGCAGGTAACAAATAAGATACTGACATATCCAGCATGGACATATCTGCCACACCACGGCACGCAAACAAACGTGCCAAAGTTTGTCCGTAAGCTTGCACCATCTCATCAGGCACAGGCAGGCTTGGCACTCTTGGGGTAAGTTTTAAGGTTTGGGGTTTAAACTCATTAAATGCTTGATGAAATCCTTGAACTTGCGTGTTTGTTAGGTGTGATAAGTTTAAATTGGCAAATTTTTGGGGAGTATGCACATCTTCATCTTGTAACGTGTTTGTCATATTATGCTCTTTTTATGTGATTTTTGCGTATTGTAGCACAGATTAATTTGCAAAATGTTACATTACTTTCTCCAACCATCTTTAACTTGCCAAAGTTTTACACCTACTTACAAAATCGTCTTGCCCATTGATAAAAAAATCTTTACAATATCCCCTATATCGTTTTATTTATTTAATCCTTAACCCAACTAGGAAGTGATTTATGATTTTAAAACCTACCGCAAAAACCACTGACCCCAACCTAAACATTGAACAAGTTCGCCTAGAATGCAAAGAGATGGTCAAATCTCGTGCCAAAATCTCCGCAGGCGTTGCCATCATTCCTGTGCCTTTTTTGGATGTGGCGATTGATGTTGCCATGCTCTCTAAGCTGTTGCCTGAAATCTCAGCCCGCTTTGGTCTAGAAGATGGCAATCTATCAGAAACTGAACGCCAACAAAATCTGACTGACCGCATCATGGCAATCAGTGGACTGGTCGCCACTCGTGGCGTGGTAAACCAAACTGTCAAAGGCTTTGGCACTCGTATTGTTGGCAAACAAATCGCCAAATACGTCCCACTTGGCGGTCAAATCGTTGCAGGAACCTTAGGTTATATCATTTTTAAAAAAATCGCTGATGACCATATTGAAACCTGCTACAAAATCGCCAAAGATGCCCGCAAAGTTTAAGCCATCAAAACCATGTTATCCGACATGGTTTTTTATTATGTTTTTGAATAATAAACATTATCACACACAGGCAATTTTCTTACAATTTTTATGAAATTTTTTTAATTTTGGCACCATAAATGCTGTACTTAGGTTTGAGAAAATTTAGCAAAACCGCTAAAATACACTCTTGTGCCAACTTGGTTGGTATGCTCATTATTTAGCCAATTTTTAGCCAAAATATTAAAAGGTTTTCCTATGTCATTTGTTGTTACTGATAACTGCATTCTTTGTAAATACACCGACTGCGTAGAAGTTTGCCCTGTGGACTGTTTTTATGAAGGCCCTAATTTTTTGGTCATCAACCCTGATGAGTGCATTGATTGTGCTTTGTGCGAGCCTGAATGCCCTGCCAATGCCATTTTTTCAGAAGATGAAATCCCCGCAGGTCAAGAAGAGTTTATCCAAATCAATGAAGAATTGTCCGCGGTTTGGGCAAACATCACTGAGAAAAAAGATGCCCTACCTGACCATGAAAAATGGGACGGCGTGGCAGGCAAAATCCAATATTTAGAACGCTAATCATGAATAACGCACCACTTACCATCGGCATCATCGCAGGCGAAGTATCAGGCGATGTGTTGGGGGGCGATTTTATGCAAAAAATGAACGCCCTGCACCCAAATATCCGTTGGGTGGGCGTCGGCGGTGTCGCCATGACCGCTCAGGGCTTGTCATCTGTCATAGACATGGGTCGCTTATCGGTCATGGGCATTGGTGAAGTGATTAAGCATTTGCCCGACCTATTATCTGCAAAAAAAGAAATTTTATCTGTTTTTAGCCAACATAAAATTGACTTATTTGTCGGCATTGATGCTCCTGATTTTAATCTGCGTATCGGTCAAGCCCTAAAAAACACCACTCACGCACCCTTTTGCGTGCAGTACGTCAGCCCAAGCGTGTGGGCATGGCGAGAAAATCGCATTCACACCATTAAAAAAGCCACCGATTTGGTACTGTGCTTATTTCCCTTTGAATTGCCTGTCTATGCCCGTCATCAGCACCCTGCGGTGTGCGTAGGACACCCTTTATTACACAAACTGTCAGCAGATGTGCGAAAGCATGATGAGATTTTTGGTGAGTTTTTAAAGCGGTTTCATCTCAATCATTTTTATACATCATCAGCCCATGCTCGCCCCATCTGCGTGATGGCAGGCTCTCGCATCTCAGAAATACAGGCGATTTTACCGCTACTGATTGACAGCATGACCATCTTAGACCAAGATGGTGAGTTTGGGTTTATCTTACCTGTGGTAAGTGCCGACCATGCCAACATGGTCAAAGCCATGATAGCTCAGCACGCACCCCACCTACTCCAAAAATGCCACATCATCCACGGAAGCAACCAACATGGACTGTCAGTCAGTCAGCACGCCATGAATGCCTGTGAACTGATTTTATTGGCATCAGGCACTGCCACACTAGAAGCTCTACTACTTCACCGTCCAATGGTGGTGGTCTATAAAGTCAATGCTTTTACCTATGCCATCGCCAAACACCTTGTTAAAATCCCTTATGTCAGTTTGCCCAATATCCTATCTTATAACCAAACGGGCAAACCCATCGTGCCTGAGTTAATCCAACAAAACGCCACCGCCCAAAGTGTTGCTCATCATGCCAAAAATATTTTATCAGATTTGCCCACCACCCAAAAACAGCTTGCTCACACCACCGCCACACTTCGTCAAGCAAGCCACACAAGCCCTGCCCAAGCGGTATTGACGCATTTTTTTCAGGCACAAACTGTGCTATAATGGCGAAACTTTTTTGCCTTTTGTCGGAACAACTTATGACAGACACCAAATCTCTTAGCCGTGAGCAAAAAAAACGGCTTACTCGCCAAGCTTTTTACCATGCCGTGCTTGACCTATGTATGACAGGTCAGTCTTTTAGCTCCATCAGCCTACGTCAAGTAACTCGTGAAGTGGGCGTTGTGCCTACGGCATTTTATCGTCATTTTGTGGACATGGAAGAGCTGGGCAAATCTTTGGTAGAAGATGAGCTAGGCGATGCACTTGCCACTTTGCGTGAGCACATGCAGTTTGGTAAAAAACGCACCTTTGAGCGACAAATCGCCAAAAGCGTTCAGCTATTTTTTAAGGCGGTAGACAGTCAGCCCCGCTATTGGCAGTTTATCGCCAGTGAGCGTTTTGGAGGTTCAGAAGCAGTACGCCAAGCCATCAGCGAACAGATTAAGACCTTTGCCAATGTCATGAGCGAAGATTTGGCACTACAACCTGCTTTTGCTCATGTCAGCGATGAAGACCGCTATCTTTTGGCAGAAATTGGGGTAAATTTAAGTTTCTCTTGGATTATTGATTGGTTGGATTTGACCTATTTGCCACAAGGTTCAGAGCCTGCCACCAAGCTCGCCATGCTTCATCGTTGTACTCGCCAAATGCAGATGATACTTTATGGGGCGTACAACTGGAAATCTAACGAAGAGACACTCATAGACTAAGCTTAGCCCCATTTTAGGGGCTTTTTAACGGCTCTAATAAGGCATTTAACGTCAGCGTTTGTAATGCAGGGTCAGTTTTATCCACCCCAAGCTCATATAGGGCATTTAGACAATCTTTGGCGGTGCTTTGATTAACCATCAGTCCCAAAGCCAAAATCTGCTCACCAAGACTGCCTGTGTTAATATAACCACCATCTTTTTCTTGCCACTGTTTGATGTTGTGTGCCAATTTTTTATAAGAAGTGGTTACTTGCAACGCCTTAAAACCCATATCAAAAGTATCTGGACTAATCCCAATCAAATAAGCAAAATTTTTACCCTTTAAAAAATTTTTATGGGCAAATTCTTGCCTGATGGACAGTGGCAATCTGGCACGCACCAATCCCCAATAATACAGATGATTTTCCTTCAATACGATTTTTATCAAATCATCGGCAATGTCTTCAAGCTCATCATCGCTAAGCAGTCCAATCACACGTTCGCTTAACACTTGATTATAAGAGCCATATATGTGGTGTTTGGTATGATGATGAAAATCCCATGCCAAGAAAAATTCCTTTAAAGATAAGTTAAATTTTTTGGCAAGGTCAAATAAATTAACTTTTTGTAAATTATCATAACGAGTTTCACGTTGTTTGTTGTTTTTGGTGCTTTTAAAAGCAATGCCACTTGCCCCAAATTCTAACTCATCAAATAATTCATCAGCAAGCCCATCTTGCTCACCATAAACGCCAAGCCGAGCCAGCAAGCGTTTGGCTTCATCTTTGACCTTTTGGGAGCGGTCTTTTAACAAACTTTCCAAAAACTCTTTATCATCATCAGACAGCCCCACCGCCAGCACCGCCACCAAATCAAGGCGTTTTTCGGCAGGCTCTTTGGGGGCAAACTGAGCAATCAAATCAAGGGCAAATTTGGGATTGGTACGCCGCAACTCTTTTAATAAACGCAGACGGCTGGATGGATACCACTGCTCCCAATTATCAGCGGTCAATATCTCATCATCAGGCACAACCTGATTATGATAGCCATCGACCCAAGCACACCACGACAAATAATCGCTGGGCAATTCACCTTCAAAATACTCATGATAATTTTGGTTACCATCAAGTTTACTTAGCATGAATTTGGGTGGCAGCCACACCGTTGGTGGCACGCTGTATCCACGCTCATCAATCATCATCAGCGTACGCACCACATAAACCAACTGATTATGTGCCAAAACTTGCCTTGCCAAACGCTGTAAATGACTAGGCAACGCAGGTTTATTTAATATTGGCAAAGGCGGTGTGTGTGTCAGTGGGCTGTTTGGTGCTTGATTTATCATCATCTCATCAAACTGCGATAACAATGCAATTTGTGCCAGTGTGGTGTGTGGCGTAGATAATGCAATCGTGTTTAGCTCTTGGGGCAGATTGTCCGCCATCAAGCCATCATTGCTTATCATCAAACGTGCATAAACATCATCTATCAGGCGTTTGTCTAGATTTAGCATGAAATTAACCCCCATTGACTTTGTACACTCAGCAGCTCGCCTGCCATGCCATCCCACAACACAAAAGCACATATGATATCAACACCTTGGATAAGGGCAGGTATTTGGCTGTTTTTTAATAAAACCGTCTCATCATGACCAACATACCAAAACCGCTTGTCCTTGTCTTGACCAATTTGCCCTGCCCCAAGCACATAAAGCATATCACCCGCCCAAGGCAATTTGGCACGCTGTTTGGCATAAGCGGTGTATAAATCATCATCAGCTTTGGCATGACTTAGGTTTTGCACATCAAATTCTTGGGCAGGCTGAATGTTGACATTGGGGTCATAGTACATTTGGCTAGATTGATGAGTGGTCTGCACTGTCTCAAAAAATGCACGGTAAGGCACAACGCTTGGGTAGTACATCAGTTTGCCCGTCATATAAACACCCAACTGCGGAGTATGTCTGATGCCTGATGTGGGGTGATAAAAATCTTGCAACATGGCAGTACAAGGTGTCTGCTCGCCATCTTTGTCAGTCATTTTTGCCAAAAAAGTCTCTTGGCTGACAAGACCGTCTCGGCGTGTATAAGTACGCTCGCCCACCACTTGCCACACGCCCATCACGCTTAGGGTGTCAGGGCTATTTATCAGCACATCTTTATCTTCGGCTTTGATGATGGTACGGCGAACATCAGGGTCATCAGGGTTTTGTTGCCATGCTTTTATCAACAAATACCACCGCCCAAACTCACCAAGCACACGATTTATCCGATAGGCTTTGGGCGTATTTAATAAAATCGCCGGCAACTCATCCACCATAGATGCCAAGCCACTTGCTTTTGCATCCACCAACCGAGAAGCTCCTTGACGACACCGCTCGTGCATATTATCAAAAAACGCACCCAGCCCCAGATGGATTTGGTCATCAAGCCATGTGATAAACTCTTGCAGTCCTGTACTGATTTGTGCGTCCGTATTGGCTTTGGTGGTTTGGCTGCGTTTTTGGGCAGCAGCTTGTTTTTTGGGGTCGCTGTCTTTGGCTGTTGTGTCGGTGTCAATGTCAGTTAAAGCAATGGATTTTTTGGCTTTGGGCGTGCTGTCTTGATTGTCAGTTTGGCCGTCGGTTGGGGTGTCTTTTTTGGTCTTTCGTCTTCTGCCTAGCCAATCAGACACCCATTGTGGGGCAGTCGCTTCAACAAATACAGAGCTGTCTGACACATATCGCCACATCAAAGCTAGGGCGTGTTTACAAGGGAATTTGCGAGATGGGCAAGTGCATTTATAACCTGTGTCCGCCACGTCCACCACAACATAATAAGGCTTTGAGCCAGAACCTTGGCATTCCCCCCAAGCGGTGTGTGTGCTTGGGCAAAATCCTTGACCTTGCCATTTATTTGCTGATAGCAGTTTTTTGGCAGAAGACAAAGATGCTTGGTCTGGGGCAATGTCTTGTATTTTTTGTAAAGATAAGGTCATGATAATCCACTATAATATGCCAAATATTTGTCGCAAATGACAAAACTGCCTTATTGTAGCTGAATTTAATGGCATTTGAAATAGCAAGCATGAGCCTTTACGCCATTTAGCTCACATTTAAAACATCTGCTTGCCACGCCAAACACGACAAGCATTCCGCCAAAATCATCACCACAAAACACCCATCTCATGCTAAAATACACCATCTAAATTTGGTGATAAATATGACTTGTACACTTTGGCTTGCCGAAGCCCAATCTAGCTTGCGTGATATGTTGCTGTCTTTACAAAATGCAAAAGACAAACATCGCTTGCACCTTATCGCAAGCCACCGCCACGACCGCCCAGAAATCCTATCTGTCGCTGACACGGCTATGACTGAGCCTTCTGATGACAGTCGTGTGTCATGGGTGGTACAAAACGCCATCGCTCACGGCGTATCGGTACTGCTGACAGGACGTAACGGGGCAGATTATGAACGCCATCGTGATGAGCTTGACCGTCATGGCGTGCGTCTTTTGACAGGGGCGACAAACCGCCAAACCCTACTAGATATTGATGATAAATTTACATTTAGCCAAATTTGCAAAAAACACGACATACCTGTTGCCCATGCTTGGCGGTTTGATAATTTTGATGAGCTGACCGATTTATTAGCCCAGCACCAAAACACACCGCTGTGCGTCAAGCCTGTGCATGGCATTTTTGCCGAAGGGTTTTGGGTTTTAGACAATGCTGATGGTGGCACCGACCCTTTTTATCATCTGTATCGCACCGAAACCAAACGCATTCATACCGACCAGTTTGTTTATGCTTATCAGCACAGCAAACTTATCAAAGACAAAGCCATGCTTTTGATGCCCTACTTATCAGGACAAGAATACTCTGTTGATGTGGTGTGTGAGCGTGGCGAAGTGCTGGCAGCCATCACTCGCAAAAAAGTAGGCAGCGTGCAACACATTGGCTATGAGCCAGCCGTCATGGAGATAGTGATACCGCTTATCAAAGCCTTTGGTTGTGATGGGATTGTCAGCGTACAAACACGTGCTGATGGCGATGGCAATCATCATGTGTTGGAGATTAACACTCGCCCATCAGGGGGCATTGGTTATACTGTGCATAGCGGTTTGGATTTGACGGTATTGGGGCTAATGTATTTTGCAGGACTGACCGACAAACCTAGCTTAACAGACAGCATTGCCAGTATCACGCCTTGTCAGGTTCGCCCTTTGATGACTTCTGTGATGATTTAATGAATAAAAACGCCCAAAAGCAGGCTTGCCATTAGGAAAAAAAGATGACCACCAAGCACCACCGTGTCCACCTAAGCCGTGGCATACTTGATTTGACCTATCAAAGCGACAGTTTTGCCTTAGATGAGCTGCTTGATTTTGCTGAGCGTATCAACCCAAAACGTGCGTTTTTGTTTGTATCAAAAGTGCTGGGTCGCCACATTCCTGTTGCCCCAAGCAGCATGCGAGCAGCATTTGAAACCTTGGCACATCAAATCCCTGACCACTTACCAGAGCCGATTTTGGTGGTTGGCATGGCAGAGACGGCGGTTGGGCTGTCGGCAGGCGTTCATCAAACCTTACAAAAACGCTACCCAAACGCCCTACTGCTCAACTCCACCCGCCACGCCCAAAACGCCCCACTACTGACGACATTTAGCGAAGAACATAGCCACGCCAGCACACATTTGATATACCAAAGCGATGATGATGTCATCAATGGGCAACTTTTGGCAAGCAAAACCTTGATTATGGTTGATGATGAAGCCAGTACTGGTAAAACTTGCCAAAACCTTATCACCGCCCTTATCCAAGCAGGGCTAAGCCACATACAGCAGGTGCATTTGGCAACGCTGGTGGATTGGTCATTGGCACAAAGCACGCCATCGCTCTTTGATGATGTGGCATTTTATCGTCATCATCTGCTGTGTGGCAGTTGGCAATGGACAACCACAAACGACAAAACCGTTACCATGCCTGATGTTGCCACCACCAAAGCAGGCAGTCAGCCCATTTATCCACTGCCATCATGGGGACGCACACCCACTTTGGATAGCACAACTGGCATAGACAGCTTATGGCAGGCTTTGCCGTTTTCGCCTGATAAGTTTGTCAGCAAAAAGGTGTTGGTGCTCGGCAGTAACGAATTTGTGTGGCTAGCGTTTTTGGTGGCAGAACGCCTTGAACAAAAAGGGGTATCGGTCAAATTTGCGTCCTTGACACGCTCACCCATTGCCCAAGGCACAGCGATACGCCACCGCTTGTCGTTTTATGATAATTATGGGCTGGGCATGACCAACTTTGTGTATAATGTGGATTTTGATGAATGGGACTTGGTGGCACTGTGCATAGAGACACCGCCAGATGGCGTAGATGAGCTTTGGCAACACCCCAAAGTCGCCATCATCAGCCCCTTTTGCTCTGCTAGCCCTTTGGAAAAACTTTGATGTATTATGCTGATTATCTAAGCCAAGCGACCATCAGCCAGCCCTACGCTCTGATGGATTTGGACGACACCCTGTTTCAAACCAAACGTAAACTGCCTGCCACGGACAAAGTGCTCATTTGTGCCAGTGTCAATAAACAAGGCGAGCCACTAAGTTTTTTTACACAAAAACAAGCCAGCTTTTTTCATTGGCTGTCTGCCCATACCACGCTCATTCCCATCACCGCCAGAGACACCACCGAAATCCAAAGGGTCAAACTGCCCTTTGATGATTTTAAAGTTCTTACGCATGGGGCGGTGATTTTAGATAAAGACAATCAGCCCAATCACGCATGGCAAACCCACATCAAACAAAAGCTCAAAGCCGAGCAAACCACCCTACGCACCATCGCTCGCCTGCTAGATGACATCAATGGCTTTGAAAGTAGCCTACTTGGCAAAACCGCTCTGAGTATCACGCCACATACAGAAAATTTTGATGGTGAAAATTTGACGGTTTATTTGGCGGTCAAACATAACCAAAAAAAACATCATGTCTTGGAGACATTGGCAGAAAGACTGATGTATGAGCTGCCTGATGGGTTTTATGTTCATCACAACGCCAACAATCTGGCGGTTTTGCCTGATTTTGTACACAAACGACACGCCGTCTACTTTTTAATGCAAAATCACTTTATCAAAGAGCGACCTGTTTTTGGGTTTGGTGATAGCTTAGCGGATTTGCCGTTTTTAAGACTGCTGGACTGGTATGGCACGCCAAACAAAGGACAGCTACATGACAACATTGGACAACTTTTATGGGAAAGCGACCATGAATGATGGATTTAGTGGCAGTTATTTGCCTGATGATGTGTGTTTTTTATTGACACGCCTAGACAAAGCGGACGTCCAAAGCATTGACCCTGTACAAAAAGAAGCACTCATCCAGTCAGGCAAACGCCATTATTCACAAATGCTCACCCTAGAAACGCCCATCAGCGACACTCATCACGCCATTTATCAGCACGCTCTGACAGAATATCTGCCACGCACAGCAGCAGGCATTCATAGACTGGCACATACGCTGTATGATACCTTTAAATACCAAGATAAGCCTTTGATTTTGGTGAGTTTGGTGCGTGCAGGCGTGCCAGTTGGGGTGCTTTTAAAACGTGCGTTGAGCGACCCAAACGCATCTTATCATCGTCCTGTCATCCACTATGGTGTCAGTATCATCAGAGATAAAGGCATTGACCAGTTGGCACTGGCACACATCACCCAAAAGCACCCTGACTGTCCGATTGTGTTTGTTGATGGCTGGACTGGCAAAGGGGCGATTTTTGGGGAATTAAAACACAGTTTGACACAGTTTTGTGCGCAGTATCCCCATACCAAAAACCAGCTTTTTCACCAAGGTTGTGATGTCATTCCCTTAGTGGTGCTGTCTGACCCTGCTGGCGTGGCGTGGCTGTCTGATGGCACAGATGACTGGCTGATTCCTTCATCATTACTAAATAGCACCATCTCTGGCTTGGTGTCTCGCACTTTGTATCGCACAGGTGAGTTTCATGGCTGTGTGTATTATAATGAATTTACCCACATTGATGAAAGTCTGCGTTTTGTCAATCAAGTAGACGCACACCGACAAACGCTCGGTAAGGCTTGCCTGCTCCCCACCCAATCATCACCACGTTTTGCCACACGCTCGCTGATTGATAATATCGCCAAAGCCTTTGCCATTGATAATGACAACCGCATCAAACCCACCATCGCCGAAGCCACGCGTGCCATCATGAGACGACAGCCCCAATGCGTGCTGATTGACACAAACAGCCAGCACAGTGCCGATACATCTCTGCTACGCCATTTGTGTGAGCAAAAACACATTCCCATTTTGTATCAGGACATTTATCCTTATCAAGCCATGACCATCATCCAAAAACGCAGCTAAGGAAAGTTTGCCATGACCCCAATTATCAATCTACCTAGCCATCGCATCAGTGCTTTACCGCCCCCACGTTTGCACCCTTATCATCTGGGGGCAAGTTTGTACATGCCTGCCACTCGCACAGACATTTGGCAAATCATCACTCGCCAAAAAATCCCCACCATTCACAGTATCATCATCTGCCTAGAAGACGCTGTGCATGAAGCGGATTTGCCCGTTGCTCTTGATAACATCAAAACTTTGCTACAAACTTGGCATGACAGCCCACCAAAAAATCGCCCCTTGGTGTTTATCCGACCACGCCACGCCAATATGCTAAGACAACTAAGTGAGTTTGTGCACATTGATTATATCGATGGTTTTGTTTTGCCCAAAGTGGACATGGTCAGCCTTGCTGATTGGCGATATGCCTGTCAAAATCTCAGCAAGGCACATTTTATCATGCCAACTTTGGAGACGGCTTTGGTGTTTGGGGCAACCCATAATCAGGAGCTGGCGATGGCACTAAGTGAAGGTTTTGACCAAGAGATTTTGGCGGTGCGTGTTGGTGGCAATGATTTGTTGGCGTGTTTGCGTATGCGGCGACTACCCAACGTTACTTTATACCAATCACCCCTAGGCACGCTGCTGTACCGTTTGCTTGGGATTTTTGTGCCACATGGTTTTTATTTGTCATCGCCTGTTTTTGAGTATTTGGATAAGCCTGAGTTGTTTAAGCAAGAACTGTGTCAAGATGTGGCACTTGGTTTGGTCGGCAAAACCGTCATTCACCCCAGCCAAATTGATACGGTGATTCAAGCCTTTAAAGTAAGTAGCACCGATTATGCCCAAGCCTGTGCCATCTTATCCAAAGATGCCAAAGCGGTCTTTAAACAAGACAACACCATGTTAGAGCCTGCCACCCATCAGGCGTGGGCAAGGCAAGTGATGGCTCGTAAAGACGTGTTTGGGCTGGTGGCGTCAAATCCGTAGTTAAATGTTTGTTAGGGTTTAAGCATTTAAATAGCATTATCAACGTCTTTGATTTTAAATGCAAGTTTTGTCTTGCATTTTTTTATTGTCCAAAAACTTTGGTTACCAAGCCAATATTTATGTATAAAAATAGACGTGTGTTTGTTATTTTGATAAGATAGATGATTATCAGTAAACACAAGTTTTGGTAAAAAATAAGGGGGTAACCAATGATGCTTTTTAGTAGTACACGTCTGATGGTTTTAGGTTTATCCGTATTTGCTTTATCCGCTTGTACCAATTTTTATTGCGACCATTGTAAATCCCCAAGCGACCATCGCAAAGAAGCCATCGCTTATCAAAAACTTGCTCGCATCACCAACGCACCGATACGAGCAGACGCCGAGATTGACTATATCAGCACCGATTTAATCACCAAAGACGATGGTGTGATGTTGATTGCTGATAAATACAATACTGTCAATCCCAAAATACAAGGCTTTGTTTATTATCAAGGGGCGTTTGTCAATCCCATGCCCATCACCACCCCAAAAGGTGAACGCTATCTGCTTGATTTTCGTTATGAAAGTGGTCAAACATGGGGTGGTATTTATCTTTTGACCCATGACGGCAACGCCACTGACCCCAGATTTGCTCCCAGAAAAATCGGAAGTTTTCAACGAGTGGCTACTCCCAGCCACTAAACCAAAACATTCACACATTTGTTTGATTTTATGCACTCAAAACCAGCTTTTCGGTTGGTTTTTTGTCATTCATTTTTGACTAATTCCCAAAGCGAATAATGATTTACCGTTTTTATGATAGGCTTTTTTGCCAATCACTTTTACAATACATCATCTTTTGTTGTATTTAGGACAGCCATGAAAACCGCCATTTTACCCTTAGCTTTGACCGTATCCGCGTTTGCTTTGACCGCCTGTGGTAACAGCGAGCCAAGCAAAGCCAATGACACCAAAGCCACCACAAAAAATCAGGTAGAGCTACTGAACGTCTCTTATGACGTGGCACGAGATTTTTATAAAGACTACAACCCCATTTTTGTAGAGCATTATAAGACTGTCAATCCTGACATCACCATCAACATCAAACAATCGCACGGCGGGTCATCCAAGCAAGCCCTATCCGTCAAAAACGGACTAGAAGCGGACGTGGTAACCATGAACCAAGGCTCAGACATTGAGTTACTTGCTGACAGTCAGCTGGTGGATGGTAAGTGGCGACAAGCGTTTGCCAATAACGCCATTCCTTTTACCAGTACCATCGTTTTTTTGGTGCGAGATGGCAACCCTAAAAATATCAAAGATTGGTCAGACCTTACCACAAAAGGTACGGACATTGTCATCGCTAACCCCAAAACCACTGGTAACGGTCGTTATGCCTTTTTGGGGGCGTATGGCTATGGCCTGCACACCTTTAACAAAGACGAAAAGCAAACCCAAGCGTTTGTTAAAGATTTGCTAGGCAACGTCAAAGTCTTTGAAAATGGCGGACGAGCAGCGACCACCACTTTTGCCCAACGCGGTATTGGCGATGTGCTCATCACCTTTGAAAACGAAGCCAACGTCATCAAAGAAAAATTTGGCAACGTACAAATCATCTACCCAAGCTACACCGTCAATGCCGAAAACCCCGTGGCGGTGGTCAATGCCGTCAGCGACAAAAAAGGCACTACCGATGTGGCTCGTGCTTACCTAGATTATCTGTATAGCGACCAAGGTCAGGAGCTGGCAGTCAAATATTTCTTGCGTCCAAGCAATGCCGACATACTCGCCAAACATCAAGACAAATTCCCCGCCATGCAGACCTTTTTTCCCAATGACGTCTTTGGCGATTGGAAATCCATCATGGACACCTACTTTAAAGAAGGGGGCGTGTACGACAAATTGGCGGTGGATGCACAAGGCAAAGTCGCTCCTGCTGATAAAAAATAATCCATATTTACCACAAAAAGTCGGACAAAGGTTCGGCTTTTTTATTTTTTAATCTCACAAATCCCAAAAAAGAAAAAGTATATTCTGTTTTATCCATACCATAATCAGCCCAATCTTTTAAAATAGCCTAAATTTTTGATAAAAAGAACGCCATGACTGCACACACTTCCTTGCAATTACCCCCCAACAAAAAAAGACGCATCATGCCTTTTTTTGGGTTAAGTCTTGGTATCAGCGTGTTTTCGTTGTCATTACTTGTGGCACTGCCCTTTGTGATGATGATTTTGACCACGCTGGACATGGGGTTATCTGACATCATCAACACCATCAAAGAGCCACAGGTCTTTTTTGCCATCAAACTGTCGCTGTCTATGGCGATTTTGGCAACTTTAACCAACCTTATCTTTGGCACACTCATCGCTTGGGTGTTGGTGCGTTATGAGTTTTGGGGTAAATCCTTTATCAATGCTTTGGTGGATTTGCCCTTTGCCTTACCAACCGCCGTTACTGGCATTGCCCTTGCCACATTATACGCACCTAATGGCGTGTTTGGGCAGATTTTTGCTAAATTGGGCGTGGCTTTGGCAGGTGAACCCATCAAAATCGCCTTTACGCCGATTGGCATTTGGCTGGCGTTGGTGGTGGTAAGTTTTCCTTTTATTGTGCGAGCGGTGCAGCCTGTGCTTGCTGAGCTGTCAGTAGAATTTGAAGAAGCTGCTGCTGTCATGGGAGCAAATCGGCTGACCACATTTATCAAAGTGATTTTGCCTGAGATTGCCCCTGCCATGCTGATTGGGGCAGGCATGATGTTTGCTCGGGCGACAGGCGAGTATGGCTCGGTGATTTTTATTGCAGGTAACATTCCCATGCAATCTGAAATTTTACCACTTATCATCGTCTCAAAATTGGAGCAGTTTGATGTGGCAGGAGCGTCTTGTGTGGCACTATTTATGCTACTTGTGTCGCTAGTTGTGTTGTTTGCCATTAACTTTGCCCAATGGAAATTGTCAGCACGGCTTGGGGCAAAGACCAATTAAACTCATCATTTCACATCAATCCCTAAATTTATCTTTTTGGAAAAAACATGGCAACACACTCCACTTACAACTATCAAGCTCACCCTGCCACGTCCGATAAAACTTGGGTCAAATGGACATTGATTGGTGTGGCAGTGGCGTTTATGGTCATCATGCTGGTCGTACCACTGATGGCGGTGTTTTATGAAGCCCTAAAAGATGGCTGGGGGGCATATATCTTGGCACTGACCGACCCTGATGCTCGCCACGCCATTAAGCTCACACTCATCACCACCGCCATCGTTCTGCCCATCAACATCATCATTGGTGTGGCACTGGCGTACTTGATTACTCGTCATAAATTTAAAGGCAAATTTATCATCACCACCTTGCTTGATTTGCCCTTTGCGGTATCGCCTGTGGTGGCAGGCTTGATGTTTGTGCTGCTGTTTGGGGCAAATACGCTCATCGGTGGGTTTTTTGAAGGCTTGGGAATAAAGATTATCTTTGCCACCACAGGCATTGTGCTTGCCACCTTGTTTGTTACCTTTCCTTTTATTGCTCGTGAGATTATTCCACTCATGCAGTCCATTGGCGACAGCGAAGAAGAAGCGGCTTTGACCCTTGGTGCAAGCGGCTGGCAGATGTTTTGGCACGTTACTTTACCCAACATCAAATGGGCACTGTTATATGGCATTATCCTAACCAATGCTCGTGCCATGGGCGAATTTGGGGCGGTGAGCGTGGTGTCAGGACATATCCGTGGGCAGACCAATACCATGCCACTGATGATTGAGATTGCTTATAATGAATACGCCTTTACCACCGCCTTTGCCCTGTCTAGCATTTTGGCATTGTTGGCACTCATCACCCTAGCTGTGCAACAACTGATGAGCCGTAAAACCCATCAACGCTGATACTTATTTAAATTGGAAAACACATGAGCATTGACATTCACAACATTCATAAACATTTTGGCGATTTTACTGCCCTAAACAACATCAGTTTCACCGTCAATACAGGAGAGCTTGCTACCTTGCTTGGTCCTTCTGGCTGTGGTAAAACCACCCTACTGCGGATTATCGCAGGGCTTGAAACTGCTGACACAGGACGCATTTTGTTTGATGGCACAGACGTAACCGATACGCCAGTACAAAAACGTGGCATTGGCTTTGTTTTTCAAAACTACGCCCTATTTCGCCACAAAACCGTCGCTCAAAACATCGCCTTTGGTTTAGAGCTATTGCCCAAAGACAAACGCCCCACAAAAGAGCAAACCACCAAGCGAGTGGCAGAGCTGTTAGAGCTTATCCAACTGCCCCACACCAAAGACCGCTATCCTCATGAGCTGTCAGGTGGACAAAGACAACGTATTGCCCTAGCACGAGCCATCGCCACCAACCCCAAGCTACTACTACTTGATGAGCCTTTTGGGGCGTTGGATGCCAAGGTGCGTAAAGAGCTACGCACGTCCTTAAAGGACATTCAAAAAGAGATTGGCATCACCTCCATCATGGTAACCCATGACCAAGAAGAAGCGGTGGCAGTGTCTGATAAAGTCGTCATCATGAATCATGGTATCATAGAACAAATCGGCAAACCTGATGAACTGTTTGCTCGCCCCAATAGTGATTTTGTGGTGGATTTTTTGGGTTTGTAAAACCGCCAAGCCATCATAAAACCATAAATTATGCTAAAATAGCCCTTTTATCTTGATTACCATGACTCACACACTTGTTATCATTATTATGACAGTGATTGTCAGCTTGCTGGCTTGGCAATCGCCTGCTTTTTTAAACCGTCTTGTTTTTGACCCTTTGATGGTTAAAAAAGGGCAAATTGACCGTTTTATCACTTATGGTTTTATCCACGCCCACGGCTGGCATTTGTTTTTTAATATGTTTACGCTGTTTTTCTTTGGGCAAGCCATTGAACGGCTGTATATTGCCAAATTTGGCTATTTGGGATTTTTGGGTTTTTATGTGGCCGCCATCATCTTTTCTGTATTGCCTGATTTTATCAAAAGTGGCAACGGACACACTCGTACGGTCTTATTGGGGGCATCAGGGGGCGTATCGGCAGTGCTGTTTGCCTTTGTACTGCTTGCTCCGTGGCAACTAATTTACTTTTTTGCCGTCATTCCTGTGCCTGCCATCATCTTTGCCATTTTATATGTGGCGTACAGCATTTATGCCTACAAAAAGGGCAATGACAATATCGGACATTTGGCACACATGGCAGGAGCGGTGTTTGGTGTGGTAGCAACCATCGCCATAGAACCTGCCTTGTTGTTGCATTTTATTGGAGAGCTACTTAACCCTAAATTTTAATTGGTTGAGTGCGAGCGGTTAGCCATGCTTTTGCCCGAGCTGACAGATGACCAACAAGCTCATCATACACCTGTTGATGATAAGCATTCAGCCACGCTTTTTCATCATTATCCAACAGATGTGGCAAAATCAAACGCTCATCAAATGGGCAAAGTGTCAATGTCTCAAAACACAAAAACTCCCCAAACTCACTATCAGGGGCAGGCTTGACCGCCATCAAGTTTTCAAGGCGAATGCCCCATTTATCCTGCCGATAAAGCCCCGGCTCATTGCTGCTTATCATGCCCACCTGCAAGGCTCGTTCAGGTGTCTGTGGTGCGGTGTAGGAGATGGCTTGCGGACCTTCATGGACATTTAAAAAATAACCCACCCCATGACCTGTACCATGCCCATAATCCTTACCCACCGCCCACAGTTTTGCTCGTGCCACAATGTCTATCTGCGGTGATGGCAAATCTTTGGGAAAATGGGCGACTGCTAGGGCGATATGGGCTTTTAATACCTGGGTGATGTCTGTTTTTTGTTCATCAGTAATATGCCCAACCCCCACCATGCGAGTAATGTCGGTTGTGCCGTTGTGATATTGAGCGCCTGAGTCTATCAACAAAAGTCCATCACCCACCAAATACGCAAATCGCTCAGGCGTGGCTTTGTAATGCACAATCGCCCCATTTGCTCCAAAGCCTGCAATGGTATCAAAACTTGGGCTGACATAATGTGCCTGCTGACTGCGATAATAAGTCAGCCTATCTGCAACATCAAGCTCACTGACCATCTCTCCACGCTCTAAGCACTCATCAAGCTCAGCAAAAAACTCACACAACGCCACGCCGTCTTGACGCATGGCGTTTTTGATGTGGCTGATGTCTTGGGGGGATTTGATGGCTTTTAACAAAGTACTGGGGTTCATGGCATATTTGATATTGTCTTTATTAAATGATGACAAAGTACCGACAGCGACTTTATTGGGGTCAATCAGCAGCACACCTTGTTTGTTACATATCGCTTGTTGTACATCATCATAGGGAGCAACATCAATGCCCGCCTGTGCCAAGGCGGTAAGTGCGGAGCTGGTCAGTTTATGACCATCTACAAATAAAGTAGTCTCATCTTGACCAATCAATAAATGAGCCAAAAACACAGGATTAAATGCCACGTCCGAGCCACGCAAATTGGTCAGCCAAGCAATGTCATCTAGGCTTGAAATCAAATGCCAATCCGCTCCTAGCTGTTGTATCTGCTGACGCACCTGTTGCAGTTTGTCTTTTGCTGATGTGTCCACAAAACGCGTGTCATGCACCACAACATCAGCACAAGGCAATGGCGGGCGAAACTGCCACACTTGCCCCACCACATCCATGTCAATAAATACAAAAACATCAGCCAACATCTTTTGTAAACGTTCATAGTACGCCAACGAAAACACCGCCTTATCTATGGCAAGCGTTGGTTTTTGAACACCTGTAAAATGCTCTAACAAAAACTCTGCTATGTCTGTATCTTGTCCTTGCTTTTTTAGGACAATGCCAGTACCACCAAGCTCAATCTCTGCTTGTACCCAGTAGCGACTGTCCGTCCACAATCCTGCAAAATCTGCCGTCATCACCAACACGCCTGCCGACCCTGTAAAGCCTGATAACCATTTGCGAGTTTGCCAATGCTCAGGCAGATATTCGGATAAATGCGGGTCGGACGTTGGCACAATGATGACGTCTATGTTTTGGCTTTGCATATACTGTCTGACGGCGGATATTCTTTGTTTTATCATAACTAATCCTTGATGGCTGTTTTGGTGATTTGGTAAATATCAATGGGTGTTTTATAGGGTTTGCCTGCCACTTCCTGCACCAGCTTTGGCACAAGATAACCAGACAAACGTTCAAGCATACCCCAATAAAGTCCTATGGCGTGCTGTATGTCAATGTCAAAATGAGCCGACCCTGCCACTTTATCCAAAATATGCAAATAATAAGGCAGCACCCCCATCTTAAACAATGCCCAACTCAGCTGACAAAGTGTCTCTATTTTGTCATTCACCCCTTTTAATAACACTGATTGATTTAACAGCACCACACCATTATTTTTAAGAACTTGGCATTTTTGAGCTAAGATGTCATCTATCTCTTGGGCGTGGTTGATGTGTAGCACCATGACGATGTGTTTTGGGCTTGATGAAAGTATCTGCACCAGTTCATCATCAATGCGATTTGGCAATATGGCAGGCATTCTGGTATGAATGCGGATTGTGTTGATGGCATCAATATCAGACACCATGTCAATCCATGCTTTAATGCGGCGATTGTTTAGGCTTAATGGGTCGCCCCCACTAAATATCACTTCATTAATGTTACTATCCTGTTTGATGTACTCGCCGATAACCGCCATCTCATCAGAGCTCGGCAAATTTGCCCCATAATCAAAATGCTGACGAAAACAATAACGACAATGCACGGCACACGCTCCTGTAAGCGTGATTAAAGCTCGGTTTTGGTATTTGTGTATCAAACCCTTAATGGGATTATGGTTATTTTCATCAAGGGGGTCAGTCGTATAACCCATCACTGTCAAGCTTTCAGCAACATCGGGCAATATTTGTAAAAGTAGCGGGTCGTTTGGGTCGCCCTTTTTTATTTTATTGACAAAAGCGTGTGGCACTCGCAGGGGGAATTTTTTTGGCTGATGATGATTGGCAGGCACAGGCAACTCTAACAACTCATATAAAGTTGCCACATCGCTCACCGCACAGGACAGCTCTTGTTGCCAGTTTGGGGTATTAAAAAAAATGTCGCTCATTTTTGACAAAGTTAGGAAATTTTAAGGTATAATAAATGGTTAAACTGCGTCATTATAACGCATTTTGCTTTTTTATTTTTATTTTTAAGGTAATTTTCATGGCAAGCTTTTCTACCAATGATTTCAAAGCAGGCTTAAAAGTCATGCTTGATGGCAACCCCTGCTCCATCTTAGAAAACGAATACGTCAAACCCGGTAAAGGTCAAGCCTTTAACCGTGTCAAACTACGCAACCTAAAAACAGGCAAAGTCCTAGAACAAACCTTTAAATCAGGCGACACCTTAGAAGGGGCAGACGTGGTAGATACCGAAATGAACTATCTGTACAACGATGGTGAGTTTTGGCATTTTATGCACCCTGAGACTTTTGAGCAGCTACAAGCCGACAAAACCGCCATGGGAGACGCTGCTCAGTGGCTCAAAGAAAACTCTAACGCCCTTTGCACCATCACGCTCTTTAATGGTGCTCCCCTATCAGTAACACCGCCTAACTTCGTTGAGCTACAAATCGTAGAGACCGACCCCGGTGTGCGTGGTGATACTTCTGGCGGTGGTGGTAAACCTGCCCGCTTAGAGACAGGTGCAGTAGTGCGTGTACCACTTTTTGTACAACAAGAAGAAATCGTCAAAGTAGATACCCGTACAGGCGAATATCTAGGTCGTGTATAAGCCAGATATTTCCCACTCATCAAAAAAGACAATCCATTTGGATTGTCTTTTTTATGGCTGATGACAACATCACAGACTACTTGACATCGCCCAAGTCATCTTTATCAAGCACAGCTTTTTGGGCGACATCAGTGATTGTGCTTTCTGATTTGTCATCAGACAAAACAGCCTTGTTGTCGCTTTGGGCTTCTAGTTTGTCTTGCAGACGTGCCAAATAACGTGCGGCAGCTTCTCGCCCACCCAAACCAAATGCCAAGGCAAACGCCACCGCCACCGAGCCAAGCGTTAAACCAAAAGCAAGGTTTACGATACTATCAGCGATGCCCATCGCTTTTAGACCCATCGCCAGCACCAGCCCAATAATCAGCGTACGCACAATGTTAGCAATGCATTTGCTCTGCCCCGAACGCTCAATCACACCACAAACCACGCCAGAGAGCCAAAAACCAACCACCAAAATGACCGCCCCAAGGACAATCTGACCACCAAAGTGGATAAAGGTTGTTACGATGTCGCTGATTTGTACAAAGCCCAAAACATCAGCCGCCGCCACAGACGCAAACAACATGGCAAAAAAGATGATGCCACAGCGAACCAAGCCTGATACGCTTTGATTACCCAAAGCATCTTGTACGCCTAATTTGGCAGGCAAACCATCTATTTGGGTGCTTTGTAGCAGTCCCTTGACAATGTCCGCCACCATACGCACGACAAAATATGTTACCACCAAAATCGCCACCGCCGTAAAGATGTTCGGCAAAGTGGTTAAAATTTTATCCAACATATTGGTGGCAGGTCGGCTGATGGCTTCTATTTTTAAGGCATCAAGCGATGCAATGGTAAAAGGAATGATAATCAGCAAAAACACCAAAGAGCCTGCAATGTTTGGCAAGCTGTTTTTTTCGCTGATGCCTGCTTTGGTGGCAAGGGCTTGAACATTTAAAGAACCCACCAAGCTGATAACGATGCCTTTAACCACTTTTGCCACCACAAAGCCCACAAAGAAAATCACGCTGGCAATAAACAGATTTGGCACAAAGGCAAAAATCTTATCCATCATATTGGCAAGTGGTGCAAACAGTCCTGTCAGACCAAGCCGACCCAACACCATCGTCAAGACCACGAGCAAAATTAGCCAATATACCACATCACTTATCGTGCCACTCATAGGCTTGACAGAAGCTTCATTGGCAAGCTTTTCATCTAAGCTGGTTTTATTCAAGGCGGTCAAAGTCGCATTTTTTGCCACGATTGCTGCCACCCAACCAATCACCGCCACCGCCGTTGCTGCCAATAAATTAGGCACAAAAAGTAGCACTTGATTTATCATGTTGGCAAAAGGCGTTGAAATGGCGTTAAGATTGAGCTGATTTAAAGCAGCAGACACCGCAATGATAAAAACAAACCAAAACACAATCTTACCAAGCAGACTTTGTAAGTCATAATTTTTGCCTGTTTGATGGCTCATTTTTTGGTTTAGGTTCATGTTGGTTAATGCTTTTTTGGTAAATGAACCCAAAATAAGTGCGGCAAAATACCCCAATAAAAAGATGATAATTGCCCCAATCACCGAGCCTATCGGACTTGACAGATAGTGATTAACGACAGGGAAGAAATGTGGGTTCATGAAAACTCCTTCATCATAAGAACCAAAACTAAATTTCATTATACCCAAAATACCCACCCATCACAAACCCATAGCGTAACAGTCTTGTTACATTTACCCCACAACTGTCTTGATATAACGCATTTTTTATCAATGACTTATCTTGCTATGATGGCAAATGGCATTTATCTTGACCACAAACAGCAACAATACTGTCATCAAAAAAGACGTAAATACATATTTGTTTACAAAGTAATTACTTGTTATCCAAACTAATGATACCACCAATCATATTACCAAATGTGTCCAACAAAAAACCCAACCGAAGCTGGGTTTAATAAAATCTGATGGTTTATTTAAAAAATACTTGTTCTACCTTACCTGTCAATGTCTCACCAATAAACGGCGTGTTTTTGCCGGCTGATAGTATGGTGTCTTTATTGACTGTCCAAGTATGATTTGGGTCAATCAGCACCGCCCCACCGATTTTTTCATAGTCAGTTATGCTTGCGATTTTGGCAGGATTGAGACACACTTTTTCAACCAACTGCTCAACGGTTAAAACGCCATCTGCCACCAATTTACAGCCCAATGACACAAAAGTATCAAAATTGCTAATCCCTGCACTGCTTTCAGCAAAGGGGGCTTGTTTTGAGCTGGACGACAGTGGCTCGTGATGACTACAAATGGCATCAATCGTACCGTCTTGTAGACCCTTGATTAAGGCTTGTTGGTCGGTGTTGGAGCGTAGCGGTGGCAATACATAGGCATTGACGTTGTAGCCTTCTATGTCATCATCGGTCAGATGAAGCTGATGCATGGCGACATCGCAAGTAATCGGTAAGCCCTTTTGTTTTGCCCAAGCAATCAGCTCCACAGACGTGCGACAAGTAATCTGACTAAAATGTGCTGATATGCCTGTTTCTTCCACCATCAAAATTTGCTTGGATAAAGCGATGGTCTCAGCAAGCCAAGGAATCCCCTGCAAGCCATGAAAAGACGCAATATAACCATCATGTGCCACACCGCCTTTTGATAGACTCGGTTCATCAGGATAAAAAAACACTTTTAGCCCAAAGGTTGCGGCGTATTCTAGGGTACGCAGCATCACCAAATCATTGTCAAAGCCAGCCGCCACGTTACTCACCGCAATCGCTCCGCCTTGTTTAAGTCCTGCTAAATTGGCAGGCTGTTTGCCTTGTAGCCCTTGGGTCAATGCACCAATAATATGCAGATGAATGCCACCATCCGCCCACGCTTTTTCACGCAAGCCTTTTAATAGTGAGCCGTTTTCTAGCACAGGATTGGTATCAGGGGGCAACACCACATGCAAAATGCCATTTTGGCGTGCCGCTCGTCCTTCACTTGCTAGCGTGCCATGCGACTGATGACCCGGCTCACGCAAACGACCGCACAAATCCACGATGGGCGGTATCAGCCATTTACCATCAGTATTGATATCGCTTAACTTATCATCAAATTGGGGCTGTTGCCAAGTGGGGGGGAGTAGGTTTTTCATATTGCTGTCCTAATCACATTTATGTCAATTTGCACGCTTTTTCAACGCCTTTTTTACAAGCCTGCCCATAATAATGCTTGGCTTGCTTGCTATCTTTATTCACACCCAGCCCCTTTTCATACATCAGAGCAAGATTAAATTGTGCATCTGCATCACCTTGGCTGGCAGATTTGGTGTACCATTCAACTGCTTGCTTATCGTCTTGGGGTACACCTAAACCTTGTCTATACATCACACCAAGGTTAAATTGTGCTTTTTCATCTCCTTGATTGGCAGATTTAATATACCATTGAAACGCTTGCTTATCGTCTTGGGGAACGCCTTGACCTTTTTCATACATCACACCAAGGTTGTTTTGTGCTTTTGCATGACCTTGATTAGCAGCTTTGGTGTACCATTCGTGAGCTTTTTGGTGGTCTTGGGGTACGCCTAAACCTTTTCCATAAATCCGAGCAAGATTAAATTGTGCATCTGCATCACCCTGATTAGCTTTTTGGGTCAAGACAGTTATATCGGTTGCCCATGCAGCAGCAGATATGACAAGGGCGAATGTAAATATTATCAGTTTTTTTAACATCACAATTTCTCCTATAAAACAACCAACATAAATCAAGTAGTACCCACAAACACCAACAACTCCACCAAAGACGCTGGCACTTGTGGGAATTTGGCGGTTAATTTGGCGATATCATCAGCACTTGCTCCATGAATGCGACTTTTAAAATCTTGCCACAACGCCTGACCGCCGTGCTTGTCATAAGCCAGCTCCAAGCCAGTCAAATAATCTTGGACAACGCCCATCTTATTTTCCCTGCCCACGCATCGCCAGTGCCATCACCGCCATACGCACCGCGATGCCATTATTGACCTGTTTTAAAATCACCGATTGCTCGCCATCCGCCACGCTTGATGCGATTTCTACGCCACGGTTCATGGGACCCGGATGCATGACTAGGGCGTTGGGCTTGGCAAGTGCCACACGGCTATCTGTAATGCCATACATTTTAAAATATTCGCTGGTGGACGGTAAAAGCGGTGAGCCAATTCGCTCATTTTGAATACGCAAACCGATAATCACATCCACATCAGCCACGCCTTTATCAATGTCTTCAAACACACGCACCCCATAACGACTAATGCCTTTGGGTAACAGTGTCTTGGGAGCGATGACACGAATGTCTTTGACACCCAAAGTCGTCAATGCTGAGATGTTTGAGCGTGCCACACGGCTGTGTTTGATGTCGCCAATAATCGCTACTGATAGCTCATCAAAAGATTTATTATCCCTTAGACACAACTCTCTGTGAATGGTCAGCATATCTAGCATGGCTTGGGTGGGGTGAGCGTGCCAGCCATCACCGCCATTGATGATGGCAACATTTGGTGTAACATGGCTTGCCATAAAGTGAGCTGCCCCACTGGCACTATGACGCACCACAAACATATCAGCACTCATCGCTTCTAAATTCCACAGCGTATCACGCAAAGTCTCGCCTTTATTGGTGCTAGAACGGGCAATGTCTAAGTTTAGCACGTTTGCCCCAAGGCGTTTTTGAGCCGCTTCAAAGGTGGTGCGAGTGCGAGTAGAGTTTTCAAAAAACAAATTCATCACCGTTTTGCCAACCAACTCATCGGTGTTAATCAGTCGCCCTTCTTTATCAAAATAGCCCATCGCCTTGTCAATGATGTTTTCAAGCTGAGTGCGATTTAGCCCTTCCACACCCAAAAAATGACGGATAGTACCGTCATTATTAAGTTGGGGCAAAGACATGGAGTGATTTAGGCGAGTGGCAATGGTGGTGTGCATGGCGTGTCCTGATGATTTAACAGTAAAAAACAAATTAGTTAATTTTAGCAAATTTTGATGATTTTGGGAATGATGATAAACATTTTTATCTTTGAAAAAATCATAAAAATTAACAAATTGATTTTAAAAAAACATCGTCATTAACCCAAAAAATTTATGAAATAAATTCATCTTTATCTTGGTTTTATTCATTTTAAACATCAAAAACTTTGTTATAATAACGCTTTTATCTTGGAAAAGCTCATGTATGACCTTGTCGCCATTGGCAATGCCTTAGTGGACACCGAATTTAAACTCACCGATGACATACTCACCCAGACCACGCTTGCTAAGGGCAACATGACCCTTGCCGACTCACAAACACAATCTGTCTTATTTGATGTATTGGAGCATCACGGCTTAACTCCAAGCAAACAAGCAGGTGGTGGCTCAGCAGGTAACACGGTGGCGTGCTTTGCAGCCTTGGGTGGGCAGGCGTTTTATCATTGCCGAGTGGGAGATGATGGCTTTGGTGAGTTTTATCTGTCCGACATGGCAAACATGGGTGTGGCGATAAACGGCACAAAATCCCAAGTAAAAGGCACAACAGGCTCATGTGTGGTGCTTGTAACCGATGATGGCGAACGCACCATGCAAACCAATTTGGCAGTCAGTAGCGAGATTGATGACAGCAATGTGGATTTTGACAGTTTAAAGGGAGCAAAAGTGCTGTACTTAGAAGGCTATCTTGCCATGTCGCCAAACGCCCAATTTGCCATATCCAAACTTTGCCAAACCGCCAAAGCCCAAGGGGTCAAAATAGCCGTAAGCTTTGCCGACCCTGCGGTCATCAAATTTGCCAAAGATGGGGTGATTGCATGGCTAAAAGATGGTGTGGACATGATATTTTGCAACATGGACGAAGCCAAACTTTTTGCCAATACAGACAATGACAACAAAGCCGTAGAAGCCCTATTACAGCACACCAGTCTTGCGGTGGTTACCAATGGTGCCAATCCGACCACCATCGGCAAAAAAGATGGCGATATTTGCCAATACCCCGTACCATCTGCCAATGTGATAGACACCAATGGGGCAGGCGATAACTTTGCAGGGGCGTTTTTGTATGGTTGGTCTTTGGGGCTTGATGATGGCTCATGCGTGGCATTAGCAGGCAGTGTGGCAAGCCGTGTGGTGAGCCAGTTTGGGGCAAGACTGTCCAAATCAGACTACCAAACACTCAAAGCACAAGTTTTAGCCCATAAAGATGACTAAGACATCGCTTTATTTTATTCGTCATGGCGAAAGTCTTGCCAATGCAGGCGGTGCTCCCCTGCCCAATGCTGACATACCTTTGACCGATAAGGGACATCAGCAAGCCTTACACCGCCTAAAACAGTGGCAGACTCTTGGCATTAGCCCAAGCAGCATCTATCACTCTGATATGTGTCGCACCAAACAAACCGCCTTGCCCTTTTGTACCCATTATGACATACAAGCACGTCCGCTTGGGCTACTAAACGAGCTAAATACGCTTGCGTTTGAACACATCAAAGACATCAGCACAGACGCACGCCGTCAAATGAATGCCCATTGGTGGCAGATGGCAGAGCTTGACCATAAAGATGGGATTGGTGCAGACAGTTTTAGGGAGTTTTTGGACAGAGTGGACAGCTTTATCAGTCAGATTCATCAGTTTGATGATAATACGCTGTTTTTTGGGCATGGGATTTGGCTTGGGCTTTTTGGCTATCGGCTGATGAATTTGCCCATACGTCATCATGATGACATTCGCCGATTTCGGCAATATCAGACCAGCCTACCCATGCACAACACCGCACTGTATCGCCTAGATGTGCAAAATACCACCAAAAGCCTTGTATGGATGGACTAAATCCACCGCCCAAGCACGGCATTGACCGCAGTTTCTGTTCTTAAAATGCGTGTGCCAAAAGTTACCGCTTGTACGCCCACGCTCTTTAACAAATCAATCTCATAAGGCACAAAACCCCCTTCTGCTCCAATGATGATGATGTCTGGCAAAGGGTTTTGAACCATAAATTCACCAAAATTATCATCAGCATAAGGGTGAAACACAAGGGCGGTTTTGTTTTGCATAAGCGATGGCAGTTCATCTTGAACAAAAGGCTTAAAACGTTTGGCAAAGACAATCTTAGGAGCGATGGTATCCACGCCCTGCTGTAATCCTTCTTGTACAAACTCATCAAGGCGAGCCAACAGTGGCGACCCCCAATAGCTTTTATCAGTACGCACGCTGTTTAGCAGTACAATGTTATCCACACCAAAAGCCGTCATGTCCATCACCAGTCGCCTAAGCACCTTAGGGCGTGGCAGAGCCAATATCACAGTCAAGCCCAGTTTGGGCGGTGGTGGTGTGTTCAAGCAAACATCAGTTAACACACACTTTTCATCAGTGAGCTGCTCAATTTTTCCTACACCCAAATACCCACCAAATTCAGCGATTTTTAAGGTATCACCAATGCGCGCCTTTAATACAGTACGAATATGATTGAGTTGGGCGGGGTCTGTGATGATGGCAAAATGGTCAGCAAAAGCACTTTTGGGCAAAAGTATGGTGTTCATGTTATTGACTGGCTTGTTTGGTTAATAAGGCGTGCATCATGGCAAATTGCTGTTTGTCTGCTTGCCTGCGTTCATCGGCAAGCTGTTTGCCTTGCTCGCCTGCGTTTTTGGCAGAATTTGGGTCATCTAGCCAAAACTTTAAGACATCAAATAACTCAGATTCATCATCACTTTGCACCTGCACCAATGCCTGCACGCCCACCAAATCCGCCACGATTTCGGCACAATTTTTGACATATCGCCCCATGATGATGGGCTTGGCAACACGAGCAGGCTCAATGGGATTGTGTCCGCCTTTATCCACAAATGACCCACCCACCACCGCCACATCACACAACCCATACCACGCCATCAGCTCGCCCATGCTGTCTGCCAAATACACTTGCGTGCTATCTTGTATGTCGGTTTGGCTTCGTCTGTGATAAATAAAATCTTGGCACAGCTTTGCCACGTCATCAAATCGCTCAGGGTGGCGTGGTACAAGAATCAGCAAAGCATTTGGCAAATGTGTCAGCAGTCGTTGATGTACCGCCAAAGCAAGCGACTCTTCGCCATCATGCGTGCTTGCCATAACCCACACAGGGCGATGACCCAAAGTGGTTTTATGCAAAAATGGCTGATTGGTTGCACTGCTCCATTTTAAAGAATGTGCCAATTTCACCTTATCATTATCCGCCCCAAGTGCGATAAAATTGGCATGACTTTGAGCGTCTTGGGCGATGATGAGCGACAAATTTGCCATCATACTTTGGCTTAATCTGGCAAACTTACGATAACCATCAAAAGAGTTGTCAGTCAGGCGAGCATTTGCCATAACACTGGTGATGCCCTTACTTGCAAGTAAGTACAGCATATTTGCCCAAAGCTCTGTCTCCACAAACACCGCCATCACAGGTCGAACGTGCGACAAAAACCGTTGTAACACCGCCACATCGTCCACTGGCACAAAGCTGTGTTGCACCGTTTTACCCAACCTGTCAGTAAAAAGCGTCTTAGCACGAGCAAAGCCTGTTTGTGTGGTGCTGGTTATCCACAAATGATAGTCATCATCTAACAGCAGTTTTAATAAAGGATAAGCGGTATTTAGCTCACCCAATGACACCGCATGACACCAAATCACGCCTTTATCCGATTTGGCTAAGGGCAAATAATGATGACCAAAACGCTCCGCCATTTCACGCTCATAATAGGGCAATTTGTCTTTTTTATGTGCCAAAATACCCCAATAGACAGGGCGAGTCATCATGATGGCAAGATGATAATACCAAGGCGGACGAATGACCATCAAAAAAACGCCCCAAGCATGACCACAATCAACAACAGCCCCACACCAAGCACCGCTCCCCACATCAAATAGCGTTTATCAGACATCATTTCTGTTTGGCGGTCGCTCTTTAAAGCTTCTATCTGTCTCATATAAGCACGCACTTTTTTGGCTTCTGGGTGTCCGCCATCAGCTGCCTTATCAAGCCAATACTCCCCCATCTCTACACTCATGGCAACACCGCCATTCTCTACATCAAAGCCTTGATAATACAAGCGGCTAAGTAGCTTAGATGCCCGAAAATCACCCATTTCAGCACTTTTTTTGATAAGATTGGTCGCCGCAGCAGTATTGGCAGGCACGCCCCGACCTTCAAACAAATACACCGCCAAACGAGTCATCGCCGATGGGTTGCCTGCTTTGACCGCTTGGCTTAAAAGTTGTAGGGCTTGATTGCGAGCCTGCACTGCTTTTTGGCTAAAACTGATGTCCGCCAATGCTTTACCTTTGGCAAGCTCACCATCAATATGAGCATCAAATTTATCCAAAATCATCACCGCTTTTTGGTAGCGTTCATCAGAATCGCTTGGCAAAGTGAGCTGTTTTAAATCCTGATATACTTCATCAAACAGCTTTGGCGTGTGAGAAGCCCGAGCTTTTTGTTTGCGTGCTGATGGCATGGGGGCTTGGCTTGGCTTAGGGCTTGGGGGTTGTTGGGGTGGCGGTGTTTGGGGTGTACCAGTCCCAGTCTGGCTGGGCATTGGGGCGGATATCGGCTCTGCCACATCTGTCATGACATTCGTGTTCATCACATCAGCAGGCTTTACTGGCGCAGCAAACAGCTCTTTGGCTTGGTCATCGTGCAGCGTGGTCATTTGTTCTATACAATCATGCACCGCCCAATACAAACTGTCTTCTGCCAAACGTGTTGGCAGACCTTGTGTATCCAGACCATAAAAAACTCGCTCCACCGAACCAAACAACCTTGCCCCAATGACTGACAGCACAAAAAAGCTTTGTGCCACACTCACCCCAAAGGCATTGTCCGCTTTTATCAAAAAAGCCAAACCTTGATAAAACACGGGCAGTTCAGTTTCGCTCAATCCGCCTGTCTTCTTACCCATCGCACCAGCATAAGTCCGCCCAAAGACAGCATTAGTATAACACTCCACAGCGACATCGCTCATGGTTTGGGATATATGAGCAGATAGCACCTGATGAACATGGTAACATAGCACCATCAAAAGCTTAACAAACTCAGGATGAGCCACCAGTTCATGCTCTTTGATGTTTCTGCCTGCAAGGTCGGACTTGACCGCCGATAAAAACACATCAAGCACTTTTAAGCTGTCAAGCGTGGCTTGCCAGTTGCCATTTTGTGAAATGTGGTCATGAATAAGCTGTCTGAGCTTGGCTTGATAGGCAAAAGTTTTTTGCACTTTGGGCTGATTTAGACTTTGCCACAATAGCACTGTCTCATTATCAAACTCAAACCACACAAAGGCAGGCTTATTCATGAGTATCCCCAAGCATATTGTTTAAAAATTCAAGCACATTTTTTGAGCTAACTTTGGGTTGCAGTGCCAACAAACTTTGTCTTGCCATCTCTTGCTTGTCATCAACCAAAGTATGAAACCGAGCCAAGGACGACAAAAGACGTGAAGCCAGTACTGGATTTGTGCCATCAAGACGAGCAATGGCAGAAGTAAACAATGCCAAGCCATCTTTTGTCCAAAGCTGAGCAGGTTTGTTGGCAAGTCCCCCCAGCGTCGTACGCACACGGTTTGGCGTGTGCCAATCATAATCAGCACGTGCCATCAAAGAGCCGATTTTTGCGACATCTGCACTACTTGCACCAGTTTGCACACTAAACCACATATCTATCACCAACTCATCACCAACAAATTCATCATAAAATCTTTGCACAAACTCATCAACACAAGACAGCTCAAATTCAACCATTGCTGATAATGCCCCAAGCTGTTCACTCATACAACTGGCATTTGTGTATTGATGTTTGGCACGTTGTGCCATATCAAGCCCTGCGGTTAATGCTAAGTTTAAAAACACATTGCGAAGCAATCGCACACCACGAGCGTCAGGTGTATCTTCATAAGGCACCATTGGCAAGTCATCATACCACGCCAACAGTTGCTCACTTAGGGCACAAGCGATGGCGGATTTTAAGGCGGTGCGGGTTTTTTTGACGTCATCAGGGTCATAATCACGCTCATAGCCACCAGCAATCTCACTTTCGCTAGGTATGTCAAACAGTCTGGCAGTCAGCATGGGGTCTTTGTGTATGAGTGTAGGCACGATGACTTTTAGGGTGTCCGTCAGTAGTTTGATGTTATCTGATTTGCCAAAAATCAATCGTCCGACAAGCGTTTGTATGGCTTGCCATTGATTAAAGCCTTCATGTTCAAATTGGACGATTTTTACCAAATCTTCATCAGAGTACTCAAACTCCAATTTCACAGGGGCAGAAAAGTTACGAAGCACCGACACCACAGGACGCACCCCACCAAGTGGCAAATCATCAAACTTAAAACTTTGGCTGTCGGTGGTCAGTAGCAACAATTTTTGAGCAAGTAGCTTGCCACTTTGTCCATGAAAAATCGCCACGTCTATCGGTATTGGTAAAGCTTTTGGGGCATCATAGCCTGATACATGGCGAGTTTGCTGAGTAAAGTGTAATTTGACCATATCGCCTGCCATCTCAACACGACCTGATACCACGGGCGTACCTGCTTGGGTGTACCACGCCAAAAAGTCCAGCACACGCTCATCGCCAACGCTCATCGCTGATAAGAAATCTTCAATGGTTACCGCTTTGCCATCATAACGGCGAAAATATTCGTCCATGCCTTGACGAAATTTGTCTTGACCGAGCAAAGTGGCAATCATGCGCACAATCTCTGCCCCTTTTTCATAAATGGTTACGGTATAAAAATTGTTAATCTCCACAAAGCTATCAGGACGCACAGGGTGAGCCAACACGCCTGCATCTTCGGTAAACTGATGTGCTTTTAAAAATGCCACATCTTCAATCCGTTGCACCGCAGATGAGCGATGAGATGCCGAAAAACTTTGGTCTCTAAATACGGTCAATCCTTCTTTTAGGCAAAGCTGAAACCAATCACGACAGGTAATGCGGTTGCCCGTCCAATTATGAAAGTATTCGTGAGCAATCACCGATTTTACTTGAAAACTTCGCTCATCTGTGGTGTTTTTTGGTGTGGATAGCACACAAGATGTATTAAAAATATTTAAGCCTTTGTTTTCCATTGCTCCCATATTAAACTGCCCCGTGGCAACTATCATATAGCGGTCAAGGTCATAAGCTCGCCCATAATGCACCTCGTCCCATGTCATCGCATCTTTTAGAGCGGTCATGGCGACATGGCATTTATCAATATCAGCACGCACCGCATAGATTTCCAAGAGCACCTCTCGCCCTTGTATCGTGGTGTAATGGTCAGTTAAAACTGCCAAATCCGCCACCACACAAGCAAACAGATAGCTGGGTTTTTTAGTAGGGTCATGCCAAATGGCAAAATGTCTGTCGTCATCAAGCTCACCTTTTTCTATCAAATTGCCATTAGCAAGCAAGACAGGAAAGTGCTTGGGAGCTTCTATTCTTGTGGTGTATTCACTCAACACATCAGGGCGGTCAGGAAAAAAAGTAATTTTACGAAACCCTTCTGGCTCACACTGGGTAACAAACATCATCTCATCACCAGTGCCTGATTGATACAAGCCTTCTAATGCGGTGTTGGTTTGGGGGGTGATTTTGACTGATAATTTAATGTTGGCATGATTTGGGGCGTTTTTGATGGTCAAACTTTCATCATCTAAAATATAATCATCGTTTGATAAAGTTGCACCATTGACCGAGATTTGAAGCAAATCAAGCTCACGTCCAAGCAACACAAGCTTGCCATCATGCTCACGCACCATATCAAGCACGCTATCTACAATGGCATGGTCATCATACAAACGAATGTCCAAAGACACAGATTTTACGCAGTAGCTAGGTGGCGTATAGTCGTTTAAATAGATTTTTTGTGGGGCAGTCATGTCATTCTCTTTTTACAATTTGCCAACATACTACCAAAAAATCACCCCAAAATCACCATCAATCCACCTTTTTTCCGCTCAAATGCCAAAAAAAACACCCCAAATGCCTTGTAAAAAATGGCTAACTTTGTCATCATAGCACCTAAATTCAATCTCATGACAATTTCTCACATTTGGTTAATTTTTACCAAATTTATCGTGATGTTTTAAAATTTTTTACAATAAAGACATGATAGGAGCTTTTATGCGTATGTCTCAACTTGGCAAGTTCATCACCATCATTCTTGCCACCAGCACACTTGCACTAACAGGCTGTGCCAGCAAAAACAAAAAATCTCAGGTCATGGTTGCCCCACTAGGTGTTGGTCATGGTGGCAATATGGGTGGCTACTATGGCGGTCCTTTGGTAAATAACTCAGATGCCATTCGTAACGCTGCTCGCAACATTCAAGGCGTGGTGTATTTTGATTTTGATTCAGATGCCATCAAGCCAGAAGCTGCTCGTATTTTAGACCAGCAAGCCCAGTTTTTAAACTCAAATCAAGGGGCAAGAGTACAAGTAGCAGGTCATACCGATGAACGTGGCACGCGTGAGTATAATATGTCGCTAGGTGAACGTCGTGCTGCTGCCGTGCGTAGTTATCTTGCTGGCAAAGGCGTAAACACCGCCAATATAGAGATTATCAGCTTTGGTGAAGAACAGCCTGCTGCCACAGGCTCAAACGAAGCAGCATGGTCAAAAAACCGCCGTGCTGAGCTTAGCTACTAAATTTAGCCGCCAATAAACCGCCCAAAAAAGACGTGCTTTGGTACGTCTTAGCTTGGTTTATTAGCCATGTTAAAAACCACAAAAAAGCAACCCCAAAGGATTGCTTTTTTTGGTTGGGCAACTTAAAAACGCATGGTCGCACCAAGTTTAACAATGGGATACCACTCAGGATTATCATTACTGATTTTATCTTGGAGACGTCCAGCTAACTCATCATTAGTTACAGGAACTGCTGCACCACTACCGTCAATCTTGGTTACATCGCCATTTACTTGCACACCAGTTTTCCATTTACCAGTATAAGCTGCCCCAATCTCGCCAAACATACCAAAACGTCTGTCGCTATTAGGCTTAAAACCAACGGTCAAATAAGGAGATACTTTTCTGCCTGACTCAGCTTTAACAACAATATCGCCTGTTACATCATATTTATCGCCATCAATTTTTACACTACTGGTGTTGTCAGCATGGGGTCTTAAAGTCGCATCAAAGCTATTATCTGTAAAAATCATGCCTGTGCTGACTGTAAAACGGTTGGCAAATGGACGAGCTTTTACGCCCACATAGGGGTTGCTAAAATCCGCATCTAGCTTTAATGTGCCACTATAATCTTTGTACTCATCGCCCAAAACTTTTTTCCAGTTGATGATAGAGTCGTTACCACCAATGTCAGCCTCAGCGTCAAAGCTACCGCCCGTCCAACCTGCAACCACTTCGGCGGTTTCATTGGCTGACCATGCAATATTTGCACCATAGCCAAACGTGCCAATCTCAGCACTGATAGAAGCAGGCTTACTAAATGTCTTGACAACTGTTTTGGTGCTGTCAAAAGCAGTCTTACCTGTGGTGGTAATGCCACTAACTACGGCATTTCCTGCATTGGTAACCATATTTGCCATGGCGGTGCTAGAAATCGCAGTCGCTGCCAGTACGGCGGTTAATTTTAAAAGTTTCATGTTTTTTCTCCAAAAACAATTAGTAAATTCATCAGGCATATTTGGTGTTTTACAAAACATATTGGGTTAGTAAAATAAAGCAAAAAATATGCCCAAATGATATTTATTTTCACAAATACTAAAATAGCAAACAATTTTAAGCATTTGCCCTGTTATATTTATAAGACAAATCCGAAAAAATGTCAGTTTTTTTTACATAAAAATAACAAATAAATTTAAATGCAGATACAAAGTTGCCAGTTTCTGTCGATTGCCTGTCCAATAAAGCAAATTTAATAATAAGAATAATACTCACCATCATTTATCGCCATGCTTTCTCAATTGCCATGCCCAAAAATGAACAATTATTAAACAAAGCTGATAATTCAAAGACTTAGATACAAAATTTCACAATTAAGCATACAAAAATCACGCATAAACCACCCCAAAAAACAAGTTATAATAACCACACTAACTCATTGAAATCAAATAAGATTCATTGGTTTAATATTTGTTCACTATGATTTGTAGATGTTTTGTTTTGTTGTGTTAAAAACAAAGCCTGAACATGGATTGATTTTTGCAGATTTTACCAAACCCAATTTAAGCAAAATTGCTTGTTAAAATGACAGTTTAACCATTTATATCACACAAATCTGCCTTTGTCATAAAAGCTTAGATTATTTGTGATGATTTTATTAAGATATTAAATTTCATAAAAATTAAGACATGATTTAGAGATACGCCCATGAAATACAGCAAGGGTTTTACGTTGATTGAGCTGATGGTTGTTGTTACATTGATTGCCATCATCGCCACCTTAGCAACCCCATCCATGATTCGTTTTATTCAAAGAAGTCAGGTGGCAGAGCAAAGTCGTTCTTTCGTCAGCTTTTTACAGGAATCTCGGGGTCAAGCGGTATTGCTCAGACATTCTAAATATCCTGTCAATATCATCGCAGGCACATCAGGGGGTAGCACCAACATAGGAGACAACGGTGCCGAATGGTCGCCAAATTCCGACCGTGTTAGTATCAGCCCCACCAACAGCTTTAACTATAATTTACTGGGACAAACTGACATGACTGGCGAAGCATGCTACATCATCACTCATCAAAACAATGCTGCGGTAGGTCAAGTCATCATCTTAGACAGAAATGGCTCAACCAAAGTACATAATAATACAATCACCTGTCCATAGGAATGTCCATGTTTATAAAAAATCAACAAGGTGTCGGTTTATTAGAAGTGATGGTTGCACTCATGCTCCTTGCCATAGCGGTGCTTGGTTATGCTGCCATGCAAGTCAGAGCAACCAACGTCAGCTTAGAAGCGGACAACCAAACTCGTGCGGTAGAATTTGCCCGCGACCTACATGAGCGTATGCGTGTCAATCGTGAAGGCATGAGACGGTTTCAAACAACAGGTACTTATACAGGGGGGACTCCTTCTACCAACTGTCGCACCACCAACTGCACTCCTGAGAACTTAGCAATATTTGATTTTGACCAAGTCCAACGTAACGCTGAAAACTTTGCCATGTCCATTGCCATACATCGCTGTCCTAACGCAACTGCCCAGCGTCATTGCATCTATGTTGCTTGGGGAGATACCACACCCACCATTGGTAATGGTGCTACCGATTGCACTGATGACAACAACGTATATAGAACAAACGCCCAATGCACCTTTATGGAGAGTTTTAGTTATGCTAAATAATGCTTCACAAAAAGGCTTTACTTTAATTGAGCTCATGATTGCCATCACGCTCGGGCTACTCATCTCAGCAGCAGCACTCATGATTTTTTTAAGCAGTCAGCGCTCTTTGGCGATTCAGGGCGGTATGGGTGAAATTCAACAAAATGCCATCTTTGGACTGACTACACTGACCTATGATTTACGTCATGCCAACCTAGACACATCATCCGCTTATATTTCCACCACTCAAAGTGGTTCAGGGGTAATATTTGATGTTAATCAGACAAACATACCAATTAACAATCAAGTAACTCGTGTCTCTACCAATAACGGCTCTATGAATGAACCTAGCGACCAGCTTACCATACAATACAAAGCGCGTCAGCCCATGACCAACTGCGAAGGTGAAACAGTCCCTGCTGATACATTTGCAGTGCAACGTTACTATATTGATAGACTACCAAATAGCCAACAAGATGGTGGCGATGTTCGCTATGGACTGTGGTGTGATGCCGCAGGCAATGTGGAAACAGCACCAAATACCACTCAAATGCGCCCCATGGGCAATGGCGCCATCGTCTTAATTCCTGATGCTGAAAGCTTTAAAGTCAGTTTTGGTGTCAGAAATTTGAGTGGCACACCTGCTAATCGTGCTGATGATACTCTTCGTTATCAAACCCTATCTGAGTATATCAATACTCCCACAGGTACTACCGTCGTCTCACTTGAGGTGGGTGTTGTCATGCGTTCTAGCAACTCAGTACATGGTGATAGAAATATTAACCGCACCGACTTTACCATCGCCGGACAAGATGTAACACTTGCCAATGCCAGCAACCGCTATCTACGCGTGCCACTCACTCAGGTGGTCGCCATTCGCAACAGCCAAGGGCTAGAATAACTTATAAATTCATCACAAGGAGACATTTTAATGAAAAACGAACAAGGTGCGGCCATGATTGTTGTCTTGGTAGTGCTGTTATTGATTGCGATAGCAGGCACAATCGCCATGCGTTCAGGTGTATTTGGCTCACGATTGGCGACCAACACTCAGGTGGGCAATTTACTGATCAACAATAACGATGCAGCTCTAACCAAATTTGAAGACATGGATGCAACAGACATTCAAACCAACTTCTCTCCAGGGGGCATGTATCACTACCTATTAGAACCTGTGAATGCCGCCAACGAATTGGTCTTTTGTTATCATTCAGGTGATGCAGACACGTTTGGTACTGCCAAAGCATCTATGATATCACCAAGCGGAACCACCAGCAATTTGGCTGGCACCACGTCAGGCTTTTGTGATGCATCTAGATTTTCATCAGGGCGTAATGCGGTCATCACCCAAGTACACATGAAACGCCAAGACACAGGAGCGGACTCTCTTGTTGTGGGCTCCACTTTAAACCAAGATGTTCTCACCACTCAAAAGACCATCAACATCAGTCTGTCTGCCATCTCAATCCTTCCTGCTTATGCCAGCAGCAATATTAACCCCAATGATATTGAAGACTGCTTTAAGAAAACTGCTTTTAAACCAGCGACTACTGGCACAACCAACGAAAGTAATGCCGAATGTTTTGCACGCCTAAACATGCCCTACGAAATTCAAAGTACTGATTTTAGAGCTGGCAATGAAATTGTTGTAACAAGACCATAAATTCATACAGTTAGGAGAATCATCAAGATGAAAAAATACACATTAAAAAGTCTTACCAGCGCCGTAACATCTGTCATGGCATTGCTTGCACTTAGTGCACAATCAGTTAAAGCGGCGGATATAGAAATCTATCAGTCATCTATGGGTAGTACCACCACACTCATGCTAATGCTGGACATTTCGGGCAGTATGAATGTAAGCCACTCTGCTCACGATGATTTTAACCTACGCTCAGGTGATGGTCCGCAAGCAGGTAACGACAACACACGCATTGCCACACCCTTACTGGATAGATTGGAGACACTTAATCCAAGTTTTCGTCGCAATCGCAATAACAGGGGGCAAATTACAGAAATCTACTCACAAGTTAAATTTAACACCATCACCAACTGGGACGGGATCAATCAAGCAGAGGCTCAAAGAGAACTAAGACGCTACCTAAACTGGTCTCCTAACAGCTACTGCCAAACGGCTGGCATGGCACGATATTGGCGAGAAGTGGGGGACTCCAACCGACAAGCAACCTTGATTACTGAAAATAATGCTGATGGCAGAGGATACAGTCGAACATATTGCCGTGTTCCTGTGGATGCCACTACCATTGACCCCAAATATTGGTCAAATGCAGGTAGGGCAGCTGTGGGTGCAAGCTGGATTATGGATCCTGTGATTGGTTGCCCCACTTATGACACCAATAATGATGGCAGACCTGATGAACGCCGTTGTTATGCTCGTATAGACCGACTAAAAGACGCACTATGGGACGTTATTAATGGTAATCCTAGCAAAGGCATCACTCCTTTGGGTGATAATATTATATTAGGCGTCTCCACTTTGGGTCTTGGCATGGACAACACGGGCATCCCATGGAGCCCAAATAATCCTTTAAGTTCCGGTGCTGGTCGTTGGTGGCATCGTGATTTGGGGGCAATTCGCGTACCTGCACGCCCCCTAGGAGATATGGTTGGTGGTGTTTCTCAACGCGAACTGCTTAATAACTATATTCGTACCATGAGACCGATTGCGTCCACCCCAACAGCTCGCTCTTATACTGAAACTGCCTCTTATATGCTTGGCACTACCACCCTACCTAATAACAAACAGTTAAGAGAAACTGACTTAGTTGATACAGGTACAGGTGGTCATCGTTCATGTACTGCATGGGGCACAACACCCATTGCTGTTCCTAACAGTACGCTAACTGTCCTACCATGTACACGATGGGAATTTGCTGATAATGCCAAAGGTGGTAACAGCTCTTGGCAAATGATTGATGGCTACACCATCGCTGCCAATCGCTTTACAGGACCTCATGAATGGGCAAATGTACGTCGCCCCAACGGAAGCCCAACTGCTTATACAGGAGCTGGTGAGCTATTGGGGGTGGATAGAACTAGGGGGAGAGTATTTTTTGGCTATGGCAGTCTTTCCCCCACTGGCTTTCCAATGTCATCTCCGGACAGTAAAGACCCTAGCAATCCAGATAAGTATCTAGCCCCACCATCATTACTCAATCAAACAAAGCCTGAATGTAATGGACAAGGCATTTATGTACTCTCTGATGGTCAGCCCTCGGGTCGTCCCAATGAGCTTACTCAAATGAAATTAGCCTTAGGAAATAAGGGAAGTACATTTACTTGTGGTGGTGGATTTCAAGATGTTGTTGGTCAAACTGATGGCTTACAAAATGATTGGCAATGCATATTTAGCTTTGCCGAAACATTATTAAACCCAAAAACCAACCCTCTTGGCATTAGTTTTAAAACCGCAGCCGTTGGCTTTGCTCGTGAATATACACAAGGTGGTCTGCCAGCTTATGATCCCTCTTTGGGTAATGACGTTCAAGCAGATCGCATACGTTTAAATTTAGCTAAAATTCCTGCAAATGACAATAGTGATATTGCCAACTTTGCCCGTTGGGGTATTCGTGGTGATGGTGGCTGGTATGCTGGTTCTAGCTCCCAAAGTGTGGTTGACAGCATTAATGGCTTTGTCGCTACCTTAACCACAGACATTCCAAATACTGCCACAGGTCAGCCCTTTATCCCCATTGACCCACTTAACCCATTAACTCGTATGAGTGATGCTTATTACGGTTCATTCATTCCCAAAATCAATGCCAATAACAGTTTTTGGGTAGGTGATATGAACAAATATCAAGTCAAAAGCCAACTTTTATATGGTAAAGATAATAAAAAACTGTTTAATGCTTCAAGTGGACTTATTAATCCTAACGTGATTGGTTTTTGGAGTGATAATAACAAAAATGGCATGACCGCTTTGCTACCCCTAAGAGCCAATGCTCGCCCTGTGTTCACCAATCATACCAGTAATAGCAATGCTGCCTTAACCAAAGTTACTCTTGATGCTTTGTTTGATGGTAGTGGTGCTTTAGTAAGTGATACTGCCAACCGTAACGCATGGCTCAACCTATTGGGTTATGACGTACCCTTAAATGGCACACCAGTTGCCTCTAAAACCGCACCTGAGCTTAGTAACTCACCTGAGTTGCGTCAGGCAGGGGCAGTCATGCACTCAACACCCATCGTGCTTACCCAAAGTGGCACACCTTCAAATGCTGCCTCTCGCGAAGATTATGTCTTGTTTGGTAGCACACAGGGTGTTTTACACGTGGTGGACAGCAAAACTGGTGTAGAAAAAGTCGCCTTTGTTCCCAAAGAAATGATGGCCAACCAAAAACAAAGCTTCCAAAATGTAGATGCAACCACTAGCGGACTGCTTTGGGGTATTGATGGTCCATGGACAGCTTATACCCAGTATGTCCCCAATACTGGTGGTGGCGTTACCGTCAAAGGTGCTGAACCCACCAGTTCAGGCGACTTGATTGGCAAGGGCGTACAATGGGTTTATGGCGGTCTGCGTATGGGTGGACGTAGTTACTACGCTTTGGATTTGTCTGATATTGATAATCCAAAAATCAAATTCCACATTGACCCTGCCTCTGCTCCTGCTGGCTCGCCTTTATCTTTTATGGGTCAAAGCTGGTCTAAGCCTACGCTTGGTTTTGTCAACTGGGAAGGCTCACGTCGTTTGGTGATGTTTGTGGGTGGTGGTTATGATATGGGTTATGAGACTCGCACCTACAATCAAACCAACGGCACAGGTGGTGGCGTGTATATGTTTGATGCTCATAATGGTGAGCTTTTATGGTGGGGCAGTAGCCATGCCAACACCAGCACCACCGCCAAATATACCAACAATGCCAACCTAAAATACAGTGTGGTAAGCAATATCTCTACCTTTGACCGCAATAATGATGGTTTGGTGGATAACCTTATCTTTGGTGATTTGGGCGGTCAGGTGTTCCGTGTGGACTTAGATAACTCAGGGTCTGCCACTCCCACCAACCGTGTCGTACGCCTATACAACGGTCATCAAACAGGTGGACTGTCCCCACGTTTTTATGAATCACCCAGTTTATCTGCTCACAAACAAGATGGTGTGGCAGGGACATTTGGCGTCATCTCAGTTGCCTCAGGCAACCGCAGTTCACCTTTGGCAGAAGGGGCAGAAAGTGCCAAAGATGCGTTGGTAGTACTTTATGACCATGATGTTTTAAAAGGTACAGCAACAGTTACAGATGCACCCACAGACAATCTGACCGATTTTACTGGCAAAGACATGAATGATGCTAGCAACGAAGTTAAAGCAACTGCTGGCGTGCAAGGCTGGAAGTACTACCTAAGTGCTACTGCTGGTAAACTCAAAGGGTACGGTTCACCTCGTGTGGTGGATAATTTCCTATTTTTAACCACTTATACACCTGATGGCGGCACTGTTCAGCAAAATAGCTGCAATGCAGGGATTGTGGGTGATAGTTATCAAGAGATTTTTTGTATGCCAGGAGGTGTTTGCACCACCAAACAACAATCTTTATTGGGAGGTACAAATGCCAACATCACACCTAATGGCTCACAATATCGCACTCAAATCGGTGTAGGTATCGTTCAAGCCGCTGTTGGCACCAAAGATGCCAGCGGTGCATCAAGTAACGAAAACCGAATTGTTGCACCCAAAGTGGACTGCACTGCCAACCCGAATAATCCTGCATGTCTGACTGAATTGTCAAGCATCACCAACAAACCAACGCGTTGGTATGAAAAAGAATCAAGAAATTAAGGAAATGCCATGAATAAACAAACAGGTTTTACACTGATTGAACTCATGGTGGCAGTCATGGTGGTGGCAATTCTTGCTGCCATCGCCTTCCCTAGCTATCAAGAGTACATGCGCAGACAAAATTTGGCACTTGCCAAGCAAGAGATGATGATTATCGCAGGTGAGCTTGAACGCTTTAAAGGCAAAAATTTTAGCTATAAAGGCTTTGATGGCTCGGCATTTTATACAGATTTTGACAGTACAGCAGGTACATTACAAACTCCTATAAACAAGCCAAACAAGACTCACACCATCACGCTCATGGACGCCGATAGCAAGCTTCCCTTAACAGATGCCAACTCCAACGGGCTAAACTGGACAATTATAGCAATCAGAAATACACCCATTGACCAACGCAACTATGATGTGCTGTTGCGTAGCGATGGGGTGCGGTGTCAAACCAAAGATGAAAATAAAGTCAATGATGGCAACTTTACAGATTGTGGTCCTAATTTGGAGAACTGGTAATGCAAAAAGGATTTACTCTACTTGAAGTATTGGTGGTGGTTGCCATTGTGGGGATATTGGCAGCGATTGCTTACCCTTCATATCAGGAATACGTCATCAAAACTCGCCGTGGCGACATGCAATCTGAAATGTTACGCATTGCCCAAGAAGCTCAGCGTTATCAGGTCAGCAATCGTCGTTTTAATGGCATGACACTGGCAAACCTGAGTAGCTCAGGCAGCTACCCATCAGGTACCGCCTACTACACCCTAGCCATCACCACAAGTGCCACAGGCAATCCTGCCATACATAACGCATGGGAGTTAATTGCCACGCCCATCTCAGGCACAAGCCAAAGCAATGATGGCGTAATTTGCCTTAACAGTCAAGGACACAAACATTGGAGCAAAGGCGGTACAAATTGCACATTGTCTGCCGCATCTACTTGGTAGTAAGCATAAAAAAGCACCCATCAGGGTGCTTTTATTTTGTCCTAATCAGTCTTGTAGATAACCAATCAGACGAGTAAACTCAATGTACATCCACACAAGTGTTGCCAAAATACCAATACCATGCACCCACTCAAAGTCTTCGTCCACACCCCAAGACACGCTACGTTCTACATTATCAAAATCCAGTAGCAAACTAAACGATGCAATCAAAGTAACAAAAGCACTAAATCCAATAGCAAGCAAACCGCCATCAAACAACAAAGGAATGCTACTACCAAAAATAAAGCTCATGCCAATTTGAATCATATACACGATAAAAATCGCAATACATGCCGACATGATGATGGAGCGAAATTTTTCAGTAACCTTAATCACACCTGTGGCATACAAAGTCAGCATGACCGCCGCTGTAACAAAAGTTGCGGATAATGCCATCAATGGTACAGATGGGAATTTAAAAAATGCAAAAGCACTAATTGCCCCAACAAATACCCCTTCAATGAGTGCATAAGGCACTGCCAAGGTTTTTGCTAAATGTGGTTTAAAAGCAATCAATAACCCCAACCCCATTGCCGAAAAAACCGCCACAAGCGATAACACAGACACGATACCTGCTGGAATCGCACCAAACAACACCCCAAAAAATATCCCAAAAGCTGACAAAGCGGTCAGACCCAGTAAAAATGCTGTTTTTTTGACCACACCACCTACTGTCATAGGCACAGCACCTGTGGTCAGCTCGGTACGACTGATGATAGGATTTGCCATAATTTTCCTGTAAAATAAAATGAATGATGACGAATTTATACAATAAATATTTTAAAAAATCAATCAACAAACCCAAATATTAATAAAATTTTACAAACTAAATACTGTCTTGCCATTTTTGATGGACAAACTGACTTTGGGCGGATTTTGCTTGAACTTCATCTAAACTTTGAGTATGATACACCCACCATTATCAGCCATCATCTTTTATGAATGATATTTCACCTTTTTTATACAACAGTCGTTTTAAACACATCGGATTGATTGGACGAGCTGGCAAAAGTAGCGTTACTCACACCCTAAATCAACTCATAGACTTACTACATCGCTGGGGTCTTGTTACCATCATTGATACCAGCACTGCCAGCATTGAAGGGATTTTGATTGATTTTAACCACACCGACGAAAATCACATTAAAATCGTGCCACGTCAGCGTATGGGTGAATATTGCGACCTTGTCATTGTGGTTGGTGGTGATGGCTCTATCCTACAAGCAGGGTCATTATTGGCAGGAACGGGCGTGCCAGTGCTCGGGGTTAATCGTGGGCGACTGGGCTTTTTGGCAGACATCAATCCCGACCAACTAGAAAAACAACTGACTGACATTTTAAACGGACATTATCACACCGATGAGCGTTTTTTATTAAAAATGCAGGTCATTGGCGAAGATGATGACAATGTTCCTACTGTTTTTCATGAAAGTTTTGCCTTAAATGACGTGGTACTACACGCAGGCAAATCAGTACATACCATTGATTTTAGCTTACACATTGATGACATTGCGGTTTATCGCCAACACGCAGACGGGCTTATCATCAGCACCCCCACAGGTTCAACCGCTTATTCACTGTCAGCAGGTGGCCCCATCATCCATCCAAGCCTTGATGCCATTTGCCTTGTTCCCATGCATCCGCATACCCTATCTTCTCGCCCCATCGTGGTGGCAGGCACAAGCAAAATTGCCATTAATATCAACAAAGACAACCGCACCCTACCTATGGTTAGCTCAGACGGTGAAGCCAGCGTGCCTGTTGATGGCAATCAAACCTTACTCATCACCAAACACGATAAATCGCTGATTTTGTTGCACCCTATTGGCATAGATTTTTATCAAGCCTGTCGCACCAAGCTCAATTGGAGCTTATATAGTGATGAGTTTGCCTTAGTAGAAGACAAATGATTGCACAATGATGAGCAAGATAACAAACAAAGGGCTGGTTTGGTGGCAGGTGATGACTGTTGTCTGCTTGCTGACTGCTTGTCAAACTCTACCAAACACACCACATTTGCCAGACAGCATCTCTTTGAGCAAAAAAACGCAAACGCTTGCCATCACAGCACACCACCCCCTGTTTGCACAACTTGACAGCACCGCCAAACAATACCCCACTTTATCAGGTTATCGGCTCATTGCCTCAGGGGCGGACGCTTTACTATTGCGTCATGAACTGACTGACATGGCAAAACACACCATAGACATACAGTACTATATTTGGCATGACGATGAAGCAGGGATTGCCATGCTAAAAAAACTCTGGCAGTCAGCCAATCGGGGCGTGGTGGTGCGACTGTTGCTTGATGATTTTCGCAGCACGCCTGCACTTGACCAGCTGTTATTAGATTTTGATGCTCACCCAAATATTGCTGTACGCCTTGCCAATCCTATGGTTTATCGGCGTTTTAAACGACTGAACTTTTTGACCTTACCAGTTCATGCCAACACCAGAATGCACAACAAGAGCATGACCTTTGACCGCCAAATCAGCATTATTGGTGGGCGAAACATTGGTAATGAATACCTAAATAGCCACAAAAAAAACAACTTTGCTGACTTAGATGTGTTGTTGGTAGGAAAAACTGTGGCAGACATTCATGACAGTTTTGAGCATTATTGGCACGCTGCAACCGCTTTTGATGTCAAAACCTTGGTCAGACCCAATAAACACACGCCATCTTTTGAATGGACAGACCAAGACACCAACCAATACCAACAAGGCATTTTTGACCACACGGCAAACCTTAGCCCAAAAACAGGGCAACTGCCACTAAGATGGCGAATGATAAAATTTTTTGCAGATGACCCCACTAAGCTTAGCAATCACGCTGATGGTCAAGGACTTATGGTAGAGCAGCTCCGTGAATACATCGGACAGCCCAAACATCATCTTAGTATCATCTCATCTTATTTTGTACCAACCAAACAAGGCGTGCAAATGCTTGCCAGCCTAGTCAAACAAGGCGTCAAGGTGAGTATTTTAACCAATGCCTATTCTGCCACAGATGTGCATTCGGTACATTCAGGTTATGGACACTGGCGTAAAGCCTTGTTGATGGCAGGCGTTCAGCTCTACGAATCCAAGCCTGATGCCATCAACCCCACCCCGCCCACACCACCAACCACCATGAGCCTGCACGCCAAAGCCTTTGCGGTGGATACTCAGCAGGTATTTATCGGCTCATACAACATTGACCCACGCTCCGCCAACACCAACAGCGAGCTTGGTGTGGTGATTGACGATGATGCTCTTGCCACACATTTTCATCACGCCCTAAACAACCTAGACACCCCAAACCCCACCTTACTTTATCAAGCTTACAAAGTGGAACTTGATGACAAAGGACACCTGCAATGGCGAACCTTTGAAAATGGTCAAGAGATTATCCACCACAAAGAGCCCAACATGACATGGTTACAAAAATCTAACGTTGCTTTACTAAGCATTTTGCCGATTGATGGGTTATTATAAAGCAACTTTTCTTAACTTTGATAAAATTTTAAACACATTCATGAAATAATTGAAAATGACTGGATTTTTTATGCCAAATACCACGCTAAACTCGGCTCATGTTTTTTTGGTGTGCATTGCCAGCATGGTGGCGGGCGTGGGGTTTTTTGGGGTGATGACATTTTTGTACATGACTGATGTCTTAGGCAAACTATTTTTTAGCCAAGACAAAGATTGGGTGTACCATCTGCAAATTATAGGGCTGTTTATCATCAGCTATGTTGCCATGCCACTTGGAGGATTTTTGATTGGGCGTTATGGCGACACACACGGCAGACGACCTGCACTCATCATCAGTTTACTGATGATGGCAATATGTACACTCATCATGGGGTTTTTGCCCACCATCGCTCAGGTTGGCATGATGGCACCACTGTTATTCATCATCGCCAAACTTGCTCAAAGCATGGCTTTTGGGGGGCTGATACCTACCTTATGGGTCTTTGTCAGCGAACATCTGCCAAGCCGTTACGTGGGCTTGGGGCTTGGGGTGGTAAGTGCCATCTCGTTGATGGCGATACTGGTGGTGCTGGGACTGATTTTTATCTTAGAAAGTCAGATGACCCAAGAGCAAATCTTGCAAATTGGTTGGCGAATCCCTTTTATTGTTGGGGGCATATTGGGTTTAATTTTACTCATGCCTGTCTATCGCTTGGACGAAACGCCCGCCTTTGGCAAGCCAGAACACACGCCCATTGACACACCGACACTAAGCATTCACACCTTTGCCAAACAAATCCATCCAAAAAAAGACGGGCTGTTTTATCGCTTTATCAGTCAGCATTTGGCAGTACTGTTGCCCGCCATCACATTATCTTGGCTGTCCATCAGCTTGATGGTCATCATTGCTTTGCTGCTACCAAACCTTATCAATGCAGGTTTTGTTTTGTCCGAAAGCATCTTGCGACTAGGCAACATCATTAGTATCGTATTTATGATGATAGGCTGTGTGTTTTATGGCTTTATGGTGGATTATACAAACGCCAGTAAGGTCATGTCCTTGGGTGGGTTGTTTTTTATTTTACAAACCATGCTGTTTTTTGGGCATCTTAGCTCAGGGGGCGGACTGATTTTGATATTTTTTGCCTTACTTGGGTTTTCTGGGGGCATCATCGCCACCGCTCCTGTGGTCGTGGTTCGGCTGTTTGATGTGTCGTCTCGTCTGACTTATGTTGGCATGATTTATGCCATTGTCTATGCTTTGGTGAGCGGTGCTTTACCATTTGTGCTAGGTTATGCCACGTTTCATGTACGTCTTGCCCCTGCATTATATTTGGCATTGGTGGTCATCACGGCGGTTTTTATCAGTTTTTATGTGTATCATTTGCCATCAGCACAAGCTGAAAAACGCTTGGAATAGCCAGCCATCTACCGCCCAAACTCAGGCAAATGCAGCCCTTGTTTACCATGTAGTACACAAGTGGCAATCAGTTTGGTGTTTGGGTATTTGGCACGCAACAGCTGAGCCATTGCTGATAAGGTTGCCCCTGTAGTTACCACATCATCAAACAATACCACTTGATGTGCTGATAAAGACTCTCTAAGATAAAAGTCATTTTGAACGTTATTTAAACGCTCATCTCTACCAAGTCCACGCTGATGTGTGGTATTTTCATGGCGTTGTATGCCTTGCCACAAGGGAATTTTCCAAACATAAGATAAAAATTTAGCCAAGGTCAATACAGGATAAAACCCCCGCTTCGCCAGTCTATCAGGTGTGGTGGGTGTTGGAACAATGACCGCACGTTTTGTCAATCCACGTGGACGTGGCAAGTGATACAACAGATGATACAGCACCATCAGTGCCGATAGATTTTCGTTATCTTTATAAGCACTCATCACATGATTTAGGGGTGTTTCATAAAAAGCCCCCACCAAAAGTGGCACACCATCAGCGTGTAGCACTTTTGATGGTTTGTTTAGGGCGTGATGGCACTCTTGGCACACAAGTGCTGACCCAATAGGCTCAAATAAACCACCCCCACTTGGCTGATGACACAGATGGCAAGTGCGATAAAAACGACTGCTCAGCAGTGCCAGTCCATGTGAAGGCAGTTTTATCACAGACCCATCCAGTCGTTTAGCATGATACCCACGCCCACGCCCGTAGATTCGTGGTTATAATCCACGATGGATTGACCATAGCCTTGAAACAGTTGCACATAGCCACTTACTCCTTTACCAATGGGGTGCACATAATCAATCTGCAACGCCCCTTTGCCTGTTTTCGGGTTGTAGCGAGCCGTACCTGAGATGTTATTGCCACGTTCTAGCTGATACAACACCCGAACATCGCCATAACCATAATAATCCATGATGTCTGGGTTGTCATCAGGCTTGGAGCTATCCCCACTTTTGGCAATACGCCCCCACAAGCGTGGCATGACCGTCAGCCTACCCCATTCCATGCCTGCCATCAGATAAGCCCTATTCCACGAACGAGACAAGGGGTCATCTTCACCATTGGAGTGATGCACCAAACCTGCTCCCAACATTCTTAATTTGCCATTAAAAGGCAAATCAGCTTTTACAGGCTGAGTAATAAACATCTCTGGCTGATAATCATGAGCCCGAAATGGACGTGAATGATTTTCATTATATACTTGCCAATGCGACTGCTGTGTATAGCCAAACCACAAATCAGCATTTGTGCCAAATAAATCTTCCATTGCCTTTGATTTAAAAGATACTTGGAATTTTAGCTCAGCGTTACGCATCTCATCACTAGGATAGTGTTTGGTGGGTTGATTTGGGGTTGCTGGATGGTGATTTGGCTTGCCATTGACAAATAATGGCAAAATATACATTGGGTTGTGTGGGCGAGCATGCCACAATCCTGAATCGCTGTTTTTGTCCAAATCATAAGCCAAGCTTAAAGGGGTGAATTTATCAGCATTTGGGGCGTTGCGATTAAAACTATCAAACGTCTGCTGAGTGTGAGAATCAGGCTCAGCCAGCACGATTTGCGGGTCGCCTTTTAAGGTACTTACCACCGTTTGCGATAAATGCAATGGGCGTTTTTCCTTGATGACAGATGGCTCATCACCTTGGGCAACAGCATCAAAACACGCCAAACGAGACGAATCATTTGCCACTGATGCACATTCAAAAAACAAGGCTTCATAATCAACCTGCTCATTGTTTTGAGCAAAACTTTGGCTTGCCAAAACAGACATTGCCAAAATGCTCAGTTTACTTAAAAATTTCATAAAATACTCTCTGATGGGGATAAAACTGACAAAAATCATTCATATTGCTGTCCATCATGGCGTATATAACCACCTTGATGACGACCTGCTGGGTCATGATGCGTCCAATGCACCACACCACCTTTATCGGTATATTCATATTCACCATAAAAATCAACATCATCACCCTTAGCCAATCCTGCCACCCTAGGGGCTAGGTCAATGTTATGAGCGATAAGTACGGTCTGCTGATGACCTTCTAAACGTACGATAAATTTTTGGTGGCGTGAGCCTTTGTTGTCATCAGCTAAGATTGCAACAACCGTGCCACAGCCTTTGACCTGAACATCAGAACGACCAGCTTTAAAGCTATTAATGATGACATCATTTTGGCAAGCGTGTTTGGATTTGTTGTCTTGTTTGCTTTGAGTGGGCTGAGCTGGGGCGGTTGGTGTGGCATTAGGACACGCCACAAGTAGCACTGACGATACCAACAACACCAAAGTTAAGCTTAATTTTTTCATCATTATGTATCAGTTGGATTTGATATGCTCTGCAATTTTTTGTCTTAATGCACGAGCGTCTTTTGCATCTTGATGATTGATGGTTTTGTGGTTTTTGCCATTTTTGGTATAAATGTTAATGCCACAGCCACGTGTGCCACGACCTTCACAATAAAACATCACTTTATCAATGTCCGCATAAGCAATATGCACTGGTGCGTTATGATAAAACTCCAAGACCACACCATCATCAATCAAAACAACATGATTAGCAAGTTGTCGCTCTTTATACGTGATATAAGCAATCAACGCCATCAGCATTAGCACCGCCCATATCAACAGTCCAGTCTGCGAAGGTTTCACCCAATCACCTTTTGACGCTTACCCCTTTTGCCTTATCTTAATGCCTTGGGCAAACTAAACGTTACGTTTTCTTCTATACCTGACAGCTCGGTAGGTGCATCCGCTCCCCACGCCTGCAAAGTGTCTAGCACTTCTTTGATTAGCACCTCAGGGGCAGATGCACCTGCGGTAACGCCCACACGTGCCACCCCATCAAACCACGCTTTATCCATCTGAGCAGCATTATCAATCAAATACGCCTTTGCTCCCAAACGCTCGGCAAGCTCTCTTAAGCGGTTAGAATTTGATGAGTTGGGACTGCCAACCACTAGCACCACCTGACAGGCTTTGGCAAGTGATTTGACTGCATCTTGACGGTTTTGAGTGGCATAACAAATGTCGTCTTTTCTAGGGGCATTGATTTGGGGAAACCTGCCCTTTAAGGCATCAATCACCTGCCTAGTGTCGTCCATAGACAGCGTGGTTTGTGTTACAAAAGCAAGCTCTTTGTCTTTGTTAAAGTTTAATTTTGCCACATCATCCACATCTTCCACCAAATGAATGCGACCGCCAAAACTGGTATCAAATCGCCCCATCGTGCCTTCTACTTCGGGGTGTCCAGCGTGTCCGATTAAAATGGCGTCCATGCCTTCTTTGGCAAACTTACCAACTTCTATATGCACCTTGGTTACCAAAGGGCAAGTGGCATCAAACACCGTCAAATCACGGCGAGTAGCTTCGTCTTCCACTGCTTTGGAGACGCCATGTGCTGAAAAAATCACAATCGCCCCATCAGGCACTTCGTCCAACTCTTCAACAAACACCGCCCCACGGCGAGCCAAATCTTCCACCACAAATTTATTATGCACCACTTCATGACGCACATAGATGGGCGGTGCAAAACGTCGCAGTGCTTCATTAACAATGGCGATGGCTCTGTCCACGCCTGCACAAAAGCCCCTAGGATTGGCAAGTAAAATCTGCATAGGTTTCTCAGCTTAAAATGTGCTTACTTTATCATATTTTTTTAAAAAATACCCAAATATCCTGATAATTTTGGTGCATTTGACCATGATGGGCAGGATTTTGAGCAAATTTTAATCATTTTAAAGCAAAAATTTGGCGTTTAATCTTAGGCTGATTTTTGATAAAATGACACCTTCAAAACATCAATTCCTGCACCACAAGGCACAGCATGAACAAATCAGGCACACTCTTTATCATCTCAGCAGCATCAGGCACAGGTAAAACATCTTTGGTCAAAGAACTGCTTGCCACCACCGATAATTTGGTCGTTTCAGTATCGCACACCACCCGTCCGCCCAGACGTGGCGAAATTGATGGCACACATTATTATTTTGTCAATACAGATGAATTTATGGATATGGTCGCCCAAAGCGAGTTTTTGGAACACGCCCAAGTATTTGGCAACTACTATGGCACCAGCAAAACTGCCGTCAGCGACCTATTAAAAGCGGGTATTGATGTCATCTTGGAGATAGACTGGCAAGGTGCTTTGCAGGTAAAACGTCAATTTGCCAATGTGGTGATGATATTTATCTTGCCCCCCAGTCGCCTAGCTTTAAAAGACCGTTTGACCAACCGAGACCAAGACAGCACGCAGGTCATCAATACCCGTCTGGCAGGTGCGGTGCGTGAAATGCAAGAATATGTAAATTTTGATTATGTGGTCATCAATGATGATTTTGCCACCGCATTATCAGAGTTAAAAGCCATCATCACTACTTATCGCCTTGCCATCACTCGTCAAAGTGTCGCCCACGAAAAACTCATTAGCGAACTTTTAAAAGGCTAAATTATTTGCTATAATAATTAATTCACAAAATTTTAAAGAGAGCAAACATGGCACGAGTTACGATTGAAGACTGCTTGGCAAATGTGGACAACCGTTTTGAGCTGATTTTGGTGGCGTCTCGCCGTGCCCGTCAGCTTGCCACAGGTCGTGTAGAACCCACTTTGCCCCCAGAAAACGACAAGCCCACCGTACTTGCGTTACGTGAGATTGCCACAGGTAATGTTACTCGTGCGATTTTGGACGAGCCTGAGGAAGTTTATACCAAAGAAATCCCAAGTTTTGATTTGACTTTATCAAACAATAGCGGATTTTAAACATCTTTTAATCCAAAAAGCCGTGATTATCACGGCTTTTTTTGTTGGTGATGATTGGTGCTTTTGGCTTGGTCATTCATAAAATGGTAACAATTTATTCTAATGCTTGACAAAATATCTAAAAACTGATTTATTATAGTAAATTTTTTGATACAGCAATGGGCAAAATGCTTTGGCATCTGCCTATTTTTTACCCCACAAAAAACCATAATGGGGGAATTTTAACCAAGATTGAATGGTGTTTTTATGATTGAGCTAGCCAACTACCGCCCGCACGACATTCCTGACCACCTAAGCCACCCACTTGTGGACGATGCCAAAGACAGTCTGTTGCACGCCATCAACTATCTGGATAAAAAAGACCGTGATGACATTGTTCGGGCGTGTCATTTTGGTGATGTTGCCCACATCAAGGACAAACGCAAATCAGGTGAGCCATACATCACTCACCCCATTGCTGTGGCTGAGATTATCGCAGGCTTTCGCTTGGACAAAGACACCATCATCTCAGCGATACTTCATGACACCGTAGAAGACACCGAAGTGAGTGATGAGCTGCTTGTGCAAGAATTTGGGGAGACGGTCGCCCGTTTGGTAGATGGTGTTACCAAACTCAAATCATCTAGCATGAGCAAACAGCAAAGCAAAGCTGCCACCTTTCATAAAATCTTAGCTGCCACCATCATTGACCCCAGAGTGCTTATCATTAAGCTGTCTGACCGTTTGCACAACATGAGTACGCTTGATGCGGTGCGTGAAGAAAAACAAAAATCCACCGCCCGTGAGACTTTGGATTTTTATGTGCCATTTGCTCGCATCATGGGGCTAAACGACATCGCTGATTATATTGAACTTTTGTGTTATCGCAACCTAAATCCTGCCATGTACACCAAGTTTAATGACAAACTGCTACAACATGGACTTGGGCGTAATTTTCAAAAAATAGAAATCAGCACCTATCTACAAAACCTGCTCACCCAGCTTAATTTGCATGGACACGTGCAAGTGCTGGATAACCGCACCAGTATGTATCGGCAGTTTTTTAAAAATCGTGGCGACATGAACCGTCTGATACGTCAATATGATTTTGAAGTGGTGCTAGATGACATCAAAGAGTGTGATAAACTTGCCTATTATTTGGTGCAAAAATACGAAATATCAGACCACAACATCAAAGACAATATCCGCAAACCCTTAGCGGGGGGCATTCAGTCTTTGACGCTTATCTATGAAAAAGACCATAATTTTATCAAAGTTACCATCATGACCCAACGCATGAAAGACGCATCACGTCTTGGGGTCATCAGCCGTGATAAAGGCGACATCAGCCAATCTGTTGTCCAAGCCAGTTTGCGTAATCTACAAGAGCTACTTGGCAAAGAAAGCGATGAGATGAATGATGTAACGATGGTGATTGATGATTTGATAAACTATCTGCACGAACGCAAAATCGTCTGTTATAGCCCCCAAGGTCGTGCTTATGAGCTGCCCCGTGGCTCAACAGCTCTTGATTTTGCCTATGCGGTTGGACCTGCTGTGGGCAATATTGCCACCGGAGCGGACATCAATGGCGAACATGGCAAACTTGGCTTGGTGTTGGCTGATGGCGACATGGTTAGCATTGATACTGACAAAAACGCCACTCCAAAAGCAGATTGGCTTGGTTTTGTGGCGACCAATAAAGCCCGTAATGAGATTTTAAAATTTTTAAAACGCCTGCCTGATGACCAAAAAGTACATTATGGCAAAGAAGCACTCATGCGTGCTTTACAAAATTATGACAAACGCATTGAAGATTTGACCGATGGCGATTGGGCAGACATCATCGCATGGCGTGGGGTATCCACCCAAAACGACATTTACCTACAAATCGCCACAGGCACACTGCTGCCACAACTTGTGGTGTCTCGCTTGTTTAGCGAAGAAGTGGACATCGCTGATGGGCAAGAAATCACCCAATCAAGACACCTGATTGCAGGGATTAAAGGTGTGGAAGTTACTTTTGCCAAATGTTGTAATCCCATCTATGGCGACCCTGTGGTTGGTCATTTGTCTCGTCAAGGCTTGGTCATTCACCGCCACAAATGCTACTCCCTAGAAGAAATCAGAAAAACCACCCCCTACCAAGTCGTGCAGATGAATTGGAAACCTGATATCAAGATAGACCACAAAGCCCAACAGCTGCATTTCCCTGCCACATTGCGTGTCTATGCCATGCTCACAGGCGAACAAATCAGCCAAGCCATCTATGAATTACGCACCCTTCATGTGGGCATTGAAGAGACATCCGTCAAAGCCGAAGACAAAGGCACAAAAAACAAAGGCACAACCATACTCAAAGTGGTGGTACGCTCCCGAGAGCATTTAGAAGAAGCGATAGAGACCCTACGCCAAACATTGGGCTACCCAAACATACAGCGTTTATATCAGTAAAGACTGAAAAATACTTGAATGATGGGTAAGCTTGGTTTATGATAATCACATAACAAAATTTACCCAATCTTCCCCAAGATAGGAGAAATGCCATGTGCTGTAAAATTGACCTAAGCTCTCAAAAAGATGCTCGCCATTTTCTTGGCAAACAAGAGCCTGACCTATTACCAAAAACCGCCGACAATGTCGCAGGGAGTATCGTTTACACCAATCGACCTGCCATGAGTGCCTTTGATAAAATGATGGCATATTTTCGTGCCAAAAAATCTGCCCAATATTAAAAGGGTTATCATGCGTACATTAACCATGCGTGTTATTATGGTGTCAGCCTTGATGATGGCGATGACTGCCCATGCTCACAACAACCACGCCATCAAAGTCATGCCCTTTGCGTTTTTACAAGAAGGTCAAATTTGTACTGATAAGCACTTTGCCAAAGGACAAAAATACCATTTTACCCTTAAAAAATAATCAAGGCGACCACATCACGCTACAAAGCAGCAATGTCAGCTACGCCTTGTCTTATCCAGATGGCAAATACCTAATCTTAGGTGGCGACCAAGCAAGTGATGTTTTGGTAAATTTATTTGATGCGGGTCGCTACATCTTAACCATCACCAAAGATGGCATGGGTAAAATTTGTTTAACGCCATCTTGGTCATGATAAACCAAGCACAAAACTGTGGTATTGATGGCGGATTATTTATCAAGTAGCTGTTTTATTTAAGGATTTTTTATGTCAAAACAAATCATTCACACAGACAACGCCCCAAAAGCAGTCGGAACATACTCCCAAGCGGTCAAAGTTGGCAATACTGTCTATGTTTCAGGTCAAATCGGTCTTGACCCCACCACCATGACTTTGCGTGATGGCTTTAACGCCCAAGCTCGCCAAGTTTTTGATAACCTAGAAGCCATCATCGAACAAGCAGGTGGCACATTATCAGACGTGGTGAAATTTAACGTTTCTTTGACCGACCTAAACGACTTTAATGAGCTGAACACCATCTTTGAAGAACGTTTGACTGCTCCCTATCCTGCTCGTGCTGCCGTACAGGTCGCCGCTTTGCCAAAAGGTGCTGTGGTAGAGATAGAAGCCATCGTGGCACTATAACTGACCAAAAAGCGGGCTAGGCTCGCTTTTTTACAATCCGCTTTATGTGTGGCACAGTTTGATGGTCAATGCTGTGCTATTTTTTGCATTTGTTTTTATGCTAAAATGACATTTTTATATCAATTTTTATATCAAAATGTCATCATGATATTATTACAAATCGCCCTACCCACGCCACTTTATCGCTGTTTTGATTATCTGTGTCCGCCTAAGTTGCCCATACCATCTGTGGGCAGTCGGGTATCTGTGCCATTTGGTCGCCAAACGCTCGTTGGTGTGGTCATCGCTCACCCATCAGACAGCGACGTGCCAAAGGATAAATTAAAACCCATCAACGCCGTCATTGATGAAATACCCATCATCAATGATGACAGTTTGGCATTGGCGTTTTGGCTGTCATCTTATTATCATTATCCCCTTGGTGAGACCTTAGCGGTCATGCTCCCCACGCATATTATCCAAGGCAAAGCCCCGCCAACCACATACGCCCTATCTGCCAACGAACCTGACCAAATCCCCAGCAAAGACCGCCCAAAACTTACCACAAAACAAACCCAAGCCCTAACACTCATCAAAGAGCAACCTTTTATCCGTGATGATACACTACGCAACATGGGTATCAGTACCGCCACCATCAACGCCTTGCTAAATAAATCGCTCATCAGCAAACACCCACCCATACCAAAACCACCCAAAGTGCAAGGCACACCACTTAACCTAAATGACGAACAAGCCCAAGCCCTATCAGCCATTACCCACGCTCTTGATAAGGGGATTTATCAAGGCTTTTTGTTAAATGGCATCACAGGCTCAGGCAAAACCGAAGTTTACCTACACGCCATCGCTCGTGCCTTAGCTGATGGTAAACAGGTGTTGGTACTTGTGCCCGAGATTGGTCTGACACCACAAACACTTGCTCGTTTTCGTGCACGTTTTGACGCTCACATCATCGCCCTTCATTCAGGCTTATCTGACAGCGAACGGCTATCAGGCTGGCAAGCGTGTCGCACAGGGGACGCACAGATTGTTATTGCCACTCGTTCTGGTATTTTTTATCCTTTTTGTCAGTTGGGCTTGATTGTGGTTGATGAAGCCCATGACAGCTCCTTTAAACAACAAGACCATCTTCGCTATCACGCCTGCGATGTGGCATTGTATTTGGGTTTTTGCAAAAAAATCCCTGTTGTGTTAGGCACAGCCACCCCCAGTCTTGAACAATACAAGCTCATCGCTGATGGTAAACTCACCGAATGTAAACTCACCAAAAGGGCAGGCAATGCTGACACCGCCCAATTTCACCTAGTAGATAAAAGACTTGGCACGGTAGGACACACAGACATACACGGCGTGTTTCATCATGGAGAGCTTGCCATAGAGACCATCAAAGCCATCAAAGCCACCTTAGAGCAAGGTGAGCAAGTGATGGTGTTTTTAAATCGGCGGGGCTTTTCACCCATTTTATTGTGTGGCGCGTGTGGTTATCAAGCCGACTGTGTGCGATGTAGCAGTCATTTAACTTTGCACAAATCCACGCTAAAACAAGCCACTCATGCCAACGCCAGCTATTTGTACAATCATCTAAAATGCCATCATTGTGGCTATCAAATCAAAACGCCCACACAATGCCCATCTTGCCACAGCCCAAATCTGATTCATCTTGGTCAAGGTACCAGCCAGCTTTATGAACAACTGCACGCCCTATTTGCCAACCCCCAAAATAGCGATGTGGTCTATCCCATTCACCAAATAGACCGTGATACCGTACAAGGCAAAACAGCGTGGGATAGACTATATGACGAAATCAATACCGCCCGCCCCATGATACTCATCGGCACACAGATGATAGCCAAAGGTCATCATTTTGAAAACGTAACGCTTGTGGTGGTGGCAGATGCTGACATAGGGTTTTTATCGCCCAATTTTCGCTCTCCTGAACACACCGCCCAAACCATCATGCAAGTCTCAGGACGGGCGGGACGGGCAGGACGAGCAGGTCATGTGCTGATACAAACCTACAACCCCCAAAACCCCGCCCTAACCATGCTCATCAAAAGCGGTTATGAAGCCTTTGCCAAAATGCTCCTAAATGAACGCTGTCAGTTAGCCCTACCACCTTATAGCCACGCCGTACTGATAAAAGCAGATGCACGCCACTATGACACCGCCAAAAACGCCATCATTCACGCCAAAACTCATCTTAATCACTTTGAGCATGATTTTGCAATATTAGCACCGATTGATGCTCCCATCGTCAAAAAAAATAACCGCTTTCATGTACAAATGCTCATACTTGCCAAACACCGCCCCACTTTGCATGGCATACTAAACATATGGTGGGAGCAAGTACTCGCCCTACCCACATCAAAAGGCGTGCGACTGATGATAGACATTGACCCTATGGGATGGTAGCTTGATGTGAAATACAAAATGAATGCCACTTTTATGAAATGTAAAGCAACTTCTTTGCCAATGAAATGTTATTAAATGTGAGTATCAGACGGTAATTAACCCGACATCACCTCACATTTTGTTTTTAAACTTTCTATTATATCTTGGCAACGAAAAATAAGAGAATAAAATACACATACCATTAAAAAATATCACCACAATAATATTGATAATATTATTGGTTCTAATCTCATCTAACCAATGATTATAACTGCGGATTTGTTTGCCATCTTTTTCTAAAATGACGATTTGCAATTTGTCATTTGAATACATTAAAAAATCTGGCTGTTGATACCAACCAACTTTTACCTGTGTGTTTTCATACTCCTCAGGAAAGTAGCAGTTGCTGTTACTGCCCCTACTTACCGCAGTATAATCACAACTAAAATCTAGGTATTTTTTTGTATTTGAGTCATAAATTTGATAATAATAAACACTGGTGCCTTTTATGGCTTTTTTTTGCAATCTTTTTCTTAAAATACCTTCAGTATATTTTAATTCATTCTCTTGTGGTATGTATCTATGATATCTCAGAACACCAAAATTAACGGTTATTAATATAGCAAACGAAAGAAACAGTAAAAGTATAAATATATCACCAATATCTAACTTATTACCGTTATTTAATATCTTTAAAAAGTTCATATCAATTAACCATCATGGACACAAAAAATTGTGGCATTATTTTTTGATTAAAGAATAATCAATTTTTATTGTTTTAGATGATAGTCATTATATCTTATAAAAATAAGTTTGCCACGATTTTTATTAATCATACAAACCCAACCAAAATGTCGTATTTGTACCAAAATACGCCATACGAAGTTTTCTCTGTTGGTTATTTATATAAAAGCCATCACAATACAAAATGCTGGGTTTAATAGGGCTTATGACAAAATTAAATCAAAAAATATTTTAATGGTGATATACCCATAGGCTAGAAATAATTTTATTTTATCTTTATTGAGAATGGCAAAAAACTTAAAAATAATCATAAAGCCAGCCATGTGTATTTAGAGAAATTTTACAAAAAGCCTATGCTGTATTTGGCATTTTACCAGTGGTGGAGTGATGATTGGCATAGCTTAATATAGAAAAACAATGACCCATTAGCTCACTTATACAGGATAAGTCAAACCATAAATCCACTTAACGCACCTGCCATTTGACACGCCAACACTTGACCATTTTTTGCAAGTTCATCACCTGCTAGGGCATGAAGTTTCACACAATCAGACAGACTGACTCGCCCTACCAGCCCTGCAACAACCCCACTTAGCACATCTCCCATGCCTGCCGTTGCCATCATTGGGTTGCCAAACGGACATACAAACAGCTTGTCATGCTCTAACACCAGTGTTCCTGCTCCTTTTAGCACCCAATCGCCACCATATTTTGCACGCAGGTTGAGTATTGCTTGATGTCTGTTTTTGTCTATGTCATTGCTCGTCATGCCAAGTAGCCTGCCCGCTTCTGACGCATGGGGCGTAGCTATCACCCCATCAGGCAGTGTTTTTGAACTGCTCGCCAACCAGTACAATCCATCAGCATCTAGTACGACTTTTTTGCCTGTTTGTCCCATCAGCCACGTCATAAACTGCTCAAAAACAGCCTGCCCCCACACATCACGCCCAAGCCCCATACCAAAGGCAATCGTATCCACTTTATCCAAAAGGCGTGTCTGATTTGCTAGGTCGTTGATGTCTTTTACCATCACATTAGGACTGCGAGCAAGTATTGCTGTATGATGGTTTTTGTGGCACATGATGGTAACTTTACCTGCTCCAACCGCCATCGCTGACTCGCCTGCCATGATGACCGCACCGCCCATCTCATGATGACCGCCAATGATAAGCACATGACCCAAATCGCCTTTATGAACATGACTTGGGCGAGATGGCAACACAGGCTGAACCGTATCCAAATATCCCATCGGCACACAATCAACATCAGGAGCAATGATGGGTATCAAGATAACTTGACCTGCATAATCTTTTCCGCAACCTGTCAGCAGTCCCATTTTTAGCCCAAGCACGCACAGTGTCATGTCTGCTTTGATGGCAACTGGCAAAGGATAGCCTGTATCCGCCACAAGACCGCTTGGCACATCTAGCGATATTTTTAGCCCTTGGCGAGTGTTTAGCTCTTGCACCAAATCAACATGAGAGCTGCCAAGCTGTCTGTCCAAACCACTACCAAATAAGGCATCTACATACACATCTGCCTGTTCAAGCTCATCTGCCATCTTAACCGTCTGCACAGCACAATCATAAGCACGAATACAGTCGGCAGAAACTGGCACATCAGGGGCAAATACCGCCACCTGATACCCCATCTGAGCCAAATAATACGCCACCAAATAACCATCACCGCCATTATTGCCAGCACCACAGCACACCAAAATGCGTGTATTGGTCTGGTATGAGCGTTGTATTAATAGTTGCTCTATTTGGCACGCCATCAGATACGCTGCCTGGCTCATCAGGCCATAGGAGCTGTTACCCTTATCAAACCAACGCTTCTCCCATGCTTTGATGGTGGCGACATCATAGACGGGGTGGTGTTTTTGGTGGGTGGTGAGATGGGTTAGGGGCATGATATTTCTGTTCCTTAAAACCTACCTAAATCTACCCAAGAGCAAATTTAGCGTTTAATTCCTACTGGTGGCAATTTCTACGTTATCATTATCTTGATAATTATATACTATCAAAAATACCCACATCACTCAAATCCATCAATATTCACATAGCCAACAAAATTTGCATCCTTATCCATCAACACAATCCACTCTTTTTCTAATGCACTTGTAAATGGCAAATAATAAAGTTCATTGATTGGAGTGCCACTTTTGGCGATTCCTCTATCTAATTCACGTTTTTGTGTTGTAGATAATTTATCTGTATTTATGGCACTGACAGGCTTGATTTTTTCTTTAACCTCTGGCAACACCTCATCATAAGACTGCCACCAACTAGGACGTACACTAGGCTCAATACCCTCCAACCCCAAGTTTACACTCTCAAAAAATTCTTTTTCACTCTCAGCACGGCGAATGCCTATCTTATTTACGCCAAATAAGGGTATCTTTTGTAACTCTTGTGGTGCATTGTTTATGTCCGACCAGTCTATCTCAGATTTGGCAACTAAGGTCATACGGTCTCTTTCAAACGACACCAACACAGGGCGTGCCTTTTCAAGTGTATAAATCCCATAACTTAATGCCAAAAGCTGTATAATGGCTATCAATGTCAAATCTAAGGTCAGCTCTTTTTTGGATTTTTTTGGGTTTGCTAACAATAGTGTAATAAGCGGACCACACACCACATCAACTGCCATGATTAATAAAAACAGATTTAACCCACGAGTTAAATGCTGATATGGGTGAGGAAACCATAGCCAAAACACGAGCAGTCCCACTCCACACGCTATCATTATACTGATAAAAATGTGCCATACAAACAAATACAACCTAAGATTTTTTTGTTTTAACTGATTTAACATACTTGTTTCCAAATTCACTATTTGCATTCTGATGGCACATATCGCTGTGGCAGGGTGGCAGCTGTGCTAGGAACGCCCACAAAACCATTCGCCGTTGCCCCTGCTGACAGACAACGCCACTCTGTCTGTGCCTGTGGTGGTGTAAACCGCGCTGTACCAACAGGTAATATTGTACCACGAGGTGCATTAGGCACAAAATGCAATATACCACCTCCTGCACTAGCTGGTGTGGTAATGGTAATTACCCCTGTGGCAGGGTCAATGACCGCTCCACTGGTATTGGCAGTAACAACAGTTGCTGTAAATCCTTGGGAATAACCCTGTGTACTAGAAGTTGGATTGCCTGCTGCAAGATTATCTTGCACATGCAACTTGAGAGAACTGGCAACAGTAATGCCCTCAGACACCCTAGCACGCACCGTATAGTCCTGATAAGCAGGTAAAGCAATGGCCGCCAAAATACCAATAATAGCAATCACAATCATCAGCTCAATCAATGTAAAGCCTTGCTCAATCTTCATCTTTTTACTCCAACAAATCGTTGTGTTATCATATCTATATGCCTATACGGCATTTACCCACTTATTAGGTGCAAAAACCCCACCAAAAGGCAGGGTTTTTGCGGCTTGTAGGACAAGCGGTAGATTATTTGCACTCAGAAGGGGCAAAACGGGCTGGTAGAGTACCTGCTGCAAAGCCAGCAAAGGTAGAAGTTGCACCGTTAGCACCACAACGCCATTCAGTTGCACCGTTAGGTGGGGTGAATGCAGCAGTACCAGTAGGTAGAGCAGTACCAGCAGGAGCGTTAGGAGTGAAAGTCAAAGTACCGTTACCAGCGTTGGCAGTAGTAGTTACAGTGATGATACCAGTAGCAGCAGCAATATCGGCAGCAGCAACGTTTGCAGTCGGAGCAGTAGCAGTCAAGCCACTGTTACAGTTAGTACCAGCAGCAGCCACACAGCTAAAACCAGTTGCATAACCAGTAGCTAGACCACGTGGGTTACCAGATGCTAGGTGATCTTGTACAGAAATCTTAGCAGAGCCAGCTAGAGTGATAGCTTCTGATACACGAGCACGCACAGTGTAGTCTTGATAAGCAGGTAGAGCAATCGCCGCTAGGATACCAATGATGGCGATAACAATCATCAATTCAATTAGGGTAAAACCTTTTTGAGCATTCATAATGAACTCCTTCGTTCATGGTGGGCATTTGCCCGTTAGTTAAAATCTACAAGAAATCTGTTTTTTGTTCTTGCTTACACCCAAACTGTTGCAGATGATATGCCAACTTTTAATATCCATGCCAAAATGGCAAATTAAAATGTTAAGGAACTGTAACTTTGATTAAAACATCGGCAGTTTGACAAATTTTGAGTAAATTTTGCAATCATTTTTTAAGATTTTTAAAAAAATCGTGGCGTAATGATGATTTTTTGTAAAATTTAGCCCCACATCGCCCCACCAATGCCAATGCCCCTAAATGACAATTTTTGTCAGCATACGCCTGAAATGTAAGCGTAACATTTGCAAAATCCGCCACTACCGTTAGGGCTGTTATCGTTTTGTCAAAAATACTTGGTAAATTGTTATCAAATGGTAAAAAGCGAGTAAACACTTGTCATTTTGGCATAAAAAACCCTGATAAACATCAGGGCTGTGAGCGGTGTGCCAAAAATTAGTACTTTTGGTCTTCGGACACACGGTCTTCGGCTTTCAGCTCGCCATCAGTTTGAGTGTCTGCCGTTTGGTCGGCTTTTGGCTCATCTGTCTTTGCAGGCTCATCGCTTTTGCTTTCGTCAGCTTTTGGTGCTGTATCGCTGGCTGGCTGGGTTTGGGCAGCGGCTTCGGCTTCTTTGGCGACTTGCTCGGTGGTGGCTTTGTCAGCTTCTGGGGCAGGCTCTTGTTTTGGCTTAGAGCAAGCCACCAAAATCAATGCCACAGCAATACCGCCTAGGACATATCTTAGTTTCATGTTTTACTCCACAAATAACACGCACAAGGCGTAATGGGTCAGAATAATGGCAATTTATCATACATTGATTTATAAAAATTTGGTCGCATTTGTTTGATGCCCCCATAAATTACCATGATGTCTTAGTTTATCAGATACCGCACATTTCACAAGCCCCAACCATAAAATGTAACAAAAAGTAACAAAGCCTTGATGATGGATTTGGGCTTGATAAATGGCGGTACTGTGTCTATTAATTATCCAGTGCTTTGATGGCAGGCAGCTCTTTACCTTCTACAAACTCCAAAAACGCTCCGCCACCTGTGGACAAATAATCTATTTTATCTGCCACGCCGTATTTATCAATGGCAGCTAAGGTGTCGCCACCGCCTGCAATGCTAAATCCTGCACTGTCAGCGACCGCTTGACAAATAATGGCAGTACCTTCGCCAAATGCGTCCACTTCAAACACGCCCACCGGACCATTAAATAAGATGGTTTTGGCGTTGATGATATGTTTGGCAAGCTGTTTGGCACTGTCTGGGGCGATGTCTAATATCATGTCGTTTTCACCAATCTCATCTACCGATTTGATGATGGCGGTCGCTTTGGCAAGTGAACCCAAAAAGTCATCAAAATCAATCTCACCTTTGTTCGCCACCACCACATGAGTGGGTAGCAAAATTTGGGTTTTGCTCATGATGTCTTTGGCAGTGTCCACAAGGTCGCTTTCATATAAAGAAGCACCGACATTTTTACCACTGGCAACCAAAAAGGTGTTGGCAATACCGCCACCCACCAAGATGCTATCGCAAATTTGGGCAAGGCTGTTTAATACATCTAGCTTGGTAGAAACTTTTGAGCCACCCACGATTGCCAAGACTGGCTTGGTGGGATTATCCAACGCTTTGGCAAGTGCATCAAGCTCAGCAGAGAGTAAATTACCAGCACAAACAGGTTTGCCATCTTTGATACACGCTTTGATGACCCCTTCGGTTGATGCTTGGGCTCGGTGTGCTGTACCAAATGCGTCCATCACAAACACATCACACAAATTGGCATAGTGTTGTGATAACTCTGGGCTGTTTTTCTTTTCGCCCACATTAAAGCGGACATTTTCAAGCAGCACCAACTCGCCTGCTTGTACTAACACGCCGTTTTGTAAATAATCGGTGCTAAATGCCACATTGACGCCTAATTTATCCGCCAAATAAGTTGCAATCGGTGCCAGTGAATATTTGCTTTCAGGTTCACCTTCAGTAGGTCTACCCAAATGCGAACACACAATTACCCCTGCCCCTTTATCAAGACAAGTTTTGATGGTAGGCAAAGATGCCTGCAAGCGAACATCGCTCATAATCACGCCATCTTTAATGGGGACGTTTAAATCTTCACGGATAAGGACGGTTTTGCCTTTTAAATCAAGTTCGGACAAATAAGTGATGGTCATGGGCGTTCCTTTAATTTCATCAAAAAATTAAAATAAAAATCAGCCTATTCTAGCATAATTTTGGATACTTTTATCATTTTTGACCATGAAAAATGAAAATCAATACCACGCCTGCAAATACCTATCCCAAGCTCGGCATTTGATGGCAATATCAGACAAGCCATGCCCCATGATGTCGGCGGTGATGGCGATATAATCCAGTCTTGCTCCTGCCAGATTGTCTCGCAATATGGGGGCATTATCCAAAGTAATCCCACCAATCACGCACAGCGGAAAACCCAAAGCGGACGCACGTTTTAGGCTATCAGGACTGACAGTTTTGGCTCGTGGTTTGGTGATGGATGTAAACACCGTTCCCATCGCCCCATAAGTTGCCCCGTCTTTTTTGGCTTCCTTAAATAGTGCCATATCGCCATGACACGTTCGCCCAATCACCACACCATCGCCCAGTATTTGGCGTGCCACTCTTAGACTGCCATCTCGTTGCCCCAAATGCAATCCTGTACCAAAATGAGACGCAAGCTCCAAATTATCATTCATCACCACGTCCACACCATAGCGGTCAGCCAAACTCACCAAAAGCTCTGCTTCTTGGTATAAGCTCACAAGGTCTTGTAAAAGCGTGTTTTTTCGACGGATTTGCAACAATGACACCACACCTGTATCAAGGACACGCTCCAATTTATCCAATAGAGTATCTATGGGGTCATCATTGGTCAATAAATACAGCTTAGGTGGCAAATTTTGTTTGGTCATGGCACACCTTGACAAAAATAGGCAAAAATTGTCTTATTTTCCCAAAAATTTTCACCCATGTCAAAAACACTCACCACAAAAAAAGACTTGGCACACACCAAGTCTTTATATCTGGGCAACATCAGTTGAGATAAGCCAGTTGGGTTAGGATGTTTTCAGCGTCATTCCAACGGTTGTTAGAAGCACTTGCCCCCAATAGCACCACCACCGCAGGACGATTATTAACGTGTGTCTCCATCACCACACAGTAGCCCGCTTCACGGATATAACCCGTCTTAGATGCTCCAATGGGATAGTTGCCTGCACGCACCAAACGGCTGGTGTTATTAGCTTTATAGACACGAGAGCCAAAATTGTAGTTTTGGATATGAAAATCATAGCTGCTAGAAGTTGAAAAACTACGCACTTGTTGATAGCGGTTATCGCCATTGATGGTACGCATCATCTTAACAAGATCAGATGCTGATGACACGTTGCGTGGGTCTAGCCCTGATGAATCTGAAAAACTGGTTTGGGTCATGCCAAGACTGGCTGCTTTTTGGTTCATCGCTGAAATAAAGGCTTGATAACCCCCCGGATAAGTACGAGCTAGGGCTTTGGCAGCAGGGTTTTCTGACTTCATGAGCATCAGTAGCATAAACTCACTGCGACTCATGCGGTCGCCTGCTTTTAATTTGGTGCTGGCCTTTTTTGCCCCAACCAAATCAGAAGCGATGAGCGTAATCTCTTCACCCATATTAAGATCTGCATCCACCAACACCATTGCAGTCATCACTTTGGTGATGGAAGCAATAGAACGTTTGGCGTTGGTGTTTTTTTCGTAAATGGGCTGACCTGTTTGCAAGTCAATCACCGCCACGGCTGCCGAACTGGGACTAACCGCCAAGCGACCCAAACTGCCATAACTGGCACCATAACCATTATAAGTGTTGTAAGTTTGGGTGTTTTGGGTGCTGTTTTGATTAAAACTATTGGCCGTGCCAGTATATGCCTCACTATATGTATAGCTTGGTGTGGTGCTTTGCACGCTTGGGTAAGTGCGAGTGGTAACGTTGGTCGTGGTGGCAGTGGTAGATGCTGTTGGTGCTGGTACCTGAGTGGTATTAGTTTGGACATAACGGTGCACTTCGGGGCGACTTGGGACATTGTGCACCTTAACCGCCTTCATGCTATCGGCATTACCTTTACCAATATAGATGGTTTTTTGTTGGCTGTCATCAATTAATAACGCCTGTGCCGGTGTTATGCCAACAAAAACCAATGCCAAGCCAAGAGATGTACTAAGCTGTTTTTTTGAAAAAGTATTCATCTTTCACCTACCTTTTTTAAAAGTACGCCAATCATCATTGGCATGGATTAAATGATTAAAAATCATTCAATTTATAATCTTGTTTTAACTTTATTATTTTAACACAACATATTTAATTTTCTATTGCCAAAGGTCGGAAAATTGCGTTAATTTGTAAGAAAGTTTTTATCAGCATTTACGCTAAAATCATGATAATACAACAAAAAATTACCATTTTCATTTATTAAATCAATCAATTTATATTATATGCTGTTTATCAGTTGATAATGGTTTTTTAATTCAGATACATTTTACCAATAAAACCCATGTATAAATTCGGTATAATATGTTTGTTAATGTCAGTAATGATATTGCAATTTTAAAGCCAAGCTTATTTATGGATACATTTTTCATCATAAACGCAACATTTAAATGACAATTACCAACCCTACCAAGGAAAGACCATGACCATCAAAGTATTAGTTGTTGACGACCATGAGTTGGTTCGTGTGGGTATCACAAGAATGTTAGACGACCACCCTGAGCTGTGCGTCATCGGTGAAGCAGACTGTGGTGAATCTGCGGTTATTGCATCTAGGCAATTATCCCCTAACGTTGTTTTATTAGATGTCAATATGCCAAACATGGACGGCATAGAAGCCACTCGCCGCATCAAGCAAGTCAGCGATACCATCAAAATCCTTGCTGTGTCAGGATATAGTGCCGAGCCTTATCCATCATTATTGCTAAAAGCAGGTGTACATGGCTACATTACCAAAGGCACACCCATTGATGAGATGATAAAAGCCATCAAAAAAGTGCACCAAGGGGGAAAATATTTTAGCCACGAAATCGCCGAACAGCTTGCCCAAGGCTACCTAGACGACAAAACAGACCCCTTAGCAGTCTTATCAGAACGTGAAAAACAAGTGCTGATGATGGTGGTGAACTGCCAAAGCCCCCAAGAGATTGCTGAGCAACTGTTTGTTAGTGTCAAAACTGTCAATACTTATCGTTATCGCATTTTTGAAAAACTGGGCGTAGACAGTGATGTCAAGCTCACTCATTTGGCAATGCGTCATGGACTTATCCAAACCAAATAACCGCCAAACCATACCGATAAGCACATTTTTACTTTGATTGTATGGATATTTTTGATAAGGTGTGCCACATACTGATACTTGTGATACACAAATGTTGTTAGATTTGTAAATTTGCCATGTATGCCACTTTTTATCACTACTTAGGTCAAACCCAACGCATCATCAAATCGTTATGGTTTTATTTTGCTGATGTTTCGGTAGAATCCTTAGCATCTGATGCCAAAGTGCGTCAGGTGGGGCTAATTTATAGTGTGTATCGCTTTGTCATCAGCACCTTTTTAATGCTGACAAGTTATGCAGTCATCAAAACCAAAATCGTTGCTTCTGCACCCAGCTTGGTAGAATCCATGCTTGTTAGCAGCTACTTGGTGCTTAGTTTGTTTTTGCTGGTGCTGTTTTATATCGTACCCACATTTGCCAGACGGCAATTACTGCTTGGTTTTTTTGCTGATATTATTCTTTTGACTGCCTACTCCATTCATGGTAATATTAGCGATTTACAAATCATTTTGCTTTATATGATTGTGGTATCTGCCAGTTTTATGGTGTTACCACTGTCTCAGGCTGGGATTTTGATTACATTTAGTGTGATTGCGATTTTATATCAGCATATTTTTCAGTCATTTTCATCACGAGATTTTGGCTTAACATTGAGCGAAAGCCTACTGTTGTCTATTTGTATGGTAGCAGTGGGCTTTTTGAGCTGGTCGGTGTCCCAGCGTTTGACCAATGCCGAAAAATCCATCGCCAAGCAAGCCCAAGAAGTAGAAAAACTCAATATCATCAATCACATTGTCGTCAAAAACATGGTTAATGGCGTATTGGTCATTAACGAAAACAGAGACATTGTGATGGTAAATGAGACCGCCAGACGCTTGTTACGCCTGCCACATGCTGACCTAGACATTTACAGCTCTCCCAAAAAGATGGTGGATTTGGCACGCCTTATCGTGGAGCTACACCCTGCACTCATACGCTGGTACCGCACCATCAACCCAAATTTAACCGTCTCGTGGGTTTATGAACTGCCTCCTCACCGCAACAACACCTCAGACAAACTTCGCTTAAATAACCGCCCCTTATCCACCTATGGTCAGCTTATCATCATAGAAGACATCGGACGAGAGCAAAGCCACGCCCAAAAGCTCAAACTAGAAAGCCTAGGACAACTGTCCGCCAGCATCGCTCACGAAATCAGAAATCCCCTTGGGGCGATTAGTCAAGCCAGTCAGCTTCTGATGGAAAATGCCAAAGATGGTGATGATACTGAGCTGTATCAGATGATTTTTCAGCAAACTCGCCGTGTCAATGACATCATTCAAGACGTGCTTAGTTTGTCTCGCCAAGAAATCCCTGAACAAGAAGCCATCAACCTGCACCGTTGGATAAATGATTTTGTGGCACAGCATTATTATGACAAAAACATCCTAATCTACACCCCACAACATCAAAACATCATCATTTATTTTGACCCAAATCATCTTGAACAAATCATGATAAATTTGGTCAATAACGCCCTACGCCACACCATACCCACCATCGGCAGAGCAGATGTAGAGATACACATTCATGCTTATTCAAACGAACAAGCATTGATTGATGTGATTGATAATGGCGATGGCGTACCTGATAACGAAATCTCACAGTTATTCCACCCATTTTTTACCACCAGCAAAAAAGGCACGGGACTTGGGCTATATCTGTCGCAATCATTTAGCGAAGCCAATAATGCCAAAATCCGCTACCTAAAAGACACACGTAGTTGTTTTCGTGTGATTGCTTCCACCCAAAGACGCACAGGGTAAACGCTCAAAAAATAAACATATTGACACTCAAACGGTATGATTTTTGTATCAAACTTAAACTTTGTGTAAAAATGCTTTATAATAGCAAGATTAGAATAATTTGAGATTTTCTTACCATGCAAAGTAACCCCACTGCCTTGATTGTTGATGACGAAGTTGACCTTTGTCGTCTGATGCAAATCACCCTAACCAAAATGGGCATTCAAAGTGATGTGGCTTATGACATTCAGACCGCCAAGGATTGTTTGGCTCGTCGGGTTTATGATTTTTGTTTGACCGATTTGGCATTGCCTAACGGTTCTGGTATGGAGCTTGTTCAACAAATCACCAGCACCACTGACACGCCTGTGGCAGTCATCACCGCTCATGGTAATGACATGGTTGCCATTGAAGCAATGAAACTTGGGGCGTTTGATTTTGTCAATAAACCCCTAGAATTGCCACGTTTGCGTGTTTTGGTAGAATCTGCCCTAAAAGCTACCGCCGACATTCGAGCAAGCACGCCTGATAGCACGCCCACGACAGCCAGCACCCCAGAAACCCAAACACCAGCCACACCACCTGCTCAAAAATATCATGGCGACCATCTGCTAGATGAGCGACTGATTGGCGAAAGCTTGCCCATGCAACAACTTCGCACCACCATCAAAAAACTTGCTCGCTCCCAAGCCCCTGTATTTTTATGGGGTGGCTCAGGCACAGGTAAAGAAGTGGTTTCAAGACTCATCCACGATCTAAGTCCCCGCCGAGATGGTAGTTTCGTTCCTGTAAACTGTGGGGCAATACCGTCAGAGCTGATGGAAAGCGAGTTTTTTGGGCACAAAAAAGGCAGTTTTACAGGGGCGACATCAGACAAAATCGGTCTGTTTCAGCAAGCAGATGGGGGTACGCTGTTTTTAGATGAAGTGGCGGATTTGCCACTTGCCATGCAAGTCAAACTCCTGCGTGCCATCCAAGAAAAAACCGTGCGTGCCATCGGTGATACCAAAGAAGTGCCTGTGGACATTCGCATTGTTTGTGCCACACATAAAGACTTGGCAGCATTGGTGCAACAAGGGGCGTTTCGTCAAGATTTGTTCTATCGGATTAACGTCATTGAAGTCAAATTACCCTCTTTAAACGAACGCCGTGATGACATACCCATGCTGGCTCGACACTTTTTGGGCTTGATTGCCAAAGATTGGGGGTTGGATAATCTGTCTTTGGGCGATGATGCGATACGTACGTTATGTATGCACAATTTTAAAGGCAATGTGCGAGAATTACGCAATATCCTAGAACGTGCCGTAACACTGAGCGACAGTAGCGAGATAAATGCCCATCATCTCATGCTAGAAGATGATGATGTGGAAGTTTTAAGCTTTGATGAGCCAATGGAATACATGACCGATACAGGCATTGAATTGGTTTATGGTCAAAAATCACCCTATCACGATAGCCGACCCACTTATACGCCACAGCCCATCATCAAAGACACCAAAACCACCTTTAAAACAGGGCTACAAATCACCGCCACTGCCAATTATGGCACCAAAAAGAGCGATGAAACTGGTGAAACGCCCGACCCTACTCTACCCCAAGAAGGGTTAGAAGCCTACCTGTCCGAGCAAGAAAAACAGCTCATTGCCACCGCCTTGGTCAAATCTCATGGCAACAAAACCCAAGCTGCCAAACTGCTTGGTATGACCTTTCGCCAGCTTCGCTATCGTATGGATAAACTTGGTTTGGGCAGTGATGATGACGAAGATTAAATGCAAAAAGGGCAAATCGCCCTTTTTTTATTTTTAGAATCCACCCACAGGGTCAATTTTTATGCCTTGTGGCAGTCTTGCCCCGCTCATTAGCACCAAAGCTTGATGTAGCCAATCGTCTTGGGTGGCATAATAACGAGCCGTTGTGATATGATTGGTCAATGACACATCAGGCACAACGCCCACACCATCTATCTGCCCTTCATTAGCTGTCAAATAATGAGCCGTGGTCAGTTTAACCGCTTGGTTATCACCGATGGGTATGACCGACTGCACCGAGCCTTTGCCATAACTACGTTCACCCACTACTAGGGCTCTTTTTTGAGCTTGCAAGCTACTGGCTAACACCTCAGACGCTGATGCAGAATAGCGATTTTGCAGTATCATGACGGGTAATTCTGATAAAAATGGCACACCCTCAGTAGAAAGCACTTGCTCTATGCCATGTCGCCCTGCCACTTTTGCAACAGTTTGATTTTTCATAAACAAAGAAGCAACCGCCCCCGCTGACTCTAACACCCCACCAGGATTATTGCGTACGTCCAAAATCACCCCTGCTATTGGCACATCTGCATGAGTCAAACTGTCTAAAATTTGCTCACGAGTATTGTTTTGAAACACAGGGATTTTAACCACCGCCATGCCATCATACATGGTGGTTTCTATGTTGGTTTTGACAGTATGGGTGCGCTGCAACGTCATGGTTTTTTTTAAACGACCCGCCTTTGATATGGTGATGTCCACCTGCGTGCCTGCAATACCACTTAACATTTGTGCCACATCATTGGCTGATTGGGCATTGGTGAGTTTGGTTTCGCCCACTTGGTGCAGATAGTCCCCCACCATCACGCCCATATCTTTTGCAGGAGAGCCATCTGCCACCACATTGACCACCCAATGATTGTCAGCTTCTTGCCACACCACCGACAGCCCAACATTTGCCACATTGCCTGCGGTAAAGGATTTTAGGTTGTTAAAAGCAGTTTCGTCCAAAAATTCAGCATGGCGGTCAAGTTTGGTCAGCATACCACCCATAGCATTTTTAAAAAGAAGCTCATCGCTGGTCTCTTCCACATATTCTCGACGCACCAAATCCACCACTGACACAAAAGTTTTTAGGGTGTTGGGCGATAAAGCATTTAAAGGCACACGTCCTTGATGAAGTCCTTCTATGTCATGCAAAGGATTGGGTTTGGTTTGCAGCACCGTGAGTGTCATCTCATCGGTCGCACCAGCACCATCATCAGACTGTGCCATCACCAATGATGGCACTATGATGGCAATGATGGCTGTGATGATTTTTTTTTGTATCATGTTAGCCAACCAATAAACTTTCGCCTGTCATCTCGCTTGGCTTTTGCATACCCATCAGATACAGCAAAGTGGGAGCAACATCACATAAACGCCCACCTGCTCGCACACTTACGTCTTTATCACCCACATAAATAAATGGCACAAATTCAGTTGTGTGCTGAGTATGTACCTGCCCACTATCATAGTCCTGCATTTGTTCACAGTTGCCGTGGTCAGCAGTGATGAGTAGATGACCATTCATCTGGCGTACTGCACTTACTATCTCACCAATACAAGTATCCACCGCTTCTACCGCTTTGACCGCCGCATCAAACACACCTGTATGCCCCACCATATCGCCATTGGCATAGTTGATGATGACCACATCAAACTCACCTGACAATATCGCTTCTTTAAGTTTATCGGTTACTTCAAAAGCACTCATCTGGGGCTGTTCGTCGTAGGTTTTGACGTTGGGACTATTGACCAAAATTCGCTTTTCGCCCTCATACAGCTCTTCACGCCCACCACTAAAAAAGAAAGTAACGTGAGCATATTTTTCAGTTTCGGCAATGCGTAGCTGGGTTTTGCCGTGGTTTTGTAAATATTCACCCAAAGTGTTTGCCAAGCTGGTAGGATAATAAGCCACGGTTGTTTTATCGTTTTGCTCCAACTCATCAGAGTACTTGGTCATCATCACAAAAGCAGACAGATTTGGTATGACTTTACGCTCAAAACCATCAAAATCGGCATTGACAAAGGCTTGACTGATTTCTCTGGCTCGGTCGGCACGAAAATTCACAAAAATCACGCCATCATTATCAGCGATTACGCCGTTGTCATCAATGATGGTCGCTTGGATAAATTCGTCTGTCTCACCGAGCTCGTACGCCTGTGCCACAGCATCGCTTGCTGTGCCTGCTTGTCGCACCGCTTTTGCTTGGGTCAGCAGGTCATAAGCGGACTGTACTCTGTCCCATCGCTTATCTCTGTCCATCGCAAAAAAGCGTCCAATACAACTGGCGATTTTGGCTTCGGCTTGATAATCTTTGCTTAATTGTTGTAAATAATTTTCCAAATCCGCCACATAACCATCGGCAGACTTAGGCGGTGTGTCTCGCCCGTCCAAGAACGCATGAACAAATACCTGACTTGCCCCTTGCTCTACCGCCAGTCGTGCAGCCGCTTTGATGTGGTCAATATGAGCGTGCACACCCCCATCTGACAACAGACCCAAAATATGCACCGCACCTTCATTATCCACCGTATTTTTAACGGCAGTTGTCAGCACATCATTGTTAAAAAAATCGCCTGTGGCAATGTCATTCATGATGCGTGTAGAGTCTTGGAACAAAATTCGTCCTGCCCCCAAATTCATATGCCCCACTTCGGAGTTGCCAAACTGACCATCAGGCAAACCCACATCCATACCAGAACCTGAAATCAGTCCATTAGGACAACTGGCAATCAAACCGTCCAAATTTGGGGTGTGTGCTGCATAAACAGCGTTGTCTCGTGGGTCTTCTCGGTGTCCAATACCATCCAAAATCATCAGCACATGGGGGATTTTTTTCATGGGTAAACCCTTTATTTACAAATTAAAAACATGATAAAACAATCGCCATTTTATCACAAAATACTCAGGCTTGTTAAACTTTTGTCATCACCACAGCCCCAAGAAAACTCACTTAAAATCTTGAAAATGTCATTAATTTATCGTACAATGGCTTTACTGAAACATTCGCCAGTTGAGAATACACCTGAGCCGATAATCACACTTAAAGGGCGATGACTGTTTGTTGTGGTGTGTATGCCCGCATTCTTTGAATGTATCGGGAAACCTGAAACAACAAAGATTTGCCCGCCTTGAACTTCATGGTTCATGGGCAACACTTGACAGCGGTGTTTCGGTCTTTTATGATTGTTATGGCAGATGATTTCATAAAATTTAAATTTTTTAAAAATTTTGCTTGACAACACAATAAAAATCTATATAATACGCAATCAATTGCTACAAGCTATTCCCCAATAGCTCAGTCGGTAGAGCATCGGACTGTTAATCCGTGTGTCCCTGGTTCGAGCCCAGGTTGGGGAGCCATATTTCAAAAAGCCTTTTCTAACGAAAGGGTTTTTTTATTTTTTAAATTACACACCAAAAGACACAGATATGATAAATCCCATCACATTTAATTATGGTTATTTAATTTTATGGCGAGATGATGGCTGTGGCTTGATTTTTTTGTATTTGTAGTTATTATAACAGCATATATATTTAGCATTTTATTTAAAGGACAATCATTTGACCATTTCACGCACCTTGCATTTTGACCTTAGCCCCCAAGAGCTTCGCACCTTGCTTGGCGAATACAATATCCACCTAAAATACCTACAAGACCGCCTTGACATCAACATCATCAACCGTGGCAATGATTTTACCATCACAGGTGATTTGACCAAAGTGGAGCAAGGCGAGTATGTGTTGAGTGAGCTGTTTGAGCTTGCCAAAACCACTGATGACATCACGCCTGATGAACTGCATTTAATTATCCAAGCCAGTATCGCCCAAAACCCCACAAGCACAAACACTCACGCCCCCATCAGTCTTTCCACTCGCAAAGGCAAAATCACTCCCAAGGGGCATAATCAAGCCGAATATGTACGCAATATTTTATTATCCGACATCTCATTTGGTGTGGGACCTGCTGGTACAGGCAAAACTTATCTGGCGGTGGCGGTGGCAGTAGATATGCTAGAACGTGGCGAGATTGAGCGGATACTTTTGGTGCGACCTGCGGTAGAAGCAGGCGAAAAACTGGGCTTTTTGCCGGGGGATTTGACCCAAAAAATTGACCCTTATTTACGCCCTTTGTATGATGCTTTGTATGAAATGCTTGGTTTTGAAAAAGTGGGCAAACTGCTTGAACGCCAAATCATTGAAATCGCCCCACTTGCTTATATGCGGGGACGCACTTTAAACAACTCTTTTGTGATACTGGATGAAGCCCAAAACACCACGCCCGAACAGATGAAAATGTTTTTGACGCGGCTTGGCTTTGGCTCTCGTGCGGTGATTACAGGGGATACATCACAGGTGGATTTGCCACGTGGGCACAAATCAGGATTGACCCAAGCCCTTAAAATTTTATCTAATATCAACGAAATACACATCACACAATTTACAAGCCGTGATGTGGTGCGACATCATTTGGTACAAAAAATCATTGATGCTTATGACGCCCATGACATCATAGAAAACCAAGCCCAGAGCGAGCGGGCTGAGATTCGCAAAAAACAGCGTCAAGAACAAGAGCTAAGCCGCACACTAAATGCCCTATCTTTTTTAAACAGCATGAGCAACAAAAAAGAAGACACCAGTACAGACAAAGGCACAACTGATGACCAATAACACCGTTGAAATCAGCTTTGGCGATGACGTGTTGGCATTGGCAACATCGCCCTTGTATCAACAAACTCATTTAGCCAACATTCTTTATCATGTCCTGACGTATATTGCCGATAAAATCACAAATGGTTTGGTGTTGCCTTATTTTATGTTTGATGACAGCTTAGATGGTCAAGACTGGATAAATTTGCCAAAATCCTTAGACATTTATATCTGCGACAGTGATGAAGGACGTGAGCTAAATTTGGACGCTCGTGGCAAAGATTATGCCACCAATATTCTATCTTACCCAAGTGGTCTGCCCAATGAGCTATTTACCGCCATGAAACAGATACCACTTGGTGAGTTGGTGATTTGTCATGATGTTTTGCTACGTGAAGCCACCGAGCAAGGCAAAAGCATGGATAAACATCTTACTCATCTTGTGGTACATGGGATTTTACACCTATTGGGCTTTGACCATGAGCTTGGGCAAGATGAACAAGATGAAATGGAAGGTTTTGAGATAGAAATACTGGCAGGATTGGGGGTGGGCAACCCTTATGACTAAACTTATTTAAAGCATTATTTTTCCAGATAAATGTAGGTGATGTCATCGTATCCGCTTTTGATTGGCGTAACAGCATGAATGCTCCACCCCGCTTTGGTCAGAGCATATAAAGTCGTCTGTTTATAATTATCAGCATCGCCAATTTTACAATTTATCTTGGTTAAAGGCTCAGTAGCATAAACCCCAAAACCATGACAAACAGCCACTTCCTTTGCCGTTGCCACACCACCAAACGCACCTGACAGCATGATTGCTGTTGCCATAACACATCTTTTCATCATCACTCCCTAGCCATCAATTATAGCCAATCATAATTTGTTTAAAGTATCTTTTTATTTATCTGTAACTTTTTGCAAAATTTCATCCAAGCCTTCAATCTGTACTGTGCGATTAGGAAAAGGAATGTTAATCCCTGCCTCATCAAAGGCATATTTAATTGCTTCCAACAAATCACACTGCATGGCAAACCATTTATCATTCGTTGTCCACAGATACATGGTCAGATTAACCGAGCTGTCTGCCAATTCCGTAACACGCACAATCGGCTCCTCAGGTGCTTTGAGTACCCCATCATGAGCATCAGCCAAATCCAACATAATACGCCGAGCAGTCCTAATATCACTATCATAACCAATCCCCACCATCACCTCTATTCGCCGATTGGGATAAGAGCTAAAATTGGTGGTGGCGGTGGTCATAATATCGCCATTTGGCACGATGATTTCATGATTATTGACAGTACGGATGCGAGTATTTACCAATGTAATCTCTTCTACTCGCCCTATTTTGCCTGCTATCTCCACACTATCACCACGGCGAAACGGACGAAAAATCACAATCAGCACACCTGCCGCCAAGTTAGAAACTTGGTCTTTTAAAGACACACCAATGGCAACTGTCAAAGCACCCAGCACCGCCACAAAAGATGTGGTGCTAATCCCAAGCTGATTTAAGGACGCCAGCACCACAGCCGCCAGCACCACTCCATAGAGCAAATTGCCCAAAAAACTGACTGCCGTGCCGTCCATAGAACTTCTTTGCATGGCACGTTTGGCGATATTGACAAAACGCTTACCTATCCATTTACCCACAAAAAAGATGATGACGGCAAGCAGCAGTTTCACCCCAAAACTTGTGGAGTTATTAATCAATGTGGCAGTATCCACAGGAATGCCCAATAAATGCAAGGTATAATCGCTGGCTTGGGTAAGGTTTTCGGTGGTGTGAGTTACCACTTCTTTGGTTGCTTCTTTGACTGTTTCACTTGCCTGTGTTACGTCTTTAACAACATCATTGGTCGGTGCAGTTGTGTTTGTCATAATACTTTCATCAATAAGACACTTCTAGTTGGTCGCTATATCGCCAAGTACGAATAATCCGCAATTCGGTCAGCTCGCCCATATCAGCACTAAACTTGCCATAAGGAGCAGACTGTCGCACCGAATTTTTGGCGGCTTCATCCAAGATGGCAGAACCTGACGATTCTAAAAGCTGTATCGCTTTAACCTGACCATCTGATGACACCACCACCAATAAACGCACATCACCCATGATGCCTTTGGTACGAGCTTGCTCAGGATAATACTGATTGGCGACACGCTCCACATGACGACGAAAATTCTCCAAATACGCTGCTGCTTTACCATGTGTGGTGGCGTTAGAATTGACCGTTTGTGTGTTGGTTTTGGAAGCAAAAACCTGCTGTTTTTGTGATAGCTGAGCTTCTAAGGTACGAATTTTCTTGCGAATGCGTTCTTCTTGTATGTCTAAGTCATCTTGTTTGTCTTCATGATCATTGTTGCTTTGGTCGTTTGTGTAGCGTACAGACAAAGTGGTTTTTAGATAGCTTTGTTGGTATGCCTGCTGACGAGCTTGTTTTTGTAAATCAATGATGTCTTGAGCATCTTCTACTTCATCAGAGCTGTCAGCAGAGATGTTGGTGGTTTCTTGGCGAAGCTGTTGGCGTACTTCTCCCCCACCTTCTTGGCTGGCGTTAGCAATAAAGCGAGCATCTTCATTTTTTTGAGTATTGGTTGTGAGGGCAATGGCGACATCTTGTGCCATCTCATCAGGTGCAACACCCATACCAAAGCCTATCCCAAAAATCAAAAAAGCGTGCAACGCCACCGAAATGGCTGTCGCTACTGGTATGTCCAATTTTGAAAATTGGTTAAATTTTTTGAGTAACACAGCAGATTTCACAATAGTCTCTTGTTTTTAATCATCGTCTATTCGTTCAAGTTCAAGACGATAAATGTATCGCTCAAACCAAAATGGCATAAAAGGCAATAAAGATGCCACCAGTCCTATCACAAACACTTTAACCGACCAGCGTTTGACTTGGCAAGCCACAAGTAACAACACCAAAAACCCCACAAACATCGCCCCATGAAACATACCTGCATAAGGCACCAAAACAGGTTGATGAAAAAAGTACTTTAAAGGCATGGCAATGCCAAGCAGCAACAAAAAAGACACCCCTTCCAAAAAGCTTACCAAGCGTAACACAGCAATCATCTAAACCCCCAAATTACCTTTCATACATCAAACCATCACAAAGATAAAGCCTGAATAAAATCCGCCCGTTTGGTTTCACCAAGTAACATATTTTTTAGCTTGGCTTGGTGATAAATCAGCAGTGCAGGCGGACCAAACAATCCATAACGAGCCAATACCGCTCGGCTATCATCAGTGGTTTGGGTAATGTCAAGTTTGACCACTTGATAAGATTTTAGCTCATCAGGTCTGTCGCTAAACAACGTCCGCTCCATGATACGGCATTCCACACACCATTTGGCAGTAATATCCACCAAAACTTTGTCATGAGTCATCAAAATCTCATCAAGCTCATCTAAGGTGGTGATGGTCAAATCGTTGTGCGTTTGAACGTTTGTACTCATCACAGACAAAGGTTGCCAAGGGTCAGTATTCCCCAAACCTGCTCCCACCATCAAACACAGCACCCAAGCGGCTGCCACCATCGCCATCGCCCGAGCAAAAAGCACGCCCACGCGATACAGCCACACCGACAGTAATGCAAACCACACCGCCCATGCCACCAAAACCCAAGACGACACCCAAATCCGCTCGGTCAGACTCACCGCCACCGCAAGTAGCAATAACGCACAAAACTCCTTAACGTACAGCGTCCAAGCCCCTGATTTTGGCATAAATTTGCCTTGCAATGTTCCCATAATAACAAGTGGCACAGACAAACCCAACCCCAGCATAAACAGCATGATAAAGCCTAAGCCGATATTTTGAGTGGTCGCCACCGCCGACAACGCCCCTGCCATTGGCAAAGACACACAAGGAGACACCACCAACGCCGATAACAGTCCCGCCAAAAAGCTACCACTCATGCTACCTAAATATTTATCAGCGGATTGTGATTTTTGTTGCAAAAAGTTGCTGATGGTGCTTGGCAGTTTAAGTTGAATGACATCAAACATGGCAAGTGCCAACACCAAAAACAGCAGGGCAAAAACTCCCAAAACATACGGATTTTGCAGATAACCAACAATGCCTAATGCTTGACCAAACCATGCAATAATCATACCCAAAATCCCATAGGCACACGCCACACCCACGCCATAACTTGCTGATAATAGCAGTCCTTGACGTGTGGTTGCTTGATTACGAGCGACAATATTTGCCACAATGGGTATCATCGGATACACACATGGGGTCAAGGCAAGTAGCAATCCCAACAAAAACAACAGCCCCACCGCCACCAAAGGACGCTCATTAATGCCAAAGGGGTCAGCTTGCCCATCTAAGGTATGATTAATGGTGGGTGCTGTCTGGGTTGAGCTTGCTTGGACTGGGTCAATCTGCCCAACATCAGCAGACGAATTGGCAGTAGCCATTTGTCCAAACACGCCAGTATTTACCAAGGTATCATCATGCTGTGGTTGCACGTTCATTGGGCTGATTGCCTGTGATGTGCCAAAGTTGGCAGGCGTATCTGTTGGGGCGATTTGGGGGTTATCCACCGCAACACTTGGTACAGATTGTGTGTCCACATCTGATGACACGCTTGGCTCTGCTGGCAAAGTTTGCTCTGCCACAGAAGGAGCAGATACGACACTTGGTTGATTGGGCTGATTTTGATTTTGGCTGGTTGATTGGCTGGGTTTGAGTGTGATGGTGGCATTGATGGTCTCAGGTGGATAACACAGTCCTGCCTTAGCACAGCCTTGCCATTTTATGACAATAGGGGCATTGCTGATGGCATTTGTTGTGCTAAGCGTGGTGCTTGCCACGACATTTTCTTCAAAAACCGCCACTTTCCCAAAGGTTGGGTCATCTATCGTGGTGGGTGTTTTGTCAAACTGCCAAGCGTTTGCTGACACGCCATCGGGCAGTTTTAATGTCAGCTTATCTTGATAAACATAATGCTCTGGCGTTACCACAAAGGCAACTGACAACTTTTCGCCATCTTGGGTAACAGAGACATTAAAAGCTTGATGAACAGGTAAAAATTTGCTTTTTTGGTTTTGTCCAAATAAACTTGCCAAATTTGATTTTTGGCTGGGTGCTTCACTGGCATAGGCAAGCGTTGTTATCTGGGTTGTTGCCAGCACCACATTAAATGCAAAAATAATATTTAATAAACGAGTCATCATTATAAATTAAAAAGAAAATTGATTATTATAGCAAATTTTTAATATATGGGAAAATTTGCCATTTTCAACCGGCAAAGATGGTTTATGTTTAGACCTTGATGTGCTGTGGATACCACCATAAAATTTAACATATCCTAAAAATTTATCATGTAAAAGCAGCAAATCCTTTGTGCTATTTTTGGCAAAATATGCTAAACTTATGGCGTTTAGTTCTTTTGCACTTTTAAGGTACACTCATGTTTAAAGACATCTCTTTGCACACTTACGACCCAGAGCTGGCGGCTGCCATTGACGCCGAAAGCACTCGTCAAGAAGACCATATTGAGCTGATTGCCTCCGAAAACTACTGCTCACCTGCGGTGATGCAAGCTCAGGGTTCAACTTTGACCAACAAATACGCCGAAGGCTACCCTGCCAAACGCTACTATGGCGGTTGTGAGCATGTGGATGTCATTGAACAGCTTGCCATCGACCGTGCCAAAGAGCTCTTTGGTGCTGACTATGCCAATGTACAGCCCCATTCTGGCTCAAATGCCAACGCTGCCGTTTATCTTGCTCTACTAGAAGCAGGCGACACCGTACTGGGCATGAGCCTTGCCCACGGTGGACATTTGACGCATGGGGCGAGCGTGTCGTTTTCGGGCAAAACCTACAATGCTGTACATTATGGCGTGGATGATAACGGCTTGATTGATTATGATGAAGTGGCACGCCTTGCCAAAGAGCACAAGCCTAAGATGATTATTGCTGGTTTTTCAGCATACTCTCAGGTGATGGACTGGCAAAAGTTTCGTGAGATTGCCGACAGCGTCGGTGCGTATTTGATGGTGGACATGGCTCATGTGGCAGGTCTTGTGGCAGCTGGCGTGTATCCAAGCCCTGTACAAATTGCCGATGTTACCACCACAACCACACACAAAACCTTGCGTGGTCCACGTTCAGGCTTGATTCTTGCCAAAGCCAATCCAGAGATTGAAAAAAAGCTCAATTCTGCCGTTTTCCCTGGCTCTCAGGGCGGCCCACTCATGCACGCCATTGCCGCCAAAGCCGTGTGCTTTAAAGAAGCGATGTCGCCAGAATATAAGGAATATCAAACCCAAGTGGTCAAAAATGCCCAAGCGATGGCAGACACCATCATCTCTCGTGGCTATGACGTGGTGTCTGGTGGCACACAAAACCATCTGATGCTCATCAGTCTCATCAAGCAAGGCATCACTGGTAAAGAAGCGGACAAATGGCTTGGCGACGCTCACATCACCGTCAATAAAAACGCCGTACCAAACGACCCCAAATCGCCTTTTGTTACCTCAGGCATTCGTATTGGCACGCCAGCGGTTACCACTCGTGGCTTTAAAGAAGCTGAATGTATTGAGCTGGCAGGCTGGATTTGTGATGTGCTAGACGCTCGTGGTGATGAAGCGACTTTGGCACAGGTACGTGAAAAGGTGGCTGATGTCTGCAAACGATTGCCTGTGTATCAGCACTCAAAAACCAAAGAACTCTTTGCTAAAATCAGCGATATGATTGATGAACAAGCTGACAGTGAGTTTGTGCATACCGCCAAAGAAAAATTTAACGAGTTGTATGAAAAGGCCATGGCCAAACTTCAAAAATAACCCATGATAAAAAATCCGCTCAATTTGGGCGGATTTTTTTATAAACACCAACAAGTAAAATATTCAAACTAAACGCGTATGGTCAGATTTACCCCATGCTCCAAATGATTAATGAACACCATATTACTGGCAATCTCAATCACAAGTGGCGTTTGCTTAATATGATAACGTCCACTTTCTTCCTCATAATACCAATCGCTTTGTATGGTCATGTCATGCAGTTGTATTGAAAACCGCTCACCCGTCGCCAAATCTTCTATATTTACCCGTCCATACAAACGAGCCACAAACACTCGCCACCCAAAAAACTCAAAACTACTGACCGCCTGCGTGGTTCTGCGTTCATAAGATGATGCTCGCTCTGTCTGCCGAATTTCTTGTGATGACGTTACTGGTTGTGGCGTGGCAGTTGGTTGATTGTCTGGTTCAAGTCGCTCTTGCTCGGCACGTTCTTTTTCTAGGCGTTCTTGTTCAAGCTGTTCTTGTCTTTGTTGCTCCAAACGCTCTTGCTCAGCCTTTTGTTGTGCCAATTTTTCTTGTTCGGCACGCTCTTGTTCAAGTCGCTCTTGCTCGGCACGTTCTTTTTCTAGGCGTTCTTGCTCTTTTAGATAATCTTGCTCCAATTTTTTAAGCTGTTGGATTTCTTTGTGCTCCTTTTTGGTTAATGCCAACACAGATTTAACAATCTCTTCTTTGCTTTTTGGTGGTTTGGGATTTTTTTCTTTATCTGCTGATGATAATTTACTGATGGGAATTTTATGCTCCTGATATAGCTCTTCTACATCTTGCAGGCATTCTTTAAATGATTCATCATCTATCATCTGCTGTGCCAGATTTTTCATATTGTCATAAAACAAGGAAAAACGAGCCAACGCAAAATCATGATTGTGGTCATTTCTCATGATGAGAGACTCATAAAAATGATATAAATCCTTATAATTTCCCCCTTTTTCTAGCAACAGTGCCAACGCACGCACCGCAGGAAAATTGGCACTCCAAATGTCGCCATCACCCATTGTTACTGAAAATGTTTGCCTGATGGCAGAAAACAGCTTGGCAATATTTTCATCATCATGCTTTTTGTGATAAGGTTGGTTGGCAAGTGCCATCAATGTCTCATTTAAATTTAGGGCATATAAAATATCCACCAACTCATTTTGTGGTTTGTCAAATTTTGGCACAATACGGCTTGTGTGATTGATTTCCATCGTGCGTTTTTTGCCCATTTTTATTGAATTTCTTTTTTGAATGGAAAATGCTTGGGCAAGTTTATCGGACAGCTCTCCCCAATCTGCAGGCTTATAATATTCAATCCGCTCAATCACATATTGCCAATCACTACGAAAACACGCTTGAACGGTTAATAATCTTTGTAAGCGATTTTCAAATTCATTTGCAATATCTTCATCTTTACAATAATCATAAATGCGTTTTAAAATATCAGGATTGTGAATGTCGGGCAACAAATAAGACAGGACAGACTCCAATTCTTGAACATCGTCCAAATACGGCAATATCTTATCCCAATAAGACAACTGCAACTCATTCATATTATTTGTGGCTAATGTATTCATCACGGCTCCTAAGTTATCCAAATAAATGTGGCACATCAGTTTTTTATGCCAATCATCAGTATGATTTAATAATAATTCATAATAAGCCAGTGGCATTTTTGGCAATTCTTGATTGGCTTTGGATTTTTCCCAATAGGCAAACGCCGCTTTTTTATCATTCATATAATAATGACATTGTGCCAAATAATGATAAATGCACGGCGTATTTTTTTGGGCTGCTTGCTTTAATTGCTGGCAAAGATTGTCATAATCCCTATTTGTCAATTCCAATGTTGGCAGTCTTTCTATCAATTCATCAAGCAGTACGCTCCAAAATTCAGACCATACTTTATCTTGATATTGGGATAAATATTTATTAAAAATAATATTAAACACATCTGCGTTTAGATAGCGATATGGCTCATCACCCAATAGCCCAATCAAATAACAATTACCAATATATTCTTTGGGTAAATTATCTTTAAAATATTTAATGTATAAAGATAAAGCATAACGATTTTGCTTTTTCCAAAGATAAGTCAAGGTAAATATCTTTTGTCCTTCACCATGACTAAATTCAAAATAATGTTCATAATTTTTGTTGATATGGGCAACAAGTATGAGTATTTTCATACAGTCTGGATAATACGCATGGTGGAATAACCACTCTGCTTTTGCCATCAATTCTTCTTTGGTTTGCTTGGAAAAACTTTGATAATATGGCACATAATGACAATTAATATCAGCAATATCGGCTTTTTTAATAAAATAGTTTTCTTGATGGCTAAAAATTTGCTCCCAAATGTCATATTCAGATTTTGTACCAATGATAAAGACGTGCGATAAAGATTGATTGATTGCCTGATAAATACGGCTTAATAATTCATCTATCTGATGACGCACCATCAAATCTAAGGATAAAATCTGCTCATCATCAAAAAAATACGACAGGCATTCATCAAAAAACCCTGCCAAAGCAACATGATGATATTTTTGACTCAAATCATCAAATGCCATAAAATGAATGTCGCCTTCTGATGGTTTCATATACGTAAATAGATGACCAATATTTTTATCATCTATCAGATATTGCTCTGCATTTTGACGGCTTTGATTAATGACAATCGGAATGGATTTATTGCCAAACAGTGCATGAAGCAGATCTTTATTTTCCACATCAATAAAATAAATGTGCTGATGATGGGTGGCGGTATTGTGATGAGCAAATGCCACATTTGGTGAGATGGACAATTTTTGGCGTTGTAGGTTTAATAAAAACTGCAAAACGCTCACAAAGTCCGCTTGATAATTCAAAACGGTCGGTTGCAATATACATTTTTCATCAGAATCATCAAGCAATGCGTGTAATAACACTGTTAATGAAATATGCCAATCACTAAAATAATACTGTGCCCCATGATGACTGCCAAAGAATAATAATGGTGCTTGGCTGATTAAGCCATCTTTATGATACCAATAGCATTGTTTGATTAAAAATTCTATTTCTAAATTCGTATATTGCTCAGCATCATCAACAATTAAAGACGCATAAGTAGGACTTTGGGGGTTTTGACTGGCTTGTAATACCAAATCTTGCAAATCCCAATAGCCTTCTTTATGTAATGATTCATACCAGCCTTTATAAATATTTTGGTGAATCACCGCAAAATCATCACGACTGATTTTATCATCAGAATAATCCGTGTCTGATGGGATTTTTTTACCTTTAATCACATGATAAATCACATACCACACCAAAGAAACTGGGTATTGATTTAATTGATTTTTATGAAACAAAGATGACGATTGCCACAAGTCAGTAAACCTGTCAAAATCAATCATCTTATCATGATGAAATCGTGATAAAAATTCATCATCAGCATAGCTTTGTATATAACTTACCATATCATGACAACACTCATCAATCAATACATCTACCAGCTCATCGCCTGATACTGGCAATGATGAATTGATATATTTTTGATAATATTGCACATATTGAGTTAATTGTTGTTTAAGCTGATTTTTTTGTTTGGCGGAGCATAATAACAAGCACGGCAAAACGCCATGATTTTGCCAATTTGGTTGTGATAAAAAATGCAGTGCCAAAATGGCAACCAAACTGGTTTTTCCATGATTATTTGGGGCATTAACAACATAAGGAAATCTGACATTTTCTTCAAATAAATCATGAATGACCTTTTGTTGAAATTTATTCACATAAATCGGCAATTGCAATGTTTGGCTGTGCTTCCAATGTTCTTTATCAACAAGACACTCTTGTGGCAAAAACCTTGAAAAATTATCTGAATTGATCTGATGTGATGCCAATTTGGAATTATCGTCAATTTGAAAAAATATGTCATGACCTGCAATATGTGCGTGCTGTGGCTGACCTTGCTCAATACCTGCTTGAATGATTTTAAAAACATAAGACAAATCATTATCTGACAAATAAGGTCTTAGCCCATAAACCCAATGGCTATTTTCTTCATAATATTGCTTGGGAATGCTCAGTGATGTCAGTTGTAAAATGTCAGTTTTTACCTGAAAAAAATAACCGTTGCTGTCGGCTTTATCCATCACTTTGGTGTTGGTGATGTCTTTTTTTTGTGATATTAATTGTATGTATTTATGAAGTTTTTTATCAATATTTTGTTGGTTATATAGCATATTACCTTGTCTTTCAACATGGTAATAAAAATCATCATAGCCTTTATTACTGCGATTAAAAATTTTAAAAAATACCGCCACTTGATGATGTTTGTCATCAATCTCCAAATCCACCAATTTAATGAGCAACCGATAGTTGTAAGCCACCTGTTTTTTGACATAAAATGGGTGCTCAAATTTATCCACCTGTGTGGTAAATTGATGATAATCCAAACGCTCAATCTGTCGTGCAAGTTTATCAATTTTCGCTTCTAAACCAAAAGTTTTTGACTCTTTACGACAGTTTTCAGAGATAAAAACATACATATCCACGCCACTTTTTAAAAAACATTGTATAATATAAAACCAATCTTTATATTTGTCAAAACTTATCTTAAACAAAAAAAACCACCTGACAAAGCCAAGTGATTTTTAGTATTATTAGGCAAACTCACTTATTTAGACTAGCTTTGTAACTGCCCAATATCCGCCACGCTCAAAAACAACGTTCGCACCTGCCCAAGCAAAGCCAAGCGGTTATTTTTAAGCTGCTCATCATCGCTATTAACCATCACCGTATCAAAAAAGGCAGTCAAAGGTTCTGCTAAGGCACTCAAAGCGGTCAATACCCCTTGATAATCTGCCATCTCTTGTAAAGGCTTTGTCTGCTCTTTGGCGGTTTGTAGTGCTTGATACAAGGCTTGCTCAGCAGGCTCGGCAAGTAGCTTAGTATCAACGCCATCAGCCACCACATCTGCCTTGGCTAAGATGTTGGCAACACGTTTGTTGTTTTGTGATAAGGTGTCCGCTTGGGGCAAGGCACGAAACGCCTGCACCGCACGCACTCGCTCATCAAAATCAAGGGGCGTTTGCACATTGATGGCTTGCACCGCTTGTATGGTGTCTACGCTCACGCCTTGCTCGGTGTACATGGCACGATAGCGAGAGCTAATAAACGCCATGACATCGGCAAAGGTTTTATCTGCCTTGGCAATTTTGTCGCCATAATGGTTAATCGCTGCACTGACCAAAGTGTCTAGACTAAGTGGCAGTTTGTTTTCAATCAAAATCCGCAAAATGCCAATGCTGGCTCGTCTTAAACTAAATGGGTCTTTTGAGCCTGTGGGTGCTTCATCAATACCAAAAATCCCCACCAAAGTATCCAAGCGGTCAGACAACGCTAAGGCAATGCCAATCGGGCTTTTGGGCAGTGTATCGCCACTAAATCTGGGCAAATACTGCTCAGTGATGGCATCTGCCACGCTCGCTTTTTCACCTGATTTGTAAGCATAATAAGTGCCTGCCACGCCTTGAAGCTCTGGAAACTCACCCACCAAGGTGGTCGCCAAATCTGCCTTGGACAGCTCGCCTGCTCGCACCACGTCCGCCAAAGCTACGCCTTGCCAGTTGCCTTTTGCCTGCACATTCTCCACAATAAAACTGGATAATTTGGCAATACGCTCACCCTTTTCCCAAATCGTGCCAAGTTTGTCCTGAAACACACGAGTTTTTAGGGTGTTGGCAAACTCAATCAATGGGCGTTTTTGGTCTTGCAAAAAGAAAAATTCAGCATCTGCTAGACGTGGGCGTACCACTTTTTCGTTGCCAGCAATCACCGCTTGTTTGTCTTTGCTGTCAATGTTGCTGATAAAGATAAAATTAGGCTTTAATTTGCCGTCTTTGTCCGTCAAACAAAAATACTTTTGGTCAGCTTGCATGGTGCTAATCAAGGCTTCTTGGGGAACTGCCAAAAAGCGTTCATCAAAGTTAGCTCTAAGGGCAACAGGCAAATCCACAAGGGCAGTTACTTCATCAAGCAGCTCATCAGGCACGATGGCAAGTGCTTCCACTTCGTCCGCCAACTGTTTGACATCTGTGATGATTTTTGCTTGGCGTTTGGCAAAATCGGCAATCACTTGGCGACTTACCAGTAGCTCTTCATAATTATCCGCATGGTCAATGACAAAAAACTCAGGGGCGTGATAGCGATGACCACGGCTTTGGTTGCCTGTTTTGTGTCCTTGAATGGTCGCGTCAATCACCGCCCCATCACGCATCAAAACCACCCACTGCACAGGACGCACAAATTCGTGCTTGTCAGCTCCAGAACGCATACGTTTGGCGATGGGTAGCTCATCTAAGGCTTTTTGGATAAGAGATGGCAATAAATCGTCCACCTTTTCGCCTTTGATGGTCATCTCATAACCAATATATTCGCCCTTTTTGTCGCTGATGGTGATTAACTCATCTTTGGTTAGGTTTAAGCCACTTGCATTGAGCCCTTGCAAAAAGCCCTGACCCGCTCGTGTCAGCTCGCCTGTTTCGTCAAATGCCGCTTTAATGCTTGGGCCTTTTTTGGTTTCGGTTTTGTCAGGGGTAACACTTGCCACACCAAAAATCTGCACCGCCAAACGCCGTGGGGCAGCATAGCTTTTGATACGCTCAAAAGCGATGTTTTGTTCGGTCAAAGACTTTTCAATGCTGTCTTGTAAGGCATTTTGTAAGGTTTTTAAGGATTTTGGGGGCAGCTCTTCGGTGCCAAGTTCAAATAGGATTGTGTTCATTGTTTGACCTTTTTTCAATTATAGATTAAACATTAAGTTTTTAAGATTTATCTGCCAACCATTTTTCTAAAATTTTTAACATTTCATCAACACTTGGCTGTTTTTTTAGGCGGTGTTGGTCTTGGTTTGGCATTTTCTAAATCATGTGAAAATTACTCTATTGCTTTTTCATCTGTTACCACAAAATTTTTAAAAAAATGATGAAGTTGCCATACTATAAACTCCACAAATAATTTATAAATAAGCTCTTAATTGAAAAATACTTTATCTAGATAAGTCATCTTCAAATAATAAAGAGCCATCACCAATAACACTCAAACTATTCAAACGCTCTTTAATATTAATTTCTTTCTCATATAAACATTCAATTTCTGATAACACTGTTGATGAGAAGTTTCCAAATAAAAATTTCAAATATTCATCCAGTAAAGCAATATCTAAATCTAGTGGTTTTATGTCTCTAATAAATTTTTGATATGACGACACTTTTGTATTATTTAACAACCATATAAGAATTTCTTTTTGAGAATACTTCATATCTGATAAGCAAAATTTATCATAACTACTACAATTTATCAAATGAAAAGCCTTGCTATCATATTTTAATTCATGTGTATACAAGTTTTTATTTTGAGCTTCATTGCAAATAAGCTCATAACTCTTTTGGATTATTTTGAGTACAGTTTTATTTAAAAATTTTTTAATTTTTTCATTATTTGTATACACATTAGAAAAATTATCTTTTTCCAAACCGTCTGTAAGGTATTTTTGAAAAAAAGAAATCAAATCAAGACTTTCATTTTTTTCCTTAACACTCATAGAAAATCTATCATAGCGATATGTTTTATAAAACTTTCCCAATAAACACAAAAATTCTTTATGATTTTTTCCAAGATTAAAAAAATCCTTGCTGTCAATAAGATAGTTCTTACTCAATCTGTCAAATAAATGATTTGTATCGTGAGTAATTAAACTGCTCTCAATATTATCAACACTCACACCATCATTAAACTCTCTTAAAATAATGCCAATTTTAAAAACTCTTTCAAAACCAACTGATAAATGATACAAGCAATGAAAAACATCACTTGTATCATTTAAATACTCCAAATCATCAAAACACTTTAAACCATCATAAACAAAGGTTAGGGCTATATCCAACTCTGTGCCTAATTCAAAATTTTGCCAAAACTGTTCTTGGTTCATTCATTATTCTCCTTCGGCAGCCACTTCTCCAACGCTTCTGCCTTATGTGCTTCGTCCGCCAAAGGAAAGCCAAGTTTAGCTCTTGCCACCGTGTAGCTTGTCGCCACTTTACGAGCCAATGTCCGCACACGCAGGATAAAACGCTGACGCTCGGTAACACTAATCGCCCCACGAGCATCTAGTAGGTTAAAAGTATGGCTTGCCTTTAAGACCATCTCATAAGCAGGCAAGGGCAAATTGGCAATGACAAGGCGGTCAGCTTCGCTTTCATAAAAATCAAACAGCTCAAAAAGTTTGTCCACATTGGCATATTCAAAGTTGTAGGTGGACTGCTCCACTTCGTTTTGGTGAAAGACATCACCATAAGTTACCCGTCCAAACTCACCGTCTGTCCACACCAAATCATAGACGCTGTCCACGCCCTGAATGTACATAGCAAGGCGTTCAAGCCCATAAGTAATCTCGCCTGTTACAGGGAAACACTCAATTCCCCCCACCTGCTGAAAATAGGTAAATTGGGTAACTTCCATGCCATTGAGCCACACTTCCCAGCCCAAGCCCCACGCCCCCAAAGTTGGGCTCTCCCAGTTGTCTTCTACAAATCGCACATCGTGGGTCAGTGTATCAATCCCCAAAGCTTCTAGGGAGCCTAAATACAGCTCTTGGATATTGGACGGATTAGGTTTTAGCACCACTTGAAACTGATAATAATGCTGCAAGCGGTTTGGGTTGTCGCCATAACGCCCATCGGTGGGACGGCGAGACGGCTGAACATAAGCGGCGTTCCATTTTTCGGGGGTTAAAGCTCGTAAAAAGGTTGCTGTATGAAATGTCCCTGCTCCCATTTCCATGTCATAAGGCTGCAACACCACACAGCCACGGCTTGCCCAGTAGTTTTGAAGGGTTAGGATAATCTCTTGGAAAGTTAGGGGAGTTTTCATGATTTTCACTTTGATTGATAAAAATAGCCTATTTTAGCACAATCCACCCCCATAAAACAAAAAACCACACAGTTTTTGTATGGTTTTTAGCCGATAAGTTTTGACTTAGTTGATGCGTCTGGGTGTATTTGCGTGGTCAATATAAGACTCAGGGGTTGCCTCTGGCATGACTGTCCACAAAATCGCATAAGCCACAATCGCAATCCACAAGGTAACCGTTACTGTCAAAGGAATGGATAACACAAACAGCAATCTTAGCATATTTGGCGACCACCCCAAATATTCCCCCACACCACCAAACACGCCTGCCAACATACGGTTATTTTTTGAGCGATGAAGTTTGGCTAATTTTTGCATAAACTCTCCCATTTAAAAGGTTTTGATTGTCGTTATTTAATGCTTACTATACCTGAAAACCCAACCTTTTACCCAAAGGCTTTGTTAAAGTTTGTTGTATTTTATCAAAAAAATGTCATGATCTTTACCAAAACCTTTTGGTATCATGCCAATACCATCTCACTTGCCAGCACCACACCTTTATCTAATAAAGCCCGTCCTTTTGGCGTACGCTGAATATAACCTTGTTGTATCAAATATGGCTCTATCACATCTTCTAGCGTACCACGGTCTTCCGCCATGGCAGCAGCAATGGCTTCCACACCAGCAGGTCGCCCATCAAACCGCTCTTTTAGCATGGATAAATACCGCCTGTCTAAATGGTCAAGCCCTTGTTTGTCCACAGACAGCATATCCAAAGCAAGGCTTGCCATCTGCCCTGTTACCACGCCATCGCCTTTGACTTCGGCATAATCACGCACTCGGCGAAGCAAACGGTTGGCAATGCGGGGTGTGCCACGGCTACGGCGAGCCACTTCACTTGCCCCATCGCTTTGAATCTGCACTCCAAGCAATCTGCCCGAGCGTTTGACAATCGTGGTCAAATCTGCCACATCATAAAATTCTAGCCTTTGCACAATACCAAAACGGTCTCTAAGTGGCGATGTCAAAAGTCCTGCTCGTGTGGTTGCCGCCACCAAAGTAAAAGGGGGCAAATCCAGCTTAATAGAACGTGCCGCAGGACCTTCACCTATCATGATGTCAAGCTGATAGTCTTCCATTGCAGGATACAATATCTCTTCAATGACAGGGCTAAGTCTATGAATCTCATCAATAAACAGCACGTCGCCTTCTTCTAAATTGGTCAGCATGGCAGCCAAATCGCCTGCTCGCTCCAACACAGGACCACTTGTGCTACGCAAATTACCCCCCATCTCACGAGCGATGATGTTTGCCAGTGTGGTTTTGCCAAGCCCCGGCGGTCCAAAGATGAGTGTGTGGTCAAGTGCTTCTCGGCGTTTTTTGGCAGCCCCAATAAACACTTCCATCTGCTCACGCACCTTGGGCTGACCGATATAATCCGCCAAACTTGTGGGGCGTATGGCTCGGTCTAGGGCATCGTCTTTTTTTAGGTTGGGGTCTATCAGTCGGTTTTGGCTCATGGTCATTGATGATGATAAAACTGCCATTATAAGAAATTTTTAACAATTTGTCGCCTTGATTTGTTGATTGATAAAAACTTTTATCATCATGGTGCATGATTTTTTTGACCACTTGCATTTATTACCAAACTGCTTCTTAATTGTAAATAATGTTATCAACATGAAACATGATTGATTATTTTTTTGACAAAACGCCCGTTTCTTTTGCTCAAAAATAAGATTAAACACCTTATTTATACACTTTTGGCTGATATTCACAAGATTTTTTTGTCATAAAACAGTATGATATGCACTCCACGTTAATTTCATGGGATTGTCATTATGTTATTAAAACGCATATTCCCCATCACCAACATTACCCTAATTTGTACTTTGTTGGCATTTGGTAGTCAAAACCACACTCACGCTATGGACGGCGGTCAATATTCACTCCCCAATAAATATCCCCTACTTAACATCAGCGACACCGAGTATAAACTTGCCCTAGCCCAAGCCCTGTTTGAAATCTGCCCATCCATGCTGACTGTAAAACAACAAGCCCAATTTAATGCCGCTTACCAAAACCAAATTCGCCTATTTATGCCAAATGCCAGCGACCCCAAAGAAGCCATGCAAAAACTTGCCAGTAAACAAGACTATCAAGTCGCACTCAAAAGCCTAAAAAACTGGACAGCCAGCTTTCCACCCAGTGAAAACAAAGCCCTATGCCAAGAATTCGCCCAATCTTCCATCATCTTTTGATGATAAATGGCAGGCTGTGTCATCATTTTTCACACAAAAAGCTGTAAATGCCCTTATAAATTGTTTTAATTTTTTGTGTTTTTTGATATAGTGAGTGTTTTTTATGCCCCCTTGTAGTCGTTTACGTTTCTTTTTGTATTTCATGGTTATCTTATGACAAGTCGCACCCCAAAAACTCTGCTTGCCTGCCTGATGTTTGCCATCGGTCATGTTGCTTTTGCCAACAACATCACCCCACCCACCCAAGACAACAACGCCTATATTTTGATGGATTATGATACAGGCACCATTCTTGCTCAAAAAAACGCTGACATGCCCCTGCCCCCTGCATCATTAACTAAAATGATGACCAGCTACCTACTAGAACAAAAATTACTGTCAGGCGAGATGTCCGAAGATACGCCCATTAAAATGAGCCAATCGGCATGGTGTCGTGGTTCTAGCAGTGAATCATGTATGTACGTTCCCCTAAACGAAAGTGCCAGAGCCATTGATATGCTTCGTGGTATCATCATTCAATCAGGCAATGACGCATCAAAAGCAGTCGCTGAGCACATGGCAGGCTCTGAGTCAGCTTTTGCCATACTGATGAACGATGAAGCCAAAAAACTGGGCATGACTGCCACACATTTTGAAAACGCCACAGGCATGCCATCGCCCAACCATAAAGCCAGTGCCAAAGATTTGGCAGTACTGTCTCGTGCGGTCATCAAAAATAGTGGGGCTTATTATAAAATCTATGCTGAAAAAGAATTTACCTACAACAACATCAAGCAACAAAACCGCAACGCCCTACTGTTTACCGACAGCACTGTGGACGGATTAAAAACAGGGCACACTGGTGAGTCAGGCTACTCCCTATCAGCTTCGGGCGAACGAGACAATATGCGTCTGATTGCGGTGGTTTTAGGGGCAAAAAGCATGCAAGCTCGTGCTGACCAAGCAGGCGAATTGCTCAACTTTGGCTTTGGACATTTTGCCAACATCGTTGTCGCCCCAAAAGGTCAGGACGCAGGGGTAGCACCTGTCAAATTTGGTCAAGTCAAAACCGTCAAAACCGTTACGGCAGACACTTTAAAGGTGCTGACCACCAAAACCCAAAAACCTGTCATCAGCCACACCACCAAATTTGATGACACCATCACCGCCCCCATCAAAAAAGGTCAAGAACTTGGTCAGATGATGGCAGTGGTTGATGGCAATGTGGTCGCCAGCACCCCCATCATTGCTACCGAAGACGTGGAACAAGCAGGCATCATGAGTCGTATGTGGGAGAGTTTGGTGGATTGGGTTAAAGGACTTTTTTAATCACAGATAAAGTCGGCTACGGTCGGCTTTTTTATTTGATAAAATTTTGATAAGATAGAGTTGGTTTAAAATGGTAGCTTAAATGGTGGCTTAAAATCAATTAACCACCGCCAGCTCTGCCAAAGGCAACAGCCATCTATCAACATAACAACACATTAGTAACAGTCATATTGAGAAAATCATGAACAACCACATCTTTAACCGCCAGTTCCCACACACTCGCTTACGCCGCATGAGAGTCTCTGATGGCATTCGTGAAATGGTGGCAGAAAGTCATTTAAAACCCTGCCATCTGATTGCCCCTTTGTTTGTCATTGAAGGCAATAACACAAGAGAAAGCATTAAAAGCATGCCTGATGTAGAACGCCTATCCATTGATTTGACCATCAATCATGTCAAAAAGTTGTATCAAGAAGGCATGCGTATGGTGGATATTTTTCCTGTCATTAACCCTACCCTAAAAACACCCACAGGTGATAATGCTTATCATCCTGATACGCTTGCGGTGCGTGCAGTGCGTGCCATCAAAGATGCCTGCCCTGACATGCTGGTGATGACCGATGTCGCCTTAGACCCTTATACCACGCATGGTCAAGACGGCATTATTGATGAAACAGGTTATGTGTTAAATGACATCACCACCGAAGTTCTTGTCAAACAAACACTTGCTCATGCTCAGGCGGGGGCAGACGTGGTTTCCCCAAGCGACATGATGGACGGTCGCATTCGTGCCATGCGTGAAGCCCTAGAACAAGAAGGGTTTCATAACACCGCCATCATGGCGTACTCTGCCAAATATGCATCCGCTTATTATGGACCATTTAGAGATGCCGTTGGTTCATCAGGCAACCTAAAAGGACACAAAAAAGGCTATCAGATGAACCCTGCCAACCGAGCCGAAGCACTGCACGAAGTTGCCCTTGATTTATCCGAAGGGGCGGACATGGTGATGGTTAAACCCGGACAGCCATATCTTGATGTGGTGCGTGAAGTCAAAGACACCTTTGGCGTACCAACCTTTGCTTATCAAGTATCAGGAGAATACGCCATGCACATGGCAGCCATACAAAACGGCTGGCTGACAGATGCGGTGATTTTAGAGAGCCTTATCGGATTTAGACGTGCGGGGTGTGATGGTATTTTGACGTATTTCGCCCTAAATGCCAGTCGTATGATGAATGGTTTATAAATCACCATCACTTCAGGTTACTACGAGACATTTGTCAGTTTATTAATTTACCATAAGTTTTATAATAAGATTGGTATCAATTTTAGTTGCCAATTATATCCCTGACGGCATAAACGTCATGCTCCAATCAGAAAATGGACTGTTGGGCATTGGGGCATTTCCTAGCGAAGATGAAGTTGATGCTGATTTGATTAACGCTGGCAAACAAACCGTAACCACCCAACTTGGAGCCAGTTTTTTTAGCTCATCACAATCGTTTGCTATGATACGTGGTGGCAAGGTCAATCTTGCCATTTTGGGTGCAATGGAAGTGTCAGAGACTGGCGACCTTGCCAACTGGATGATACCAGGTAAAATGGTTAAAGGCATGGGTGGAGCGATGGATTTGGTGGCAGGCGTACAGCGAGTGATTGTTTTGATGGAACAGGTCAATAAGCACGGCGACCCCAAACTCCTACCCAAATGCCAACTGCCCTTGACGGGCAAAGGTGTGGTTAATCGTATCATCACCGAGCTTGGCGTGTATGATGTCACTGACAAAGGGCTACTTTTGGTGGAGCTGGCAGATGGTGTGAGTTTTGATGACGTGCAACAAGTAACGCCTATTACGGTACATCAAAATTAACATCTAAAAAGACACACTAAAATAAAAAGGGCAAACGCCCTTTTTTTAAAATTGCCAAACATTGACCACGCCATCAGTAGTTTGTGTATATAGATGACGGTTTTGGGCGTGCAGACTGGTCAGTCGCCCTTTGGTTTCAGTACGACTGATGATTTTGCCTGAATTATCCAACACATGAATCACCCCATCCAAATCACCAACCGCCACATAATTTCCAATGGCGATAGGATTGGTCAGTTTGCGGTATTTCAGTTCGCTGTTTTCCCACATTTTTTGTCCTGTAATGCGGTCAAACGCCACCACATCACCATCAAGACTTGCTCCAATCAACAGATTGCCCAATGCAGTCAAGCTTTTGTTGCTTGCCAAAGATGCAGTAAACATGGTCTGACCTGTGGTCGTATCATAGCCTGTGAGCTGTCCACTGACGCTGATGGCGTATAGATGATGACCCACAACAAGTGGCTGACCGTCCACATCACTCATGCGATGTACTTGACTGCCACCCACCGCACGCCCCACTCGGCGATTCCATAGCGGTCTACCAATCTCAGGATTGATGGCATAAATACGTCCGTCAGCTGTGCCAAATACCGCTGTTTGACCGTCTAGGTATAATGGCGTAGCAACTCCCCGCAAGCTGACTTCTGGGGTTTGAGCATTAAACTGCCACACCTGCTGTCCTGTTTGAGTGCTTAGGGCATAAATCACGCCATCATTTGCAGAGACCATCACACGGTCATGAGCCACCAAAGCAGGTGCAAGTGATGAGCTTGGTAGGGTTTTTTGCCAGCGTATCGCCTGAGAGTTTGCGTCTATCGCCACCACTTTGCCCGAGCGAGTGCCAACCACCACCGTGCCTGAATCCTTTTCCACGCCAACACCACTAACCACTGCTTCGCCAATATCCACCGACCACAGCATTTGACCGCCATGAAGTGCATAAGCTGCCACCAATCCTGAGCGGCTGACAGCAATCAGCGTGCGGTCAATGATGGCAACTTGCAAATCAATCACGTCTTTTTTATTGATGGCAGTTTTGTTCAACAAACGTCCGCCACCTTGGGGCAAAGCAATCTTAGCCATAGGATTTAACACCGACACCGCATTATCCACCTTGATAAGTTTGGCAGGTTTACGCTCTTGGGGCTTGATACTTTTTGAACAGCCAGCACCCACCAAGCTCACCACGACAAGACTACTTACCAAGGCAGTTTTAACCAAATTATGATTTTTCATAGCATTCCTTATTTTGATAATTCATTTGTTTTATCAGATGGTGCAGTGGCACTTTGCTCAGGCTGACTGACCACGCTATTTTGGATAATGGGCTTGGGAGTCATGCCCAGTGCTTGCATTTTTAAACTCAATAAAGAACGCACTTCACCACGCTCAGATAAAATATCCCATGCTGTTTCATAAGATTTTTTGGCATTATCGCTGTCATTTTTGGCAACATAAATGTCTCCCAAAAGCTCCTGACGAGACGGCTCAAAACCCTTTGGCATGCTTTGATTTGCCAAGCTCATCGCTGTATCGCCATCACCTGTTGCCAAAGTTGCCTGAGCAAGTCGTAGCATGGTAATGGCGGACAAACCTTCATCATCAAGATTGATGGCACTTGCTTTTTTAAGAGTCTCTACTGCACCTGTGTGGTCAGCATTATCCGACTGATGGCGTGCTTTTATCATCAGTGCCTGCCATGCATAAGCGGTTTTGCCATGCTGTGCCACCAATTTGTCAATGTCAGCAAATAACGCTTGTTGCTCCTGATTGAGCTGTGTCTGAGTGGCTTCATCCAAATCAGGTGCCTGCCTTCCCAAAGCAAGTGCGTCATTTTTTTCGCTGATAAGTGTATAACTGTCGGCTGCCACGATGTCAATCTTGGCATGATTTTTCTGGTAATACTCCCAACCAAAATAACCTGCCAATGCAATAATAATCGCCCAAACGATTTTATCGCCGTGCTTTTTTAAAGCACTCATCGCTTGCTTATCATTAACCACCAAAGTATCGTCTTGTTTCATGTATTTACTCTTATTTCACATCTTGGAAACTGTCATCGCCTTATCAATTTGCTCTATTGCTCACACCTAATCGCCTTGTCGTTTTGATAAATCCTTTGGGTATTTTTTGATAAATCATACCCCATCATTTCAGATTGGCCAACCACGATTTAACACCATCTAAGCATCATTAAAAGCAAATCACAACCTTTAAAAATCAGCAAATTTAGCAAAATCATGGTTGATACATCTTTTATCAGACATTCATCTTATTGGTTTTAAGTGTTTTTAGCCAGCAAGAAAAGGCACATCATCCATTGCACAGCTCGCCTGCTCACCTGTGGTCATATTTTTGACCGTTACCACATTGTCTGCCACTTCTTGCTCACCAATGATGACTGTGTAGGTTGCCCCAGATTTGTCCGCCTTTTTCATTTGTGCCTTTAAACTGGTGGCAGATGCCATTTTTACACGCAAATCAGGGCGATGTGTGCGTAGCTCATTGGCATAAAGCACTGCATTCACATAAACCGCTTCACTTGCCACCACAAAAACATCACAATCGGCTTTTTGCTTCATGGGATTGACCGCTTCAATCAGCAGCATCAATCGCTCAACCCCCATCGCAAAGCCCACCGCAGGCTCGGACTGCTCTGGCTTGCCTTTAACAATCCCTACCAGTCCATCATAACGCCCACCACCACAGACGGTTGCCTGTGAGCCCAGTTTGTCCGTTACCCACTCAAAGACGGTTTTGTTGTAATAATCAAGCCCACGCACCAGTTTTTGGTTAATCTCAAAGTCAATACCAAGTGCATGCAAATAGTTTTGCACCTGTTCAAAATGATGGCGACTGTCCTCACCCAAAAAATCAGACAGCCTAGGAGCACCGAGCAAAATCGCTTGGGTTTGCTCATCTTTACTGTCCAAAATCCGCAAAGGGTTGGTGGTCAGTCGTCTTTGGCTGTCCTCGTCAAGTCCATCAAAATGAGCGGTAAGATACGCCACCAAGGCTTCTTTATAAGCCATGCGTTCACTTGCCTCACCAATGCTGTTTAGCTGTAAAGTAACATGCTCAAAAATCCCAAGCCGTTTCCACATCATCGCCGTCATGGCAATCAGCTCAGCATCCGCATCAGGCAAAGCACTGCCAAAGCTCTCCACCCCAAGCTGGGTAAACTGACGATAACGCCCCTTTTGTGGACGCTCATAGCGAAACATCGCTCCCATGTACCACAGTTTTGGTGTGTCGCCACGCACAAGATTATGCTCTACCACCGCTCGCACACAGCCTGCCGTGCCTTCTGGACGTAAGGTAAAAGACGCATTTTCATCACCCTTGTTACCGCCGTGCACCACACCAAACATCTCTTTTTCTACAATGTCAGTCGCCTCGCCCACACCACGAGCAAATAGCTCGGTCTCTTCCACCAAGGGCAAACGAATTTGGCTGTATCCATAGCCATCTAGCACCTGAGTTAAGACACGCTCCACATCACGCCATTTGGCAGTCTCGCTGGGCAAAATGTCATTAAAGCCACGAATGGCGGTGATTTTACTCATATCATTGCCTTATAGTTTTAATTAGTCGTTTAATTTTAATTGACTATTTAAATAATCAACCAATTTATCATTAGATAGGATCTTATCAAACTCATTTAAAAATCGATTAGGGTTTGATAAATCAAAATCCGTTACCGTTTTTAAAAATTGAGCAAAATTTGGATTTTTTGTTGCCAATTCATCAACCACCGAATAATCCATTTTTTCTTTAAATCTGGCAGGGGATAAAATTTGACTTTTCTGAATATCAGCCAAATTTAATTCAATGACCCCAATACCAAAGCTTTGGCTGAGTTTCTGTAAGGCTTCTATAAACTGGCTATTTTGCTCAATGTCATAAGCGACCAAATAACCTTCATTTGCCCAGCTAGAATTACTTACCGCCTGAAAGAAACTTTCTTTATAATTATTAAAATTTAGCTCTTTTTTAATTTCAAAAGAAAAAATTTTAATGGGTAAAATATCAAACTTTTTAATAAAATCAAGCACATTATTTTCTTGATAATTGGCATACTCAAAATTAACCGCCACCATATCAGGATATAACCATTTATCCCCACCCTTTTTACCCTTAAAACTTTCTTCATGAAAAATGGTTTTTGCATGGGCTTTGAAATACGCATGATGTTTTAAAAAATACACCAAAATAGGATGCAAATCTCGTTCGTGAAATTTGGATTTCTTAACAATCGCCCTGTTATTTTGATTAACAATATTTTCTTTATTAATAAAAGTATCTTTCAATTTTTTCAAAATATATTGTTTGGGTTTGGTGTTGGGTACTTCTTGAAAATTTACTTTATCGGTATAAATAACTCGGCAAAAAGTCGCATGTGGTGTTTTGCCACTAAATGTTTGTGTTTGCACATCAAAACAAGCTAATTGATGATGTAGTTTATGCTCTAAAACCAATTCCCATAATTCATAAGGTGTCGTAGGGCGATTAACCATGTTCATTGCCAATATTGCCAATTTTGCAAAACTTAATTTCTCTTGTACCAGATTATCCATCACCCCACCCGGATAATCTCTTTTTGCTTGGCAATCGCTCGTGCTTCGGCAAGCTCTTTGGCTTTTTCACGCACCATTTGCTCAATCTCATCCACAAGGTTGCTTGTGCTGATAAGATGGCTTTTTTGACCCATTTTATAAACCAATGAATTAGGGCTAGCCCCCACCACACCGATGGTTGCTTCTTTGGCTTCACCAGGCCCATTCACTTTACAGCCAATCACCGACAAATCCAAAGGCTCTCGTATGTCTTCTAAACGTGCTTCTAGCTCGTTCATCACTTTAATCACATCAAATTCTTGACGCGAGCAAGACGGGCAAGCAATAAAATTTACGCCATTGGAGCGGATACCCAGTGATTTTAAAATATCAAAGCCAATTTTAATCTCTTCTTCGGGGGGGCTTGCCAAAGAAATCCGCATGGTATCACCAATGCCATCAAGCAGCAGTCCACCTAGGGCAATGGCTGATTTGACCGTACCTGTACGATACACGCCCGCTTCGGTAACACCAAGGTGCAAGGGGTTATCAATCTGAGCAGAAATCAGCCGATAAGCGTCCAAAGTCAAAAATACATTGCTGGCTTTGACAGAGATTTTGTAGTTTTGAAAATCTAATTTTTCCAAAATATCAATGTGGCGAAGTGCCGATTCTAGCATGGCTTCCCCCGTTGGCTCGCCGTACTTTTTTTGTAAATCCTTTTCTAGTGAGCCAGCATTTACTCCGATACGAATCGGCACATTATGGTGTTTGGCACAAGCAACCACCTCACGCACTTTTTGGTCATTGCCAATGTTGCCGGGGTTTATTCGCAAACAATCCGCCCCAGCGTCCGCTACCGCCAAGGCAATTTTATAATCAAAATGAATGTCAGCAATGAGCGGTATGTCCACCTGCTTTTTAATCTCGCCAAAGGCTACCACACTTTCCATCGTGGGCGTAGAAACACGCATCAAATCCGCCCCAGCGTCCACACACCTTTGTATCTGAGCAACAGTGGCTGCCACATCACAAGTGTCAGTATTGGTCATGCTTTGGACGCTGATGGGGGCATCACCACCAATGGCAACATTGCCAACGTAGATTTTTTTGGTGGGACGGCGTTTGATGGGGGTGTGGTGGCTCATGATATTTCCGTTTGAGATTATTGTAAAGTTAGGCTGGCTTTGCCGTTTTGGGTGTGTTCTCCCAAACGCACAGGCGTATTATTAAACTTCACATCAACCTGAGCTGGATTGTCAATCTCCACCTTAATGGGAGTTTCACCTTGAAGTTTGTAACCACCCAAAGACTGCAAACCTTGCATTAACACATTATCATTTTTGTCAGTAATTTTAATATTCACATCGCCTTTTGACCAAATGTCAATCACACCTTGACCTGCTGGCACAGGCTCATTGACTGGGGGTGCTGGCAAATTAACAGCCGAACCTGAGCCACCAATCGCCGCTCCTTGGGCTTGCTCGCTTGGGGTTAATGTTTGCGTTTGGGGAATTTGTTCAATATTTTCTTCTTTATTGGTAGCGTTTGAGATGATTTTTAATAGGACAACCCCAAGCACAATCAACCCTATCACCCCCGCAATCAGCCAAGGATTAATACGAACAGACGCACGTCCACGGTGCAATGTTCCCATTGGGGTTAGTGGCGATGACACGGATTTGGGACGCATGTCATCAGGATATACCGCATCAAAAGCATTGGCAAACTCGTTACTATCCAACTCCAAAAACTTAGCATAGTTAATAATAAAACCCCGAGCATAGGCAAATGGTGGCAAAGCAGCAAAATTTTCTTCTTCTAAGGCTTGAACGTAACGCTTTAAAATATTTAACTCTTTGGCAACTGCATCCAAAGAATAGCCCCGAGATGTTCTGGCACTGCGTAATTTTCCGCCAAATCCATTATTTGACTGTGGTTTTGATTCGTTTGTTGAATTGCTCACTTTAAAGGTGCTCCAGATGGGTTATTTAGCCAAGTTTTCAGTTTTTTCGCTTCATCAGAAAGCGGATATTGTGATAATAATAAACCCGACAAACGCTGACGTTCTTGGGGGTTGTTTTGTAATATGCTAAGTTTTAATCCTTGATAAATCAAACGAGCAGACATTGGCTCATTATGAAGTTGCCACAGATTTTTTAGGCTGTCATAGTACTCTTTGGCTTGCAAAGTGCGTTTTTGGTTAATCAAAATATCAACCAGCTCCATCTTGGCAACCACCAACTCTGAATCTATTTCCAACGCCCGATTAAAGGCATTTTCGGCGGATTTTTCATCTCCGATTTTTAGGTAGGTCAGCCCCAAATTTTCCAAAGACGATGACCGCCCCATATAGCCCAAAGTACTGCCAGCAATGTTAAACTGCTCTATGGCTTCGGTGTAGCGACCAACTTTGGACAAATAAACACCATAATTATTGCGAGCTTGGGTAAAATTAGGGTCTATGGAAAGTGCTTTTTTAAAATATTCATCCGCCTTGGCAAGGTTAATTTGGCTACCTTCTTCGCTTAATAAATTCCCCATCATGTCATAAGCAGGAGCATAACGGCTATCCGCCTGAAACGCAATTTCTAGTTGTTGTTTAGCATCATCTAGCTTTCTTTCGCTGATATACTGCCCTGCCAAAGCGGTACGCACCTGTGCCAACTGACTTTTGGCTGAGACGGCACGAACATCAGAGCTATGACCACTTGGCGTGCTTTGACAACCTGTTAACGCCACCACTAAAACGGCAAGGATTAGTAAAGATTTCATAAGTTTACCATCTATTGATACATTACTTTTATTCTAGCAAGTATCCAAAAATTTGCCAACCTTTTAGCCCATTTTAACGGCTTTTTGTCATCTAATCATGCGTTTTGGCGTTTTAGTATGCTTTCTTGCCATTTTTTGGCTCGGCGTGTTCTGTCCGCCACCTGTCCCACCAACTGTCCACACGCCGCATCAATGTCATCACCCCGAGTTTGACGCACCGTACACACAAAGCCTGCTTGATTTAAGATGTTACTAAACGCATGGATGCGGTTGTTGCTTGACCGTCCATAAGGCGCGTGTGGAAACGGGTTAAAGGGAATAAGATTGATTTTGCTGGGCAAGTCCTTTAAAAGTGCCACCAACTCATAAGCGTGCGTGTCGCTGTCATTGACCCCATTTAGCATGACATACTCAATGGTAACATGCTTTTTGTGTCTAGGATTTTCATCATAAATGTAGGCTTTGGCAGCTTTGATAAGCTCAGATAACGGATATTTTTTGTTAATCGGCACAAGCTCATTACGCAGCTCATCGTTTGGGGCGTGCAAACTGATGGCAAGTGCCACATCAATGTCTTTTGCCAAATCGTACATTTTTGGTACAACGCCTGATGTAGAGAGCGTAACACGGCGTTTAGACAGTCCAAAAGCATGGTCATCTAACATCAAACTCATGCTCGCCACCACAGGCTCATAGTTTAATAGTGGCTCACCCATGCCCATCATCACCACGTTGGTTACATGGTTTTGACGCTCGGTAGGTGGCACGCCTTGCATATAAGATTGATTTGCCACCCAAAGCTGACCAATAATCTCACTGGCGGTCAAATCTCGCTCAAAACCTTGTTTGCCCGTACTACAAAACGAACAATCCAAAGCACAACCAACTTGTGATGAAACACACAAAGTTTTACGCCCAAACTGTTTGTTATCCTCCGCAGGGATAAGCACCGTCTCAACCAGCGACCCACCTGCCACTTCAAACACCCATTTGCGTGTGCCATCTTCGCTAAACTCCTTAAACTTTACCTTTGGTGGCACAATACACGCCACTTCGTCTAGTTTTTGTTGCAATTTTTTGGATAAATTGGTCATCTGATAAAAATCAATTACCCCAAACTGATAAATCCATTTCATCACCTGCGTGGCACGAAACGCCTTTTCGCCCATCTGTACAAAAAATGCAGACAACTCATCTTTTGATAATCCCAAAAGATTGGTTTTTGGGGAGTCATCGTTTGTATCCATTGGCAAATTTGGCGTGTGAATGACAGGGATTTTGGTGGTCATGATAAAATGATGATAAAAATAAACGTGCTATTATACTAAAAATTTTACAAAAATTCATCATTTGCACAAAACGCCAACAAAACCACAGGGTTTAGAAAACTTATGTGTTAGAAGGTGATATGTATGACTGATTTGACTAGGTTTTTACATTTGGCTAAAAAAACATGAACAAGCCAATCTCAATATTTTATACCCATAAAAAAACGACCACCCAAAGGCGGCCGCTTTATCAAGCTGACATTAGCGAGTGCGTGGGCAAATCTCATCAGCAGCAAAGAAATAAGCAATTTCACGCTCAGCAGATGTGGTGCTGTCAGAGCCATGAGCGGCATTTTCGTCAATGCTGGTAGCAAAATCAGCACGGATGGTACCTGCTGCCGCTTCCTTAGGATTGGTCGCACCCAAAATATCACGGTGAGCCAATACAGCGTTTTCGCCTTCTAGTACAGACACCACCACAGGACCTGATGTCATAAATGCCACTAGGTCAGCAAAAAAACCGCGCTCTTTATGCTCAGCATAAAAACCTTCGGCTTCTTCTTTTGACAAGTGCTTCATTTTGGTTGCAACAATTTTTAGACCATTTTTTTCAAAACGAGAAAAAATCTCACCAATATGGTTGCCACCAACAGCATCTGGTTTGATGATAGATAAGGTACGTTCTAGTGCCATGATAAATTCCTAAAATAAAGATGATTAAAATTTTGCACAAAACAAAATCTTTCAAATTCTAGCAATTTTTTAGGATTTTGGCAATATCTCTCATCAGCACATCTCTCAAAACCATAAAAAACAGACCTCAACATCACATACAGCGTTTTGGGGCTTGTTTTTTGTTTAGAGACGTTTGACATCGCCACAGCGATTTGCCATCAGTATCTTGCACATGATACAAAGTCAGATTTCGTCCATTGAGATACCGCACAGGATAGCCCGCCTTTGAAACTGTTGCCACAATCGCACAGTCTGTTTTGACATAAGGCAAACTGCCCACCACTTCAATCAAAACTTTTTGATTGTCGGCAGTTACAGGCATACCCACAGGACAGCTACCAGTTTTTTCATAAATGAGTGCAACCCGTTGTTGCACCGCCCGAGCCATACGATGACTGTCGTAGATGGTTTGTTGCTCTTTTTGATGGGCAATCAGTGGCACAAACTGCACCACAATGATGGCAAGTATCGCCCCAAACACTCCAAAAGCAAGACCAAGCCCCATAAGGCTGGTTTGTCCGTGGCGTATCAAGTGTGCTTTTTGGGCGTCTTTATCATTTGGGTACATCTCTACTGCGTCCGCTATCTCACGGCGTGCCATGCGATAATAATAAGCGTCCGCCCAACGTGCCACCATACCCGCCCAAAATAGCCACACCACACCACCAATCGCCACACGCACATAAACCTGATAAACATCTGGCAATTTACCAACAAACAAAAACTGACACACCGCCAAAATGATGACGATATTTAGCTTAATAAACGACCAACCTGCAATACAGTACACCAAACAATCCAAATAACGCTTACGATACATCAGCCAGCCAAATGTCGCCACAAATGCCGACCAATTCCAACGTGCGTGAAGTTTACCCACTTTGTCAAACTCACCAAAACGCTTTAAATAATACGCCTGCGAACGATGACCGATAAACCATTTGTCAAGCTGTGTCCTTTCTTTGTCTGACAGTTGTGGCAGATAAAAAGGTGGTGGTGTGGTATCTTCTAAAAATGGCAAACGAAACATGATGGTTGTGCTGCTTAATTGTGCTAAATCGTGAATTGTACTTAAATGATGAATACTTTATAATACTTGACATTTTACGCTGTTTAGAACAAATATGCCATGACTGATTTATCACAACCTAAAAAAACACCCCTTGCTCCTGTTGGTGGCGACCGCCAAACGCCTGATGTGTCGCTTGATGTCATCAAACATGAAATTGCAGGGCTGGCACGCACACCCAGCCAATACAGCCAAGCGATTGCCACCTTTATGAGACGGCGAACCCATCTGTCGCAACACGCCCAAACCGCCCTAACCGACCCTGCTTTTGCTCCTTATATCATCAATCACGGCAAAGATTTGGGGCGACTTGGCGATGTCTCTAACATCAAAGATTTACGCCTGTGTTTTGCTGATGGCACAAATGGCACGGACGCTCCTTTGACTTTGGAGATTGGTTTTGGCATGGGCGATAGCTTGATACAAATGGCACAAGATGAGCCAAAGCGGAATTTTGTTGGCATAGAAGTCCATGAACCGGGGATTGGTCGCACTGCCTTTGTGGCGTGTGAGCTTGGTTTGACCAATCTAAAAGTGATGAATGGAGATGCCATCGCCTTGCTTAACAACCTACCTGACGAGCATTTAGACACCGTGCAGTTATATTTTCCTGACCCTTGGCAAAAAAAGCGACATTATAAACGCCGTTTTGTTACCAATCAACGCATGACTTTGGTTGCCAACAAACTAAAAACAGGTGGGATTTTTCATAGTGCAACCGATTGGGAGCATTATGCTTTATGGATGCTTGAAGTGCTGGACAATATGCCCATTTTTAATAACTTAGCAGGCAAAGGCAATTTTTCACCACGCCCTGATTTTCGTCCTGCTACTAAGTTTGAAAAACGTGGGCAAGATTATGGGCGCGCATCTTGGGATTTGTTATATCAAAAAATATAAACCTGTGTGGTATTTAAGATGTATGGCTAATGTTTATCATTATTTTTCAAAACGCCATTTTTTGTGAAACAGGTCATATTTTTGTGATGTTTTTGTGAAAAAAAATATCTAAAACACATTTATCATATCATCATTTAAGTTAGAGCGATTTGGCAAAGCCTTGATTATTCTAATATCAGACAAACGGTATCATATCAGCGATAAACTTTTCCCCCAGTTTTCCCCAAAAACTGTGGATAAGTCTGTGGATAACTCATGATTTTTAAGCTGTATGCCCTAAAATACATGGCTTGGGATAAATTTGATTAAAAGTTATACATTTTAAAAAATAACTTCAAATTCAATCAGTTATCATATTTTTGCGACAGATTTTTTGCTTATTTTAACAAAGCAGTTTCACAAAAATTGATACTCATCTCATGACTTATCTAAAATTCTAAAAATAAAAAATCCTGCCATCAGACAGGATTTTTTTGGGTTGGTGAGCTGATTACATCATACCGCCCATGCCACCCATACCGCCCATGCCAGCACCGCCTGCCATTGGAGCTTCTGGGGCTGGTTTGTCAGTAATCATCACTTCGGTAGTCAGCATAAGCCCTGCCACAGAAGCGGCGTGTTCTAGGGCTGAGCGTGTTACCTTAGCAGGGTCAAGAATGCCCATTTCTAGCATATCGCCATACTCACCTGTGGCTGCGTTGTAGCCATAATTACCTTGTCCATTTTTAACTTCATTGACAATCACACTGGCTTCATCGCCTGCATTGGTAACGATTTGGCGAAGTGGGGCTTCCATTGCTCGTCTTAGGATATTGATACCTGCATTTTGGTCATCATTATCGCCTTTAAGCTCAGCCAAAGCCGCCAAAGCACGCACTAGGGCAACACCACCACCAGGTACGATGCCCTCTTCAACCGCTGCACGCGTGGCGTGTAGAGCGTCATCAACACGGTCTTTTTTCTCTTTCATTTCAGTTTCGGTGGCAGCACCCACTTTAATCACCGCCACACCACCAGAGAGCTTAGCAACACGCTCTTGGAGTTTTTCTTTGTCATAATCTGACGTGGATTCTTCTACTTGACGTTTGATAGACTCTACACGGCTGTCAATCTGTGCTTTGTCGCCTGCACCATCAACAATCACAGTGTTTTCTTTGCCCACGGTGATTTTTTTGGCAGTACCCAGATGGTCAAGCGTGGCTGTTTCAAGTGATAGACCCACTTCTTCTGAAATCACCACACCACCTGTCAAAATTGCAATGTCTTGAAGCATGGCTTTGCGACGGTCGCCAAATCCTGGGGCTTTGACCGCACAAGTTTTTAAGCCACCACGTAAGTTATTGACCACCAAAGTCGCCAAGGCTTCGTTTTCCACATCTTCGGCAATGATAAGTAGCGGACGGCTGGTTTGCATGACTTGCTCTAATAGTGGCACAATCTCACGAATGTTAGAGATTTTTTTGTCCACCAATAGGATGTAAGGATTGTCAAACTCGCACGTTAGGCTGTCTTGTTTGTTGGCAAAATAAGGGCTGATATAACCACGGTCAAACTGCATGCCTTCAACCACTTCTAGGGTGTCTTCAAAGCCTGAACCTTCTTCTACGGTAATCACGCCTTGTTTGCCAACAGTTTTCATTGCTTCACTAATCAGCTCGCCGATTTTGGCATCTGAATTGGCAGAGATAGAACCCACTTGGGCGATGGCTTTAAAGTCATCAGCAGGAGTAGATAATGCGTGGATTTGCTCAACTGCCACACGAGTCGCTTTATCAATACCACGTTTTAAATCCATAGGATTCATGCCAGCAGCGACCGTTTTCATGCCTTCGGTCAAAATCGCTTGGGCAAGCACGGTCGCCGTGGTTGTACCATCACCAGCGACATCGTTGGTTTTGCTGGCGACTTCACGAACCAACTGAGCACCCATGTTTTCAAATTTGTCTTCAAGCTCAATCTCTTTGGCAACGCTCACGCCGTCTTTGGTGATGGTAGGGGCCCCAAAAGATTTGTCAATCACCACATTGCGACCTTTTGGACCTAGGGTTACTTTCACGGCGTCCGCTAGGATATTTACGCCATCAATCATTTTTTCACGGGCAGATACGCCAAATTTTACATCTTTTGCCATTTTTAAATCTCCAAAAATTTTAAAGGATTAGCCTTCAAGTACGCCAAGCACATCAGATTCTTTCATGATAAGCAGCTCTTCGCCATCTACTTTGACGGTTTGACCTGCGTATTGACCAAACAGAACTTTGTCGCCAACTTTAACATCCAAAGGACGTACGCCATTGTCGGTGATTTGACCATTGCCCACGGCGATGACTTCACCTTGTTGGGGTTTTTCTTGGGCAGAACCCGGTAGCAAAATGCCACCTGCGGTTTTTTGCTCTTCTTCGGTACGGCGAACGACAATGCGGTCGTGCAAAGGACGAATAGACATAGATTTTCTCCATTAAACTGACAAATCACTGGTCAAACCAGATTGCCCTTAAACATGGTGTTTGGGGTAAATTTTTTCAAGGCTTTTTTAAAAATTTTCCTACCACTACTGACAAAACACATATCGCTCACCAAAATCTGTTTTTGGATTTATCAGATAGTTCACCACATGAGTGTCCACACACGCATTCATGTCCGACAAACTGACCGTATGACCATAATAAGGCGTATAAATCAGCGTATCATTAAAGCGGTCTGCCATGGTTTTGGCATTGGCAAAGGGGGTGGCAAAATCATATTTTTGGGCAACAAACAATAAATTTGGCGTGGCGGTCGTAACAAGATTTTCGTTCAAATCATCAACTGCTTGCCATTGCCAATGATAGCAAGCATCTAGGTACTCATCATCACGTTTGGGAGTGATGTCATCATAAGGGGCTTGTTTGTCAATGATTTTGGCTTGTTTGATGTAGTCATCTTTGGATAATTTTGGGGCAGAATCAGCACAATTCACCAAAGTCAAAGCGTCTTCACTAAATCCCTGTTCGCCAAATTCAGCAATCAGTTGCTGGATATTGTACTCGCTTGTCTGCCCCTTATCTAACTGAGCAAACATGACATACAAATCCTGCCAATAGCTTTCATCTGTCAAATTGTTATTAAAAATCTTTAATATGCTTTCACTGTCTATCAAATCGCCATTTTTATCGGTCAGATTTTTTTGTTCAATGTCTTTTAGCTTGGCAATAAACGCTTGATTGGGGTCTTGGTTTCTGTCAAACACACAATCGGCAGGGCAATTTTTCATAAACGCCTCAAAAGCCACCTGAGCACCTTTGTATTGATGATGCAAAATCGTAAACAGCTCTTCGCTGGTATCCACCACCCCATCTAACACGCCTGCTCTAAGATGGCTTGGGTAATGCTCGGCATATTTGGCAACCAGCTTTGTACCATAAGAGTAGCCAAGCATTGACCAAGTATCATCACCCAAACTTTGACGAATCATCTCCAAATCACGCACCACCTGCTTTGAGCTGATAAAAGGCAAGATGTCTGCCCCTGTGTGCTTAATACAAGCATTCATATAAGCCTGAGCATCGCTGTCGTCTTGCTCACCACAACTGATGGCAGGGTTAGATGGGCTGATACCACGGGGAGCATAACCCAATATATGAAAATTATACCTAAGTCGCTGCCCGAATGCATCTGTCATCATCATGCCCATATCAAGACTATGACTACCAGGTCCACCATTTAAAATCAGTAAATCACCCATGGTGATTTCGCTGTGGCTAGGCAGGCGAGTGAGCGGTATGACAAAGTGTCTGCCATCTGGTTTATCATAATCCACAGGCACACTCACAGTGGCACATTGCAATTTGACAGATGGTGGCACAACAAACCATGACAAATAAGCAAGACGATAGCATGACTGCCAAACGATGTCGCCTTGACGGGTGGACTGGCTGATTATATACAAATAAAACCCCAGCAAAACAACTATGATGATGGCAAGCAATAAGGCGATGTATGTTAAAACTTTTTTAATAAACTGCATAAAAATACCACAAATAAAAACGCACAAAACACATGAAACGTTATATGATAGCAATCCTTATGGTTAAAAGACTAAGATTGATAAAATCCATCAGTTTTTTTAAATCAAATGCCCATTTTTACAACAATTTAGTAAATTTACTCACAAAATACTACAAAACCCTATCAAATTGTCCTTGTAAATGTAACAAGATATATCCATTATATAGCTTCAAAACATCCGAGAGAACCAATGAACGTATTTGCCACTTTTTTAAAAACAACTGCCATCGCCACCATAAGTATTGGCACGGCTTTATCTGCCCATGCTGCTGATTTATCAGGCTTTTCTGCCACCTACACCGTCAAAGCAGACGGCAAAAACGGAACTGCCACACGCACCCTAAGCAAAAACGGCAACAGTTATAACTACACCGTCAAAGCCAGTGCCGCAGGGATTGCTAGTGTCAATCAATCAGCAAGTTTTAGCTTATCAAATGGTAAAATTTTACCATCAAGCTCCAATATGTCCGTAAAAATATTTGGTGTGGGCAACACACACAACATTAAATTTAACAATGGGGCAAAAACCGCCGTCTCTACCTACAAAGGCAAATCCACCACCCTAAAAATGAGCGGGCAAGCTTATGATGATTTGAGCCTAGAAGCCCAAATCCGCCAAGAGCTTATCAATGGCAGATTTAGTGGCAGCTATCAGCTGGTCAAAAAAACCAACATAGAAACCACCCGTTTTAAAAAATCAGGCAACAGTAAAATCACCGTGCCAGCAGGAACTTATGATGTTGTACGCATTGACCGTGTGCATGACGACAAAGGGCGGGCAACAAGTTTTTGGGTTGCTCCAAGTCTAAACTATCTTCCCATTAAAGTCAGCCAAACCAACGATGGCAAAACCATCACCATGGAGCTAAGCAAAGTACACTAAAACCAAAAGCCCCACAGTTGGGGCTTTGTGTGATACGCAAGGGCATCATTATAAATAGCTGCTGAGACGCCGAACCAAATTTGCCCTTTGAGCTTGGCAAAAAGCGGGTTTGTCAGCGACAATTTGACTTTGCCAATTTGTCAAGATTGGGTCAATTTTCCCAAGCAATTCATCCATCATCTCATCTTGCTCATCTGATGAAAATTTTTTGTGGCACATGGTCAAACGTTCATTCATGACAGTGGTCGCTTGGGCATATTGTTGTGTAATGATGGGGTTAATATCATCATCGCAAGGAGCAACATAACTCATCAGCAGAATGACATCTTGATGTAGTGCTTGACAGCTTTTTTTTGTTGGCACAAATGCAGGTGATGCCATCGCCAATATTGGCAATATCACCAAGATTAAAAAGGCTCTTTTCATGGAGTTATCCTTATTAGTATCCGCCAAAATTCGCTTGGGCGGCTAACTTGCAAAACGTGGTCTTTGGCACACTGTCATAAAATACCCAAGTTGTTAAGGGTTGTTTGTGTGGCTCTACCACATAAAAAGACAGACGCACCGCCTGTCCAAAGCCAAAATCTACCAAATGAGCATTATTCAAATACGCTTGCCAAACCTGTCTGTCATCAACAAATACACCCAAATCCCACAGCTCATCAGGGTCTTTGGTGGACAACTCACAAAGTGGCACATCATTTATCCAATCTTGCCAAACACAAAAAACCGCCACGCCTGCCACAAGCCCCATCTGCCACCATGACAAATCAGCCCAATACACCAAAATCGCCACCAACCCAACAAACCCACAGCGAGCATACCAAAGGTATTTGGTTGGAGTAATGGCGGTATCTATGTACATTGCTTAGGCGTATTTTAAGGTTTTGATTTTCTGGATAAGGTGTGCGACTTTTTCGTCATCAGGGCTGTCTTGCCCCAAGAAAAATAGCAACAAATCAGGGTCTTCATAACCAAGCAGCCGCTCAAACGCCGACTGTTCATCATCGTCTGCCAACAAATAATGCTCCTTGACATAAGGGTCTATATAATAGTCCAACTCCTTTAAACCACGGCGAGCTTGATAGATGATACGGCGTTGGTGCAAGGTAGGTTCTTTGCTCATTTTTTAACCTATTTTTTAAAATTTTGCTTATTCTTACATAAAATGGCAAAATAAGCAACCAAATCCACCATCTAAATACCTCATGACACCAACACGCCCAAAAATCATCTTTTTTGACATTGATGACACCCTTTTTATCAAAACCCAAAACTGCCTTGCCCCAAACACCAAAACCGCCCTACTTGCCCTAAAAAACCAAGGCATCATCCCAGCGATTGCCACAGGTCGTGGTCGCTGTGTGTTTCCGCCTTGTATCAATGAGCTGATTGATGAGATTGGCATTGAATTATTTATCACCATCAATGGGCAATATAATGAATATCAAGGCAAACTATTAAGCCATTTTCCGCTCAACCATCAGCAAATCCACCGCACCACCGCCCACCTACACACCAAGCGTATCGCCTATGGCTATATGACTGCCAATGAGATTATTGGTTTTGATGAAACGCCTGCCATGACAGAAGCTTTGACATCACTACATATCCCTTATCGCATTGATAAAGTTGAAAATTTTGACAAAAATACGCCCGTCTATCAACTGTTGGCATTTTATGATGATAATAAAAACGCCAGCTTTGATTTAGGACATCATCTAAGTGATGACCTAAAAAGCACACGTTGGCACAAATTGGGCGTAGATATTTTGGACAAACATGGCTCAAAAGCTCGTGGCATACAGATGACGCTTGATAAACTGGGACTAGATATGGCAGATGTTTGGGCGTTTGGAGATGGTTTAAATGACATAGAAATGCTGTCATCGGTGGGTTTTGGTGTGGCGATGGGTAATGCTCACTCTAATTTAAAGGCGGTGGCAGATTTTGTGTGCCCCAATCATAGTGATGATGGAATTTATCAAGCATTGATAATGTTGGGCGTGATTTGATATGGGTGTCATCAAACCTTTTGTTTTGACAGCAATTTTTTTACCGCCATTACTATCTGCCTGCCAAGACTACCCCCAAACCAGCACGCCCTGCACCGCCTTATCTGTGCCATTTGCTCATACGGTATGCACGTTTCAGCCAGCACCAAAAAATACTAAGCTGTATTGGCAAGACCCTACTGGTGAACCGTTTTATAAATTTGATAAACTCATCCAACACACAGGTGAGTTGTCATTTGCCATGAATGCTGGTATGTATGATGACAACTTTGCTCCCATTGGTTACACAGTGATTGATGGCACGACCATCAAAAAACTTAATCTTAATGATGGGCAAGGCAATTTTCATCTGTTGCCCAACGGGGTGTTTTGGTGGAACGATGACGGTTTTTATGTGGACGAAAGTCATGCCTTTGCCACTAAACTCAGCCAAGGCACACGCCCAAAATACGCCACACAATCAGGACCGATGTTGGTGATACAAGGGCAAATCCACCCCAAATTTGACCCAAAAAGCACGTCCACCAAAATCCGTAATGGCGTGGGCGTGGATTGTACAGATGGGCAGATTTATTTTGTCATCAGTGATGAACCTGTCAATTTTTATGGCTTTGCTGATGTGTTTAAAGGTTTTGGCTGTCAAAATGCCTTGTTTTTAGATGGCGGGGTTGCTTCTGCTTTATATGCCAAAAAATACCGCCATGATAAGCTCAACATGGCGGTCATGACAGCCATCACAGACTAGGGAGTGGTGTTATTTGCCTTAGCATCAAACATCAAAGTCGCCGCTTCTATCACAAAGGCTTCTTCTTCTGGCAGTTTGGGGCGTTCATTTTCCTTCATCAGGCTACGCTCTTCTGCCAAAGCGTCTATGCTTGCTTGATAAGTTGTCCAATCAGTATAGGGCTTTTCACCTGTGGCTTGACGGCGAGTATTTTCTGCCATGAGCATTTTTTGCTCCACCAAATCTGCCTTAGCACGGCGTTTGTCAATGTCCACATCAGCAGGTTGTTTGTCATCATCAAGCTGTCTGATGGCATTAAGTTCACTTAGGTACCTAAACTGCGGATTGGTGCTTTGACGTGTTTTTGATTGACTGGCAAGTGTCTCTATCAAACCCTTGGTGTATTTGCCTTCGGGGGTGAATGATGTGGCTTTGATGGTGTCCCATTCTAAGGGGTTTTTGTACTCTCGCTCACCAAATTCTATGCCTTCATAAATATTTACAAGCTCCACATCAGGCACCACGCCTTTATTTTGGGTGCTGCCACCGTTGATACGATAAAATTTACGCTGAGTCAAGGTTGCTGAGCCAAGTGCCAAATCATCACGCTGAACCTGTGCTGAGCCTTTACCTGTGGTTGTGCTACCCACCACCAAGCCCCGCCCATAGTCTTGTACAGCAGCAGCAAAAATCTCAGAAGCCGATGCAGAGCCTAAATTAATCAGCACCGCCATGTCGCCTGCATAAAGCTGTTTGCCTTCATCTTTGTCAGCATAAACTTGCACATTACCTTGATTATCACGGATTTGCACCAAAGGACCTTCTTTGATAAACAGCCCAAGCATTTTTGCCACTTCATCTAGTGAGCCACCGGGGTTATTACGCAAATCCACAATCAAACCATCAATGTTTTCATGATTTAGGGCATTTAGGGCTTTTTCGGTATCAAGACTGACCGCCCTGTATTCGCTCGCTCCACTGCGGCGAGCCTGAAAATTCAAATAAAAACTTGGTATCTCCAACACGCCCACACGTTTTATGCCACCACGATAAGGCACTTCCACCACACGATGATGAACGCCTGTGTCTTCTTGCTCAATCACATCACGCACAATGGTTACGTTGCGAGCGGCACTGTCTGGTGTGTTGGGCTGTTTTACTCTGACAGTAACGGACGTTCCCCTAGCCCCACGAATGAGCGACACAATCTCTCGCACACTAAATCCAACCACATCCACCATCGGCTCGCCATCTTGAGCAACCCCCAAAATCAAATCATTGGCACGAATTTGTCCTGTTTTTTGGGCAGGACCACCATCCACCAAAGTAACAATGCGAGTGTAGTCAGGATTTTTGCGGTCAGGGCGGATAGATACGCCAATGCCTTCCAACTGTAAATTTGTCTGAATTTGCATTTCATTGGCTTGCACAGGAGCAAAATAATTGCTGTGCGGATCATAAGTCATCATCGCCGTATTTAAAATCGTCTCCATAATCTCATCGTTTTTTAGGCGAGCTAACTGTTGCTCTTGACGAGTCAGACGATTTAACAAAATCTCTTTTGGTGTACGCTCATCGCCACGCACCAAATCTTGACCACGAGACAACTCAGGATTATCCAAAAACGCTTTATCTTTTGCTTTATCGTCTTCTTGCCCAAGCGTGATGCCAATTAAAGCAAATGTTGTCTGTTTACGCCAATATGCCATTTGCTCATCTTTGTTGGCAAAACGGGGGGCTTCTTCACGGTCAAGCACGATGGTGTCTTGGGTGTTTAGGCTGACATCGCTGGCAAGCAATGTTTTGGCAAAACCATAATACTCATTGGAACGGGTGCGATAACGCTCAAATATCTCAATCCCTGCTGACAAATCACCACGTTTTAAGCGAGCAGCAAAAGTGTTGGCATATTTTTTGGTAAATTCGTCCACATCTGACTGCAAAAATAAAGTGCGAGATGGGTCAAGTTGGTCAAAATACATCGCCAAAATCTTCGCCCCCATCTCACGGTCTAGGGGCTGTTCCAAGTAATGCATACGGTCCAATAAAAGAGCGACTTGGCGAGTGGTTACTTTTTGTTCTGTATTTGGCTCAAAACCCACTTTATCAGATGCCATCGCCGCACTGATGTAGCTTTGGGCAAAAATTGCACCTGCCGCCACCGTGGCGACACCTGATAATAGATATTGTGTTTTTGACATCATTTTAATTCCCGATTTCATGTTTGTATTTTAAACAAACTAAAATTTCATCACATTTTCAACAAATAACGTGTCATCTAAAAACATCAACACGCAAAAATTGGTCTATCTTACCATAACTATTCTTACAAAATCATGGTTTTTTCTTAGCAATTTTCATGCCACTTGGTAAAAGTGAGCAAATTCATGGCATAATACGCAATATTTTTCAACACATAAGGCGCATCATGGCAAACGGCATTATCATGGCAGACGTGGACGGCACAACCTTAACAGATGCTGACAAAGAATTTTTAAAACACCCACAGATTGGCGGTATCATCTTATTTAAAAGAAACGTAACAGACCCTGCTGGGGTGCGAGCTTTAACCGACAGCATGCGTTCGGTCAATCCAAAGCTCATCATCGCCGCCGACCAAGAAGGCGGACGTGTGGCACGGTTTAAAGAAGGCTTTTCGCCTTTGCCTGCCATGGGACAGCTGGGGGCAATCTATGATGACAATCCCACGCTTGCCCTAGATTTGGCGTATGATGTGGGTTATTTGATGGCGTGCGAAGTGCTGGCGGTGGGGGTGGACATTAGTTTTGCTCCTGTCATGGACATTGATGGGTGCAGTCTTGTCATTGGCGACCGTGCTTTTCATGCCAACCCCGATGTGGTTACGGCACTATCATCACGCTTTATAGATGGCATGAATGACGCTGGCATGAAAGCCACAGGCAAGCATTTTCCCGGTCATGGCTCCATCGCTCCTGACTCACACATCTGCGATGCGATAGACACACGCAGTTTTGATGAGATTGTGGCGTGTGATTTGGTCAGTTTTAAAAACAACCTTCACAAACTGTCCGCTCTCATGCCTGCACATGTGATATTTAGCCAAATTGATGATAAGCCTGCGGGATTTTCAAAAATCTGGCTACAAGACATTTTAAGAAAGAAGTTTGGTTATGATGGCGTGCTGTTTTCAGATGATTTGTCCATGAAAGCGGCGGCGGTCGTGGGCGATGTGGGCGAACGTGTTAAATTTGCCATCAGTGCTGGGTGCGACATGGCTTTGGTGTGTAATAGCCGTGAAAGTGCCATGCTTGCTGTGCAGACCGCCAAAACATTACCCGACACGCCAAACCGCTTTGCGTGCATGAAAAGCAACATTCCTGCATGGCAAGGGGATTTGTCCACCACTTGTGCTGCTTTTGCTCACTACCAACAAGCAAAAACCAATGTGGCACAGGCGTTTTTTGCTGACACCATCGCACAAGACACCAAAGACCCCACCGAGTATCTCTCCTAATCAAAGACAATATCATGTTTGGCATTACTGACATTACTGCTTATTTGATTGGGGTGATTGTGGTCATCACTTTACCCGGTCCTAACAGCCTTTATTGCCTGTCAGTCTCGGCATCTCGGGGCAAATCGGCAGGCTTTATGGCAACTGGTGGCATTTTGGTGGGTGATACCATCTTGATATTGGCAACCATCTTTGGGGCAGGCACGCTCTTAAAGCTCTATCCTGCCATTTTTGACGGCATTAAACTTGTGGGCGGTTGTTATCTGGCATATCTTGGCATACGTCTGATGATGGGAGCTCATCACACCTTTAAAAACCGCCATCTTATCAAAGGCAAAAATTTCTCGCCACCCAATGTCGCCAAGCAAAACTACTTTTATCGCTCGTTGTCGCTAAGCTTAACCAATCCCAAAGCGATTTTGTTTTTCTTATCTTTTTTTGTGCAATTTGTTCACCCTGATTATCCCAAACCGTTTTTGAGCTTTTTTGTGCTGGCGGTGATTTTACAATGTGTCAGTTGCTTATATTTGCTTTTATTGGTATTTAGTGGTAAAAAGTTAGCCAATATGTTTAGTGGTCGCCCCTTGGTGATGAGTTTTGCCATGCTTGGCGTGGGGAGTTTATTTATCGGCTTTGGGGTAAATTTATGGCTTGCCAAATTATCATGGTGATACAATGACAAACGAGTTTTTGCTGTTTGGAGCAGTGGCAATCGCAGGACTGTTGCATGGCATTAGCGGCATGGGCTTTGCTCTTGTTACCATTGCCATGATTAGTGGTGTGTACCCTTTGGCAGATGCCATTATCTTGGTGCTAATCCCTACCGCCATATTAAATCTGAGTGCTTGGCTTGGCAAACATGGCACCAACCAAAATATCGCCCATAATTTTCGCCATTATCTCATCAATTATTGGCAACTTGCTTTATTGTCGCTCATTGGTGGGGTGTTGGGGGCATATCTGCTTTTGTGGCTCAATCAGGCCTATTTATTGATTGTGCTGGCTTTGGTGGTGCTGTGGTATGCAGGCATTACGTTATTAGGTCGCCCCATTGTCCTAAAAAACACCAAAGCCAACATGATTGCTGTGGGCTTATTTGGCGGTATCGTTGGCGGTGCAACCAGTGCCATGGCACCAGTAATGATGATGTACCTGCTATCTATCAGCGATGACAAGCAAACCATCATGCGGGTGTCAAATTTGTGCTTTTTTGTGGGCAAAGTCGCTCAATTTGTTGTGTTGTTTGGCTCATTAATGGCACTAGATGGCAAAACATGGGGGCAAATCGGTCTTATCACCGCTTTGGCATTTGGGGCAATGTACATCGGCGGACACATCAACCGTTTTTTACCTGTGCAAACCTTTCGGTTGATGATATTGTGGATTTTGGTGCTACTGGGCATACGACTTGGCTATTTTGGGGTGGCAGGGCTGATGGGCGGATAGTTTGCCAATACCGCCATTCATCAGCTTGTATCAATGCAAATAAACACAAAGCCAATCAGATAAATCACCCAGACACATTTTAATAAAAAAATCAATGCATCATAAAAAAACCGCCCATAAATTCAAATATTTTCTAACCCATCATTTTAAACAAAGCAACATTAATCCTTTGTATCGCTTTATAAAATTTGCTAAAATATCTCATTTTGTATCAACATAAGGCACGTTCTGTGATAGAGTTACATGGCTATGGCAATCTGATTTTGCAAGGCTCTTGGCTAACTGTCAAATTAGGCTTGACCAGTTTGATTGTTGGGCTGATTTTTGGATTATTAGGAGCAACTGCCAAATTATCAAACATTTGGATTTTACAAAAAATCGCTCAAATCTATACCACAGTCGTGCGTGGCGTGCCTGAACTTTTGGTGGTGTTTGCCATCTATTTTGGGGGTGGCATTATCATCTCTGCCATCGCCAAAAGCATGGGCTATCACCAAAGAATAGACATTGGCTCATTTTGGCCTGGTGTGGTGGCTTTGTCGTTTATGTTTGGGGCGTATGCCACCGAAGTGTTTCGTATGGCGGTGCAAGCTCTGCCAAAGGGGCAATGGGAAAGCTGTCAAAGTCTTGGCATGAGCCGTTTTCAGACATTTTGGCGGATTATCTTGCCACAGATGTGGGTGGTTGCCCTACCCGGTTTGGGCAACTTGACGCTTGTCCTACTCAAAGACACCGCCCTGATTTCACTTATTGGACTGCATGAGCTGACTTATGTTACTTCACGAGCAGGACAAACCACCCAAGAACCATTTACCTTTGCCATGGTGGCAGCCCTGATGTATCTGATTTTGTCGGCGGTGATTACTGCCTTGATTGGTGCAGGCGAGTGGTATGTCAATCCTTCTGCACGCTACGCCAAAAAACTACACAAAGGGGCAAAAATATGAACTGGAATACCCAAGCGATATTTACCCACTTTCCTGAGCTTTTAAAGGCATCTATCACCACCATTGAGCTGGTGGTATTATCTAGCTTGATTGGGCTGGTGATTGGGATAGTATTGGCTTTGTTTCGCCTATCTAAAAACCCTTTGGTGTGGTTTTTGCCATTTTTATACATTTACTTTTTTCGTGGTACGCCCCTATTGGTGCAGATATTTTTGATTTATTATGGTTTGGGGCAGTTTGATGTCATCAAAAACAGTTTTTTATGGCAACCTGTGCTAAGTCAGCCTTATTGGTGTGCCATCATCGCTCTGACCCTAAATACGTCCGCTTATGTTGCGGAGATTGTGCGTGGTGCAATTAAAGCTGTGCCACATGGGGAGCTAGAAGCCTCTGATGCCCTAGGTCTATCGCCCATCACCAAATTTACTCGCATTACCCTGCCACGTGCGTTTGGCATCATGCTCCCTGCATATAGCAATGAAGTGATTTTTTTGTTAAAAGGCTCAGCACTTGTCTCTACCATCACTGTGGTGGATTTGATGTATACCTCCAAAATCATCATCTCAAAGACTTATTTGACGTTGGAGATTTATTTTGCCGCAGGGGTAATTTATCTGCTTATTTCATGGGTGTTTTTGCTGATTTTTCACGCATTAGAACGCCACATTAATCATCACAGACATCATACTCCCAACTAAGAGACATTTAGGCATTTTGCCATGTTATTTGATTTTGGCGAGACACAACAGATGTATCAACTGTGATGACCATAAAAAGCAAAAACTTAATTTTTAAATATTTTTAAGAATTTTACCACTTAATTGCAAAACCAGACAATCCACATGGGACATTAGCCAATGAGTATAACGATTGGGGTGCTACTTCAAAAAGCATTGAACAGGTCATACAAGAGCTTAAAACATTTGAAAATCAAGAGCTCATTGTGATGGTTTCAGATGATGGGGGAGACACTTTAAAGCCAGTTAAATTGATTGGCAAGGAATTTCAAGGCGACCAACCTTATTGTACACTTTTTATTGAAAAGTAAAAATTGTTACTCTAAACACATTTTTCACACAATACCAAAGCCCTGACAACCATCTGGGCTTTTTTCCAAACTTTTTAACTTACAACTGGGTAATTCTTATCCATAAATCCATTGTCTTATTAAGTAAAATTTACAATTTGTTACATATAACCAAAAGTTATGTTGGACTAAGCCCATATAATACCGCAAGTTTTTTATCAGTTTACTTTTGGGGTTTGTATGAAAAAATTTGCTCTGATTGCCACAGCCATACTCGGTTTGTCTGCTTGTGTTGCTCCGATTGAACACACAGGGGCGGTGGTTGTGCCTGTGCCTGTGGGCGTGCCTGTGCTGGTTACCGATGTTAAAGACAAAAATGACAGTATGCACGTCTGCAAAATCAAGGCTTTTACAGACACTTATACCGCCGAGAACGCCAGCCGTGGCAAAGCTCGCCTAGATGTCAAAAAGAAATGCACCGCCAATCATCATGAAATGTTCTGCCGTGATACAGACATTGAATGTACCGAATACAAATAACAGCTTAAAAGCCCATCATCATGGTGGGCTTTTTTATCTGTGTATTATTCCCCTAAATCATGATTTTTGGTTATAATACCCCAAATTTATTACCAATCATCACATCATGACCAATCACCCCACCCCACCCAATCTTGCCACTTTTGACACCAGCCACATTGACCGCACTCGCTCGCCAGTGATTTTGGTGGATGGCTCGTATTATTTGTTTCGCTGCTTTCATGGTCTGCCCCCATTAGCCAACTCCCAAGGGCTACCCACCAACGCCATTCGTGGTGTGCTAAACGCCCTAAATAAACTCATCAAAAAATATCAGCCCACCCACATGGCGGTTGCTTTTGACACCAAATCCCCCACCTTTCGTCATCAATTATCCACCGCTTATAAAGCCCACCGCCCACCAATGGATGATGATTTGGTGGTGCAAATTCCCTACATTCATGAGCTGATTACCAAACTTGGCATACCGCTCATCAAAATTGACGGCTATGAAGCAGACGACATCATCGGCACGCTTGCCCGCACCGCCTGTCAAAACGGTTACCCTGTGGTCATATCCACCGGCGATAAAGACATGGCACAGCTGGTTAATGACTGCGTGATTTTAGAAGACAACTTTACAGGCAAAATCACTGATAAATCAGGTGTGCTAGAAAAATTTGGCGTCCACAACACCCAAATCGCTGATTATTTGACTTTGATGGGCGATAGCGTTGATGGCATTGCTGGCATTCCCAAGGTCGGCGCAAAAACAGCCGCCAAATTATTAAACGAATACGGCAACATTGATGGCATTTTGGCAAACATCGCCAACATCAAAGGGGCAGTTGGCAAAAGTATCAGTCAGCACGCTCACGAAATCCCCCTAAACAAAACGCTTGCCACCATTGTTACAGATTTGGATTTGCCTGTGTCATTTGCAGACATTGGTCTTGATAACAGCAAAGACAGTCAGCTTATCAGAGCAAAAGAGCTGTATCCTTTGTTTGACACCTTAGAATTTAAAAAAGAAACGGCAGAGCAACTTGCTTTATTAAAGTCAGCCAATCAAGCCATTGATGACAGCCAACATAGCGACCAACAGCAGCACACGCCAACTGCCACACAAGACATCACCACCGATAATTTCACCGTCAAACCGCTACCCATTCAAACAGCACACTATCACACCATCAATACGCTTGATGACTTTCATGCACTCATCACCAAACTCAACTCTGTCCCTTATTTTGCCATTGATACCGAAACAACCAACATTGATTGGCAAAAAGCACAGCTTGTGGGCATCTCTATTGCCACCAATAATTATGAAGGCTACTACATTCCTGTGGGTCATACGGGTGATTTTGATATTGTGCTGGACAATCAATTAGACAGAGATTTTGTTTTAAATGAACTACGACCGATTTTGCAAAACCCCAACATTGGCAAAATCGGACAGCACTTAAAATATGACAGTCATATTTTTAAAAAATATGGCATTGATTTGATAAATTGGCACATGGACACCATGCTGGCAAGCTACGTCATCAATAGCGTGGCAACACGGCACAACATGGACGATTTGGCAAACTTTTATCTGAATGTCAAAACCACCACGTTTGAAGAGGTGGCAGGCAAAGGAGCAAAACAGCTCCCCTTTGACAAAGTGGACATAGACAAAGCCAGCGACTATGCTTGCGAAGATGCGGACATTACCTATCGGCTGTTTAGCGTTTTTGATGAGTATTTAAGCCAAGATATCAACGCCCAACACCTACTAAACAAACTAGAAATTCCCACCGCTCAAATACTTGCCCAGATGGAACGTGATGGTGTGCTGATTAAAACTGAGTTTTTGGGCAAATTATCGCTTGCCTTTGATAACCAAATCCACCAATTAGAAACCAAAGCCTTTGAGCTGGCTGGCGAAGCCTTTAATGTGGCAAGCCCCAAACAGCTTGGGGAGATTTTGTTTGACAAACTGGGCATCAAAGGCGGTAAAAAAACCAAAACAGGACAATACTCCACCTCCGAAGCGGTGCTTGCCAAGATTGACCACCCCCTTGTGGACGTGGTACTAGAACATCGCAGCCTCTCCAAACTCAAAAGTACCTATACGGACGCTTTGGCAAAGGCGGCGGACAAAAATGGACGGGTGCATACCAGTTATCATCAGGCACTGACCAGCACAGGGCGACTATCATCAAGCGACCCCAACCTACAAAACATCCCCATTCGCACCGATACGGGCAGACTGATTCGTGAAGCCTTTGTTGCACCGACTGGGCGGGTGATTTTGGCGGCGGATTATTCACAAATTGAGCTACGTTTGATGGCACATTTTAGTGGTGATAAGGGCTTGATTGATGCCTTCAATCAAAATTTGGACATTCACACCGCCACCGCCAGCGAGATTATGAATAAAGATTTGGCGGATGTAACCGCCAGTGAAAGACGGGCTGCCAAAGCGGTCAATTTTGGGCTGTTATATGGCATGGGTGTCTTTGGGCTTGCCAAACAGCTTGGCGTTGCCAATGATGTCGCCAAAGACTACATCAAGCGGTATTTTGCTCGCTATCCTGCCATACATGACTATATGGAAAACACCAAAAATCATGCCAAATCGGCAGGATATGTAACCACCATTTTAGGTCGCAAACTCTACGCACCTGACATCAACGCCTCCAACCAAGTCATCAAACAGGCAGCCCAGCGAGCCAGCATCAACGCCCCCCTACAAGGCTCAGCAGCCGACATCATCAAACTTGCCATGATAGCGGTAGATAAAGTGCTACCCAAAGCACACGCCAAGCTACTACTGCAAGTACATGATGAGTTGGTGTTTGAAGTCGATGACGATAAAGTAGACGAGATAGGCGAGCTTATCAAAACCGCCATGCAAAACGTGCTGACTCATACCGCCAAAGATTTGGGCTGGCAGGTGGATTTTGCCGTACCGCTTGTGGTGGAGATTGGCGTGGGGGACAACTGGGATAAAGCCCATTGACATTTGGTCTTGAATTACTCATCTACACCCCAATTTAACAGTGAATATCAACAACCCAGTGAGAAAATGATGAGTACTTTATACACCACCACCGCCACAGTAACAGGGGCAAGAAACGGCACAGGCAAACTTAGCGACAGCGACAGCGTTTTTGAGCTGTCCGCCATTGGCAGCAAAAAACAAGGCAATAATCCAGAGCAGCTGTTTGCTGTTGGCTATGGGGCGTGCTTTGATGGTGCATTGGGTCTGGTAAAGGTTGGCGAAAATGTCAAATTTGACAGCCAAGTACAAGTTACCATCTCTTTAAACAAAGCTGGTGATGCCAACTTTTATCTGTCAGGCAGTATTCATGTCATCGCCACCAATACCGACATTGATGCTGACACCTTGCAACGCATTGTTGAAAAAACCCATCAAGTTTGCCCCTATTCAAAAGCCATTGCAGGCAATGTGGACATTGTTTTGACATCTGAAATCAAATAATTAATTTCACATACAAGACCGCCAAAATATTGGCGGTTTTTTAGCACCATAAAATCAGCCTAATTAAAACTTTTATGCCACCCAAAACCACCATTTTATTTATCCAAGTCAGTACCAATCAACACAACAAAAGTTAGGGCAAGATGGAAATTTTTATCATTCATGACAGCTTAAAACATGACATCATGTTTGGATAAAACATCGGCTATTGTTATTAAACACGTTTGTCAAGCACTTAATCTCAATACCACCAAACACAAAAATCCCCATCAATGGCTTAAAGTATTTTTCAAAACCGCCAAAATTTGCTATCATAGCTAAATTTTACCGATGATTTATATGGCAATCACCCACCCCCAATTTGACCCTGTCGCCCTAGATTTGGGCTTTTTGCAAGTACATTGGTATGGTCTGATGTATTTGCTTGCGTTTGCATTTGCTTATGGTTTGGCGTGGTATCGCACCAAACAACGCCATGATTTTACCGCCGAGATGGTCTCAGATTTGGTATTTTTTGGGGCAATGGGCGTGATTTTGGGCGGTCGCATTGGTTATGTGATTTTGTACAATTTTAGCGAATTTTTAGCCAACCCCTTGTATCTGTTTAAAGTTTGGGAAGGTGGCATGGCGTTTCATGGCGGTTTTGTGGGCGTGATGGTTGCCATGTTTTTATTTGCCAAAAAATACAAAAAATCTGCCTTTACGGTGCTAGACTTTATCGCACCTTGTGTGCCAACGGGACTTTTGTTTGGGCGACTGGGCAACTTTATCAACGGCGAGCTGTGGGGGCGTGTTTCTGATGGCGGTTATGGGCATTTGATGTATTTTCCCCAAGCAGCAGGGGCAGATTATGAACTGCTACAACACACGCCTGCCCTTCAAGCCATTGCCGCCCAAGTGGGCGATTATCTACTCTTGCCACGCCACCCAAGTCAGCTGTATCAAGCCTTGACCGAAGGGGTGTTATTGTTTGTTCTGCTTTGGTGGTTTAGCTCAAAGCCCCGCCCACGCTATGCTGTGTCAGCTTTATTTTTGCTTGGTTATGGGTGTAGCCGTTTTACCACCGAGTTTTTCCGTCAGCCTGATGTTGGTTATGAGCTGATTTTTGGGTGGATGAGTAAGGGACAGTTATTTAGTTTACCAATGATTATTTTTGGGGTAATTTTAATGATTGTGGCGTACAAAAAGAACATTTACGACTGGCAAAAAGCATAACCATAAAAAGCACAACGACCAAGTAAAGGCACGACATGAAGCAATATTTAGCACTTTTACAGCACATTTTAGACACAGGTAGCGACAAAGCTGACCGCACTGGCACAGGCACACGCAGCGTTTTTGGTCATCAAATGCGATTTAATCTGGCGGACGGTTTTCCGCTTTTAACCACCAAAAAAGTACATTTTCGCTCTATCGCCATTGAGCTTTTGTGGTTTTTAAAGGGCGATACCCACGTCAAATACCTGCAAGATAACGGCGTAACCATCTGGGACGAATGGGCAACTGCCGAGCAGACGGCACGTTTTGGACGACAAACGGGAGATTTGGGGGCGGTCTATGGTCATCAGTGGCGTAATTTTGGGGCAAGCAAAAACGCTGATGGCACTTATCAAAATGATGGCTTTGACCAAATCACTTGGCTCATCAACGAAATTAAAACCAACCCCAATTCACGCCGTCTGATTGTTTCAGGTTGGAATCCGTGCGAAGCTGGTGAAGTGGCACTGCCACCCTGCCATACGCTGTTTCAGTTTTATGTCAATGACAACAAACTGTCTTGTCAGCTCTACCAACGCTCGGCGGACGTGTTTTTGGGCGTGCCGTTTAATATTGCCAGTTATGCCCTACTAACACACATGATTGCCCAAGTGTGTGATTTGGACGTGGGTGAGTTTGTATGGACGGGGGGCGACACGCATCTATATCACAACCATTTTGAACAAGCCAAACTGCAATTAAGCCGCAAGCCTTTGCCTTTGTGCCAATTACATCTAAATCCCAACATTAAAGACATCTTTGAATTTGGTTTTGATGACATTCACCTTGTGAATTATCACTCCCATGAACGCATTAAAGCGGACGTTGCTGTATGAATGGTATTAAAATTGTCCATGTGGTCGCCATGGATAGCAAGCGTTGTATTGGTAAAAACAATCAGCTGGCATGGCACATTCCTGCTGACCTAACCCATTTTAAAAATTTGACCACAGGGGGTGTGATTGTCATGGGTCGCAAAACCTTTGATTCCTTGGGTCGCCTGCTACCCAAACGCATTCATCACGTCATCACAAGAGAGACAACTTGGCAACATGATGGCGTAAGGGTGGCTCATGATTTGGACACAGCAATCAAAAACGCCAAAGCGGACGTGTCAGCACTTGGCACAGATAAAGTGTTTATCATTGGGGGTGGAGAGATTTATCGCCAAAGCCTGCCAATGGCAGATGTGTTAGAAATCACCCATGTGCAGCTAGATGTCCAAGGGGATACCTTTTATCCTGCCTTGCCTGAGATGTTTAAAAAAGTTTGGCAGTCAGCACAACAAACTGACGATATATCAGGAGCCAAGTTTTACTTTGCCAGATACCAAAAAGACAGCGAATAAAAAGCTGTCATCTAGGCATCATACAACCAGCTAAGTATAAATCGGCTCGCTCACGCTTTTCATCACTAGGGCAAATTGTAGCACGTCTTTGTCCATGTCCTTAAAGGGATTAGCGATTTGACATCCCATCATGTTTGTGGTGATACCCACTCAAAGGGATTAACAAGTTTAACAGGCATACCCTCAAAGTCTCGGGTATTTCTGGTGGCGATGGTTAAATCATGAGCAATGGCAGCGATATAGCTATCGTTAATAGCTTTTGGATTTGGAACTTGTAAATTTGCCCAAATCATGGTTGCCTTGACATCAATGTGCAAAATACGATTTTTAAATTCTACCAAAACCCATTCATCAAACCACCTTTTTAAAGATTGTGCTTGATTAAAGTCATGCTTAAATTCCTTTAATAAAATACCACGATAAATCTTACCAATGACAATACTATTTAAATAAACATCAGATAAATCCAATGTTTTTACCCATGTGGTAACATTTTTGTCGCCTGTGCCTTTTTGAATTTTACGCATTTCAGACAAAATATTGGTATCAAGTAAAATCATTACTTATCAAACTCAAAAATTTGTTCTTGTGGAAATGATTGATTTAACTCATCAAAATCAATATCATCAAAGTCAGCATCACCAAAATTATGATTTTGCATACACGCATCATACAAGGTTTTGGTTTGACTAAGGTTTTTGTCTTGTCTTGGCATCATCATAGATAATAAATCTTGTAATTGTTTAAAAACTTCATAATCTACCACCACTCTAGCAGCATCATCCCCTTGTCGCTTTAATAGCACAGGTTCATGTGCCGAAATGGCAAATAATGTTTCGGCATTATTATCAATACTTTTTAAATCAGTAATTTGCATATTAACTCCCTTAGGTATAAATCGCCTCACTCACGCTTTTCATCACTAGGGCAAATTGTAGCACGTCTTTATCCATGTCCTTGAAGGGATTAGCAATTTGGCAGACCCAACCAGAGCCTAACGCCCCGTCTATCACATTGCCTTTTTTGTCCCACATTTCACCCAATGTATAGCTGATATTGCCTTGGGGAGTCATGATTTCAATGGTATCACCCACCATCAGTTTGTTTTTGACGGTTAAAGTCAAACGCTCATCGCTGATGTCCGCCACTTCGGCAACAAACTGCTGATTGTCCGTCTTGGATGAGCCATAGTCATAATTTTGATAATCAGAATGCACATGGCGACGCAAAAAGCCTTCGGTATAACCACGATTGGCAAGCCCGTCAAGTGCTGTGATGAGACTGGTATCAAAGGGCTTGCCTGCCAAAGCATCATCAATGGCACGGCGATAGACTTGAGCGGTGCGTGCCACATAATAATGCGACTTGGTACGCCCTTCAATCTTTAACGAATGCACGCCCATAGCCACCAAATCAGGCACAAGCTCCACTGCACGCAAATCCTTGGAGTTCATGATATAAGTACCATGCTCATCTTCATACATCGCCATCAACTCGCCTGGGCGGCCTTGCTCTTCTATCAAGACCACTTCATCGGACGGTTTTTGGACATAGTCATCACCCATCACCACATCGCCGTTTAAATTGACATTAGCGATTTCGCCTTGATTTGGCACAAACACTTCGGGCGTGGCTGGCACAATGTCGCCTGTTTCATTTTCTGTCGCCTTATAGGTGTTATACGACCAACGACAGGCGTTGGTACAAGTGCCTTGGTTGGCATCACGCTTATTGATATAACCCGACAAAAGACAACGCCCCGAATACGCCATGCACAACGCCCCATGCACGAACACTTCAATCTCCATGTCGGGGACTTCTTTGATGATTTGCTCAATCTCCTTTAAGGACAGCTCACGGCTGACAATCACCCTTGTAACGCCCATCTGCTGCCAAAATTTGACCGTTGCCCAGTTTACCGCATTGGCTTGTACGGACAAATGAATGGCTTGTTCTGGAAAGGCTTCACGCACCATCATAATCATGCCAGCGTCCGACATGATAAGAGCGTCAGGTTTCATTTGGATAATGGGACGAATGTCGTCAATAAAGGTTTTAAGTTTGGCGTTATGGGCTTGGATATTGACCACCACATAAAACTTTTTGCCAAGCGAATGAGCGTAAGAGATGCCCTTTGCCAAATTCTCTTCATCAAAATCATTATTACGCACCCGCAATGAGTAACGTGCCTGCCCTGCGTAAACTGCATCCGCCCCATAAGCAAAGGCGTATTGCATGTTTTTAAAGGTGCCGGCAGGGCAAAGAAGTTCAGATTTTTTGGTGGGCAGTTGGGTCATGATTGGCTCTTTTTTTGAATTTGGCTAATTTAAATAATTGGTTATTATAACAAATTTTATCTTTTAAATTCATACTAAATTTGTAAGGTTTGCCGCCAACGCTATTGAGAACATAAAATTTGCCAGTCTCTAAGCCAAAACTGTCTTTTGTCTGCTACAATAGCTTAACTTGGCTAATTTGTAAAACAATGCGTGTATTACTGGTAGAAGATGATTTGATGATTGGCGATGTGTTTAGCGAAGCACTCAAAGACGAAGCCTATACGGTGGACTGGGTCAAAGATGGCTCACAGGCACTTTTGGCTTTAAAAACAGAAAGTTATGACATCATTTTGTTGGATTTGGGGCTACCCAAAGTGGACGGCATGGAAGTGCTGACCACCCTCAGAAGTGCCAAAATTGACACGCCTGTGCTGATACTGACCGCTCGTGATGACGTGCAAGCTCGCATTAAGGGGTTAGACGCTGGGGCGGACGATTATGTCATCAAGCCCTTTGATTTGGGCGAAGTACTGGCTCGTATGCGAGTGCTGATACGCCGTGGTCAAGGCAAAGCTGAAAATTTATTACGTGTTGGCACAATCTCCCTAGATACTGCCAAAAAACGGGCATTTTTGGACAGCAGTCCTGTGGATTTGACCGCCAAAGAATACATGCTGCTACTTAGTTTTATGACCAATCCTGATAAGGTACTTTCCAAAAACGACTTAGAAGACAGTTTATATGGTTGGGGCATGGAAGTAGAGAGTAATGCAGTGGAGTTTTTGATTTATAGTTTGCGTAAAAAAATCGGTGCTAAAACCATCAAAAACATGCGTGGGCTTGGCTGGTATATCAGTTCATGAAGCACCACTCACTACAATGGCGTATCACGTTCACCACCTTAGTCATCTTGTTTATCACCGCCATGATTGCTGTGGTCGCAACCTTTTATGTCAGCCACCAAGAGACGGGTGAAGTCATTGATAACCATTTGCGTGGCATGGCGGTTGCTCTTGCTGATTTGGACACTCGCCCACAAAGCTACTACCCCATAGAAGACGAAGATGGTTTGTGGATTGATATTTTTACAAGCAACAAAGACCCCTTAACCGCCCTACCCATGGGATTTAGCACCCAACGGATTGATGATGAAAATTTTAAAATTTATCATCTGTATGACAATGGTCGGCACATCATTGTACGTGAACGCACCGAAGTCCAAGAAGATTTGACCACCTTATCCGCCCTGCAATCCTTATTGCCCTTACTGGTGGTGAGTGGGATTTTGCTGTTTGTGTTGCCTTTTGTGATTTGGTACAGCTTTCGCTCTGTCCAAAAAAGCACCAAACAAGTCCTACACCGTGAAAAGCACGACTTATCCAAACTGGACATCACCAATTTTCCCAAAGAAATCCTACCCTTTGCCAATGCCATGAATGGACTGCTGGACAAAGCCCAAGATGGTATTGATACGCAAAAACGTTTTATTGCTGACGCATCGCACGAACTACGCTCGCCTTTGACCGCCATCTCTTTGCAAGTACAACGCCTGCAAGGTCTATCAGATATGGACAAAATCCAAACAGGACTGAACAAACTTGCCATTAGCATTCATAAAAATCAACAGCTTGTAGAAGAACTGTTAGCCCTAGCTCGTCTTAACGCCCACATTCTTAGCGACACACCCACATCGGTGGCAGACAGTATCAAAGAAGCAATAGGCTTTTTACTGCCCATCATCAATGATAAAAACATTGTGTTTGATGCGGACATATCGGCAGATTTTAGTGTGTATATCGCCCCCACGCCGTTATTACAACTCATCAAAAATTTGCTACAAAACGCCATCATCTATACCCCAGAGACCAAATCTGTCAGCATACAGCTTGGCAAAACCCCGCCTGCACACGCCACACTCGTTATTGGACATGGTAAAATTGATAAGCATCGCACACTCACCATCAGCGATAGTGGTACAGGCATAGATGCTCATGATTATCACAAAGTTTTTGAGCCTTTTGTGCGTCTATCACATTCAAACAGCTCAGACAGTAGCGACAGCACAGGCACAGGGCTTGGGCTTGCCATGGTCAAAGCCGTCTGTGAGCAAGCGGACGTGGATTTATATTTTGCCAAATCCGACTTTGGGGGCTTGATGGTTATTTTGGTGTTTTAGCCAGCGTTATTTATTGACGAACCAACCTACCAAGTACGCCAACATCACAATTAAACACCCGCACAGGGTTAATATCAATGCCCCCACGGCGTGTGTAGTTGGCCTGCACCAGTAGCGATGACGGTTCAAATACTTTCATAAAATCAGCAAATATCCGCTCCACACATTGCTCATGAAAGCCGTTGTGCTGACGAAAGGACAAAATATATTTTAAAATCTCACCAAACTGTAACTGACGGTTGGTCGTCATCTCAACAGACACCGTTCCCCAGTCAGGTTGGTTAGTAACAGGGCAGTTGGAGCGTAACAAATGCGAATAAAACTGATAATGCGTCAGCTCACCTTGTGTGGCAGTCAAAAAACGACTGTCAACATCATCGCTTAACGCCACCATCTCTTGGCTATCAGCCAAACTGTCATCAATACACACACCCACAGGCGAGCAAACAGCAAGCGTATCATCGCCCAAACCAACAATCTGCACGCCCACATCAGCCCCAACGCATGCTGACAAATCGGTGGCGATGGTTTGTTTGACATCATCAATCGTGGCAAACGGCGTAAAATTTAAGCTGTTTAAGTACAGTTTTAAGGATTTGGATTCCACGATATTAGGTGAGCTGGCAGGTATGGTAAAACGTGCCATTGCCACTTGTGAAATCCCTACTGTATTTAGCCAAGACAGCTCAAAGGCTTGCCAAACATCCACACCATGACAGTCATCATGCAGTTTTATGCCTGTGTCTTTTAAAATCTCATCACGCCCAATGCGTCGTGAGATGGGATACAAGATGGTGGGGTCATAAGTTGTCGGATAACTGGTGTGTTCACCCAATACGCCATGAATGCTCATGATTTGTCCTATTTTTAAATCAAATACGAATGCGTGAGCCTTGCTTTAACAAATGATAAGCAATGCCATAAAAGACCACACAAAAAATCAAAATGGCAACCAAAGAATACACCACATTGACATCAGAATAACCCAAAATGCCATAACGAAAAGCATTCACCATATAGACAATGGGATTTAACAAAGACACCGTTTGCCAAAAGGTAGGCAACTCGCTGATGGCATAAAACACCCCACCCAGATACGTCAATGGTGTCAAAACAAAACTTGGCACAATAGAAATGTCATCAAAAGAACGGGCAAAAATGGCATTGATAAACCCCGCCAAAGAAAACAGCACCGATGTGCCAATCATGGTTATTATGGTGATTGTAAGGTGCATGATGCTTAGCTTAGTAAAAAACAGTGCCACCATGCTCACAATCAAAGCAATCATCAAGCCACGAAACACCCCACCACTGACATAGCCCAACAAAATGCTGTGCTTAGAGATGGGCGAGACCAGTAGCTCATCAATACTGCCATTAAATTTGGTACTAAAAAATGACGACACCACATTGGCATAACTGTTGGTAATCACCGCCATCATAATCAGTCCCGGCACGATAAACTGCATATAGCTGACACCGCCCATTTGACCGACACGATGTCCTATCATTTGCCCAAATATCACAAAATACAAAGTCATGGTAATGGCAGGTGGCAATAATGTCTGTGGCCAGATACGTACGATGCGTTTGATTTCTTTTTTTAATAACGTATGAAAAGCGATAAGCTGTGTTTGATAATTCATATCACACCTTTTGAGCAGAGCTTGTGTGGCCATCCACAACGCCCATAAATAATTCTTCTAATCGGTTGGCTTTGTTTCGCATGCTCATCACTTGGATATTTTGTTTGGTTAATTGAGTAAAGACAGCGTTTAAATTTTGTGTGTTATTCAGCGTGATTTGCAAGGTTTTATTGTCCACCAAATGAGCATGGGTAATGTCGCATAGTGTTGGCACATAGGTCAGCTCATCTTTTAAATCTAGCACAAAAGTTTCGTTAGACAACTGCGTGAGCAAAGATTTCATGTCAGTATTTATCAAAATCTCACCATGATTTAAAATCGCAATGTGCTTACAAAGCTGCTCGGCTTCTTCAAGATAATGGGTGGTCAAAATGATGGTTGTGCCTTCTGTCTCGTTGATGTGTTTCATAAACTCCCACATAGAACGGCGAAGTTCAATGTCCACCCCTGCGGTCGGCTCATCTAATATCAACAGGCGTGGGCGGTGCATCAATGCCCGAGCTATCATCAAACGGCGTTTCATACCCCCTGACAAGGCACGAGATTTTTCGTGGCGTTTTTCCCAAAGCCCCAATTCTTTTAATAAAAACTGGGCTCTTGGCAAAGCGTCTTTTTTGGTCATGCCATAAAACCCTGCCTGAATCAGCAAAATATCCAAACATTGCTCAAACTGATTAAAATTAAACTCTTGTGGCACAACCCCCAAAAACGACTTGGCAAGGGTAGGATTTTTTTGTAAATCCACCCCAAATATTTCAACTTGCCCTTGTGTTTGTGGAAATAGTGAGCTGATGATGCCAATCATGGTGGACTTGCCTGCTCCATTTGCCCCCAAAAGTGCAAAAAAGTCGCCTTGTGGTACGGTCAAATCCAAGCCCTTTAAGGCGGTAAAGCCGTTGGGGTAGGTTTTTGTCAGATGAGAGATGTTTAAGGCAGGTATGGTCATGATAAAATTTTAATATTTTTGTTTAAAACAAATAGATGATATTTATAAATAAATTTGATGATTAAATTGCATTTAGATGCGTGATGATAAGCTGGCAATGTCCAATTTTGATACAGATGAATTGCCCAAATTATCCGCTTGGTACAAAATCATGCCATCATCACCCGACACTTGTAGTGCTGATAAACAGCCACCCCCACAAGCCCAAGTATCAATACAAATGATTTTGCCATCATTTAAGGATAAAATTTGTCCATTTCTCTGCTCAGTATGACCACAAATGACCGTTTTGCCAGAATCATGGGGCAAATGGTCGTGTCTTAATTTACGCCATCTTAGGGCATAATCATTTTGTTCATTCATCGGCAAATGATGATATATGAATGCATGACAAAAAATAAAATCCTTAGTTTCAAAATAATCCACCGTTTGCCTTAAAAAATCAACATAAGCAAATGGCAAATGCCAACATTCAGAACGCACAGGCAACAGCCCAAAAGATTGCAAAGTTTTATCGCCACCCACCCCAAGCCAAAATTCAAAATCGTCTCGATATTTTAGCCCATCAAGCATGATAAACTCATGATTTCCCATGACAAATACCGTTTGACAGCTTTTTGATAGACTCATGAGCGTATCTAGCACGCCTTTTGAATTATCACCACGATTGACATAATCACCCAAAAAGATGAGTCTATCATCGCCATTAGGACAAATGACATCAAGCAAAGTGGTTAAAGCCACATGGCAACCATGAACATCACCAATGGCAAAAGTGCGTGGCATGGCATTCCTTTTAAAAACAAAAAGCCAAATAGTCTAGATGACATATCACCCAGACCATTGGTTAATCAGTAAGCTCTGAATAAATGGTGATTAGCTTGATTGTGCAATCATGTAATCAACCGCATTTTTAACTTCATCATCAGAGATGTCAGCACCACCACGAGCAGGCATGGCGTTAAAGCCGTTGATGGCGTGGTCATATAGCGTGGCTTTGCCCTTGCCAATACGAGGTGCCCAATCTCCTGCCACACCAACTTTTGGCGCTCCAACCAAACCTGCATCATGACAAGTGGCACAAATGGCTTTGTACAACATATCGCCAGGACGTGCTTCGCCTTCTACAGCAGGAGCTAAGACAGTGATGTTAATGTCGCACTCTTCGCCATCAAAACAAACTTTGCCATAAGGAGCGATGCGAGCCACCAAATCAGGGTGCATGGCAATGAGTTTTTTGACTTGGTCGCTGTCTTGGGGAATGGGCTCTTGTTCTTTTTTGGGTGCTGGGGCTGTTTCAGCAGGTGTTGTAGCTTCGGTCTGGGCAGCTGCCGCAGTTTCAGTAGTTGCAGCAGCATCTTGTGCTGGCTGAGCTTGACTTGCTTGGGCTTGACCAGCCACCACGCCACCAATCGCCAACAGTACCGACAAAGATAGGGTTACAACTTTTTTCATGTCGTCTTCTCTTTTAGCCTTGAGCTACGCTCTGGGTTTTAAAAAATTACCCCACTATTATAAAGGAAAATACACACAAAATGCCATGCTTTTTATGCAAATTGCAAAAATTTAGTAAGATTTGCAAAAAAATTTGGTATTTTTTATAAAATCATGGCTTTTTTAATAAAAACTTGCTAAAATTATTCGTCTATTTGCACCTGTAGCTCAGTTGGATAGAGTGTTGGCCTCCGAAGCCAAAGGTCGTGGGTTCAATTCCCGCCAGGTGCGCCATTTGCCAATACACCCTTTATTTGGGGTGTATTTTTAGCATGATTATCTCATGGTAACAAACTCTTCTGAGCCTGTGGGGTGAATGGCAACGGTATTGTCAAAATTCGCCTTGGTCGCTCCCATCTTGATGGCAACCCCAAAGCCTTGTATCATCTCGTCCACACCAAAACCCACGCCGTGCAGTCCCACCACTTTTTCATCATCGCCCACGCAAATGAGCTTCATGCGACACGGCTCACGATGAGCGGTGATGGCACTATACATGGGGGTAAAATTGGATTGATACACCTTGACGTTGTCTGTACCGTAAGTTTGTATGGCACTTTGCTCACTCAGACCAATCGTACCAATGGGTGGATGGCTAAATACCACCGTTGGCACAAGGTGATAATCCAGATGCTCATCAGGTTTGTGGTTAAACAGTCGCTCAGAAAGTCTGCGTCCTGCTGCTACCGCCACAGGCGTAAGCTCAATACCGCCTTCAATGATGTCGCCCACTGCATAAATGCCGTCCACGTTGGTGTTTTGAAATTTATCCACCACGATTTGACCTTTGGCGTTGGTCTTGACACCTACCTTGTCTAGCCCAATGGTATCTGTGGCAGGCACTCGCCCTGTCGCCCAAATCAACGTATCTACTTGTAGCACATCGCCTGTGTCAAAATGAATGTCCAAACTGCCATCAGCGTTTTTTAGGATTTGGGTGGGATTGACATTGGTGTGAAAGTGAATGCCATCATCTTTCATGATGTTTACCAGCGTATCCACAATGCCATCATCAAAGTTTTTTAGTGGCTTATCTTTGCGTAGACACAAATGCACAGTTGCCCCCAGTGCATTGACCACACCTGCCATCTCCACACCAATATAACCTGCCCCCACAATGGCAATGCGTTTTGGCAAGTGCGTCAGCTCAAAAAACCCATCAGAATCAATGCCGTACTCTGCCCCTGTGATGTTTGGGCGAGCAGGACGACCCCCTGTGGCAATCAAAATATGCTCAGCGGTGATAATCTCAGTATTGCCATCAGCATCAGTAACTGCTACTGATTTTGAATCAATAAATTTGGCAAAGCCTTCTATCAGCTCCACGCCATTTTTGGCAAAGCCATTTTTGTATGACTGATGAATGCGACTGATGTAGGCTTGGCGACTTTGGATAAGTTTGGTAAAATCAAACTGATTGACCGTCAAATCAAATCCATAATCAGGGGCGTAGTTTTTGATGGCGGTTGCCATGTTTGCCCCATACCACATCACTTTTTTTGGCACACAGCCGACATTGACACACGTACCGCCAACGTGTTTGGCTTCTATGACAGCAACTTTTTTGCCATACATCGCCGCACGATTTGCCGAAGCAATGCCACCTGAACCGCCACCGATGGCAACATAATCAAAATGTCTGCTCATAACTAAACCCTTATCATTACATTTGTTTTATTGTATCACAAAAACCAAAACCGCCTATCGTCAGACGGTTTTGTTTTTTAAATATTTACATTAAAATAAGACACGCACTCGGATAGTTTGTGGGATGGTTTTTAGGCGTGCCAACGCTTTTTGGGAGTCGTTGTCATCCACATCCATCACCAAATAGCCCACATCGCCTTTGGTCATCATTGATTGGGCAATGATATTGATGCCATCGTCAGCAAAGGCGGCATTGATTTGTGATAGTACCCCCGGCACATTTTGGTGAATGTGCAGCAAACGATGTGTACCATCAGCAAAAGGAATGGCAACGTTGGGGAAGTTGACACTGCTGGTGGTATCGCCTTGGTCGGAGTAACGCACAAATTTTTCGGCCACTTCCAGACCGATGTTGGCTTGGGCTTCTTGGGTAGAACCGCCGATGTGCGGCGTCAAAATCACATTATCAAATTTGCGTAGTGGTGAGATAAATTCTTCATCAGCAGATTTTGGCTCTTTGGGGAAAACGTCAATGGCAGCCCCAAGCAGTTTTTTGCTTTCTAAGGCTTGTGCCAAATCGTCAATCACCACACAACCACCACGAGCAGCATTGATGAACAACGCTCCATCTTTCATCTTATCAAACTGCTCTTTGCCCATCATACCACGAGTGTTTGGCAAATCAGGCACGTGCAAAGTTACCACGTCCGCTTGACCAAGCAGCTCATCAAGACTGCCAACTTGCACGGCATTACCTAGGGGCAGTTTGGTCATCACATCATGATAGATGACTTTCATGCCAAGGCTTTCTGCAAGCACGGACAACTGCGAGCCAATAGAGCCATAGCCAACAATCCCCAACGTCTTGCCACGCACTTCATAGCTGTCTTTGGCAGATTTGTTCCAGCCACCACGATGTACCACCGCATTTTTTTCAGGAATGCCACGCATGAGCATGATGGTCTCGGCCAGTACCAGCTCCGCCACCGAGCGGGTGTTTGAATAAGGGGCATTAAATACAGGAATGCCCAGCTCCAAGGCGGCGTCCAAATCTACTTGGTTGGTACCAATACAAAAACAGCCCACACAAATGAGCTTTTCGGCAGCTTCTAGCACTTTACGAGTCAGCTGAGTGCGTGAGCGAATGCCAATAAAATGTGCGTCTTTGATTTTTTCAATCAATTCAGCTTCATCTAGGGCGGATTTGATGTATTCAATATTGGTATAACCTGCGTCATTTAAGACTTTTAGGGCGTTGTCGTGTACGCCTTCTAACAGCAAAAAGCGGATTTTGTCTTTTTGAAGGGATAAGGTCATAAAAAATCCTTAAAAATATGGATGGCAAGGCATATAGTTATACACCCATTAATAAGATTTTGCAAAGTATTTTTTGGCAAATGTTCATGAAAAAATTTTAAGTTGCGTACTGTCAGTGTGCTTTGTCTTTATCCAAACAGGCTGCTGTGATATTTATGTTGGCAACTTAAAAAGATGAATTAGGTTCGTTTAAAAACGCCAGCTCATCAGGCGTGCTGTCTCGCCCCAAAATGGCATTACGATGTGGGTAACGCCCAAATCGCTCAATGATGACTTTATGTTTATATTCAAAATCCAAGGTATTATCATCACCAATCCGCTTAAAAATCTCCACCGCCCATTCATGTGCCACCAAACTTTCTGAATGCATAAAAGGCATGGCGGTAAACTTTTGAAAATCGGTGGGCAAATCCGCAAATCCACCAAGGCTGATTGCTTCTTGGGCAAGTATGAGTGCCACGTCATCGCCCATAAAGGCTTGGGGCGTGTTTCGGTAAACATTGCGAGCAAACTGGTCAAGCACCAATATCTCAGCCAATCGCCCATAATGGTCGCTACGCCACGTCCAAAGCTCGCCCGCCACTGCTTTGGGGATAAGCGTTTGAAATTGACTGCGGATTTTGTCATCAAACTCATCTGATTTGGCAAACCATGAAGGCTTATTTACTGGGTCAAACCAAAAATTTAAAACGGCATTGGCAGTGGGGTCTTGGGTATAAATCATAGATATTCCTAATGGTTAAATGTCTTATTATAAAATAAAAAACAACAAAATAAAAATCCACCACTGGCATTTGATGAATATTTATCCTACAAATTTGAGCATTTAACAGCCAAATGTATGTTTAATAAGCCCCCATTTAAAATTCCAAAATCACATTAAAGTTATGCCCCCACAAATTCGCCATTTTCTTTGACCCACATATCCATCATCGCTCGTGTCAATAGGGTTTTGTGGGGCTGTTTAACAAGATAGCAAGCAAGAGCTTGGGCATACGCCAACAGTCGCTCATCTCGGATGATGTCCGCCAAATAATACCCCATGTCTCCTGTTTGGCGTTTACCAAGTAACTCGCCTGCTCCACGCAGTGCCAAATCTTTTTGAGCGATGACAAAGCCATCGGTGCTGTCTCTTAGAATGTTTAGCCGTTCTATGCCTGTGGGTGATAGGGGCATCTGATACAGCAGCACACAAAAAGATTTTTCTAAGCCACGCCCTACTCGTCCCCGCAGTTGGTGCAGTTGTGATAAACCCAGCCGCTCGGCATTTTCTATCACCATGATGGACGCATTTGGCACGTCCACACCCACTTCAATGACGGTGGTGGCAATGAGCAAATCAAGGCGATGATGTTTAAAATCATTCATGATGGCTTGTTTGTCAGCAGGTTTCATTTTGCCATGCACCAGCCCAATGCGTATGTCTAAACGTTGGCACAGCGCTTCATACAATAGCTCGGCTGACTGTGCGTCCAAAGCGGTGGATTCTTCTACCAAAGGACACACCCAATAGGCTTGTTTTCCTTGCTTGCAATTTGCCAAAATCCGCTCAATCACTTCATCTCGGCGGTCTCTATTGACGGTAATGGTGGTAATGGGCGTGCGATTAGGTGGCAGCTCATCAATCACAGACACGTCCATGTCGCCATAAACACTCATCGCCAACGTTCTAGGAATGGGTGTGGCGGTCATGGCAAGCTGATGGGGAGTGGTATTTGCCACGCCTTTATTGACAAGTTTGAGTCGTTGCTCCACCCCAAAACGGTGCTGTTCATCAATGATGACCAAGCCCAATTTGGCAAAATTTACCCCTTCTTGAAACAGTGCGTGTGTACCAACCACGATTTGTACGTCATTATCCATAATGGCTTGCAAAGTTGTGTTACGCTCTTTGGCGGTCTGTTTACCAACCAACCAACCCACACTCACGCCCAAATCAGTAAACCAATTTTTAAAATTGATAAGATGTTGCTTAGCCAAAATCTCGGTCGGTGCCATGATTGCCACTTGCCAGCCACTATCTAGGGCATGGCACGCCGATAAAGCTGCCACCAGCGTTTTACCTGCACCCACATCACCTTGCACAAGACGTAACATTGGCGTACTGGTATTTAAATCACGCACAATCTCACGCACAACACGGCGTTGGGCATTGGTAGGGTTAAAGGGTAAATTGTCAAGCAGTCGCTGAGCAAGCTGGCTGTTGTCGGTACAAAATGGGGCTTTATGTGTGTGCAAGTTTTGTTTGCGATACAAAAACACCAACTGATGAGCCACCAGCTCTTCTATAATCAAACGCAGGCACGCAGGGTGGGTGCGGTCTTTTAGTCCTGTTAAAAGTGCCGTTTGGCTAAAAATATCCGCCTGTGGGTCAGGCAGATGAATGGCTTTTAACGCAGACAACAAATCCCCTGACATATCAAGCCCCACCACACCAAAATCGTCATCAGACAAGCACGTTAGCTGACCTTGTCCCACCGCCATTAAAGCAAGACGAACAAGCTGTCTGAGTTTATTTTGATGCAATCCTTTGACCGTTGGGTAAATTGGCAATAGCCCCTGCTCAAAGCTCTGTGTTCCTGTAATAAAATACTCTGGGTGCGACATCTGCACACCATAACGGCTAATTTTTACTTCACCAAATGCCGTAATGCTCGCCCCCACCGTCATGGTCGCAAGCAGTGTAGGATAAGTTTTAAAAAACTGCAACACCACCATGCCAGTATCATCTTCTAGGCAAACTGACAGTCGCCCTTTGGTCGCTGACACATCTGTGATGACTCCTGCAACCACGCACACCTGTCCATCATACAGCTCATTGATGGGCATGATACGACTGCGGTCTTCATAATCTCGGGGCAAGTGCAACAGCATATCAAAAATGCGATGAATGCCAAGTTCGGTCAAGCGATTTGCCAAAGCATTGCCAACACCTGCTAGGGCAGTCATGGGCAGATTGGTGATGGGGGTTTGGGCTGGTATGTACATGGTGTTCAGACAGATGATTTGCCCTAATTTTAAGGGCATTTATACAAATTGACAAGTTTTTGCCAAATTTTAATCACAAATCAAATCATGGTAGTCATGTGCTTTTTACAAACAGTAAACACATTGGCACACACCTTAGCCATTTAAGCGACAATAATACGCTTGTGATTGATGATAAAATTTGTTAAGTTATGATAATTTATCTCACAAACCATCATGAAATCTCTTTTACCATTTGTCGCCCTAACACTTTTGTTTGTCGGTTGCACCACCACACCCGCCCCAAGTACATCACCAGCCACTTCTCAGCCAAAAATTGCTTTGGTCTTAGGTGGGGGTGGTGCCAAGGGATTTGCTCACATTGGCGTGATTGAAGCCTTAGAGGCTCATCACATCAAGCCTGACATCATCATTGGCACAAGCTCAGGAGCAATGGTCGGAGCGATATACGCCTCGGGCAAAACCGCCCAAGAGTTACGCCACATTGCTCTAAATTTAGATGAAAATCAACTCATAGACATCACACCTAGCAAGCAAGGCTTGATAGAAGGTGAAAAATTAGCCCATTTTATCAACACTCAGGTCAATTTTACCCCCATAGAAAAGCTCCCCACTCGCTTTGTGCCTGTTACCACCAATCAACAAGGGCAAGCTGTCAGCTTTCACGCTGGTGATACAGGTCAAGCAGTGCGTGCATCAGCATCCGTGCCACGCTTATTTATCGCCCCACGCCTACCCAAAAATGGCGGTCAAAAATACACCGATGGTGGCAGCTCTGCTCTTGTGCCTGCTCGTTTTGCTCGCACACTTGGGGCGGATGTGGTCATTAGCGTGGACGTTTTGGCTCATCAATCCGCTCTGCCACCACCCACACCAACGACCGCCACCATCCATCGTAGTGACAAGGGTTTTTCTGCACAATTTAGCAATCAAACAATAGACATACCCATAGATTTTCAAAAACTTAATAGCCAAAAACTGCCCTTTGACATCAGTTTAGACACCATCATCAGCACAATTCCCGCACAAACCAAGCTTAATCTGCCTGATGAGTTTGCTGTATTAAGCCAAAATCCCAAGCTGTTTTGGCGATATTTTGAACCAAAAACACAAGCCGACCCACAGGATTTGGCGGTCAGCGATGTCGTCATTCGTCCTAATTTATCGGCATTTAGCGTGTTTGACACACAAGAGCGACAACAAATGATGGACATTGGCAAGCAAAGCACCCTAGCACAAATAGACACCATCAAACAACACATTCAAAACAAAAGCCCCTAAATGTCGGAATATTTTTTGCATTATTCAGGGGTGTTGTGGTGTTTCAACCCAAAAAAATGACCGTTTATTTTTTAATGGGATAAACGGTATAAAAAAGCTCATCAAAGACAGCAAAAGACAGGTAAGTTTTGCCACCGTACATTTACAATCTTGGGTTGCGTGGTGTAGAATGACCTTATTTTTAACTTTGATTTTAATTGTGATTTTATCGCCAAAATACAAATAGAGAATGCAAATGGCAAAAGTAGCAACTGAACAGCTCTTGGATTTTAAATACCAAGGTACAAATCGCCGTGGTCAAAAAGTAAAGGGCGAAACCACCAGCAAAAGCATTGAATTGGCTCGGGCTCAACTAAGAAAACAAGGCATCATCGTTGATGAGATTCGCCCAAAACCCAAGCCATTATTTAAAACCAAAAAATCCATCAAAGCCTTAGACATTGCCATTTTTGTGCGTCAGCTTGCCACCATGATGAAAGCAGGTGTGCCTTTGACACAGGCTTTTGAGATTGTGGCAGACACCCTAGAAAACGCCAGCATGAAAGAGTTGGTACTAAAAATCAAAGCCGACATTGAAGCAGGGAGCAACTTTGCCACCGCCCTACGCAAACACCCCAAATACTTTGATGATTTGTTTTGCTCTTTGGTGGAGTCAGGTGAGCAGTCAGGGGCATTAGAGACCATGCTTGAACGTATCGCCACTTACAAGGAAAAAAGTGAGCTTTTAAAAGCCAAAATCAAAAAGGCCATGAAATATCCCATTGCGGTGATTGCAGTGGCAATCGTGGTTACCGCCATTTTGCTGATTAAAGTTGTGCCTGTTTTTGCTGAGCTATTCACCAGTTTTGGGGCGGATTTACCTGCACCCACCAAGTTTGTGATGGCGATGTCAGACTTTATGGTCAAATGGTACATTCCTTTCTTTTTGATACTGGGGGGACTTATCATTGCATTTTCAAAAGCCAAAACCCACAGCAAAAAGTTTCGCGATTTTTTAGACCGCATTTCATTAAAATTGCCCATTTTTGGCAAAATCACCTATCAAGCCATCATCGCTCGTTTTGCTCGCACACTCTCCACCACCTTTGCTGCTGGTGTGCCACTACTAGATGCCTTAGATTCTACCGCAGGGGCAACCAACAACATCATCTTTTCTGATGCCACCCAACGTATCAAAGATGATGTCGCCACAGGTCAGCAATTACAATTTGCCATGCGTAGCACCAATTTATTTCCTAGCATGGTCATTCAGATGGTGGGGATTGGTGAAGAAGCAGGTAGCTTAGAGGAAATGTTGGACAAAGTTGCCACCTATTATGAAAACGAAGTGGATAACGCCATTGACGGTTTGACCAGCTTGATGGAGCCGATGATTATGGCATTTTTAGGTGTGGTGATTGGTGGCTTGGTAGTTGCCATGTATATGCCAATCTTCCAAATGGGTTCGGTTGTTGGCTAATGGACATACTTACTTCTTTATCACAAAATATGCCCCTTGCTTTGATTTTGGCAGGGGTTTTTGGCTTGTGCGTGGGCAGCTTTTTAAATGTGGTCATACATCGCACACCACTCATCATGAAACGTCAATGGCGTCAAGAATGTGCTGAATTTTTATCAAACGAACCTGACATTCACCCAAAAGTCAAAGAATACCTAAGTGATACCATCGCTAAAGACACGCCCGTCAGCTTGTCCTTTCCACCGTCTCGCTGCCCAAACTGCCATCATCAAATCCGTGCTTATGAAAATATACCACTCATTAGCTGGTTGATTTTGTTGCGTGGCAAATGCTCAAGATGTGGCACTTCTATCAGTATCCGTTATCCTTTGGTGGAGTTAATAAGTGCCTTGCTATCTGTATTGATGATTTATAGCTTTGGAGCGACGTTTACAGGGCTGATGGCACTGATTTATTTATGGATGCTCATTGCCTTGACTGGGATTGATTTTGACACCCAACTTTTGCCTGATCGTTTAGTGTTTCCACTTGGCATGATAGGGCTTGCGGTCAATACCCAAAACACTTTTACTTCATTAACATCTGCCGTATGGGGCGGACTATTGGGATTTTTATCTTTATGGAGTGTCGCCACACTCTATGGAATGATTACCAAAAAAGAAGGTATGGGTGCTGGTGATTTTAAATTACTTGGAGCTATTGGGGCTTGGCTTGGCGCAAGTATGCTACCATTGATTATTTTATTATCTGCTCTACTTGGCTCTGTTGTTGGTCTTATACTCATCAAAAAATCTGGTGAAAGCAAACCCTTTGCATTTGGCCCTTATATTGCCATTGCTGGGATTGTTGCTTTGTTATGGGGGCAAGACATCATGAGCTGGTATTTGACCCTATATCAATAAAAATACTTGCCATTTTCAAAATCTCTGTTATAATAGTGGCACTTTTAGGCGTATAGCTCAGTTGGTTAGAGCACCACCTTGACATGGTGGGGGTCGATGGTTCGAGTCCGTTTACGCCTACCAAATACCAATCTAGGGCTATCCATTATCGTGTGATAGCCCTTTTGTTTTATAGGTTTTTAGCCTTTTTGGTGTCTTTGTTAGTCTAGGGCTATCCGTTGAAATCTACATTTTTTGTTGGTATATTTGTTGGTATAAAAATTCTTATACCAACAATCCAGGCAAATCATGGGCAAACTGACTGATACCACCATTAAAAAATTAAAACCTACTGACAAATGCACCCCAAACCGCCCTGATAAATATTCAGATGGTAATGGCTTACAGTTATGGGTAAGGCTAACAGGTGCTAAAACTTGGGTGGTGGCTTATCGCTTTTATGGCAAACAAACCAATATCACACTTGGCAAATATCCTACCATCAGCCTAAAACAAGCACGCCTGCAAGCCATAGAAATGCAAGAAAAAATCAGACAAGGCATAGACCCCAAACAAGCCAAACCAAATGCCGTGCTATTTGGTGATGCTGCCACAGCCTACCATACAGACAGAAACCCAAATCACCCTGCCAACAAGAACCGCCACACCGTTGTTAATGGCACATACCAAAGAGACCACAATCAATATAACAATGACATTGCCCCACGTCTTGCCCATTTGGACATTAACGCCATCACGCCTGCCATGATACTAGATATTGCCAATGCCATAGAAAGCAGGGGAGCATACGACATGGCAAAGCGAGCCATACGCCAAATAGGGGCAATCTTTCGTTATGCTAGGGATAAAGGCATATATCACAACCTACCGCCCACTGATGGACTAGCCAAACGCCTAAGCAAGCGAAAACAAACTCACTTTGCACGCCTAGACTTTGGACAACTGCCACGCCTTTTACATGACATAGAGCGGTCAAAATGCAACATACTCACCAAGCTGGCATTTAAATTTATCTGCCTTACCTTTGTTCGCACCATTGAGATGCGATTTATGACATGGCAAGAAATAGACTGGGATAATGCCCTTTGGCGAATACCAGCCGAGCGTATGAAAATGAGCCGTCCGCACATTGTGCCACTATCGCCCCAAGCCATACAGATATTACAGACTATCAAATCATGGGGCTTACACAGTGAATATGTATTTTATAACACCGCATCAAAAGCCCCCATCAGCGAAAACGCCTTAACCAGTGCTTTAAAACGGCTAAGCTATCAAGGCTTGATGACAGGACACGGATTTAGGGGCATTGCCAGCACCAAACTACATGAACTGCAATATAACCATGAAGCCATAGAGCTACAATTAGCCCACGCCAAAAGCGACAAGGTCAGCATGGCATATAATGGGGCAGAGTATCTGCCCTATCGTGTACAGATGATGCAAGACTGGGCAAACTTGATAGATGGCTTGACAGATGGGCAGACGTGAATAGATTGCTCAAAACTCATTAGATTGCTATAATCTAAGACTATCTAAGACAGTATCACACCCTTTATAGTTTGGTGATTGATGCTTGATTGATTTACCCTTTTAGCAGGCTAGGAGTAATTACCCGAACGGCGGTTATTTACTACACCTTAGACCGCTCCGCCTGCTATCTTATTTGTTAAGGTGTGGACTTTACAAAACTTGACATTAAAAGGTGTGAGTGTATGAAAGGCATAACAAGCGATGAATTATATAAATTAATGGATATATTAAGTATAAATGAAATTGGGGCTTTAATTGCAGGAGCAAGCCCTAGTGATGTTTATTATAATTACGAGTACCCAGATTATGGAGATGAATATCGTATTAACCGTAATTCAAATATGCCTGATAATGTTGATGAAGTCTTTTCAATCATTATAAAAGTCTTAAAAAGAGCCATTATTGCAGGTGAATTAAAAGCCCAAATTGTAGCAAATACAAATGAACAAACCTTGTATTTAGATGATTTAAAAAAAGATTGGGTAGCTTGTGGTAAAATTGACACCGAAAGAACCACAATCACAAGGGACGATATAAAAGATTGGCTAGAAGCAAGGGGAGTATATCCAAGTGCGTTTTTTCCCAATGGGCGTAAAGATGATTATATGAACCCCAATCATGCTTGTTATAGTCCTGATTTAGCATTGTGTGTAAAAGCTTGGGAAGTGGCACAAACAGCCCATTATGACAATAAAACAATCAAGCAATTTATGACGGAGTGGATAAAAGCAAATGCACACACTTATAAATGGAAAAATTCACCAAAAAAACCAAATGAACCAATGAGCCATAAAAAAGCAGAAGAATTAGCAAGTGTTGCCAACTGGCATACCAAAGGTGGTGCAGTTAAGGGCAACCCCAACTTAAAAGAACCTACCCCACCAAAATACATACCAACACCAATTTATGATGAATTGAAAATAAATTTACCCAAAAAATCACCAATAAATAGTGATAATGATGTACCCTTCTAAGAAACCTACCCCACCATTACAAACCTTTATAAACCATAGCTTACAGCCCTTAATATAGAATTAAGGGCTTTTGCTTTTTTGAGTAATAGGGGGTAAGTAAACCCTTACTACCACCGCTATTTTTACTTAAAAATTACCCCTACAATACACCCCACAAGCCCAAGCAATCCTGCTAAGCATAACATTGGAGTGTATCAGATGACACCACGCACACAAACAACCCCAGCCACCCATCATCAGCCCATCACCCTACCCCAAGACGGTATGAGCCGTTTAAGTCAGCTACTGCCCTTTTTGCCCATTGGTAAATCTACTGTATGGGCATGGGTAAGAGCTGGTAAATTCCCACAGCCCATCAAGCTATCAGACAATGTAACCGTATGGCGTAACAGCGACATTCACGATTGGCTAAACAATGCCAGCTAGCATCAAGGGGGCAATCAATGAGCCACTGCAAACAAATCTATCAGCACCTAATGACAGGGCAAGAGATTAACCCCATGCAGGCACTCAACCTATTTGGGTGCTTTGCCCTATCTCAACGCATACATGACCTTAAACGCATTCACGGTGTGCCAGTACAAGCACGCCTATATCACGCCCCCAATGGCAAAAAGTGGAGCATTTATTGGTTAGAGCCGTTTTATATCACCCAAGTAAAGGCAGGCGTGATTAAGCCGTTTTGTGAGTTTTAGGGCATCTTGGGTAATCAGTTTCGCACTTGAAGTGTGGAACTCTCACCATTGGTGGACACAGACAAGAATGGCATTGTTACAAAAATTCACCAATATTTTAATCATATAGCAGAAGTAAAGAGATGACCAAAGAACAAGTATTTAGCGATTATCTACAAAGAGTGGCAGACGTGTTAAAGCTACACAGCCAAGCATTACAAGAACTTAGCAAGATGAGCCATTTAGTCCAAGAGCTAGAACACCACCCCAACACCAAAAAGGTGATGGAAGCACTACAAGGGCGTGGGGAGCAGATGGCAGAACACGCCGAATATATTCAAGAAGTGGCAGACAATCCACACCTTTTAACCATGCAATAGGAGTATATCCATGAAGCCTAATCAATTAACTATTAACCAGCTCACAACAAACAATCAGGCTTTGACCATGTCTAGCCGTGAGATTGCTACTTTGTGTGATAAAGAGCA
>NZ_NKHK02000030.1 GCF_002224245.2 Moraxella sp. VT-16-12
AGTTTGTATGCGGCGTCAAGGGCAGCGATACGCTGGGCTGTTGCTTGCTCTTTGGTCGCTTGGGCTTGTTTAAATTCGTCAAGGGTTGCCGTGCTTGCTTTTTCATCAAGTTGGCTTTGAGTGTCTTCGGGAGCGGGTGTCCAGTCGGTTGCTACGTTGCCATACTCCAATTTTGGCTTTTTAAGCTCAACCACGCCATCACCCCAAAACTCAAATCTAACAAACAAGTATTGCAAGTCATCTGTTGTCATTGTGCCTGATACAATAAGCTTTTGCCAGTCATCTGACAAATCAAAAGTCCTACCTACAAGGTTATCTCTAAATCCTCCTGTTATGCCCTTTCGCAAAGCGACAGACAGTCTAGGATTGCCAGAGATTTTTTTAGCATAGACAGATAAAGTAAAGGTTGTACCATCTTTCAACCACGCTTCGGCAGTTGCTTTGTTGATGTCATAACCTAAGTGTTTCCAAGTGCTGCCAACACCTATTAAGCGTGCCACACCATCACTGACAGTCATGCTATTACCTTGTCCACGACTGGCAAATCGCCAAAGTTGGTTTAGGCGTTGGGTGTGTTTTAACAAATTACGCCCACCCACCGTCAAATTATCAAACTTCGCCCCCAACCGCTCAATACTGGTCGCTTGCCCTGCCTGTGTCTGCCTAATCGCCGTAATGTCGCTGGTGGACTTATCCGCTTGTGTTTTGATTTGGCTGTATTTTTGGGCAAGTTCACCTGTCGTTATCCCCAATTCACGAATGCTAGACGTATGACCGCTCACGGTTTGGGTTAAATTGGCGATTTCTTGTGTCTTTGCATTGTT
>NZ_NKHK02000031.1 GCF_002224245.2 Moraxella sp. VT-16-12
TGGTGTGGAAGTTAACCCACAAACTGGCGAAGTTACTTTAAGCCCAGATGCCATCAAAGACGGTTCAACCTTAACGGCACAAAACACCCGTGGCACAGACACCGCCCCAAGCACAAGCGTGGTTGCTGACAATGATGCCGCCCCAGCCAATCAGCCACCAGTTGCCAATGATGATGTGGCAGTGACCGATTATGAAACTGCCGTAACCATTGACGTGTTGGCCAATGACACTGATGCTGACAATGACCCATTAACCATCACACAAGCGAGCGTTGACCCAGCACAAGGCACAGTCAGCATTGACAATGGCAAACTCATCTTTACCCCAGCGGCAGGCTTTGAAGGTGAGGCCACCATCAACTACACCATCAGCGATGGCAAAGAAGTCTCATCCGCCAAAGTAACCACCACTGTTGCTGTTGCCCCTGTGGTGAGCATTGCTGGCAGCAGCCAAGTCAATGAAGGTGAACAAGCCACTTATACCCTAAGCTTAGATAAAGCTTATGGCAAAGACGTTACCGTTACTGTCAGCTTTGTGGCAGGCACTGCCACCGACGGCGACGTGGTCTTCACCACCCAAACCGTTACCATCCCAGCAGGTGCCACCGAAGCGAGCTTCACCGTGGCGGCTGTGGCTGACCAAATGACCGAAGGCGAAGAAGCTTACAGTGTACGCATCAGCCAAGTTGATGGCGCCAAAGTGGGTGTGGCTCAAGCAGACACCACCATCGTTGACAGCTCAACCACGCCAA
>NZ_NKHK02000032.1 GCF_002224245.2 Moraxella sp. VT-16-12
GGCATGACAGTTGGAATAGCCTGCAACGTTATACTAATCTTAAAAAACGTCCTAAGACAGTAGAGTATGATGAGATATGTTAAGCCTCATCCCTACTCACCCTACCATCACTCCCCAACACAGGCAACTCATACCGATGTGGTGCAGGGTGTGATTGTGTGCCACACCATCTGTATGCAAGTACACGGCTTTTGGCAAAGGGCTTGATATTCACCGCATCACCTTGATTGCCACCTAATACCATCAAATTGCCAAATTTATCCTTGCCGACCACAAAGCCCACATGACCACCGCCATTGCGTGAGAACACCACCACACAGCCATAGGCAGGCTTTTCTAGCCTTGTGCCAGCACTTGCCCACGCTCTTGCTAGGGGAAATGCTTGGGGAATGTGTTTTGTTAAACCCACACTTGATAGGATAAAACCGACAAAGCCACCACACCAAGGCGTGTTTTCGGTACGCCACACGGCTTGTTTGAGCTTTTCTTCTTGATTGGTGGCAATAAATGTCTGCTCCCACATTTTAACAATGACAGGGTTTTCGGCTTTACCGACTTTTTCAGCGGTACCGATGTATTCTTTGGCTTTTTCAATCCAAGGCAGTTTAGTTTGTTTCATAACATACTCCATAAAAAAAAGCCCTTATAGGGCGGTTAAAAAAAATTAAACTTACTTAAAAATCGCTTTAAACGCTGTCTTAATTTCAGTGATAATCTCATGCAACGTCTTACCTTCCATCAT
>NZ_NKHK02000033.1 GCF_002224245.2 Moraxella sp. VT-16-12
ATTAACCAGCTCACAACAAACAATCAGGCTTTGACCATGTCTAGCCGTGAGATTGCTACTTTGTGTGATAAAGAGCATAAGAATGTCAAACGCGACATTGAAGTGATGGCAGAACAGCTAGAATTAGATACGCTCAAATTTGAGCACATCTACAAAGACAGCCAAAACCGTGAGCAAACCGAGTATTTACTAGACAAAGAAACTTGCCTTTGTTTGGTGGCAGGTTATAACGCCAAACTTCGCCTAGCCATCATCAAACGCTGGCAAGAACTAGAACAATCCGCCACCATCACTGACCCCTTACTTCTCATTGCCCACATGGCAACACAAGCCTATGAAGCCAAACAATTAGCCTTAAAGCAAGAACAGCGTTTGTGTCATATAGAACAAAAGGTAGATGTTGCCATCGCCAAAGCACAAGCAGTATTAGATGATGACGGCTATTTTAGCATCAAAGGCTTTTGTAGCTTACATGGCATTAAACTTACCAATAGCCAAATGTCCAGCCTATCTAAAAAGTGTAAAAAAGCTATCAGATGTTAAGGACATACCTTACCAAGAAACCACCGACCCAAGATGGGGCAAGGTTAAGATGTATCACAAGGACATATTGGCAGAAGTGTTT
>NZ_NKHK02000034.1 GCF_002224245.2 Moraxella sp. VT-16-12
CTTGCCGATTTGGTATTACCTAATTTAGTTGTTGCCATATCTCATCAAGCCTTTCACGTAACTCATTGATATTATGTTCTAACGCTATGTAATTGGGTGCTTCATGTTGATGTTTATTACAATATTTAGCAATCTGATTGGCGTTTGCACCTAACTTACTTAAATCTCTAGCAATCGATTGTCGCGTTTCTTTATCAAATTTTGGTGCGACTAATCGACTGCCTTGTGCCTTTTTCTTTACGAAAGCAGGCACACTCATATTTAAAGTTTCCGCAGATTGCCTTAACTTTAAATATTCGGATTCGCTCACACGAAAACTAATTTGTTTTGGCTCCTTACGGTTGGGTTTACGGTTTCGCCCAACAGTTTCGTCGCTAGCCACAAATGTGTTTTGTTCGCTCATTTAATCCCACCACGCTTTCTTCGAAAGTAATGACTTAATATAAATCTATCTTACAGGGTAAGCCAGATTTTATCAAGTCATTTAGTGGTTTGGCAAGCGTCGTATATTCTAGCCACTACGTTCTT
>NZ_NKHK02000035.1 GCF_002224245.2 Moraxella sp. VT-16-12
TATTATTATAAGATTTCAGTATACGGAAAGTAAGGTTCGCTCATATTTGGTTAACATTGAGAAAAAACCTAAAAAAATTGAATTAAAAAAAAGGATTGGGAATTTACCAGGATATAGGAATTATTTAATAGAATATAAAGAAAAAGATACTACGAAGTACTACTATTATGACTATAAAGCAAAGCAAGTGAAGGGAGAAGAGCAAATAATAAATGGTTATTCTAAAGATTTAAAGACTAAATCTCAATAGATTTAGTCTTTATTTTGTAACTACCATTTATTATCTACGAATTTAAAACCATTGTGCTTAACATCTTGCTTATTAACAAATGCATATGGGGCTACAATACTTGGTGGTAACCAAACTCCATGCTCGGGGATCATATATTGTTTTCCAGCTTTGTAATAGGAATACCATACTATTTCGCTGCAATAGGTTTTTTTGATATTTTTAGGATTTGGTGTAACCTTATATGGTATTTTTTTGCCT
>NZ_NKHK02000036.1 GCF_002224245.2 Moraxella sp. VT-16-12
CTCAAAAGTATACGCATTATAAATCCGCCTACCCCATGCACCTCATCATGTGGCTTGCCATCTATACTACACGCAGAGAAAGTGAGCTAACACGTATGGCATTGGCAGATTTTGACGGCGAACATTGGTTGATAAAAGACATGAAAAACCCCAAAGGTTCATTGGGAAATCATAAACACGTCAAAATCCCCACATCTGCTCTGCCTGTCATCCGTGCCCTACAAGAGCCAAGCATTCGCAAAAATATGATGGCGTGCAAATATTATGATGAAAGCTTGCTACTGCCCCTTGATGGCAAAAATATCTCAAAATTGTTTACTGAGGCATGCAAAATACTAGGGATTGATGATTTACATTTTCATGATTTACGCCACGAAGGAGCAACACGACTGGCTGAACAAGGCTTAACCATTCCACAAATGCAAGAAATCACAGGGCATGACAGTTGGAATAGCCTGCAACGTTATACTAATCTTAAAAAACGTCCTAAGACAGTAGAGTATGATGAGATA
>NZ_NKHK02000037.1 GCF_002224245.2 Moraxella sp. VT-16-12
ATTACATCGTCAACGCCAATAGTACGCATATTTGCACTACCGGCAAGGGCGTTGATCCCTTCAGAGCCACTGCTGTCACCGCGTGTAACATCAACTGCTACCAGTAAGTTAGGATCTATAAGTACGCCAGCCATATTGTTAGTTGAACCATGCGTCGTTGTTCCGGAGGTAGAGGTTCCGTAAAAACTCTGGGTAATACCATCGACCATAGTGTTTACACGACCAAATCCGCTCATGCCTCGAATATTCACACTGATTGCTCCCTGACCAGGATCTATTTGAGTATAAGTACCAGGCATACTACGCACTGTTGCGTCAAGTGATTGCAGGTTTTTGTCCGTTGTCCGGGAACTGGTCGCGCCTGTTTTCTCGAGAGCTTCCTGCTCACTGGTCGTCTTCCCGACAGAAACGCTGAGCGGACTGAATTCTGCCGCTCCTTTTTTGTCGGAATTAGTTTTTTCACTGATGGATT
>NZ_NKHK02000038.1 GCF_002224245.2 Moraxella sp. VT-16-12
GCCGCAGCCGTGGTGCTGGCGCACAATCACCCGTCCGGTGAAGTCACACCCAGTAAGGCAGACCGGCTTATCACCGAACGTCTGGTACAGGCACTGGGCCTGGTGGATATCCGGGTGCCGGACCATCTGATAGTCGGTGGCAGCCAGGTTTTCTCCTTTGCCGAATATGGTCTGCTTTAACCCGTCACAACCACATCACACCTGTTTTCACTTTTATCTTCTGTCTTCAGAGGTATCCCACTATGAAAATCATCACCCGTGGCGAAGCCATGCGTATTCACCGTCAGCATCCGGCATCCCGTCTTTTTCCGTTCTGTACCGGCAAATACCGCTGGCACGGCAGTGCTGAAGCGTATACCGGTCGTGAAGTGCAGGATATTCCCGGTGTGCTGGCCGTGTTTGCAGAACGCCGTAAGGACAGTTTTGGTCCGTATGTCCGGCTGATGAGCGTCACCCTGAACTGATGTT
>NZ_NKHK02000039.1 GCF_002224245.2 Moraxella sp. VT-16-12
AATCATCGATCACGTTATAGAACGTAAGGGTTGGGATAAAAAAATAAAAAATGAAAAAATGAGTTTTAATATTATGATGGGATATGCTGAAAAAGATATTGCTTTTAAAGATCAACCATATAGTGAGTATGAGTATAACGTGACACCAGCACCAGCACCATGGACAGATGATAAAGAATATAAGGTATGGGGGGAAACAGATTTACAAAAGAAAGACTCCTATTATAAATATCTTTTAGAATCAGAACCTTACAGAAAATAATATAAATGTATAACATAATAAAAAATAGAGATCATTCATCTATCACTTAAAGACAGCGTAGACTTTTACCTAATTATATTAATAAAATGATATTGAAGGAAAAATAATATTGAAAAGAGAAATTTTAAAATGAAATGGTTAAAAATCATTATATTAATTTTATCTTTAGTTCCAATAGAATTTATCGGATTATT